>NZ_JBEPLV010000003.1:0-1065756 GCF_040545415.1 Paenibacillus favisporus | reverse complement strand
GAAGGTACGTCGATAGACGTTTTTCTTAAGATTATAGAATTTATAAATTTCAGCGAAGCTGAACCAACCATTCTATAATCGCAAGAAAAACTTCAACTAAATGCGGTCTGTCTTCTTTGAAGGTACGTCGATAGACGTTTTTCTTAAGATTATAGAATTTATAAATTTCAGCGAAGCTGAACCAACCATTCTATAATCGCAAGAAAAACTTCAGCTAAATGCGGTCTGTCTTCTTTGAAGGTACGTCGATAGACGTTTTTCTTATGCTCCAATGCAAGCTTTTTGTGCCGAAACTCATTGATCAAGTCAATAAGAAAAGGAGTTACGCCGCCTGCAGACGACATAACTCCTTGGCTTTTTTATAAAGTAACCCGGTTTTCTCAGGGAAAATATATTCAGAACCATATTTTTTATGCCTATTCCTTCTTTACTCCTGGACCGCCTTGGTATACCCCTTCCTCCTGCTTGATGTCGTCTTCGTCCAGCCCCTGCCGTGCCAGCACATCCGCTGCGTTGTCCTTAGGCACATAGCCGATTTTTTCGCGCAGATATCCGATATCATAATAATTGTCGTCATTCGCTGAGGTTCCGTACATTGTCAAAAATTTAAGGGATGGATCCGCCTCAATACAGCATTCGGCCAATTGCACCATATCCCGCCGGGAGATCCAAATATGAGCGGTACGGTCCGAGTGTGGACGGTCATCGCCCGGAAAATTGCCGATCCGGATGTTCACGGAGGAAACTCCGTACTTATCGGAATAGTAACGGCCCAGAAGCTCGATATAGCTTTTGCTGAGCCCATAAAAGCTGTCGGGCCGGTGATCCTCGGGCTTGATATGCTCTCCTACTTTATAAAAACCGGTAGCATGATTGGAACTCGCGAAAATAACCCTCGATACGCCGCCTTTACGGGCGCCTTCATAAATGTGATAAGCACCTGTCACGTTAATGGGAAGCACTTTACCGAGGAAATCGTCTTCGTCTTTAGCCCAGCCAAAATGAAGCACCGTATCGATACCCTCCAGCGCTGCCGCCACAGCCTCTCCATCCGTGATGTCCAGCTTGCCGACTCCGTGCTCCGGATCGGGCCGAATATCCGTTGCGACCACTTCATACTTGCCTGTCGAGCGGAGTCCATCCGCTACACAGCTTCCGATCCGTCCGGCTGCACCGGTAACGAGTATTTTTCGTTTCACATCTCCCACCTCATTTCTTATTGTTCGATCAGCGTTCTTCCTGCTGCCACACATCCTTATAGTCTTTATGCCGCTTGAATTGAACATGGGCAAATGAGCAGGCGGGAATAATCTTCTTGCCTTCCTTCCGGGCCATATCCACCACCGCTTTGACCAGTTCATCCCCGATCCGCTGTCCTCGCAGCTCTTCGGACACATACGTATGATCAATGACGATGGTACTGCCATCTACGGGCTGAAAAGTGATTTCCGCCACCGCCCGATCACCCTCCACCATCACAAACCCTTGACCCGCTTCACGGATTTCTCTCAAAATTCCCACGCTCCTTGTGCAAAGTTGTTCCATCTTTGTTCTATCTTCTTTATTCTTCCCCGCCGAATGGACAAGCGAAACCTATAGAGGGCTTAACGTCATAAAATTGGCTCCCCTGAATTTTACTCTGGTGCTTTACCATAAGAAAGTGTATGATTAATACTTGTCAGTGTTTTTTCAACAAGTCGATGTACTATTCATTCAAAAGGAGTTTGACATCATGACCAGACACAAACTGGGATTCTGGATTTTGACCGCTCTCGTCGTGGGAAATATGGTCGGTTCCGGAATTTTTATGCTGCCCCGCTCGCTGTCCGAAGCGGCCAGCCCTGCGGGCGTCATTCTGGCCTGGCTGGCGACTGGGCTCGGGGTTCTTATGCTGGCGCTGGTTTTCGGAAGCCTGGCTGTCCGTAAACCGGAGCTGAGCGGCGGGCCGCAAATTTATGCGAAGGAGCTGTTCCGGGAAGGCTCACATGGCTCCCGCCTTGCCGGCTTCATGTCCACTTGGGGATACTGGGTAGGCAATATTGCCGGGTTCGTAGCAGTGATTACAACCTTCGCCAGTTACCTGTCGACCTTTTTTCCCGTGTTGACCAGCGGTAAGGTGTGGGTGGATACCGGAGTATTCACGTTAAAGGCGGGCAATGTGCTGACATTTATCGTCTGCTCGCTTCTGCTGTGGGGCACGCACGCCATCTGCATGAAAGGCATGAACGGTGCGGGCCGATTGAATTTTATCGCGACGGCAACCAAAGTGGTTGGCTTTGCCTTGTTTATTATCATTGCTTTATTCGCTTTTCAAAAAAGCAACATCGGCCCCTTCCTGGCTCCTCGGACCAATGATAGCGGCGAAACGCTCAGCCTGCTGTCCCAGGTCAATGCCGCCGCCGTTGGAACGCTGTGGGCTTTTATCGGCGTCGAATCCGCTATGGTCTTTGCCGCCCGGGCCCGCCGCAAGCAGGACATCCGCCGCGCAACCATTGCCGGGCTGCTCATCTCCATCGTCCTGTATGTGGGCATCAGCATCCTGACGATGGGACTGCTTACGCAGGATCAGCTGATGGCTTCCCAGAATCCGCTGGTGGACGGTATTACCGCGGTAATTGGCCCGATCGGCGGCAAGCTCCTCGCTGCGCTGGGTTTGATCAGCCTGCTTGGATCGACGATCGGCTGGGTGCTGCTGAGCGCCGAGGTGCCGTTTCAGGCCGCCAAGCTGGGCGTGTTTCTCCCTTCCTTTTCCAGGGAAAACGGAAAGGGCATGCCGAAGACGTCGCTATGGATCTCAAACGCGGTCGGTCAGGTTTTGCTGCTGTCGACAATCTCCGGCTCGATCTCGGCGGCGTTCGATTTTATCATTTACATTGCCACGCTTGCCTATCTGGTCCCTTATTTGATTGCTTCACTCTATCATATTAAGCTGATTTGGACCGGAGAAACCTTTACGGCTCGCAAAGAACGGGTAACCGAGGGCGTGATCGCGGGGCTTGCGGCATTGTATTCGCTTTGGGTCATCATCGCGGGAACAGCGGATTTGAAAACCTTCCTGCTGGGCATTGTGTTGATCGTCAGCGGCATTCTGTTTTATCCGTTGCTGTTCAGGAAAGGCAAGGTACGAAGCACATCAAACTGATCATTACTATAGCGAACACAAAAAGGCGGCCATCTTGGATGGACGCCTTTTTCATAGGATTCTGTTGCGACAACCGCTTCAACTTCTACGGCTTACCGATATACAGCTTACCGTTCGCAAAAATCGCCGAATATCCGAGCTTGTACAGCTCAAAATACGGGGCAAGCGGGTCACCTTCAAGCCCGTAGCGGTGCCATTGGAGGTAATACGAAATCCAGTAGTCACAGGCAATGGAATAATAAGCCTCGCTCAACATTTGAACAGGTTCCTGATGATCAGTATGCTCACTCACCAGTTCAAACAACGATTCGTGTACGACGGGATCATACTCCTCTCGGAATTTTTCGAATTCGCTGCCGGATACGATGACTACTTCAGAGACCGTTCCGAGATACGCCGACGCCTCAACCGCTTCCTCCAGCTCGGCATGATCGTCCATCAGCTGCTTCAACCCGAGGATATGCCTTTGGCCAAGATCCCTGAGCTCCTCTTCGGATACATGGTCACATTTTCCGTTAAAATACCCGGGCACCCATTCCCCTTGAAAGTCCTGCGGATCCAGCATTTCATAGATCGGGAGGATTCGCTTTAAAAAGATATCACCGTCTTCCAAGGGCTCGAACGTAGCTTCCACCCCTTTTCCACTGGGCATATAGATTTGAAAATAGCCGTAAAACATCTCTTCTTCAATAGGCCCTACAGTTTCTTCAGCCTCTTCTTCATCCATCAATCCAAGCACGTATTTTCCATACTCCTGCTGATCGATCATATCCCCCTCCAGTCCGCTGGATTCTACTAAATAGAATTATAAAGCGTAGGCAGTGGCCGGGGCAACGGTTGGCCGGACACGGAGCTTTTCCAATAAAGATTACACTTTGGCCGCGCAACTTCCCGTATGATGCTTGCGTCTTGATTAGTAGATTCAAGTAAAAAGAACACGGAGGATGATCATGAAATATTCCCACTTCATGCAAGGCGTGCTGCTATCTGCAGTGGTTGTGACGGCGGTATCACCCCATTCGTTTGCGGCAGCATCCACTCAACCGGGAGATCGCATGGATTCTGCAGCACGGTTATCGGTTTCCAGCTCTGCAGAGTCACCGGCCGCGTCAGCTTCCAGCACCGCCGCTTTGGGAACGGCTTTCGTTCAGGTGGCAGCCGGGAATTATTATTCGGTCGGACTCCGGGCAGACGGCTCGGTGTGGACCTGGGGAAGAAACTTATTGGGCGAACTCGGGATTCCCGATACTACGGCCGTTTCCAGCATGGTGGCACCTGTTCGTCTCAACACACTGCCACCATTGAACTCGATAGCTACCGACGGGTATGGTTACCAATTAGGCGTCGCACGCGACGGTACGGTTTGGGAATGGGGATCACGACCGGGCTACGTCCGGGAAACCCAGGTTCCTCGAGCACTCCCGGGTTTATCCGGAATCTCGCAAGTAACGACACTGCAAAAGTACAGCTTGGGTCTAGCAAGCGATGGGTCCGTGAAAGCGTGGATGAGAGATCAGAAGAGCGGCGATTCTGGCCAGCCGATTTCAGTTAGTGGCTTGAAAAATATAGTCCAGCTGCAGTCGACATCCGATTATATCTATGCGCTGGATTCGGCAGGATCTGTCTGGAAGTTAACGGTGAACACCTCAGAGAATCAGCTTCACCTCTCCGTACCGGTCCGAATACAGGGTTTGCCGGCACTGAAGCAAATTTCCATGCAGCATGCCTATGACGCTTATGGAATAGACAGCTCCGGCAAGGTATGGAATTGGTCTACCCCAGCTTCTTCTAGCACAGGAAAGCTGTACGTAAAGCCAGTGAGCATTCAGCCGTCCCTTCAGGTTCGAAATGTTTATGCTTCCCCTGGTTATGCGTTGCTGGTGAGCCGACAAGGCGAATTGTGGATGTACGACGGCAAAAAGGGCAGATCAGCCGTTAAAGTCAAAGGACTGCAGCGGATCGTATCGGCATCGGCCGGGGATACCCATCGCCTGGCTATTGATGCCAAAGGCCAGGTATTCGGCTGGGGGGCGAACAATTGGAACGAGGTTGGCGTCCCGCGAAATGCGGGTGACGGCATGGAATACGCACCGGTTCCCATTCAGCGGCCGATCACCATTCGTATCAACGGCAGCTTGCTCCCCGCCTCCTTCCCGGCAGTCAACAAGAATAACTCGATTATCGTCCCTGTAAAAAGCATAGCGAAGGAGCTCGGAGGCTCTCTCGAGGCCTCTACAACTCAGGAAGGGACCAGTTACAAGCTTCAATATGGCCAAACTACGGTGACTTTCCGTCCCGACTCGGCCGAAGCCGCCATTCAAGGACAGTCCATTGCATTGTCCGCCCCGGTAAGTATGATTAACGGCGCTGTCATGGTGCCAGCCTCCCTGTTCAAACAGCTGGGATGCCAGGTCGATTGGAATCCGAATCTTGCCGAGCTGAGCATTCAAGGCAAGTAACAGGCTGTTCATGCGCAGAAAGCACACACCACTAAAATATGGCGTGTGCTTTTTTCATAGCGTAATTGCCTAAGAATGGTTACAGCTAAATATCATTCAGCGGTGATACGTTTAAGCAAAGCCAACAGCTCTCGGATCCTGGGAGCAAGGTCCTCGTTTCCGCTCATGATCCGCGTGAACTCCGCTACTCCCTGTTTTAGCAGCACACCGCTGAAATAATAATATCCGTAAAAAGGATCCGGCTCATAGCCGCGAGGTTCTTCTTCCTCCCACTCCTCCTCGTCTTCGTCTTCTTGCACGGGCCAGAGGTACTTGTCATCCAGCAGCTCATCCATGGATGATATTAAACCCACGTCTCGAATATTCTGATCTGCTAATGCAGAAGCTACAGCAAGGTATAAATCGATCTCTTCGATGGAAACCTGTACCGGCTCAACCGTCCTTAGTTTCTCCATCAATACAAGAATGGTCCAAGGGGTCACCTGCCACAAGGTCCCCTGATGTTCGATCAATCCCGCTAGGGAAGCGTACTGTTTTTCTTCAATGAACCTGGGAATGTCCGTGCCTCTCCCATAGGCCGTCGTCAACCGATGCCATGGAACGTCTGGGATCTGAATATCGGTAATAGCCTTCATCGCATGATTCCACCTCTTGCTCTTTTTCTTACTTGCTTGCTCTGCTTATATTTACTTCCACGCCGCAGCCATGGATCCTTTCTCCGGATAAACAGGTTGGCATCTCAGTTACTTAAATAAAGTTTTTATGTTGACAACATTAAATTTAAAAAATATAATAACTTACGTAAAGTAACTTACTGATGAATTCAGACTGCAGTCGGTTCATAATCCAAATACATCATAGATGGTTCAGGTGGTGCAAACATGTCGTTTTTCAAAAAATTATTTGGCACAGCAGCCAAGGAGGAAGTTACAATGAGCAAATTGAACATCGGTATTATTTTGGGAAGCACGCGTCAAGGCCGGGTAAGCCCGCAAGTGGGACAATGGATCAAAGAGATTGCCGACCAACGCGGTGACGCTAACTACGAAATCGTGGATATCAACGATTATAATCTGCCTTTCCTCGGAACGACAGACGGATCCGAACCTGGCATCGCCGCTTGGAACCAAAAGCTCGGAGAACTGGATGGCTTCGTGTTCATCGTTCAGGAATACAACCACAGCATTACCGGCGCGTTGAAAAATGCGATTGACTTCGCCCGTGAAGCGTGGAACAACAAGGCAGCAGGGATCGTGAGCTACGGCTCCACCGGCGGCGCCCGTGCGGCGGAACATCTCCGCGGTATCTTGGGAGAACTTTTGGTTGCCGACGTTCGCGTTCATCCAACGCTGTCTCTGTTCACCGATTTTGAAAACGGATCGGTCTTTAAACCGCAAGCCCTTCATCTGGACAATGTCAATGCCATGCTGGATCAAGTCGTAGCTTGGAGCGGAGCCCTCAAGACTTTAAGATAATTGTATAGCCAATCCATATAAATGCAAAAAAAGCTGCCGATTAACCCGGCGGCTTTTTTATATTCACCACTATACTAATTACTCCTCAGCCTGCTTTTAATCCCCCGCGGTGACCAGCCGATTGGTTTCCTGCACCAGCTTGTGCAGAATATCAAGCGCCTCCTGTAACCGTCCGGCATCTGCCGATAACAAGGTAAACATCTGATGGACCCGCTCTGCATAGGCTGGCGGCACGATATCGAAAGCGTCGGCGATGGCTGTCGCTCCCTTTTCGTTCATGCAATATTGATGATTTATGGCGAACAGCACCTGGTTCAAGCAGGATACCGCCCTGAAGCAGCATCCGCTCACATAAGCGATGTCTTTCTTGGCGACCCCTTTCATCCCGATGTCAAGCGAAAATTTGGCTTCCCACAAAAACTTGCCGATGACTGCTTGCCTGTATACGGCTGGGAAAGGCGACGTTTTGGACTTCAGTGCGTTAATGATGTCCGCAGGATCCCATAGCACTTGGCACAACGCGACCTCCGCCATATAAATGGCGTTAATAAAGCCGTGAGGATGGCCTGGCTGATAATCAATCGTGACGTTTCCCTCGAGGCATTCTTCCATCACCATGGAGACTTTACGGATATCGCGGTACAAAAAATCAACTGGAATTTGTTCGACTTGCAGCCAGCCCCCGCCATTGATCCAAGGTCCCCATCCGCCAATCTCCGTGATCAGGTCCGTTCGGCCGTCATCATCGAGGGCAGCAGCGATCCGACGGAGTTCTTCGACGTCCAATCCTTCCCTTGAATCATAATAGATGCCGATATCGATATCAGATCCGGGATGATGCGTCCCCCTGGCTCTGGAACCACCAAGTACGATGGCCCTGACCCCATCAACCTGACAAAGATGCTGTGTTATTCGATGGATTATGGGCTGAATATCCATGCCAGCTCACCTCATTTGACTCTTTTCATTGATTATAGCAGCCGCACAAACCGGATTTTCGGTAGAAAACTTTTTAAACGTAAAAAAGCACCGGCAAAGCCGGCGCTTGGCCTTATTTCCACCATTCATCAAAAGGAGTCACAGACAGCTCACGTTTATGCTGCGAACGGTCATAACGCTGCTCGATCTTGAGCTGCTCCTGCGGGTCAACCTGCTGCCCGGTCAAATACTGGTCGATCACTTCGTATTCCATGCCCAGCTCGGTTTCATCCGGCTGCTGCGGCTTGTTATCCAGCAGATCGGCCGTAGGCGTCTTCAGATACAACCGCGCTTCGGCGTCCAAAGCTTTAAGCAGCTGACGGCCCTGCTCTTTGGTCAGCCCGGTCAGCGGCAGAATATCCGCTCCCCCGTCACCGAATTTCGTGAAAAATCCGGTGAGCGCTTCGGCCGCATGGTCCGTCCCGATCACCAAACACTGCCGCTCACCGGCGATGGCGTACTGGGCGATCATCCGCATTCTCGCTTTGACGTTTCCTTTATGGTAATCGGGAAGCCCGTTTCCGGTAGATTCAGAATACGTAAGGGCAAAAGCGTTGACGGCATTCATAATGTTGAAATCATAGCTCACGTCCGGCTTGATAAAATCCAGCGCCTTCTGCGCATCGTCCTCATCCTTCTGAATGCCGAAAGGGAGCCGAACCGCGTAAAATTTGGCCTCATATCCTTCCGAACGCAGCTCTTGGACCGCAAGTTGGGCAAGGCGTCCTGCCAGGGTCGAGTCCTGCCCGCCGCTGATGCCGAGCACGAACCCTTTGGCCCCTGCCTTCTTGCAGTAATCCTTGAGGAAACCGATTCGTCTGCGAATTTCCTCCTCCGGCTTAATTTCAGGCTTTACATGAAGTTCTTGAATAATTTGTTGTTGGTTTTTCATATCAATGACTCCCTTCTATCGGTACAGTTTATGTTGGCACATATAAGCATAGCAGTTGTCGGGAACCAGATAACGCGGCTCACCGCCTCGTTGAAATTCATCCCGGATATACGTCGAGCTGATTTCCATCGCGAGCCCTTTGTCGATCAGATGAAACGTCTGTCCGTCGTCGGCATTCCGCAGAATCGGCGATTTGCTGATCGCCGCCAGCATGTTGATTCCGTCCCGAGCCATCACGATGAACTTGTTTTCCTGGATGAGCTCCTCGGATTTCTTCCATTTCCCTTCCCCGATATCAAGCAACAGATCCGCTCCCATGATAAAGTAAATGTCGTCGTCCGGGAAAGCCTCCTTATAATACTTCAGCGTCAGATAGGTGGCAATTTCCCATCCTGCTTGCTTCATTTCATAATCGTCAGCGACAAATTTATCATTGCCATCTATCGCAAGTTGAATCATGTTCCACCGGTGCTCGTCGCTGGCATGCAGCGATTTATCCGGCCTTTTGCTTGAACAGGGCAGGAAGATCACCCGGTCCAGCCGGCAGCGGTGGGCCACGGTGCTGGCCGTCCACAGATGTACGTTGGTAATAGGATCGAACGAGGATCCGTATATTCCGATTTTCGCCATGTTCCCCTCCTTAAGGCTGCAGCTGCCGCTGGATGTCCCGCTGAATTTCGTCGATCAGCCTCATTTTGTTATCCCAGCATGCCTGGCTCAGGTTCACCGGATACTCTGCCGGATTCAAGATCCGCTGATATTCCTCCCAAAGCACCTGAAGGTTGTCACGCGCAAACGCTCTGATGTCCTTCAAGTCTGGCAGTTCATACACCAGCTCTCCGCTGTCAAAAACCAGATGATGGAGCTCCCTTGCCTCAAAATCGGTCACGAACTTAGCAATATACGTATGCACCGGATGGAACATTTTGAGACGCGTCTCTTTCTGTGGTTCTTCATGCTCCAGCGTAATATAATCACCTTCCGATTTGCCGTTGCTCCGGTTGATGATGCGATAAACCCGCTTTCTGCCCGGGGTTGTAATCTTTTCGGGATTCGAGCTGATTTTAATGGTGTCGACCATTTCACCAGTTTCATTCTCAATGGAAATCAGCTTGTAAACGGCTCCCAGTGCGGGCTGATCGTAAGCGGTAATGAGCTTGGTTCCGACACCCCACACATCGATCTGCGCTCCCTGGGCTTTCAGGCTCATGATCGTCTGTTCATCGAGATCGTTGGAGGCATAAATTCGGGCTTGAGGAAAACCGGCATCGTCGAGCATTTTTCTGGCCTCTTTAGATAAATAAGCCAGATCGCCGCTATCCAAACGTATGCCTTTGAACGTGATCCGATCGCCGTAAGCTTTGGCCGCCTTAATCGCGTTCGGTACCCCGGACTTCAACGTGTCATACGTATCGACTAGGAAAACGCAGTCCCGGTGGGACTCTGCATACTTACAGAAAGCGGTATACTCATCCCTGTAGGCCTGAACCATCGCATGGGCATGCGTTCCTGCAGTCGGAATACCGAACAGTTTGCCGGCCCGCACGTTCGATGTCGCATCAAACCCTCCGATGTACGCCGCGCGCGTTCCCCAAATGGCCGCATCCATTTCCTGGGCCCGCCTGGATCCGAACTCCATCGTCACGTCGTTTCCGGTAACCTGCTTCATGCGGGAAGCCTTCGTCGCGATCAAAGTCTGATAGTTGACGATATTCAGCACAGCCGTCTCGATTAACTGAGCTTCCGCCAGTGGTGCCTCAATCCGCATCAGCGGTTCATTGGCGAACGCCAGCTCCCCCTCCCTCATAGACTTCACCGTACCCGTGAAACGGATCCCGGAGAGATATTTTAAAAACTCGTCGCTGTATCCATCTTCCTTCAGGTAGGACAGATCAGATTCCGTAAAACGAAATTGCTGCAGATAGCGCACCACCCGTTCCAGTCCGGCGAAGACGGCATAGCCGTGGTGAAACGGGATTTTACGAAAATAAACCTCGAATACGGCCCGCCGTTCATGAATTCCATCCTGCCAGTAGGCCTGCGTCATATTGATCTGATATTTATCCGTATGCAGCGCAAGGCTGTCATCTGCATCATAAAGATTGGTATCCGGATTCGGTTGCTGATTCATGCGTTGGTCCTCCTTTTGTAAAATAACAAATAACCAAATGTTAAAACAGATTTCGAAAAAAATAAGATCTCTATTATTTCAAAATGGATTTACTTCTTGCTGTGATATATGGAGCTGCTGATATCCGCATCCACAAAGCGGTACAGCTGCGTCGGTTTCTTTGACGTTCGGCTCGTCTTCTTGCCGGCCACCTCCTGGATAAACGGGAGGGACTTGATTTTTCTGGCAAAAGCCGCATCTAGAGCAATCGCCGAATCTTTCGTTACGGTGAGCAGTACGCTCTGCAGCTCCGAATAGGTAAATTCTTCAGGCAGAAAATCCTTGGCCGCCGTCGTCTCCAGCAGCTTCCGCCGGATGACGGCAATGGCGTCCTGGATGATGACTTCATGGTCAAACGCCAAGTCCAGTGACAGGACGTCGTCTACCGGAAACAGATCGACCTCGCTCGCGTCATCATTGGCTGCTCTCTGGGACAGATGGCGCTCGGGCACGATCGCATAATGCGCGTTCGATATGATCCAGCCCCGCGGGTCCCGGCCCGGCGTATCGTATACGCCAAAGTGCTCCAGATGAATATGCTCGACCCCAGTCTCTTCTTTCAGTTCCCGCTGCGCCGTTTGAAACGCGGATTCCGTCGGTTCGACAAAACCTCCCGGCAGCGCCCACTTCCCTGCTTCGATGTTGGGGCGGCCCTCACTGTCCGTCATACTCCGTTTGATGAGCATGATTTGCAACTCCATAACCGGTGGTTTAAATGCTTCCGTCTTCTCCGAACGGATTGTAAAGACCGCGATGTCGGATGTATAGCCGTCAGGTGTGCGGTACTTTCGGACATCGTATTGCTGAAGTGCTTGTTCGTTGCTCATATTTGCCTGCGCCTTTCCTGTTTCGATTTATAATTAACATATTGTTAATTAATAATATACCTGGGTTGGTTTTTTGTGTCAAGGGTTATGTTGCCAAAATAATAAAAAAACAAGCCGACTTCTGCGTCGGCCTGTTCAAATGTTTCGGTCAGGAAGCTGTTAGACAAAATAGGCGGTTCCAAGACTGACCTAATTATTGGAACTTACTTTTAAGCGCTCGAAAGTCTTGACCATTTCGGCATCTTCCAGAAAAATATTTTTCCCGCCTAATTCAGAACCCATGGCCAGCTTGGTTCCTTCAGCCCTGTAAATGCTGACGGAATCCCCGGCAGTGAACTCTACCGACATCCCGTGGAAAAACGTTTCGGGAAATATCCTTGGCAGCGTCACTTCCGTGCCTTCGGCAGTAATTTTTTTAAGGATCCGGCAAACGGTACGAATCCCCTCCTGATCCTGCTTGTTCGCTCCAATCAGAGGTTTGTACGTGATGTCTCCATCCTGCATGTGAACAGATTTCACCGTGTCGACGGCGCATGAAGCGGCCATCTCCTTAAAGCTGCGCTCTTTGGGGAGTGCCTTCCGTTCTTCAGCATAAGACGGCCGTTTGTAGGTCAACCGCTCAGAGTTGGCGCTTTTTTTGAACGGACTGTCATAAGCGAAGTCTAATATTCCATATCCAGGATACCCGGCATCCCCAGCGAAGCTCAGCGTATCTCCTGGATACGGCGTCTGGTAGTCACGGGCGTATGCCAGATCTTTTCCCGTTAAAAGCTTGTCGGCGAGTACCGTTGTCGTGTTATCCTTCAGATCGACCAGCGTCAGCAAGCCAGTGCGGCCTGGCCGAACCACCAAATAATCCGCGCCAACGGCCTGAACGCCGAACACGTCATCCTGCTTGGTCAGCTCCTGCAAATCATGTGTAGCAACGATCTTCCCTTCGTCGCTATATACCCACACGATCTTTCCGTCCGTCAGTACCGTATATTCGATCCAGCCGTTTGGATCATATTCCTGGAAATATGTCTTATTCGGTTCGTACCGGAGGTCATAAGCTGCATGCTTCTGATCGACGATACGGTTATTGCGGATAAGTAGGGAGTAGACATCATAGTGAGGTTTTGGATTGTTGTATTTATCCACAAACGTTAGTACCGTATTCCCTCCTTGCTTGAGCCCGCCTTCAACCGAAATTGTCCCCTGTACCTCCACATCCAGCTTCCCAATGTTCAACACATCAGATTGTTCGTCCTTAGCCGTATATAACTCATGGGTTGTGCGATCCCACCATATCGTTAGCCACGAGTACAGTTTGAGGTAATCGTCCGATTTCGTCATATGTACGGTTTGCGTAGCCTTCTCCCACTTCACTTCCGTTCCCATAGCCTCCGAGAAGAAGCGCAGCGGGGCATACACCCGCCCATCTACCATTCGAAGTGGTGAGGATAGGGCGACAGGCTGTCCGTTGACGTTCGCGCTTTTCGAGCCGAAAGGCAGTTTCACGGTGAGCTTTGGATACCTCATTGTTACTGTTTTGGCCTGATCGTTCCAAGAGACCAGGGTACCGAGCACTTCTCCCATATCCCGGACCGGCAGATAAACCGTACCTTTGTCCAGGAAAGGGGGTGTTTTCGGATTTGCAGCTTTACCGTTCATCGTCAAGTTAATGCCAGTATTGGCCGCCGCTTTGGTTGCCGCGGTATTGTCGGCGCTAACAGGCAATGCAATTGCAAATGCAGCAGCGGCGGCCAGAAAAGCAGCCGGCAGAAATGAATTCCATCGTCGTTTGAAGCGCATCAGATAGGATCCTCCCGTTATAAAAAGATGAGTGCCTAATCAATAAACGCCGGAAATCAGCTGTTGGTTGCTTCCCTGAGAAATTTCCCCGTAAATAATTCACCAGCTTCAGTGCCGCATGTGATGGTTTGCTCGCCTTACCGCCAAGCGCTGACCCGCTCGGATTTGCGGACAAACATCGCCGTCAGGGACTTCGCTCTCGCATCAAGCAGCATCTTGCGCCCCTCGGGAGTCCGGGTATAGACCAGCTCAGCCGGTCCGATATGCTTGCGCCACAGAACGGCAAAGCGCTCGGCATGTTCCTTGCGGCGTCCGATCTCATCCGGGACGGCATGGTAATCATGCGACCGGCCAAACCGCCGCCGCGATGTGCGATAGACTAAATAGCGGGGATTGTCGATCGGATCGAGCAGCTGCTGCAGGGCATTGAGGAACAGCGTCTTTTCATGCGTACTCCCATCCCTCAGCCAGCAAACGACGGTACCTCCCTCCTCCTGGGTTCCGATCAGATGAATGCTCGGCGCGGGTTGGACCAGCTTCATTTCATACAGCACGGTGTATACGCCTAATCCGACTTCGCGAATACTTCGATCCAGCGACTGGTGCTTGATCGTCATTTTTGCAGCCTTGTAGATCCAGGGGCTGGCACAGACGGCCGCCAAGACGGCAGCGATGCCGAATTTGAACCACCCCGGTGCATCCGAATGCAGCATTTGAGGCGATGAGGCCGCGTCAAAAAAAGTCTCCAATCCGAGCACCAACGCGAAAATAAGAACCGCTTTAATCGTATAGGGATAAACCACCGGCCTTGGAACACTCTTGCCTTCCGCCTTCAGCTCCTCGGTCATCGAACCCTGCAGGGCAACGGCTGATGCCCAGTGCTCCTTGAGTAAGTGCCGCTCCTTTGCCCTTTCCAATGTTTGTGCGTTGTACAACTCAATATCCCTTTCCGCTAACCGTCCCGGCCCCAATCCCATTCGCTCCATACCGGATTCGATCGTTTCATTCGTAATGGACAAGCCCACCAACGAGCGGAAACGTCTGGCAAGAGACGCCATATCTTCTCCTCCATCCGCAAGCTCCATATCGATGCAGGCCAAATGCCAAATTGCCCCGGTTTTGTCCGGATTTCCGCGCTGCGAACGGATCGCACGCCCCCGCATCTGATTGGACAGCATAAATGAGCCTACGTAGGAAGCCATGATCATCGAATTGATCCCCGGCGCATCCCATCCTTCGCCCAGCAGCGCGGCCGTACCAACGAGTACACGGACACCGCCTTGGTCAAAGAGCTCTGTGACCCATCCGACGATAACGGAACGATTCGAATCGCGCACATCGATCGTCACGTATTCGGAATCGTGGGCGAGCGGCCGCTCCGTGAGCGTAATACCGCGCTGACCGGCCGTCTCCCGCACCCATGCTGCCGCAGCGACTGGCAGGATCACAAGTGAGCCGGTCAGAACGCCAATGGGGAGCTCTCGCCCGCTCGGTTCTTTTTCTCTAAGCCGTCTGCGGATGGTTTCGAAAATCGGGACCACCCCAAGGCGCTGAATTGGCTGTTCATCCCCCGCTTGCTTAGGCATGTCTTCCTTCCGGATATAATCGGTCAGGATGATCATGCGCAGGCCTTCGCCAAGGACCGATCTCTCAAAATCGAGGATATGTCCGATTTGCTTCAGCTTCGAAACGCTGTGAACCAGCATTTTGTCCAGTGCCGGGGTGGACCGCAAGTACAGCTTGCGCCGCTCAATCATGCCGAGTTGGCTGAGCCGTCTCCGAAGTTCCTTCAGCTCAGGCTGATCTGAATCTACATGGGTATCTTTAAACAATACCCCGTTCAACAGCTCCTCCAGCCATTCGTCACTTAGATTAGGCGTATCTGCTTCTTTTAGCCCCAGCAGCCTGACCGCATCGCGCCACACCGGCTGATTCGCCGCCCGTAAGAAAATGACCATGCTGGAGTAATAACCCGGGGAAGATAATATCTCTTCCATATGGGATTCCGCGTTCGTGATCCAAGGGTGGCCGGCGATCAGTTCGGTTATGAATTTGTCCCGGATGAGCTCGCCCCGCAGTCTGGCCGCATGCATGCGAAACTCGCGGAGCAGCGCCGCTTCCTTCTCCTCAGGCGGGGTCAGCATGATGTAATCCTGATGCGGGCATAATTCGCCATGACGGACAAGCTCCGGCACGCTGATCTCCTCATCAATCGGCCCGCACAGCTCGATATACCGCTGCCACTCGTTCGGGTTCACGTCATATGGCGGCGTTGCCGTCAGCGCAATTTTGGTCGGCCGCTCCAGCATGCCGCACAGCTGAACCGCGCTCCTCCACCAGGACACTCGTAAATGATGGGCTTCATCAAAAATGACGGTGTGCAGTCCCAGCTTCTTCAGATTTTCAATGATCTCCATCGCTGCTGAAGGCTGGTGCACCTCGTCTTCCTTTTCCGCCTCATCCGTGTCTTCTGGAATCTCCTGCTCCTCTTCTTCTTGCTCTTCATCCTTTTTCCCGGCGGCGGTGAGAACAGTATGTAAGGCCTGATATGTTGTAATCGTGACCATGGCCGGATGATGAATGGAAGTCGACAACCAGTCCGGGCGTATGTCTGTATCCAAAAAAAGCTCCATGAAGCGGTTTGCCCACTGCTCCTTGATCGTCAAGGTCGGTGCCAAAATGATCGTCGGCCGGTTGATGCGCAGCATGACTTCCAGGCCCAGAACGGTTTTGCCGGATCCAGGAGGCGCAACAAGATGCAGGTGCCGATTGCGCAAATGCTCGTCCAACCGGTCGAGTATCCGCTTTTGATAGGAACGCCACGGATAGCGAAATTTGATATGGTCAGGAAAAGCCTTGGTCTGATTCTCCATGGCGGTTCACCTCTTTTCATCTATTTCCTTTCGTCCATATCCCTTTTTTACGCCGAAAAACGTGCCAGGGATTCGGGGAATGGATATTTTGTAAAATCATTTATGATTTGAGCCCGTGATGAACAATACTATAATAGGGAATCTTTGCCGCTGTTGAAAAGTCATTTATGAAAAAAGGGGGATGCTTATGGCTGCATGGCTTATTTACGCGCTGCTTTCTGCCGCAGCGGCTGCGCTGGT
This sequence comes from Paenibacillus favisporus, assembly GCF_040545415.1. Lineage (NCBI taxonomy): Bacteria > Bacillati > Bacillota > Bacilli > Caryophanales > Paenibacillaceae > Paenibacillus > Paenibacillus favisporus. The sequence continues at coordinate 1,048,906 of NZ_JBEPLV010000003.1, read as the reverse complement.
GTCCATTTTCGGAAAAATCGGTCTGCAAAACATCGATGCCAACGCCGCCACGGCGATTCGGGCCGTCATTATGGCCTTATTTCTGCTCGGCGTCATTGCCGTACAGGGAAAATTCGGCCAGCTGGGAAGCATTTTGGCACAAAAAAAAGCACTCAGCTTCATCGTGCTCAGCGGAGTGGCAGGTGCAACGTCGTGGCTGTTCTATTTTTTGGCCCTCAAGTACGGCAAGGTGTCGCAGGTAGGGCCTATCGACAAGTTAAGTGTGGTGATCGCCGTCATTCTGGCCTTTCTGTTCCTCGGCGAAAAAATATCCTGGCTCAACTCGGCCGGCGTCGTGCTGATCGCAATCGGCGCACTCCTGGTCGCCATGAAATAACCGGATTACACACCTTTGCTGCCGCTGCCTTATTCTGGGGCCGTGCCGAGTTCCGACTCCTTGAATTTGCGCATAATTTCCAGCAGCATCACATGCAGACTGACCCAGACACCGCCAAAAATGTATCCGGCAAACACATCGCTTGGGAACTGCACGTGAAAATAAACCCGGCTGATCCCGACGGCCAAACAGATCAGGATCACCGCCACAACGATGGGGATCCGGACGTAACGGAAGTGATAATGCCGCAGCAGTAAAAAGGCCGAAAAACCGCATACTGTCATAGTAACTAACGTTTCCTCGCTCGGAAATGTATTGAACAGCTGTACGCCTGCTGCCACCGGGCCAGGACGATGAAACAGCAGGCGAAGCACCCTGTCCAAAAACTCTCCGCCGGCCACAACCCAAACCAGGAACGCCAAGTCCAGCCTGCGATCCCGGCTGTGGAGCACGATCCACAAGCCTGTCAGGCATAGAACCGGTCCATACAAATCCAAAGTCCCGAACCTCGCAAATACGTGCATCCAGCCCGCCCACTCTGGACCGAACAGCACCGATACTAAATAAGAGGCAATTTGGTCGAATTGTCCGTACTCGTGCGACAAAAAATCCTGAATGACGCCGAGCATTAACGAAAAAAACAATACAAACGCAGCAAACGAGGCCAGCAGCAATAGACGGACCTTTCCGAACGACTGAAAGTGCCGCACGCCGCTTGCCAGCAAATCCATCAATCGCTCGATCGCTTGATGTTTATACTTGCGGTAGACATAAATGGCCGCTGTTACCAGTGCCGAACCGATCCCGAAAATAACCATGTAACGATTGACTGTAGAGTGATAGACTTCCCATTTCGGGCCGAGCACTTTACCAAGCGAAATGAACAGGGCTACCCAGAAAAGCGCGCCGGTGTAGGCAAACAGCGCATAACGCCGAAAGGGCATACGCGTTACGCCGCAAAAGTAACCGGTAATGTGACGGACCCCCGGTATAAAATAAGCGGCAAACAGAAGCTTGTCCCCGTAGCGCTCAAACCAGCCCGTAATTTGATCCATCCTCTCTTCGGTGAGATGGACCTTGCTGCCATGGCGCGAAATAAAAGGACGTCCCAGCCGGTATCCGATCCAATAAGATAAAGTCACGCCGGTCAAGACGCCGGCTCCGGCCGACGCCATGCTCAGCAGCCAGCTCAGTTTCCCTTCATACACAAACAAACCGGTATAGCTCATCATCATTTCACCGGGAAGCGGCAGGGCAAGCATTTCCAGGCACAAAAACAGATAGATCAATGCGTAACCATAGTGCTCCAGCAAATTCGTCAGCATACGTACTTCCAGCTCCCTCTACACATAACGCTGTAACTTATTTAGTCGTATAACTTTTACTTCATCGGCTTTATAGAAGCCACTTTCTCTATATTTCCCCTTCATTTCACGCTTTTAACATGCGCCGATCCGGTCTTGGATAATACGCAGTGTAAAAAGACCTTGACTTCTTGTCAAATCGCAGGCTCCAAGCCGAAATAACCAACCCCAACGAGAAATCCGCCGGGCTTGGTTGGAGTTGCCTGTCATCCTATGAAACGCTAAGCTATTTTGCATGGATCCCAATAAACGGCAACCGTTCCTTGGCTGCTCTCTCATTGTCTACATTACTCCGCCGCCACTCTGCTTTTTCGGGACTTACCGGACGTCCGCTTCTTTACATACCATGACAAACCGGCAAAGATCATGAAGACCATGCAGCCGCTCACAGCCCAGAGCAGTGAACCTTCCCGTACACCAGCGTACAGTGCGCTCATAGCCACAGTATGCGGAAACACGCCGATCGCCGTCGTCAGCATGTAACGAAATAGGTTGACCTTTAAGAGCCCGGCGGCATAGTTGACAGCGTGATAAGGAATGAAGGGAACGAACCGTGCGATCAGAAGGCCTTTAAATTCACTGGCTCTCAGCCAATCCTCCATTTTGGCAAGATACGGTTCAACCCGCGTACCTGCAAAATAGGATGAGAAGGACCAGGCAAGCCAATATCCCCCAAAAGCTCCGATGATCCCCGAAGTCCACAAGCAGAGACCTCCCCAATATGGCCCGTAGATTTCCAGAACCATCACGGCGGTGATTTCGCCTGGCAGCGGGAGCATATTTAGCAGGGTTTGAAACAGAAACACAGCGACAAAGCCAAAGAAACGATAGTGGCGTATACACGCGACAATAGATTCCGCATCCCCTGTTTGCAGCACATAAACGGTATATATCGCCAAAGCGGTCAGGAGCAGCATTCCGAACCATTTCATCCTATGCTTCATCGTTTAGGGACGAAGCATCAGCTCATAATCATGGTTTGCATCTTGATAGTTCTGCAGCGTCTTCAAAATATCGTTCACGATCAGCTCGCCTGCTGCTCCTTTATGAAATTCAGCCATTTTTTCGCGGATCCGATCAGCTATCGTCGGTGCCTCGAGAAAATCCCGGAGCTGCTCCGCGAGCTGGCGGACATTGGATGAAATCTGGGCCATACCATTGGTTTTAAAATAGCGGGCGTTTTCCCTCTCCTGACCGCCATACGGACTCAGAATAAAAATCGGCAGCTTCAGAATGACGGCTTCGGACAAAGTGATGCCCCCGGCTTTCGTTACGATGCAGGAGGAAGCGGCCATCAGATCGTGAATGTTTTTGACGTATCCAACAATATTCACTTGCGGCTGACCCGAAAACAGCGTCGTCAATTTCTCATAGGCTTGCTGTTTGCGTCCGCATACGACTGTGATTTCGCAAACTTCCTGGTCAACCAGAAGATGAATGAGCTCGACCAGCTGCTGGAACACCGTAAATGTGCCTGCCATAATCAAAATACGTTTCCCCTTGGCCGTTCCTTGTGCAGCACGTCGCAGCGGGGCTTCGGCTGCTGTTGTATAGAATTGCGGTCGTACAGGGATCCCGGTAACGCTGATTTTCTCCGCTGCGGCGTTATAATTTTGGACCATCATGTCCTTGATCTCGTTGGTAGCCACGTAATACCCGAACGTATCCGGATGAATCCAGCGGGAATGCAGGGCATAATCGGTAATGACAGTAAACGTACGCGCGGCGTGAACGCATTCTCGCTCCGAAACGACGCCGAAAGGAAATGTATTGATGATCGCATCGGGCCGGAAACGGCTGATGGTCTCCAGCATTTTGCCTTTCACGAGTCCGTTCAGGTACCGCATCACCGGCCCGGATGGATTGGAATCCCTGGTCATGTAATAGCTCCAGCCATAATAGTCGAGGCCCAATTGGGACGTAAATGTGCTCATTTGATACACTTTCGAGAACAAGGAATTTAGTACCGGATGAGCTTCCTTCATGAGGTCAATGATCTGCACCTGGTTGACCTGCTGCGCATGAAAATAGTGCAATAACGCCGAAGATACCTGAAGATGGCCGTCTCCAAAGCCGGCTGTCAAAATCAAAATCCGCGGGCGACGGTTAGACATGCTTGTTCCCTCCCTTTGGTCTCATCGGATTGCCAGGCGACACAAGTCGATGCCTGATCCGGTCAGGATGATCTGCCAAGAGTTAACCGTAGTTACGCTGATATGAAAAATCCTTGCCGGGAATGACCAATATATGGTCCAAAATAAACTGCTGCTCTTTCTCGGAAAGGCCGGACCGTTGAATCATATGACGAATACGTGTTTCCAAGTCATGCATGGACTGCAAAAACAAATCCATATCCTGAAGCTTCTCATACATGCCTCTCACTCCCCATCTATATTCAATTTCCATGGCTTCAATTTCATTTAGGACGGTTTCCACAGATTTCGGATCGGTTCGCTGCCCGATGTACGGCCAAGATGTGACAAACCGTACAGGTCTTCCAGTGTCCGCAGGACATTTAAATGGCTGATCTTCTGATCGAATACGGCTTGACGAACATGATCCCCCACGATGATGGTCGGGATATGATTCCGGCTGCCGTAGTCGTCTTCGTCCCAGGTTAAAATCAGCATACTGTTGTGGCTTTTCGCCCATTCTACATAAGTGCCCATGTTCTGTTTAAGCCACTTGTCTGCCGCTTGGATTGTTCCGTCATGCATATCGTGATCCAGGTTAGGGATCACAAAGGAAACGGTCGGAAGCTGGTTGTAATCAGCAGGGAAATCTGTGAATCTCCGGTTTGCCGATTTCGGTACGTTGGTAAAGTTCACCCAGGGACTATGCTTTCGTCCGTACTGCTTATCGGTGCATACGGTCGATCCGACAGAAGGCAAACCTTCCGAGTATCCGGCAAAAGTAAGCTTGTGTTTGAACAGCTCGCTTGCCAGATTGGGCGTGGTAAACGTATGTCCGCAGGAATCATCGTGAACGCCTTGATCAGACCCGGAAAACAGGATTAGATAATTCGGCTGGCTTGGATGAGCGTTGGCATACGAATCCGTGAAATACGCCCCTTGCTTAGCCAGGCTGTTCATATAGGGTGCTGCCCGATTCCCGATGATGTTTTGGCGGGAATGGTTCTCCTCCACGACGATGACGACATGATCGGGAACCTTTGCCGTTCTTCCGCTTTGGCCTGCATTTTGGCCAACGGGTTTCATCGTATGGGGCTTTGATATGCTTTGCCCCGCCTCCGCTTGCCCGGTTCCCTTAGGCCCGGCACAAGAACACAAGATCATGAGGAGAACAAACAGTATTGTAAATTTACGCATATGCATTAAATCACTTCCCTGCGGGCAGTTGATCTTCTTTGTTTACGGGCCGGGACAAAATCTTCGATTCGTATTTTTCATACCATCCTAGACCCGCTTTAAACAAACGGGATGCGAACGTGAAGCGTGCTGCAAGATGGTGCACCCCTGCTGAAACAATGATACCGATCAACGCCCCACCCAATACGTCAAGCGGATAATGTACACCCGTCCATACCCTGGAGAACGCAATGCACGCAGCCAAGATCAGCCAGACGACCCCTTCTCTCCGGCGATATATCACGAAAATCGCGGCAATGGCAAATGCTCCAATGGAGTGATCACTTGGAAACGATGCATTAGCAGGATGCGGGATCAACTGAAGCACCGAATGGGTGACAAACGGGCGGTTCCGGTAAAATAAGCGGCCGATCACCCAACTGATTCCAAGCCCGATGGCAGCAGAGACGACAGACTCCGTCACCATTCTCCGGTTGCTCTCCTTACGGATGAACCAATAAACCAGCAGTCCGGCAAAAACAAATAAAATGCTCGTTCCGCCAGGATACGCATAACAGGATTCAGGGAGGAAGCGGATCTTCCCCACTCGTTAATGACATGAAATAGTTGATAATCGATTTGACCCATACTCATTCTCATACTCCTTCTGCTTGTTCTGATCTGATAACGATCGGTAGAGATCAGCTTAACGCAGGAATATGAAAATTTAATGAGAATCAGCCAATTGATAGCATCCCTTTAGGAGGAAACCGCCGGGAACGTTAAAGTTACACGCGTTCCTTTGTTTTCGATGCTCGTAATCTCGATATCGCCTTGATAAAGCGAAATGAGATTTTTGGCGATCGCAAGGCCTAGGCCCGTTCCTTCAATTTCTCGGCTGCGAGCCCGATCCACGCGATAAAACCGGTCGAAAACATGCTGGATCTCGGCCGTCGGTATGCCGATTCCATAATCTTGAATCGATATGCACACCCGTTTTTGCTCTTCGTAGCAGCGAATGTCGATTTCTTTATGTTCCGCTGAATACTTGACTGCATTTTCAATGACGATCAACAGCATCTGCTCCAGGTGAAGCGGGTTGATCCTCACCACTTTACCGATACCCTCTGCTTTCATGCGAAAAGCGAACTCCGGGTATAAATCCTCCATTCGCTTCAGGGTTTGAGTCATAAACGGTTCGATCCGGATCTGCTCGATATGATCGGTCAATGTTGAAGAATCCGTCCTGGACAGGGCCAGGAGCCCCTGTACGAGCCCCTTCAGCCTTCGGACTTCCTGAAGCGACGCATTCAGCGACTCCTCCAGGATGACCGGATCCTTTTTCCCCCATCGGTTCAGCATGTTTAAGTGACCTTCCAGAATGGTGATGGGCGTGCGCAGCTCATGCGAGGCATCGTCCACGAACTGCTTTTGCTGGCGGAATGACACTTCCAGTTGGTCCATCAGCTCGTTGAACAGGCTGGCCAACTGCGATAATTCGTCCCCGTTTCCGATGTTTCCGACGCGTTCCTGAAGCCCGTTTTGCTTCACATTTTGGATGGTAACTGCAAGCGCCTTAACCGGCCGCAAAAACTGCTTCGCGATCGCCCAGCCGCTGGCAGCGCTGATGCATACGGCCAGAAAGCCTCCGATGACCATGACCCACAGCAGCGTCGCGTTAAAATGGTCGAAAGTTTCGAGATTTGTCGCCATTTCGACCGTTCCCGATTCGTTCTTGATCGCAAAGGGTGTCCGGTAAATGAGAATGTGGTCTTCTCCATGCCACGCATCCTGCAATGAGCTGGTCGTAATCGGCAGCGGGGTGATCCACTTCGGATTAAAATGGTTCGTAACCAGCAGCAGATTCGCCCCGTTGTCGTCAATCAGGCGGATCATTTGATTTTTACCAAGAATATTGCGAATGAAAGAGCTCGCTTCCGGTGATTCCAGCGATTCCTTCGTTGCCTGCTGTTCCTCCAAATAACCCTGGACCTGTGACATCATGACATGAAGCGCGTCCCGTTCCTGGTTCAGCATCCAGTGCTTCAATACCAGATATTGGGCAAAATTGTACGTGGCAAACAGTAGAAAAATGAGCAGCGTTGCGCCAATCATCAGCTTCCATATGACAGGCAGCCGCTTGAGCCAATCAGTTATTCGTCTCATGTCCGCATCACATATCCCATTCCGCGTACGGTTTGGATGACGCTTTCTTCTCCGGCAGAATCTAATTTATTCCGCAAATACCGGACATACACATCAACCACATTCGTCTCCACCTGTGAATCGTAGCCCCATACCAAGTCGAGCAGCATATCTCTGGTCTGGACCAGGTTTGGATGCTTCATAAACACGGCCAACAGATCGAATTCACGCTTCGTCAGCTCGATGGGGGTACCGCCCCGGGCAGCTACTCTGGCATCCAGATCCACCGTAATGTCCCGGAAGGTCAGAACTGCCCGGTTCGGTTGATCCTGAAGCTCAATCCTGCGGAAAATCGCGCGCATGCGGGCGAGGAGCTCCTCGATGTCAAAAGGTTTGGCGATATAGTCATCGGCCCCGCTGTCAAGGCCCTGCACCCGGTCTTCGAGACCGTCTCTTGCCGTGAGCATGATGACCGGGGTATTTTTGACAATTCGGAGCCTGCGGCACACCTCTACCCCGTCCATATGAGGCAGCATGATGTCCAGCAGGATCATATCCCATTCCTCCGCCAAAGCGAGTTGAAGTCCACTGGATCCGTCATAGGCGGCCTTCACATAAAATTGCTCATGCTCAAGTTCGAGCTGGATGAAACGCACCAGGCTCTTTTCGTCTTCTATAATAAGTATCCGTTTCATTGATATCTCCTCCAGGTTACTGCTGCGAAGACAAGTATATTGGAATTTCATGAGAAAATGATGAGAAGATAGGTACTGTTCCATTTCAACAATCAGTACTAGTTTGATCATACCTTGAAATTGTAAACAAATGATAATCCTTCCTAACATTTTCTGTATACAAAAAGCAGAGCCCCACAAGAGACCCTGCCTTAAATGCTTTTTTATTGTTCTCTACTCTCATGCTCTCCATCTGCACCTTCGGATTTTCCCCAATGATGTTGTGAGGAATGCTTAAGTTCGTTTGTCGACTTTTGTACTTAATCACTTTAGTCGTTAGATGTCGATGATGCAGTGACTGACGCATCAGCAGAATGCTGACCATTGGAATCGAGGCTGCCTGCATTCTGTCCGTTACTGCTCTGTTCATTCGAAGCCTGACTGCCTGCTGCCTGCCCGCCGGAAGCTTGTCCATTGTCGGAAATGACGCGACGAGCGGTTACAAAGGTATGATCCCAGGTGCTTCCTGCAAAATCGGACACTGTCACGCCAATACCGACTCTGTAGGTATGCAGCAGTTGTCCGTTGCCTATATAAATGCTGACGTGATTGATGACGCCGTCATGATTCGTATCGGAGAAAACCAAGTCCCCTGGCTGTAATTGATCCTTGGACACCGGCGTGCCTACCTGCGATTGCTCTCTTGAAGAGCGTGGCAGATCGATGCCGTTTTGCTTGAACACATATTGCGTGAATGAGGAACAATCGAATCCGTCCGTTCGGCCGGATGGTGCCCCAAACTGATAACGAACGCCTAGAAATTGTTTGCCTGTCGCGATGACCCGATCCGCCACGGAGCTGTCAGATACCGAGGCTGCGTGAACCGGATGGGCCGGCAGCAGCATGCTTCCGGAAAAAGCGACGGAGAGACACAAGCCGATTCCCATAAAAGTTTTGCCGATACGGCTCTTTCTGATGAGGTTCGTGTTGTTATTCATAAAGACCCTCCCTAGAAGTCGTATTGGATAAGTGAAATTCATGCGGATTAGTGCTTTGCCCTTCACTAACAGTTATAGGCGATAGAAATTAAAAAATGATGAGAATGTCCAATATCCTCCTCAAGCAATTTTATCCAAGCCCATGCCTGCGAAGTAGAAACAAAGTACCGCTGGCCATCATCTTGTATACGATCCAAATCAACATGGCAACGACTTATGTATCCGAACGCATAAATTGGCCCAGCTTACCGAACCATAACCGATAGCTCATCAATGCCAGCAAAATGCTGGTGAGCGCCGCCGATGAAGCGAACGCAAACATGATCAATATTTGATAACGGACCGCCTCCAGCGGACTGGCTCCGGCCACGATCATGCCCGTCATCATGCCGGGCAGTTGGACGAGCCCGACGGTCTTCATCCCGTCGATCGTCGGGATCATGCTGGAGCGCGCCGAGCGGTTCAGCATGCGATGGATCGCCTGCCGCGGGCTCGCGCCGAGAGACAGCAGCGTTTCGACTTCTCCCCTCGAGGTCACCGTTTCCCGCTTCATTTGGTTCAAAAACAAACTGGACACGACCATGGCGTTGCCGATAGTCATGCCGCTGATTGGAATAACATAACGCGCTGTGAGCGGGATAATGCTTAGAGCGAGCAGCAACCCCATCGTAACTACTTCCGTAATCGTAATGGTCAAACCTACGTACAAATAGATGCGCTTGAGCCCTTTTCCACGCTTGCCCGCATTCCAGGTAGCTACCGCAATCATAACGACCAGGATTAAGGCAACGAGCAGGAAATGGTGTGTGCCAAATATGTATTGAAGGACAAAACCGACGGCGAGAAGCTGTACCGCAGAACGAATCGTTCCAATCAGAATATCTCGCTCGAGGCCAAGCTTTTGCCATATGGATATGCCAACAGATACCGCAATAAATACAAGCGTCGAAGCCAGCGCGATCAAAGACATGATATCCCTCCCTCCGACAAAGTCCCATTGGAGAGCGACCATACCCTGTCCCCGATCCGTGCTGCCTGGTCGCGATCATGGGATATCCAGACGTAACCCGTCCCCTCCTGCCGATTGATGTCCGTAATCAAACGCTCAACCGCATATTTACTGACATCGTCGAGCGAGGAAGTGATCTCATCCAGCAGCAGAAGCTTGGGACGCAGCAATAAAGACCGGACGAGAGCGACCCGCTGCTTTTCACCGCCCGAAAGGGTGAAAGCTTCTTTGGACAAACTCATATCTCCAAGCCCAACGCTTGACATCAAATGGGCTGCATAGGCTGGATCATATTCTGTATGATGAAGCCTGCTCACCGTACGCAAATTATCCTCGATGGAACCTTCAAGCATGACCGGCGTTTGACTGACGTGTCAGACGTTCATCCGCCAGGCTTGCGGATTCCACTCGTTCAGCGGCTTTCCGAGCAGAAGCATTTCCCCGCTGTCCGCTTCATCCAGCAGGCCAAGAATGCGCAGCAGGGTGCTTTTGCCTTGGCCGGACGGCCCGACGAATACAATTTTCTCCCCTGCGGGGACGGTGCCGGCGATTTGCGAAAAAATGATTCGATTAGAGACCGAGGATATCGTTTTGCTTAAATTCGTAAATGACAAGGTGTTATCGATCATTCATATAAATCTCCTCTGCGTGTGGCTTACTATCGTCGATTACCATCCATTTTAAACATTCCCGGTCGGCTTGTCATGGCTTAAGGATCGATCGGTCTTCACTCATTTGCCTAGTTGTCGTGAGCATTTCGAGCATGCAGAAGCAAATGGCACAAACCGGGAAATAAAAAAGCCGCGAAGCTCGCGGCTTATCGAGTATTCATTTCGTTGAGACAGCGTACCGCCAGATGGCTGTAATATTCCGCAGCCGGGAGCAGCGCATCCTCTTCCGGATTAAACTTCGGATGATGCAGCGCATAGGGCGAGTTAGACCCTACGTACACAAATGCGCCTGGGATGTGCTGGAGATAGTAGGAGAAATCCTCTCCTCCCATGCTTGGTCCAAGCACTTTGGTGACATAGCCGGATTCCTCCGCCGCATCGCTGGCAAACTTGGCCCAGTATGCGTCGTTGATCGTGGCTAGCGGTCCGGGATACCACTTCAGCTCGGCTGACACCCCCGCCGATGCTCCGATTCCGTCAATAATTTGCCGGATCGTGTCCGGAATGCGTTTCTGTACCTCCACATCGAGCGTCCTTACCGTTCCTTCGAGCTCCACTGTCCCTGGAAGGACGTTCCATGTGTTCCCACCAGAGATCCGGGTGACGCTGACCACGACAGCATCGAGTGCGCTGACCCGGCGGCTGGTGATCGTTTGCAGAGCCAGGATGATTTGGGAGGCGGCGACGATCGCATCGGTCCCTTTCTCTGGTGTTGCCGCATGGGCACCGATTCCGTTAATGACGATTTCGAACCGGTCAACGCCGGCGGTGATGGCGCCTTCGCATGTGCCCAGTTCTCCTACCGCAAGCTCCGGCGAATTGTGAAGGCCAAAGATCGCCGATACGCCTTCCAACCCACCGGAGTCCACCACGTCTTTAGCTCCGTGTCCAGTCTCTTCGGCCGGCTGGAAAATGATCCGTACGGTTCCTTGAAGCTCTTGCTCCTTTTCCTTCAATAGATAGGCGGCTCCCAAGGCAACGGTTGTATGAAAATCGTGGCCGCAAGCATGCATTTTTCCTGCAAACTTGGATCGGAACGGAACGTCCGTCTCTTCATCGATCGGCAGCGCGTCGATATCCGCCCGTAAGGCCATGATCGGTTCCCGGCCGGTCCCGATTTGGGCGATGACCCCCGTCTTCAGGTTGGGTAAATCCAGAATTTCAATATTGGCTTCCTTCAGCCACGCTTTGATTTTGCGCGTCGTTTCGAACTCTTCATTGGATAATTCGGGTTCCAGATGCAGATTGCGGCGGATGTCCACCAAGCGTTCATGCAGCTTCGCAGCGGAACCGGTATTCGTTAAACCGGGATTGGCCATGCGAATTCCTCCTTCTAACTCCGATGATGTAGTATACATTGTCATTCTTCAAGGTAGCGGCTTAATTCTTCGGTATAACGCTCAATAAAGTGCAATATCAGCTTCTGCTCGTCCGGGGAATAACTGTCGAAGTCCCGATCGATATCCGAGCTTCGGGACTCGTGATACCGGTAATGGCCTTCGAACGCAAGCTGTCCAAGCTCCGTCAGCCGGAAATGGACCTCTTTCTTGTTATCCTCCCGCTGGAACTTGCAGATGAGCCCCTTGGAGCCCAATTTGGCGATCGTCTTGGAGGCGGTTCCCTTGGTGATGTTCAATATGCTGGCAAGCTCTGTCAAATTGGAGTCCTGATGCCTTCCAATGGCTTCTATCATATGGATTTCCGAATAATACAGCAGCATGCCGGACACATATTCTTTTGGTTTTTTATTCAGGAGGTTATAAATTTCAAACATCCGTCCCAAGGCCAGGTCCACTTGAATATGAAACTGATCCAATACAAACGCTCCTCTAAATTGTTGTGTTCGTCAGAAACATTCACCTCATCTTATCCGTTCTTCCAAAATCCGTCAATCAAACGTATTGCCCCATCGTGAAATCATGAAATGAACCTTTTCCAATGCCAGCTAATTTCGACTAAAAAGTGTCGCCCAGCATCGGTCGGACCGTTAGCTCTTCGACGACCGCCTGTGGACTTAAAGACAAGATGGCTGCAACCAGCAAACCGATGTCGCTGCCTTCCAGCAGTCGGTCCGGGGCTGTTCGCTCATTGGGAACACGCCGCTCGGTAAAGGTGCCGCCGGGATGGATCAGCGTCACACCGACTCCGGCAGGCTTCAGTTCCTCCCGCAGACCGAGCGCGTAATTTCGGAGCGCCGCTTTGGAAATGCCGTACAGCGAGGTATCCGCCCGCAGTCCGGCCGTCGACCCGATGACCAGAATGCGTGGGTATTCACCTTGGCGGATCAGCGGAAGCAAAGTTCGCACCCAATTGTAGTTGGATACGACATTGGCCAGAAGGATGCGCTCCAGCTCTTCACCCTTTGGCTCTGTAACGGATCGGGTGTCATCGAAGAAAGCGGCAGCGTTCAAGATGAGAACGTCCGGTTGGAATTGATGTTCCTTCATATATATAATGAGCCGATCCGGTGTTTCCTCGCTCGTCTGGTCTGCCGTGAAAACCAGTGCATTCCCACCAAGCGCGGTTCGCGCTTCGGCCAATGATTCCCCGTTCCGCCCCACCAACAGCAGTTCATGACCGGAGATGGACAGCTGCCTGGCAATCGCAAGTCCGATCCCCCGGCTCCCTCCCGTAATGATGACTCTCATCGAAATCCCCCCCATATCATCCGGCCTGTAGTCCCTTTCATTCGGTTAAATAAAATATTCGGTGTCATTGCTCTGGACCGGGTTGTTGATTGCCATATAAATCTTTTCCACGATACTCAAAAGTTCCATATCGTTCCGGTTACGAGGCCGTTCGAACGGAACGTCGAAGATTTGCTGGATGCGGCCGGGACGCGGACTAAGAAGGACAATCCTTGTCGCCAAATAGACGGCTTCAGCCACGTCATGCGTAATAAAAAAGATCGTCTTCTTCTCTTTCTCCCAAATACGTATCATTTCGTCCTGCAAGGTCAACCGTGTTAAATGGTCCACCGCGCTGAAAGGCTCGTCCATAAGGATGACCCGCGGATCGGCAACCAGCGTCCGGGCAAGCCCGGCGCGCTGCCTCATGCCCCCGGAGAGCTGATGTGGATACTTGTCCTCGAAACCCGCCAAGCCTACAAGCTCGATCGTCTTTTGAACTTTGGCGCGCCGCTCCTCGCGTCTGACGCCGGCAATCTCCAAGCCGAATTCGATATTGCGGCGGATGCTCCGCCAAGGGAACAACGCGGAATCCTGAAACACGACGCCGATGTCGCGGCTGGTTCCGGCTTGCGGAACCTGATCCAGCAGCACCTCTCCGCTCGTCTGGGAAAGCAGACCCGCGGTAATTTCCAGGAGCGTGCTTTTTCCGCAACCGCTTGGACCAAGCACGCACACAAATTCCCCGTCCTGCACCGTCAGGTTAATGTCGTGCAGCGCATAGGTTTGCTCTTCATCGATATTTTCGTATTCCTTGGTAATATGCCGAAGCTCGATTGTCGGCATGACATCAGCTCCTTTCCCGCTTCCCCTTTTAATTGTTCGCCTTGTATTTGCCCAGCTTCAGCCTTTTGGCGACGCGCTCCGCAAACGTATTGTCGAATGTGCCGTCGACCGAGATTTTGTCCCGCTGCATGCCGTATTGATTCAGCAGATCCTCGGTCACTTGCAGACGGTTTTTATCGACGATCGGGTCGTTCTCCCAGAGGACGATTTCCGATTCGATTGCAGTACGTGCCGTCTTCTCATCAAGGTTCAAATACTTGGCTGCCCAAGGCAGGAATTCATCCAGATGCGTCTTGGCGTATTCGTTGGCATAGAAATACACTTCGAGTACGCGTTCGACTACTTCTGGCTGCTCCTTGATCAGCTTCTCGCTGGCTACCAGCACGCCGGTTTGGTATTTCGGCATAAACTCCCAAGTCTTGGCCAGCACATTCCCCTTGCCTGCTTGCTCCGCCATCGTTGCGAACGGCTGGTGAATAATCGTGGCGTCGACTTCGCCCGATTCAAACGTCGCGTAGGCGGATTGATACACGCCGTTCGGCACAAGCTGAACATCCTTTTTCGGATCGATGCCGTTCTGCGAGAGCACCTCCATCAAGGTGAGCGGCATACCTCCGATCGGCTGCGCAGAACCAATTTTTTTGCCTTTCAAGTCGGCGAACGACTTGATTCCGGGCTTGGCGATAATCCAGTAAGCCCCGCGGCTTCTCCACATATTGCTGACGACTTTAATTTTCACCCCGTTCACAATGGCAGGGATATAGGTTCCGGGATCCCCGTCGGCGATATCGACCTCTCCGGCTCCGAAAGCCGCAACCGGGTTAATCGTATCGACAAAGTTTAAATGAATGCCGGCATCCTCATACCAGCCTTTGTCAATGGCAAACTGATTGGCAATTCCGGTCATCCCTTTGGAAAAACCGGCCGTAAGGGTGACTTCCTTGTTGTCCCACCCTTTCCATGGCGGAATTCCTGCAGCGATATCCACGGTTGTATTGTCCAGTGTACTTGAAGCTGCCTCCGTGCCGCTTCCAGCTTCAGCAGAACCAGTGGAGCTGGTGGAAGCGGGAGCATCCTTGGAAGACGAGCCGCAAGCGGCGAGCGTGAAAACCAGGGACAATGAGATAACTCCGCTAATTGTTTTGCTTAACCATTGATTTGAGTACATGTGACTCTCCCCCCTTATTTAATGTAAAAATCTTAATCAGGCGACGCGGCTCGGCATCCACCGGCGGCATACCAATCTCTCGATCAGGTTGATCAGCCCGACGAACAGTACAGATAATACCGTCACCACGATGATGACTAAATACAATCTTGGCGTATTCAGCACAGCCTGAGACTCATTAAGCAGGAAACCAAGCCCGTTCTTGGCCGCAGCCATCTCGGCAAATACGACACCGGTGATCGCCGTCGCCGCCGTCACACGCAGCCCATTGAAAATGGAAGGAAGCGCCGAAGGCAGCAAAACCTTGAATACCGTTTGCGCCCGGCTCGCCTTAAATACTTTGGCCAGCTTCAAATGCTCCGTTCGGGTCTGCTTGGAACCCGTTACGGTGTTATACAAAATGTTAAAGAAACAGAATAGTATAACCAGAACGACCTTGCTTTTGAAGCCGATGCCGAACCATACAATGAGCAGCGGCATGATCGCCGTCTTTGGAATGGCCATGATCGCCGCCATCAGCGGGTCGATCAGCTTTTCCAATAACGGGAATGATACGAACAGCACCCCAAGCCCGATACCCGCCACCGCCGAAATGAGATATCCTACCGCAACCTCTTGCAGGGAAACGGACAAATGCGGCCAAAGTGTGTTTTCTTTGAGCATATATACGAACTCCTGTACGATCTGGGACGGGGAAGCCAAGAATACCCGGCTCACCCACTCCTTGGACACCGCCAGCTGCATGCCCGCCAGCAGTGCGGCAATAAATACAATTTGCACAAATCGGATCCATAGGTTTTTCGCTTTAGTATCTTTTTTGGTACGTAACGCCATGCGATGCCTCTCCTTTCCTTCAGGCGTCCCCTTCGACTACTTCAAATGATAGAAAGAACCGTGGATGTTGACGTACTGCTCTGGTGAGCCTTCCTGACCGCTGTTCAGTCCGACTAGAAACGGACGTTCTGCCCTTGATTGCAAGTACTCCCTTGCGGGTCCCTCTTGATCGGGCTCCAGAAATACCAGTTGGAACGAACCCAGATCAATGACTTGTTTCTTGCCCTTCCAATAGTCATCATAGACGGCTTCTCCGGCCTCTAAGTGGAGCCATTTCGCCCAACGGCTGACCGTTTTTCCCAAGTCGCGAACCGTAAACGCCACATAATCCAGAGTCATGGGCCCCCGGGCATGATCCGTAATGGTGCCGTTTGCCGTTAGTTCGGCCCTTCTGTCTTCATCAGAATCATTCCATTGGATGAAGAATGGCAGCGGCAGTCCTTCGTCAGGTAAACCTGCGAACAACAGCTTCCATTCCAGCAGTTTCCCGTCCGGCCTTCTGCGGGAACAATCCACAGGGCCGATCACCTGATTACCCCCGGCAGCCAGCTGCTCCGCCAACTCATCCATTTGCTCCGTCCGCAGCGCGATCCGGCTGAGCCCTTCGACATAACCGTCACCTGCCAGCGTATCCACGAGCCCGTAACGTTGGGTATCCTGGTGGGGAGGCAGCAGCTTCGGGTCAAAAATGCCGATCCATTCGATATAGCGAAGATCAAAATACGTTAGCGCATTGTACGTTCCTACCGATTCGTGCCTCCCGCCGTTCACCGTATGAATCCCCAGCCCTGCAAGTTCTTCCGGCGCTTGCTCAGGTTTATTCACAAAATGTACGGCATGATCAAACGTTAATTGGACTCCCATGGTTCGCTCCTCCTTGGCTTGTTTAAGGATGAATGATGATCTTGCCGAAAAATTCCCGTTCTTCGATCAAACGGTGCGCTTCCCTGATATCTTCCAGCGGAAGTACGCGGTCGATGACCGGCTTCAGTTTTTTACGGCTTACTAAATCCAACAGCGTATGCAGATCTCCCTCTCCCCAGCCGTTGGAGCCTATGATCGAAATCTCGCGGACCCATACGTACCGGAGGTCCGTAACGGCCTCGAATCCCGTCGTTGCTCCGCAGGTCAGAATCCGTCCTCCTTTGCGTGTCGCTTTGATGCTCTGCGGCCAAGTGGCTTTCCCGGTATAGTCCACTACAATATCCGCGCCTTGCTTGTCCGTTAAAGCCCATACTTCCTTGGAAAAATCGGTTTTGCTGTAATTGATCACATGATCCGCTCCAAGCTCTTTCAGCTTCTCCGCCTTGCTGTCCGATCCGGCTGCCGCAATAATGCGAGCCCCTGCCAGCTTGGCGATTAGCACCGCGGCATTCCCTACGCCGCCGCTAGCCCCCAAGATGACAATCGTTTCGTTGGCCTGAAGCCTGCCCTGCGTAATCAGCATCCGCCAGGCCGTTCCATAGGCGATCGGCAGTGCAGCCGCCTCGTCAAAGGAGATATCCTCCGGAAGAGGAATCAAATTGATTGCCGGAACCTTTACGTATTCCGCCAGCCCACCCGTTGTATCCTCACCGAGTGCCCCTTTGCCAGGGATATGCGGATCGATCAGGACCCGGTCACCGGGATTAACGTTCGTGACCCCGGATCCGATCTCTTCGACGACGCCGGCGACGTCTCCGCCCGAAATATGGGGCAGGTCCAGTTTTCTTCCAGGAATCCCTCTCCTAACGAAAATATCCAAATGGTTCAGGGATACCGCCTTGACTTTGACCAGAACTTCTCCATGACCGGCTTCCGGTTTCGGATAATCCCCAACCACCACATTGTTTCGATCTCCATGTTCAAGAATCAGCGCTGCTTTCATATCGATTTGCCCACTCCTTTTTGTAATTGTTCGGCCAACATTTGTTTGAGCCGCGTCCGATCCACTTTCCCCGGACCGGTCAGCGGAAAAGCGTCCAATTCGTAAATCTCGCGTGGATGCGCATAGGCCGGTCCCCGCTCAATGAAGAACCGCTTGATTTCCTCACGATCGATGGGATGATTCAACACGACAAATGCTGCCGGCACCTCCCCCTTGAGTTCGTGAGGGATCGGAAGAACACAGGCATCCTCGACATGCGGATGCTGAAGCAGGATGTTTTCGACTTCCTTCGGATAGACGTTCTCGCCGCCTACGTTGATCATGTCGTCCTTGCGTCCAACAATGTAGACATAACCCTCATCGTCCTGCCACGCCATATCTCCTGTTTTGAGCCAGCCGTCTGAAGTGATCCGTTTGCGCGTCACGTCCGGCAGATTCCAATAGCCGTCCGCTACGCCGGGGTTACTCACCCACAATTCGCCTATCGTTCCTTCCGGGACATCTGCTTCTGTCTCATTTACGATCCGAATCGAACATCCCGGCAGCGGAAAGCCGGCCGATCCCGGCTTGTGCAGGCCTTTACGCGATTCCAGCACAACCGGTCCTCCTTCGGTAAGGCCGTAACCTTCATACACCTCGATGCCCATCCACTGCTTGATGTCCTCCAGGAGTTCAACCGGCGTATCGGACGACCCGCATATCGCATACTTCAGTGAGCTGAGATCATAAGAAGCGGATGACTCTTTCAGGTGAGTCACAAGCATGCGGTA
Organism: Paenibacillus favisporus; assembly: GCF_040545415.1. Taxonomy (NCBI): domain Bacteria; kingdom Bacillati; phylum Bacillota; class Bacilli; order Caryophanales; family Paenibacillaceae; genus Paenibacillus; species Paenibacillus favisporus. Next base: position 1,030,249 of record NZ_JBEPLV010000003.1, on the reverse strand, counting down.
CAGGGCTGGAACGCCGGAAATATAAGTGGCCCGATGCGTCCCGATCGCATGAAAAATAGCCGCAGGCTCAGGCGCCGGTAGGATAACGGCAGATGACCCGGAATAAAACACCGCCTTCATGGACAGCATGGCATTCTTATGATAAAGAGGCAGGGATATCACGATCCGGTCTTCCTGATGCAGGTCGCGGATTTCGGCAATCGCCGTTACGTTCCACAGCTGACCGCTGTGAGTGAGGCGGCATCCTTTGGGATTTCCCGTAGATCCGGAGGTGTACGGAAGCAGGCACAGATCGCCGCCGCGGGTCGGATACAGGTCCAACTGGGTATTCTGTGACGATAGTATTTCATCATACACCAATGAATTCAGCCCGAGATCGTCCGGATGTGATTCCTTCGTGCAGATGACGCTTGCCGCGACATCAGCCTCCTGATGAATGATCCTTGCCTTGTCCCCCATAGATGAGTGGTACACCAGCAAGCGGCTGCCGCTATCCCTGTAAATATAAGCAAGCGTATCTGCGCCCAGCTTCGAATTCATCGGCACCGGGACCGCTCCTATGGTCATCAGTCCGAAGCAGATTTCCAAAAACCTGAAGTCATTGATGAATAGCACGGCCACCCGGTCTCCGGGCTCAACACCAAGTCCGGCAAACAAATTGCCCGCCTGGTTTGTACGGCTTTGAAGCTCACCGTAGTTTATCGTTCTCCCTTGGGCAATGATCGCAGGACTTAAAGGAGCACGGGCTGCCGAGGAACGAATGATTTCTGCAAAATTGTAAGAGTTCATCGCTGCTCCACCTTTGTATTCTTAATATTGTTGGCTTCTTACTCCTGTTTTGAGCTAAACAATCCTCTTCCGATCGCAATCGCTTTACCGGTTGTATCGGCAGCCACGATGTCGGCGATGCTGACGGTCCTCCCCAGCTTGACTACGGAACCGGTAAACAGCAGATCCCCCGCCCTCCCGGGACGCAGGTAGTCGATTTTGAGATCGACCGTCGGAACCGGCTGATTCAGCTGACTGAACACGGCAAAATATCCGGCGATGTCGATGACTGTGGCAAGAATCCCCCCGTGGATGTATCCGTCGGCAGAGGTATAAAAGAGCTCGTTATAGGGCAGCCGGATCGTAACGGACTGCTCGTTCACTTCTTCGAGCCGGATGCCCAGAAATTGATGAAACTTCGTACCGGTAAGAACCGGCTCAATTTCTTCTCGAGTTAAAACGGCGGCCATTTGAGGTTCACCTCCTTTTTGTTTGCCTGTGAAACATTTTTAATCATACTAAACCGGTAGGAATTAAAAGTCTAATTGAACTTTTCTATATAAAATCAAATAAAATCTATATGTCATTGACGCAGGGCTCGACATTGATCTATAGTTCTCACTAAACTTCGACAAAGAGGAGACCAATTCATGGAGACGCCGCTGAAGCAAATCTATCAGATTCGCATCCCGCTTCCCTTTCGACTCAATCACGTGAACAGCTATCTCGTTCAGGACGGGTCTTTTTGGAGCGTCATCGATCCCGGGCTGGACACCTTAGTTACCGAGAAATCATGGGTGCAGACGCTGCATCAGCTCAATGTAAAGCCCTCTGATATCCGCAATATTTACATCACGCATTTCCATCCTGACCATTATGGGTTTGCCGGGAAGATGCAGCGCTGGACGGGAGCCGAAGTGAATGCAAGTGGTGAGACTTATGCCTTGGCCGAGCGTTATTTCAGCAAAGAGCAGGGGGTGCGAAATCTCCATTTTTATTTAAAAAGCGGCATGCCGGAGACTCTAGCTCAGGATGTAGCTGAGCTGGATTCGCAGCTGCTCCATCAAATTTCCCCAATTACGGGTACAAGGGTAAACCTGCTGGAAGGTGACTCGATCGTGCTCGCCGGGGAGCCGTATGAAATCGTACTTGGCGGCGGTCATGCCGAGGGCAGCGTGGGGTTTTGGAATGCGGAGAGGCAGGCGCTGATTGGCGGGGATCTGTTGCTGCAGAAAATCACGCCCAACATCACATATCAGTACGAAGAGGATGAGGGTAATCCGCTTGAGTCATATTTCGCGACATTGAACGCGCTGCAAAGACGGATGGTTCGCACCGTTCTGCCCGGACACGGACCGGTGTTTCAGCCGCAGACGGACTATTTTGAATCGGTGATTGCCCACCATAAGGAGCGGCTCGATCATGTCCTGGGCATTGTACATGAGGCTGGAAGCGCTGGTACTACGATATATGACATTAGCATGAGGCTGTTCTCCAAAGTTTTTGACAACGACAGCGCACGGTTTGCGCTTGGGGAAACCGCAGCTCACGTACGTTACCTGGAACGACAAAAACTCTTGCGGGTGCAAGAGTCCGGGGGAAAGTATTCCGTTTTTGAAAATGTACAATATTAGCTTCACATGGCCGTTATTCCACACATCCAGCAATCGTAGTACGCTCGTCAAACAATCATCGATCTAAAAAAGAAAGGTCCGGTAAATCCGGACCTTTCGTCTCTTCATGAAAAAATCAATACAAACTCTCAAGCTCATCGATCAGGGAACCGACATAAGCGGCCGCACTGCGGATCGGATCGGGCTGAGACATATCCACGCCGGCCAGCTTCATCAATTCCAGTGGGCTCATAGAGCCACCGGCTTTTAACACTTCGAGCCAGCGGTCCACCGCAGGCTGTCCTTCCTCCCGGATCAGCTTGGCGACGGCAGTGGATGCAGAGAGGCCGGCTGCATAAGTGTAAGGATACAAGCTCATATAATAATGCGGCTGGCGCATCCAGGTTAACTTGGCTTCTTCGTCGATGACCACGTCCGCACCCCAGAACGATGACAGGATATCGCCTTTCAGCTCGCACAAGGTTACCGCAGTGATCGGCACATTCTTCATGGCCAGATCGTAAACTCTACGCTGGAGCTCGCCTTCCAGTAAATGCGTCACAAAGTTATGGAAGTACGTGCCGAGCAGCTGCGAAATCACCCAGCGGCGCATTCTAGGTTCACTAGACCGCGCCAGAAGATGATCCGCCAGCAGGAGCTCGTTCATCGTTGACGGTGCCTCGATAAAATACAGGGACGGACGGGCATTCGTCAGCCGCTGGTATTTCGCTGCAAGCATCAAATGGCCGGCATGCCCTACTTCGTGAGCGAGCGTAAACGCCCCGCGCATGCTGTCGGACCAGCTGATCAGAATGTACGAGTGAACGCCCGGAATCGACGAGCAGAAAGCCCCCGTGCGTTTGCCGGCGTTGTCCGCGTAATCCACCCAGCGGTTGCGGAAGGCATCCGATACGATTTCCCCGTACTCCGGTCCGAGGATGGCCAAAGCTTCCTTGATCAATTCTCCGGCTTCCTGAAAGGATATTTCCGGGTTGTAATCAGGATCGAGCGGCGCTTTCAGGTCGGCAAACGTCATCTCATCCAATTGGAGCACCTTTTTCTTCAGGGCGGCATATCTGCGCATATGCGGCGCCAGCTCCTCCTGCAAAATATCCAGGACGTTGTTGTACATCTCCTTGGTGACCTGCTGCGGCCGCAGAAGCATATCGGTCACGGACTCGTAACCGCGCAGGCGGGATTCAATGACCTGCCGCTTGACTTCGGTGCCGTATGCCTCGGCAAACGTATTCCGGTATTTATGCAGCGTGTCGCTGAACGCTTTAAACGAGTTGCGGCGCAGTTCAGTATCGGGCGATTCGCAGTACTTATTCTCATACAGGGCAAACGAAACCGGTACTTCTTCCCCTTCGCCGTTCACCGCCTGCTTGAAGGTCATATCGGCCAGCTTGCTCCGTTCGTAAATCCGGTAAGGGGCATCCAATACCTCGCCCAGCGAGGCCAGCACCTTCTCCGTTTCCGCCGTCAAGCGGTGGGGTTTCGTTTGCAGGAGCAGGCGAAGGCTGCGCTCGAATTCCTGCAGTTCGGGCTGATCTGCTATGTACTGGTCAATCGTACCGTCCGGAAGCGCAATGATTTCGGATTTGATAAAAGACAACGCCGAGCTGACCTGCGAGGCAAGGTCGCGCGCTTTCGAAGCGTTCGTCTGATTCTCCGGATTGATGCTGTCGCCAGACTGATGCAGGTACGCATACGCTCCTGCCCGGCTCATTCTGCCGGAAAGCTCTTCCTGGGCCTGCAGGCAGGCCAGCAAAGTGTCAGCGCCTTGACTTAGTTCGCCTTCATATTTCGTAACCGTGCCGATATCCCGCTGAATATCATTTAATTCTTGTTCCCATGCTTCTTTGGACGGAAAGATATCGTCCAGGTTCCAGGTGGTTTCCACCGGCACTTCAGCCCGTGTTAAAATTTTCGACATACGCAAAGCCCCTCTCCCAAGTACTTGAATTGACCATTGTATAAATACCAATATGCTCCATTGTATCATAGATGGATACGGTAACGGTAAGCGTTTTATTGATACAACGAATTGTTCTTCCGGTAGTGTGAAGGGGACATGCCAACGATTTTGCGGAAGGTGGCCAGGAAGTGGCTGTACTCCTCGAACCCAACTTCAGCGGCGATATCGGCAAGCGGCCTGTTGGTGGCAAGCAGCAGTTCCTGCGCTTTCCCGATTCTTACCTGCAGCAAATATTGATAAGGAGACACCATTATAGAAGACGCAGATGACCCTCGCTCGTATTGGCTACCTTGGCCAAATCTCCAAGTCTAATGGGAGCAGCATACGATCTTTGTATAAAAGCGCAAACTTCGCGCACCCTCTCGTCGACGATCGGTTCCGGGGTCATCAGGTGCGTTTATCGAATGTCACACCGGATGCTCCGTCAGCTTTCCTTTATCCAGATAAAATACCCGGTCGCAATATGGGAGCACCCTGTCGTCATGCGTAACCATCACCGCGCTTTTTCGCTGCTCCTTGACCTGCTTCGCAATCATGGCGACAACTTCCAACCCTCGCGAAGCGTCCAGGCTTGCTGTCGGCTCATCGGCGAACAATACGGCGGGGTCATTCATCAGCGCCCTGGCGATCGCCACCCGCTGCCGTTCACCCCCGGAAAGCTTATGCGGATAGGCATTCTTCCGATGCGTCAGCCCCATCTTCTGAAGCAGTTCGTCAGCCCTCGCCGAGCAAACCTCCTTACCGCTCCCCGCCAGCTTAGCCACGAGCATCAGCTGCTCCTCCACCTTGAGATACGGTATCAGATTGGCGTTCTGAAAAATAAAACCCATCTTCCTCAGGCGCAGCTCTGAAAGGGCTTGTTTGTCCTGGCCGATTATGGACTTGCCGTCGATCAAGACATCTCCTCCAGTCGGCTGCAGCAGTGCCCCGGCGATCGACAAAAACGTGCTCTTGCCGGAGCCCGACGGTCCCATGACGGCGACCAATTCCCCTTCCGCTACCTTCAGGTTGAGACGGTCCAGGATCGTCCGCTGAAATCCACCGTCTGCAAAAGTGCGTGTGATGTCGTGCATTTCCAAGCGATTGTTCATGCTGCTGCCCTCCCTATTGCATCCAATGCTTCGATGCGGGCTACCTTCCACACCGAAAACAGCGAGCCGGCCAAGGACATCGCGATAAACGCAGCGCAGGTAAGCGCCAGCATGTCCGCCCCTAACTGAAACGGCATCGTCCCGGGAAGCGCCATTTCTAACACTTTCACCAGAAAAATGCTGACTGCCAAGCTGAATACGGATAAGAGCAGTACTTGAAGCGTCACGCTTCCGGCCAGATACGCAGTGCGTGTACCAATCGCTTTGAGGATGCCGAATTGGCTCGTTTTTTGAATCGTGATGACGTAAAAGAAGACAGCCAGCACGAACGCCGAGATAACAAACAGGAACGCAATCATCATCAAAAGGGAGCCCTGTTCCTCTTTGTATCCGGGAGTCGCCGACACAGCATCCGCCTTCTTGATGATCTCTGTGTTCGGAACCGCACTTTGAAGCTTAGAGACCTGACCCTCCGTAGCCTTAACCGCAACCGCGTTATATGCGGCCTGCCCTTCGGAACTGCCGGACCCTGATTGCGCAGACGATGGCGAATGAAGCCCCATCCACTCCTCTTTACTCAAGAACACGGCTGGAGCGTGGCTGAACGACTCATTTTTGACAAAACCGGTTACGGTCCACCGGGTTCCCGAAGCTTGATCGACCAGGATGGATCCTAATCTGACGCCGTGCTCCGCCAGCTTCTCATCCACGACGACACCGCCTGTTTCATGTTTCTCCGTAGCCCCCATGGTTAGATTCGGTGCCAGCCATCCTTTGGGATTAACGGCTAACAGCGCAACGTCGATTTTTTGAATGCCACCGGAAAGAACGACGCTCGTCATTTGCACCCCCAGCGGCTCCGCATTCGATTCGCCCACGACGGACCGGGTCTGTTCGAGCTTCTCCCCACTGATCTGTGAACGGGTAAAGCGATGATCGGATCCTTGCTCCAGCACGAAATGGGTGGCGGGCATATTTTGGATCGAGGCTGCATTATCATAGGCCAAGCCCTGGGCAAGACCTGTGACGAACAGCACGAGAAACGAAATCAGCAGCATGATGGCTGCAATCAAAGAATAACGGGCCTTGGCGAATCTGATTTCCCGTAAAGCTAAATACATCCTGCTTCCCTCCTTTGGAATGAGTCCAGTATAGGAAGCGAATGTGAACGGCGCATGAATGGCAAATTACAACGCAGGCAGCGTAACGGTAAAGCAGGTTCCTTCGGGTGAACTGGTTACCTCGATGTGGCCTTCGTGAAGCTGCACGATCCTTTTGACAATAGCTAAGCCAAGGCCTGTGCTTCCGGAACCCCGTTCATGCGCCCGATCTGCGCGATAGAAACGGTCGAATAAGAAGGGCAAATGCTCTGCGGCAATGCCGTCGCCCGTATCCCGGATTTCCACCTTGATATCGGCATGCGTTTGTTCGGCATGAACGGTAATGGTCCTCCCGGCAGGAATATGCTGGGCAGCGTTTCCGATCAGGTTCATCCACACCTGTATGAGCAGCACGTCGTCCCCGGTTAACGTTATAGATTCGGGTATAGATATTTTCAGCAGAAGCTCTTTCTCCTCGATACGCCACTTGAGCATCTGAACCGCCTGACGAACCTGATCCCGCAGGGAAAATGTTCTCCGGTTAACTGCAACCTGTCCCTGTTCCAGGGATGAAAGCAGGAGCAGCTGCTTGCTGAGCATCGAAAGATGGCGGCTTTCCTGTTCGATAATAGATGCATAGTGCGCAGATTCCTCTGAAGATAGACGGGACCCCCCAAGCAGTTTGGCAAACCCCTGAATCGACGTCAGCGGCGACTGGATTTCGTGCGAGACGTTGGATACAAACTGCTGTCTCGCCGCGTCCGTACGCTCCAGCTCCCGGCTCATGACCATAAAATGCTCGGCGAGCCTGCCGATTTCGTCCCTCCGTTTGGTCGGCAGCACGATATTGTAATTCCCCTGCGCGATACGCTTCGTTGCCTCCGACAACCGGGTCACCGGCTTAACGAGATAGCGTGTGCTGATCAAAAACAGGACGACGCTGATAGCTACCGTTAAGATCCCGACCAAAGCGAAAAAAATCCGCAGCTCCCCAAATTGCAAAATGACGTCAGGATGCATAAATAAAGCGAATTGACGGCCGCCTGCCGCGACGGGTACCCCGACCGTATTGCTTAACCGGTTATCGAAGAACCCGGAGATAAAAGGCTTGTTCGGGAATTGGGCTACCCCATGATAGATGTCTCCCTGCAGAACCTTTGATATGGTGCTCTCGCCCAAATCCATTTTGCGAAAACTGCGGCCGTAATAGCGGTCATCCTTGTCCCCGTCCGTCAAATAAATCTGATATCCAAGCGCTGCCGCATTCTGCAGGTAGGCATCGACATCCGCAGGCTCATTCTCCAAGAACCGCTTCATTTGGCTGGCGATCCCGACGAGCTTCTCGTCGTTGAACGGTTTGAGTTTGACATGGTAATACATATTGGAAGCCAAAAAGCCTAGCGTGCTACTGACAACAATCACAATGAGGGTGATAAGAAACACACGCGAATACAGCGATTTCATCGTTTAGTCACCTCTAATTTGTACCCGATGCCCCTTACCGTTTGAATGGAGAAATCGTCTGTATAGTCCGCAAACCGCTGACGAAGCCGCTTGATATGGACATCGACCGTTCGGTCATCCCCCTCGTAATCGGCTCCCCATACCAGCCGGATCAACTCGTCCCGCGAAAACAGCCTTCCCGGATATTGGGCAAGCTGCGAGAGCAGCTCAAACTCCTTCATCGGCAGCAAAAAGACGCTCTGGCCATCGGTAACCTCAACGTTGTTCCGGTCGATCACGATTCGGTTCAAATAAAGTGTATCACTTGAGGTGCGCTGATAGCGGCGAAACAGCGCCTTGACGCGAAATACCAATTCCTCCGGTTCAAAAGGCTTGGTCAGGTAATCATCTGTTCCCCGGGAGTAAGCCTCTTCCTTGTCGGTTAGCTGGTCTTTTGCCGTCAGCATGATGATGGGAATATCGTAATTTTCCCGGATATATTCGCACAGCTCGTACCCGTCCATATATGGCATCATGATATCTACGACGGCGAGGTCCATGTCATGCCTGTCCATCATTTTGGCTGCTTCCATACCGTTCTCGGCTTCATAGACTTGATAGCCCTCTCTCGTCATGACGAATCGCAGCAATTCACGGATATGGCTGTCATCGTCCACAATCAGCAGTTGTCTCATCGAAACTCCCCCACTTTATACAACATTCGTAACGATCAATATATCAAAAGGAGATGAACGGCATATGAACAAAACAATACAAAACCGCACCTCCCTATGAATCCTTATCATTTCTGCCATCACTTGTAAGAAAACAGCCATGATGAAAATAATCATCCTCTATTTTTTTAGAATACACAACATTTCGGATTTTCATTTTGAGCAAACTAACGGAGATTTGACAAAAAGCGGATCGGGACGCATAATATCTCTGGCAGAGATATTACTTTAAAGGAGTGCTTTGATAATGCATCGACAAGAGAATGAAGATGGGACAGCAGGCTCAAACCCCGCAATGACGGATATAGAGCCTCTCGAACTTACGCCAACCGCCTGGTCGATCTTAGGTTTCCTCTCCTTGCATCCGAGAAGCGGCTATGAAATACGGGAGGCGGCAAAACGGTCGGTCCGCATGTTCTGGGGCATCAGCGACGGGCAGCTATATCCACAGCTGAAGGTACTTGAGTCGTTACAGCTTATTGAAGCGCCGCAAGGTGCCGAAGGGCCAAGAGCCCGTCAACGGTGGCATCTCACGGATAAGGGCCGGATCGCTCTGCGTCAATGGCTGGCAGCTCCGTCTGCACCCATTCAGATCAGGGATGAGAATCTCGTTAAATTTTTATTTGCCAGTCGGGAAGGACCGGAAATGATCGTGAATCTGATCCGGGAACGCCGTGCTAGCTTTGAATGGATGCTGAAAACCATTCAGGAAATCCAGCCGGGCAGCTCATGGGATCGTCCGGAGGACGTTTCGTCACTCCCAGTTCCCTCTATGCTCAAGCAATACGGAACAGCGTATGCCCAAATGGTCCTGGACTGGTGTAATGAAGCAGAATCCCAGCTTTTATCTTTATCGCTAAAAGAATCGCAAACAGAGGAGGAGCAGCCCTGATGTCCAATCATCGGAGAATCGAATCAACCAAGCCCCCAATCGTCACGTTCGTGCAAATTCTGTTTTATGCCACAGCCGTAATCAATGGGATTAATGGCATTTATTCGTTGGGCAGCCCGGGAATGGTCAAGAAAGCGTTATGCGTGATCATGATCCTCACGGCAATTGCTTCGGTTTATGCAGCCTATCGCCTGAGCATTCCCGCCCTCTTCAGCAGGTATGCAGCGAACGTTCTTTGCACCATCCTGATCGTCACGCGGATTGCCGAGTTCGCCGCATGGCATAGCACCGGGTTTTTGCTTGGAATCATTTTGCCGGTCATCGTCCTATGGAGAATAAACAGCCCGGAGGCTAAAGCCTGGTTTCATTAATGGGGGTGATCTATTCCATCACATATGGGCAGGAGGAAGGATAATGAAGACTATAAAGAGGTTGCTGCTGACGATTTTTGTGCTCCTGATGATCGTTACGGCCGGCGTTGTCACCTTTGCGGCAACCCCGCTTTCGTCCTGCCAATTCTCCGGCCATGTCGTCTCCAATGTATCGTCCGAGGGAGTTGGCCCGGACACAGACGCCACAAGCCGGCTGCCGGACAATCATGTTCAATACGTAGAAGCCACCGACCGCTTACGCCTGGCTTACCGAAGCTATATTCCCGATCATCCAAAAGCGGTGGTCCTATTTTATCACGGTTCGGGGGCCAATAGCGGCGCTGGGTATCAGCCGATCGGGGAGCAGCTTAGTCAGAATTATGGAATTGCTGCGTACCTGCCTGACATCAGAGGCCACGGCTTGTCTGATGGACCGCGGGGAGATGCGCCAAGCGTTCAGCAAGTTTACAACGATGTCACCACCATGATCGAGGAAGCGCATCGGCAGTTTCCTTCCCTTCCGGTATTTATCGGCGGACATTCTGCCGGAGCCGGTTTAATCATCAATTATATACATTCTTCCGGGCATCAACCCGTCAACGGCTATTTGTTCGTCGCGCCGGATTTCGGTCCGAAATCCAATACCATGTACGAAGGCAACGGCAATTTCGCGACCGTATGTATTAAAGCTTTGGTAGCCCATGAACTTACCTTTGGATTGGCAAAAGGCCATGCTGCGGGTGTTCGCTACAATTATTCGGATAAGCAGTTGAAGTCCGGCCTGGGGCTGATACAGTACAACAGCGTCAACATGGCATCGGCGCTCAATCCCTTGAAGCCTTCCGAGGAAGTAGCCGGGATCGATCAGCCATTCGGGCTCTGGGTTGGCACTGACGATGAAATCATGATACCACGAAAAGTCGTGGCCTTTGCAGCTCTTGCATCCCAGGTCAAGGATCGGTCCCTCATCCAGATGGTGCCCGGCGAGAAGCATTTAACCATCCTCAACGATGCAGCCAAATACATCGGCCCATGGGTGCTGCAATCTGCAGCTCATCCATAAGTCTGATTACAGCAGTTAGCCGGAGGCCCTGCTTTAAGGCATAAATGAAGGTTTCCGGCTTCCGCTCATAGTTTACACTTTGGAAAAGATCCGCTCACCCTGCAGGAACGGCTTGCAGTATTCTGCGCATAAGCGCGGCATCCGCTCCCGCATCCACCCATGAACTGCTTCATTCGGCATTTGAAATGCATAATACCCGATGATTGCCACGAGCGCAAAGCCCTCCAGCAGGACCCTATCACCTGTGCTTATACTGCGTCCTATCACTTCATAATACCCATCCAACAGCACGTCCCTGTGTTCGGGCGGCACCATGATGGCCCCCATCGCCACGTCCAGCAGTTCGTAACCTTCTCCGAAAAAACCAAAATCGATAAAGCTCATGATCCCTTCGGATGAAATTATTACGTTGCCTAATCCCAGATCTCCATGGATGAGCGCTAACCGGCCGGACGGCGTCTTAGCTGATGCAGCTAAAAGCTTGTTGATTTCCCGCAAGGTTTCATCAATGATGTCGACATCGGATCCTGTAAACAGGCCTAGTCTGAGTCCTTTCCGGACCGTTTCGGCCAGCCATTGATTGTAAGCCATCCCCTGGCTGGGCCGATTCTCCAGCGTTTTGTGATAGTATCCGCGAAAAAAAGTATGCAGCTCGCCGATTTGGCTGCCGAGCCTGCGTACCAGTTCGGGTTGGCTGACATCCGTTTTATTGAGGTCCCTCCCCTCTAACCATGAGAGCATGGAGCAATTCAGATGACGTCCATTATGCTCCACCACGGTGATCAAGTTCCCTTCCGAATTACGGATCGGGGTCTGGACGCTAAAGCCGCTGTTGTGGGATAGCTCCTCCAGCATATGCAGTTCACCCAGCAGTCCTTCATAGGTATGCTGCTTACCGGTCATCCCCTCTTGGAAGGGCTGATGGATTCGCAACACAAATTTGCGGCCGTCGCCCGCATTTACCTTGTATGTTTCGTTTTCGTTATGCCGGATAAAATCGAATGATGCCCCCTCAATGCCAAACCTTTGTGCCAACCGCTCCAAATCTTCGTTTGTCATGGATTGTACCTCGTTGAATTGGGATGAATGCCTTCTAATACCAAAAGATTATCATACGTCTAGCTGAATTTATAGATTTGTTATCTGTAGTTGCTGTGAGTGTGCGAGCCCTATTTTTTTCGAACTATACTCTCCAGCTTTGCGAATTCCGATATATTCTATAGCTAAATAGAATGAACTATCGAAATGAAGTTTACTGGCGGCTAACTGAAGGCGCTATGCTCAGCTTTAGTTCAATCTATATAGAAACAGCACGACTTATTTCATGACGCAAATAGGAGGAATTTTATGAACAACCGCTCGAAGTACGCGGCAATCATTACCCTGATCTGGGCATTTCAAATGGTAACCTCTTCGGTTCTCCCCGAATCCGCATCCGCTGCGGACGACCCTCTACCTGCTTCAATCGTCAGCGAAGGAAGTACGGCGGATAATTCATCAACAGATACCAGCCTGAGTACGAATGCCAGCTCACAGCTGCAGATTGCCACCAGTGACGGAACAACAAGCTTTAGAGCAGGGAATAATACAACAGCCACTCCTGTCACCGTGGATTCGAATATTTCCATCAACGATCCTGACAGTTTCACTTTAGTTTCGGCTACAGTTCAAATTTCGAGCGGTTTTCAACCCGGAGAAGATTTACTTCAGTTTGTGAATACCAGCTCGGACGTATTTGGGGATATTACTGCAAGTTATGATTCAGAGACCGGGATACTGACCCTGACATCTGTGAGTCATACCGCGACTGTCGATCAATGGATTCATGCTCTCCAGGCGGTAACATACTCGAATACGGCCATCACCCCCAATACGGCGAATCGCATCATCACGTTTATGGTGAATGACGGTACCGTTTCAAGCAATCCCGCAGACAAAATGATGACGGTGACAGCGGTCAACCAGACGCCGATTTTGACAACCACGAGCGGCACCTCTACCTTCAAAGGGATCCCCGTTGCCATCGATTCCGGACTTACCCTTTCAGACTTGGATAACAAAACGATGTCAGCGGCCACTGTCACGATTTCGGGAAACTTTTTTTCAAATCAGGATATCCTTGCCTTTATAAACGACGGCTCGATCATGGGTAACATTACAGGGAGCTATAATGCAGGGACAGGGACATTAACTCTGACGTCATCCGGAGCATCGGCCACGATTGCCCAGTGGCAGCAAGCGCTGCGAGAAGTGACCTATGTTAATACATCTAAAAATCCGAATACCGCTGCGATAAGAACCATCACGTTCAGTGTGAGCGACGGAATCGCAATCAGCAACCCCGCCACCAAGACGGTAAAGGTATCCATTCCGGGAGCTAACCAGCCGCCCGTTCTGACAACAAGCGCCGGTTCGACCTCGTATACCGCCTGGGCCATACCCGTCGATCCCCTACTATCTGTCACCGATCCCGATGATCAGACTTTGGCTTCCGGCAGCGTGTCTATCGTCAGCCCGTATCATGCCGGTAAGGAAGAGCTCCAGTTCACCAACGATGGAGCGACGATGGGCAACATCAGCGGCCGCTTCGATCCCGTTTCTGGTATGTTGACCCTGACATCAGAAAATGGAACAGCCACTGTTTCTGAGTGGGAGTCAGCTTTTAGAAGCGTAACTTACATCAGCTCTGAAAATGCATCGGAGCCAACAGATCGAATCATCCGCTTTGTGGTAAGCGACGGCAACGACGAAAGCATTCAAGCCGTTAAAGGATTAACGGTTCAGGGCCTTACACGCTTGAGCGTCAGTGCAAGCAGCTTACATGTGGAGGTTGGCCAGAGTTCATCGGTCTTGTTGAAAGCTCTGTATTCGAATCAGACTGAAATCGACGTTACGAAGTCAGCAGTATGGAGCACCGCTGATCCAGCGGTTGCCGAGGTTACCAACGGCGAGATAACCGGTAAGAGTGCGGGCATGACTGTGATCACGGCAGTCTATGGGGGCAAGAGCGAATCACTAAATCTAAAGGTCGCAGCCAAGCCGGTCGTTTCTAACCCTTCTCAACCGACAGATACACCATCTACACCAAGTCCGGCCACTGTACCGACGCCTACACCGGCTCCAACTCCTACGCCAATACCGGAAATGCCGGAACCTTCGTTCCGGAAGTTTATCCGGGCAGAGGATATTGCTGCTTCCTTCCGCCACGCCTTGGCGATGAACCATCCGGAGAGATTCGCCGATACATACACGCATTGGGCGGCGAAAGACATCGCGGTGGCTTCCCGGCTTGGATTGGTCAACGGATATGGTGACGGAAGCTTCAAGCCGGACCTTCCGATAAGCCGGGCGGAAATTAGTGAACTGCTTGTCAGAGCTTTCGCGCTTCGGCAAGGGAATGAGGTCGTTACCTTCAAAGATATGCATGATCATTGGGCAGCTGAGTCCATAGGCATTCTGGCTTCGAATGGAATTGTCAAGGGCAATGCAAGCGGGCTTTTCCAAGCCGAGCGCAGCCTGACCCGGGCCGAAATGGCTCAAATGATGGCCAATCTGGCGGATTTATCTGAACTGGCCACCGGTGAAGCGCGCCATTTTACAGATATTACCGATTCATATTGGGCTAAGGATATCATCGGGCAAGCCGCAGCATCCGGGCTTCTCGAAGGCAGAGATGAGTCCCGTTTTGCCCCAAATGAACCCGTGACCCGGGCCGAAGCCGTCACGATGATTCTTCGGCTGTTAGGAACCGATCTGGAGCTCCGTTCGCTGCTGGAGTAAAACTCCAAATAACAGATACATGCTGCCTGCAAACATGATTGCCGGCTAGCCAATAAATGTCTCTATAATCTAAGAGCGTGTTTGGAACAAGTCCAAACACGCTCTTTTCAGTTACTCAATACACTGGAAATTCCACAATCGTGTCCGCGAATCAAACGTCCTAATCACATTTATTAATAAATCGAAAAATTCACGCCATAGAAAAAAAGTCCCATTTTCCTCGCGACGCGCTGCGAAGATAGATTATCCGATGAGGTGCTGTATAACGGAATACAGCCGAGCTCCCGGACGGCTTCAGCCCATCCCGCCGTCGCTGCAGCCGCGTATCCCCTGCCCCGGAACTCTTCCAACGTTTCCAGCCCGGCTTCATGCGCCTTCGCACCGATGCGGACGCTGCGGCACACGGAGACGGCTCGGCCCTCCTGAACCACCGCAACGCAGGGCTGCGCATAGCTGATGTCGTCAGCGAGCCATTCGAATCCATCCCGCGTAAGCTGCCTTACATTTTCCGGCGTGATTCGCTGCACATCTACGGATGGCTCTCTCGTTTCATTTTCAATAGAAAAGCAAGGCCCCATCGTCATTTTTTTACCTTGCAGCAGGTTCCAATAATCCTTCTCATGCTTCGGCCTATCCTGAAAGTCAACGACCACAGCCTCTTCGGCACACCAGCTCTCCAGCTGTTTCACCAGTTGGTCAGGAACGTCGTGACGGAAACGCCAAACGTTCCCTCCCTCCGTGGTTCTTCCCAGGAACAATCGCGGAGCCGGGTCTGAACCAGGCCAAGGTTCATTGACCAGATGCAGGCGTCCGCTGCGGTCATGGGTAAACATAGCCTCCGCATGATGTTCCATTAGATCCCGGGCGGAAGGTTTGTGAAAATGGTCATTATTCAAAATTTCATGCCCCCTTTGTGCGTTCATAGAATCTCACTGATCCGATGGTTTAAGGGAATGCGCGAGTTCGGTAAATATCACGCCCAATGCGTAGGCTCCCGCATCCGGGTAACCGATGCTCCGGTCACCAACCGTTCCGGCTCTCCCCATCCGGGCCGCAATGTGCTCGGTTTGCTTGGCCCCCTCAACGGCAGCCTCTGCCGCGGACAGGCCTGCGCCGATCAGATCAGTGCCCTGCTCAGCCGCCTTCGCCCAGGCTTCGGCATAGGGGACAAGCGCATCGATCAGCGTTTTGTCACCCACGACAGCACCCCGTCCAAAAGAACGCTCACCCGTATCCTGAATTCCCTTCACGGCAGCACTCATCATGCCGGCGATGTCCGTAACGGACAGCTCCCTCCGGTTCCCCACAAATTTGCCTGCCGCCCGGAAGGCCGAACCCCAGATCGGACCGGAGGCACCGCCGCAATGCTCCATAATGATTAGAGAGCAGGCATCAAGAAATCCTCCGATATCTTGCGCCTCGGATGTGAGTTCCTCCCACTCGGATTTGAGCTGCCTAAACCCTTTGGCCACACTCATCCCAAAGTCACCGTCACCGGCATGAGCATCCAGCTCGCAGAACGGAATTTCGTTTTCGATAATGACGCCGCTCATTCGATCAACCAGATAAACCAGGTTTTCCAATGTAAGCTTATTGTTGTGTATGACTCCATGCGCTTCATCGGCAGCGGCGCCGAAGGATGGCGAGTGTCGGACGGTCCCTTCATCAGGTATGTACTGTACCGGCTCGAATGGTCCGCGGACGGTCAGCGCCGGCGTCTCGCACTCCTCGCTGAGCAGCTGCTTCAGCTTGGGATTCAGCTTCATGATCGACAGCGACGCGCCTGCCATATCAATGCTTGTCATATAGTTGCCCACGAAAACTTTACACACAGTGACGTTCCGTGCGGCAAGCTCACGTATGACCGCATGGTTCAGCAGGTACAGCTCCTGCAGCGGCGTTCCGCCGAATCCGTTTACCAGGACGGCCACCTCCGCGGGTGCACTGTCGCTGATACCCAAGCTTTCCAGCAGCTCGGCAACCATTCGGGAAGCCAGTTCGTCAGCCGTGATCAGCTTCTCCCGCCGGATGCCGGGCTCGCCGTGGATGCCGACGCCGTATTCCATTTCCTGATCACCGATCTCAAACGTCGGACTGCCTTTGGCCGGCACCGTACAGGACGTGAGCGCAAACCCGATGCTTTTCACGTTATCGACTGCATTCTGGGCGGCCTGCTTGACTTCTTCCAGCGGTAAGCCTGCTTCCGCTGCGGCTCCTGCGATTTTATGTACGAGCACCGTTCCGGCAACGCCTCTTTTGCCTACGGTATACAAGCTGTCTTCAACGGCGATATCGTCATCCACCTTCACGTAGTCGACTTGAATTCCGTCTTCGGCAGCGAGGTGGGCCGCATTTTTAAAGTTCATGATGTCGCCGCTATAGTTTTTAATAATCAGCAGCGTCCCCTTCTTGCTCGCAGAAGAGCGGATTGCCTGGTACACCTGAATCTGGGACGGGGAAGCAAACACGTCGCCGCAGACGGCCACATCCAGCATGCCTTTGCCGACGAAACCCGCATGTGCCGGTTCGTGGCCGCTGCCGCCGCCGCTGATCAGCGTCACCTTGCCCTGCTGGATCACTTTTTTCTTGATGATGTTGTATTTACGGACAAACTCAAGCTCAGGGTGGGCCAATACGAGACCGCTGCACATTTCCGCAACGAGCGTCTCCGGTCTGTTCATGATTTTCTTCATGAGATCGCATCCTTTCTTAAAACACTCCAACACTCTATAACCATTATACCGTTGCTGACACCGATTTTAATGGATACGACGAACGATTTCATCAGCCTCCCCCGATTATCCTGCTTCTTCAACATGAATTGCCGCAGCCGAATACCTGTAATAAATGCAAAAAAGCCCGGCGCATGCCGGACTTTTCAAAACATATTAGAGCTTTTTCGTTACACGCCTTCAGACGCTATCCGGATCGCCCGGTTCATCAAGGCCGGCATAGCCGATCTGTGATTCTCACCAGGGAATTCCTCTTATCGGGTCATGAGGCCATGCGAGGTGTAATGCGACAGACGTCGGCCATTCCGATCAGGGATTCAGCTCTCAGTAGTTTTTCAGCGGCATCCCGACAAATTCATGGAAGGACCTGATCCGTTCGTCTTCAAATTCAAACACGACGGTAAGTACATTGTGATAAGGTTGGTTACTGAGCAGACCTTCTGCTCGAAAAACGACCACTCCGTACTGAGAATCAAAGAGCTGAAACTGCGGGGTTAACGCTACTTGCAGCACTTCCTTTTCAAATTGGACCAACTCGATGAACCGCTGCCTTCCGAACTGCGGCTCTTTCCATTCGTCGTACGGCAAGGGTACGGAAAAACGGAAATCGTCTGTCACAAGCGCGAGAAAATTCGCCGTTTCACCGTATTCAAATGCGGTTCGAAACGCTTCAAATGCCCTTCCGCAGGTCGTGTTGGCATCCCAAGCAGCTGTAATGGGCTTCCCGAAATCAATATCCATTCTCATCATTATTTCTCCTTATTGACCGTATTATCGTCTCGTCGAATCAAATGAGAAGACACGCTCAGGATACGAAATAAACAAGACAGATGATGGCTTATTTACCGAAAAAGATGAATTAGATGTAAAATCATTTGCGAATGCGACTTCACCTGCTTTATATGGCTATAATGATAATTACGTAATATTTATTATGTTAACCATAACGAGTTCTCTCCCTAAACCTCCGCCACATCGGTTACAATATGGGAAAGGAGCTGTGGATATGAACATCGAAACGAAGGAAATCACGGCCAAAACCATCCTCACTGAAGTAAAAGGATACTTGGATGTGGGGTTCACCCACTCGTTAAATTCATACAGCGGCTGTGCCTTTGCCTGCAAATACTGTTATGTAAGGGAAATGCCTATCCAGAAATTTAAAGACATGCCCTGGGGAACCTGGCTGGAGGTCAAAACGAACGCGGCTGAAAATTACCGCAAGGAGATATTAAAGCTGCGGAAGAAAAACAAACCGGTTCATATTTTTATGTCATCCGCCACCGATCCTTATCAGCCTAAAGAACGCAAAGCGGGCATAACCCGGGGAATTCTCGAGGAAATGATCAGCAATCCGCCGGATTCGCTGCAAATTCAAACGCGCGGACCGCTCATCACACGGGACATTGACTTGTTGACTCAGCTTAAGGACAAATGCGAACTGCTGGTATCGATGACCGTGGAGACCGACCGGGAGGATATGAAGCGGGTCTTTGCTCCGCAGGCACCTGGTATACGCCTCCGTCTTCGTGCCTTACAGGAAATTCGTGAAGCAGGAATCCGAACGCAGGCTTCCATCTCGCCGGTACTGCCGTTCACACCTGATTTCCCCAAGACTTTAAGCGGAATTGCAGATTACGTATGGATCGATACACTACTGATAGGAGACGGTATGCTTGGTAAACGTTCAGCCAGACTGGGTATGCCAGCACTTTTTGAGGAGCACGGATTAACCCCTTGGTACGACAGAGATATCCATCTTCGGGTATTGAAGTACTTCAAAAAACACTTTCCCGCAGACCGGATTCGCGTTTCCA
Organism: Paenibacillus favisporus; assembly: GCF_040545415.1. NCBI lineage: Bacteria > Bacillati > Bacillota > Bacilli > Caryophanales > Paenibacillaceae > Paenibacillus > Paenibacillus favisporus. The sequence goes on along the minus strand of NZ_JBEPLV010000003.1, from coordinate 1,010,867 downwards.
AAGAGGAAGCTTTCCCGATGAAACAGACGGAAACTAAGAGAGATTAATACGAGTTAGACCACCAGATTTCACAGCAGAAAAAAAACTGCAGACCGGGTCATAAAAGACCTGTTGGTTCTGCAGCTTTCTTCTTGCCATATCAAGATCTAGGCTAACGATCGATGCTCACTTATTTAAGCCCGCCTACAATTTGATCCAGTGCTTTTGCTATAGGCGTTAAAGGTCGTCCAAGCAGCTTCTCAAAATCCTGGCTTTCGATCTCAAGCTGCCCCTCACGGATCCCCTGCTGAATGCCTACAACGATCGGAAGGGCAAACTCCGGAACTCCTGCTTGTTTCATGATGTCAGCATATTGTTCGTCGTCGACCTGCTGGAGCGGTACCTCTTTACCCAGCACATCGCCCAGCGCAGTCACCAGTTCCGCTTGTGTCAGCGGTTTGCCAGACAGCTCGTACATGGTGTTCTCATGACCTTCCCCCGCTAAAACAGCTGCAGCCACTTCGGCATACTCCTTTTGAAGCGCCCAGCCAACCTTGCCGGATCCTGCGGACGTCACCCATGGTGCTCCAGCTAGAACCCCTTGAATGCTCGGAATCTCATTCTCCAGGTACCAGTTGTTCCGCAGGAACGAATACGGAATACCCGTCTTCAAAATCGCTTGCTCTGCTGCTTGATGAGGTGGCGCAAGAAACAGCTTGCTCTCAGCTGCATTTCCCAAGCTCGTGTAGGCGATGAAACCAACTTTGGCTCGTGCGGCAGCTTCCACCGCATTCGTATGCTGCCGAATCCGGGTTTCGTTGTCTCCATCCGCGGAAATGATCAGCAGCCGGTCAATCCCGGCAAAGGCCTTATCCAACGTTTCAGGCACGTCAAAATCACCATGGCGGACGTCAACGCCCCGGGCCCGAAGATCTTCAGCCTTGTCCGGGTTGCGCACGCTGACCGCCAATTGACTGGCAGGGACAGTCCGCAAAAGGGTCTCCACTACTTTTCTGCCCAGCTTCCCTGTGGCTCCGGTAACTAATAATTTCATCCTGATTCCTCCATTGTAACGTTATGATCTTATTGTCACATGATGATCTTAATTGTAACCATGTTAGTAACAAATCAATTATGTAACTATTATAGTTACAGGATTATCATGTGTCAACTGACTAACCATTGCACATTATATAATCCTCAGATAACGATGATCCTATTTAACTTAAGCGTTAAAGAAAAGTAAAAAGCTGCCGGACATCCGGCAGCCGAAACAAGCAAAAGGAGTATAAGATTTAATTCGCTGTCAATGGAGTCCGGGAAGAACCGGCCCATTCCCCCACCGGCGTGACGGTGTAGGTCGTGCCTTTCACAAGTTTGCTGTCTGGTGCAAGATCGAAGATACCCACGGCCCCTTTGCGGCTGGAGTATTTATAGGCGGCGGTCAGCTTATGCCCTTCCGCATCCGTCAGCTCGACACGGCGGCCCGAGAACAGCTCGTCTCCCGGGTCTTCCGACAGCGTAACCGTAATGGAAGTCTCGCTCACGGCTTCGGCACCGACGATGTCAAGCGGCGCGATGCTCTGCGCTACGAAAGACGGGCGTCCAATCTGCGCCCAATCTGAAGTCACGGTATAGGTGACGCCCGGAGTCAGGGTTTTGCCCTCAGGCAGGCGGAATTTCGGTTCCTGTCTGCCATCGGTCGACTGCGTGAACGGTACATATTTAGCTACCATCGGTTGTCCGCCCTCCGGCGTGATCGTTACCTCCCTGGCTTGTCCGGAGGAAATGATCTGATAGGTTTGGCCATTGGCGCGGTTGTTTTCGTCCAGGACGAAGGCATCCGCTCCCCGGCCGGCACTGTACGCGGAAATGACATATCCGTAGTCAACCACGCCGTTCGCCTGCAGGGATTCCAGCTCAAACGTATCATTCGTTACCTGTCTGGCCTCGGTCATGTTCAGCTTGTCCGCATTCCCGGTAAAAGTACCAGCGTTTGCTCCTCTGTAGGTCAGGGAGTATTGGACACCCGGCTGCTGAACGGAGGTTGGTACAATATAAGTAGCGATGGAACCCGTTTTCAGCCGCGGAAGATTGGTTAACGTAAGACCGTCGGTGAAGGCGAAGTCTTCTTTTGCTTTCGCAAATGCCTCGTTGTCTGCCGTCAAAGGCGCATCAAACGTCACGATCAGCGTAATCGCATTCAAGGAACGGATGCTGGTGATTTTGGCTTTGTCCGACGGGATCGCCCGCTGCGCCATATTCAGTAAATACGCAGTTTCTCCGCGAGTGACCGGACCGCTGCTTGGGTCAAGGCTTTCAGCCCAGTATTCCACGGATTTCGCATCCCTCTTAAGTGCTTTGGTTACAATCTGTACGAGTTCCGTTTTCGTTACGGTTCCGTGGGGCTCAAAACGGCCATCGTTTGCCATCATGATCCCTTGTGCTGCCACTTCAGCGGCATATTTCGAAAACCACGCCTGCGGATTGACATCCGTGAATCCCTGCTGTGCCTGATCCGCGCCCTGCAGATTAAACGTCAGGGCAAGCAATTTGGCCAGCTCCGCACGTGTGACTGGCTGTTCTACGGCGAGTGAACCGTCCACGTACCCCTGCATAATATGAAGCTGCGATAACTGACGGACTGCTTGGCTGATATCTCCATCTCCCAGCGCCCTTGAATCGTCTGCGGCATGCACGGCTCCGATAGGCAAGACGGCTGTTCCCAAAGCAGCGGCCAGCATCAGGCCGGCCAGTTTGTTAGCATGTTTATTCATCGATGGTTCCTCCTTCAATCCCTTAGATGGATTGGTGTTTGTCATGTCTCTATCGTAAACGAGACAGATAAACGGCCAAGAAACCCGGCATAAACAAAATCGAAACTTTATATTAACAATTTATTAAATCGGTTACACGGTGAACCGGTATCCCGCACCCCATACCGTTTCGATATACTGCGGGTTGGACGGATCGACCTCCATCTTCTCCCGCAGTCTCCGTACGTGTACGGTGACGGTCGCGATATCCCCGTTCGAGTCCATGCCCCAAATCCGTTCAAACAGCTCGCTTTTGCTGAATACCCGGTTCGGATGGCTGGCCAAAAATTCGAGCAGGCTGAATTCACGGGAAGTAAATATAACCTCCTTATTGCGGATGTATACCCGGCGTGCCGCCTGGTCAATAACGAGGCCGCGGATATGGATTTCGGTTTTGTGGGGCGCTTCATGCCTGCTCATGAGCCGTTCATACCGGGCCAAATGCGCCTTTGCCCTGGCTACCAGCTCGCTCGGGCTGAACGGCTTCGTAATATAATCGTCGGCTCCCAGGTTAAACGCCCGGATCTTATCGATTTCTTCATTTTTGGCGGAGACGATCAGGATCGGTACTTCCTTCGCCTGCCTGATCCTGCTGCACAATTCAAAACCGTTCAATCCCGGCAGCTGCAGGTCGACAATGATAAGATGGTAATCCGTTTCAAGAGCAAGCTGCAGCCCTTCGTCTCCATGATGGCACAAATCCACATGAAATCCGTTCAATTCAAAATAATCCCGTTCCAACTGCGCGATAGTCGTCTCGTCTTCAATAATCAGAATGCTGCCGGCCATCTCTGCCTTCCCCTCCTTCGTATGTGGTACGCCGCAGCGTGAAGAACACGCGTGTACCAACACCTACCTCGCTTTCCACCCAGATCCTGCCCCCGTGCCCCTCAATGATCTGGCTGGCTATGGCCAGTCCCAGACCGCTGCCTCCGGTTGAAGAATTCCGCGAAGCTTCGGCGCGGTAGAATCGTTCGAAAATATGCGGCAGCGCTTCTTGCGGAATCCCCGTCCCATTATCCCGAATTTCGACGGTTACCCATTCCCGTCCGGGATGAACGGAAATATGAATGTTCTTATGTTCTTTATCCATGTAGTTCTGAGCGTTCCCGATCATATTAAGCACGGTACGCTTTATTTTTTCGAGGTCGGCAAATACGTTGAACGGCGGAATTGGCCGATGAGCCCATCCGATGACCACTCCCTTCTCTTCCAGAACGTATCGCTGCTCCTCAATGCAGTCGTCCAGAAAGTGAACGATATCGACCGCCACAAGCGTGAACGGCACCTGTTTCAGATCCAGCTTGGAGTACAGGAACAGCTCATCTACAAGCTTGTCCAGGTCAACGGCTTTGGAATAAATGATGTTGACGTACTTGTTCATTTTCTCGGGCGTATCTGCCACTCCATCTCGAATGCCTTCAATATAGCCTTTGATATTGGTGATCGGTGTCCGCAGGTCATGGGAAATGTTCGAGATGAGCTCCTTCCGGTTCGCCTCATCCTCCAGCCGCAGCTGAACCGACTCCTGAAGCCTTTTCCGCATGTTTTCAAAAGCTGCATTCAGCTGTCCGATTTCGTCCTGTGTGCTCGGTTCAAGCGAAAACTGCAGATTGCCCCGCTGAATGTGCTCTGCCGAGTGACGTAGCCGGTCCAACGGCTTAACAACGCTGCGCGTAATCCAGCGGAAAAGCAGCGCATTGAATATCACGATGATGCCTGCCAAACTAATGACGAATGCCGGGAGAAGCTTTCTCGTGACTTCGCCGAACGGACTCCGCTCGCGGATGACAAACACACTGCCTTTCTGGCCGCCCGAGTACTGGAAGTCGTATTTGGCGTACGCATAAAAACGCTCACCGATATTAAACGTACTGCGAATTTGGTTGTTGTTGAGGTCATAAGGCGGCAGATGCCGTTCCAGCTCCGGCTGGTTGAACGTATACGACTGGTAGATGCGTCCGCTCTCACGGCGTACATACAGCCCGGCTCTGACCGTTTTGAGCTTGAAATCGAAATCCTTCAGCAGCTGCTGATCCTGCAATCGATCCGGCTCATTTTTGGCAAGATACTTCAATTCCAAAAAAATGGATTCTTCTTGTTCGGTCAGCGGATTGAGCTGATAGTGGACTTTGTAAAAATCGCGCAGGCTGTGCACGTCGCCCGTCGCCGCGATCGTAAACAGGCTCGCCGTCATGGCGAAGACCAACAGGCTGATGAGCAGCATGCCGGTATAGGATAATAAAAGCTTGATGCGGATGGACACTTGCTCACCTCCGTCTTTGATAGGTACAGAAAAAGCGAACGGTCCTGACCGTTCGCTTTTTAGCGCATGGATTAGCACATGCTTTATTTTTGCGGATATGCTGATCGTTACGAACCTGCTCGTTCCAGTATTGCGGCGATTTCGTGATAACCTTTGCTTTGGGCGTGCTGCAGCGGAGTGATGCCTTCCGCATCCGCGATCTCCCTATCCGCGCCATGATCGACCAGCAGCCGGACGATTTGCTGATGCTTCTCCCCGCCGTCTCCCAATATGACCGCTTCCAGCAAAGCAGTCCAGTGCAGGCGGTTGATATGATTGACATCGATATCGGTGCGGGTCAACAGCTCCCGGACCACTTCGACATGGCCCCGTTCGGATGCGGGAATCAGCGCCGTCCCGCCATAGCGGTTGGTCAGTTTGGTGTCTGCATCAGCGTCGATCGCCAGTTGGACGATATCCAGCATTCCCTCAGCTCCGGCATACAGAAATACATTGTTGAGCAGATGATCCCTGATGTTGATGTCCGCCCCTTTGCTGATCAGCAGCCGGACCATCTCCGTCTGGTGATGATAGGTCGCAGCCATGACGGCCGTTCTGCCGCGCTCATCCTGCGCGTTAATATCGATTCCGTCCTGAAGCAGGTTCTGTACCGCCTCAAGATCACCTGCTTCCGCCGCTTGTATAAATTGCTGAGTCACCGTTTCCACCCCCGTTGATGACAATTGTTCCTTCGCTTGTTCTCTTGAAGAGCCCGGCATGATGTCGCATGAGCTGAGCCAAAGTATGCAAACGATACACAAAAAGAGACGAATCATAGATCAAATCCCCTTTTTCCTACTCAACGACATGCTAACACGCTCTACTCCATATGCAAAATATTTAAAACCTTTGTTTCGCTTATTTTTTTCATATAACAATTCCTGCGCCACATCGTTATACATACAGGACGCGTAAGTTTGGCAAACATCGAGGCGGGTAATAATAAGAAAGTGAATTTGAATCGAGGAGGCTTTCCCCATGACAACCCAAGATCCGAAAAAGATACTGAAACAAAAGCATGAGCAAGATGAGCAAAAGGCGGAATTCACTGAATTTGCCCGCAGCCAGTCGGGACACACCGAAATGGAAGCCGGCCAGGAATTTGGCCATGACCGGGCGCCCGATGAACAAAACCGCATGAAGTCTGTTGAGAATCGTCAGAGCAGCCGTTAAGGAGTTATCGTCCAGTTTAGTATGCCTTGAATATAGATCAACAAACAAGCCGCACCGGCATCACCGGAAGCGGCTTGTTTCATGATTCTTTCATCATTCGAACAAACTCCATGGACGCTGGTGAAATATCCGCAAATGAGAGCGCGATGATCCCGATCTCCCTGGTGATGACCGGCGTAATGGGCTTTACGATAAGTTCATGGGACACGGAAGACAGCGTAAAATCGAAAACAAGACCGATCCCGAGTCGTCTGCGGACCATCTGGATCAAGGTTTCGGCGGTTTGGACGGTCAAGTTGCTTTCGAGATTAAAATGGTGCTGTTGTATTGCACTGTTCAACGCCGCCTCATGTCCGCCTTTACAATAAATCATGTCCTGCTCATATTTTCCGAGATCCACAATCTCTGTAGTCTGCAGCTCATGATCGACCGGAATGACGGCCACCATGTGATCCTGAACCAGGCTATGATGCTCAAATCCCGCAAACGGAGAAGCGACGAGCCCGATTTCCACGGTACGGTCGGTAACCCATTCCTTGATCTGGTCAGATACCCCCTCACTCAGCTCGATTTGAACTTGTGGGTACTTGGCCCGGAACCTGGAGATGGCCTCCGGGAGCAACAGGGTCGACGCCGCTGGAAACGAGCCGATTTTGACTTTCCCGGTTAACAGCTGGTTTTCCCTGCTGGCCGCCTGGAAAATACGATTTTCAATGGACTGCATCTGCCTGGCCAATATCAGAATCTCCCTGCCGACATCGGTCAGAATGATCCCCTTCTGCTTATCCCTCACAAACAGCCTCACCTTCAGCGCATCTTCCAGCTGTTTAATCGTTTTGCTCACAGCCGGTTGGGAAATATACAACGCTTTCGCCGCTTCGGTAATGTTCATTTTCTCGGCGGCTGCCACAAAGACATTCAGATGGTTCAAGTTTAAATTCATCGCTCTTCAACATAACCTTATGGTTATATCTCCTATTACAAATGTGTATTTCAGTTATGAACTATTATAACGTATTCTAAATGCATGACAACACGGATGCCCTACACACATTCAAAGAGTTGGTTGAATAGGAGGAGATTACCTTGATCGATCATGCAAAAAACGCGGAAATTCCTCAGGCATCGGAGGATTCCCGCGTATCAACACGCCGCATCTGGACTACTGCCTGGATCGTAACAGCCGTATTTATGCTGTCCAATTCAGCAACACCGTTGTATGTGGAGTGGCAGACGGCGATGGGATTTTCGAATGGAACGTTGACGGTTATTTTTGCCGCTTATATTCTGGGCCTGCTCGGCACTCTGCTCGCAGCCGGCCAATTATCGGACCGCTTCGGACGCAAGGCCGTACTGTATCCGGGTCTATTAGCAGCGGTGGCGGCTTGTGTGCTGTTTGCTTCGGCCGATTCGGTCGGCATGCTGCTGGCGGCGCGGTTGCTGACAGGCATAGCCGTCGGCGTCATCGTCTCCGCAGGCATGGCTGCTGTAGTGGACTCCGGCGGACATAGTAAAAAACAGCTGGCATCCCTTGCCGCCTCCGTGGCCATGGTCCTTGGAGCCGGGCTAGGACCTTTGCTGGCCGGAATGATGGCCCAATTTCTTGCGCATCATGTTGTCACGGTGTTTTCCACTCAATTGATCATTTTGGCAACAGCCTTCATGGTGGCAGCCCGCCTCCCCTCCCGGCAGCATTCTGCACGCGAAGGATGGAAACTGCGCTTCCCAACAGTTCCTAAGCAAAATCGCCTGCATTTAGCTTTAGGAATATCCGCGTTTGCTCCAGGCATTACCTCGACTTCCTTTGTGCTGTCGCTGGGTCCGTCGCTGCTGTCCAAACTGCTTCATGTGACCAGTCCCTTGGTAGCTGGAGGAACGGCCTGTATTATGTTCTTGGCGGCGACGGGAATACAATTCGCTGTCAAAAGGCTGCCAGTTCGCAGCCTGTTTCTCCTTGGAAGCGCGGCAACCCTTTTGTCCATGATATGCCTGGTTGCTGCTGTCCTTGATTCGGCACCCGTGTTGCTGGTCATAGCCGCTGTATTCGCCGGCGCAGGACAGGGATTAGGGCAGCTCGGAGGCCTGACGCTGATCAGCCTGCATGTTCCCGCACACCGCCGCGCCGAAGCCAACGCGGTACTGAATATCGGAGGTTATGTACCTGCCGCACTGCTGCCGATCGGAACAGGATTTGTGATCGATATGACCAGCATCTCCCTGGGTGCCTCGCTGTTTGCAGCGGTTTTGGCGGCGGTTTCGGTCGCGGGCGCCGTTTTTGTAAGAGTGAAGTTAAACAAATAAATGAAATCGAAAGTTACCCCTCTGGTCTGAACAATTCAAAATGATGAACCGGGCGAATTTCGATGCGCCAGCCAAACGATTCGCCCGCGCTCACCTGAACGGCCGGATGAAGAGATGCCACACGGACTGCATCTTCAAGATCCTCAGCTTCGATCAGAAACGCGCTGCCAATCAGCTCCTTTGATTCGGTAAATGGGCCATCCATCATTCTCAGCTTTCCGTTCTTGCGCTGCAGGGTCGTCGCGGCATTGTCCAGGCCGGCGTCGAGAAGCACCTTCCCGCTTTGATACAACTGTTCAAGATGGGGCTTGCACTCCTGCATCACTCCGTCGATTTCCTCCTGGGGTCTGGCATCCATCAGATCCGGCTTCAGGTAACCCAAACACAAATATTTCATGACTTCATCTCCTCATTGTCATATACAGCATTATAACGCTGCCTATATAAGACGACGAGAGAGATATTCCCGTATCGACATCTTTTTACGAAGGGCTGTAGAAAAATTTACTTTCGAGCTCCGCTTCGGCGAATAAGGCTGACCAAGAGTAAAAGGATCGGCAGCAGCAGCAAAGCGATGATGGAACTGCCCGTTCCCCCAGTGGGAAAATAATGAAGCATTTGCTGAAAATTTTTGGCCACCCAGATGCTGAACACACCGATCAGCAGCCCAACCGGAAATACCAGTGGACGGAAATCCGTTATCTTTAACCATTGTGCAGTTCCCAGAGCAAGCGTGTAATACCACATCGAAATTTGCGCAAAGCCCCCGAGGATCCACAGCGCCATCACGATGGCTTCCACATGCGAAAAGAAATCAGCGATATTCACAAAGCGCGAAGCAGACAGGAACGGGAAGGTGAGATTGGCAGTCGATTCCCCAAACAAAAACAAACAAGTAAAATTCGTGATGACCATCGTGATCATCATTAGAAATACGGCGAACAGCCCACCCTTTAGGCCGTTGTCTCCTTTTTGGACGGACGGGTAGACCGATGAAATAAAGATGAATTCCATAAACCAAACCGAAGGCTCTAAAGAACCTTTGAGCGAAGGCTTGATTCCGGTCCCCAGAATGGGGAGCATGTTGGAAAAGCGATATTCCGGTAGAAGAAACAGAAAAATCGCCAGGACAAAGCACAAAAAAATCGGACCGAAAATTTGCGCGAATCGTCCAATCACTTCCACACCGGACCGGACGGCAAATGAACATGTCAATACAATACACCCGATAATCATGACCAGCGGAGTTTTAGGCAGAAACGCCTGTACGATGAATTCGGCATATTCCCGGGTAATCAAGCCGATCGCGTCGATTTGGAATAAGAGGACGACCATGCCCAGAATGCTTCCGGCCCACTTCCCAAAAAGGCGCTGCGCCTGCTCGATCATCGTAAGCCCCGGATTTCTCCGATACAGCAGCCAAGCGACAGTCACGCTGAAGAAACCGAAGACAGAGCCGATGATCGGCGAAATCCACATATCCTGCTTGGCATACATCGCTGTAAAAGAAGGCACGACGAGTATGGAGGTCCCGCCGATCATCAGGTACATCATCAAACACAGTTGGAGATTCGAAACTTTCTCTTTATCCATTCCGCCGTCCCCCTCTTAGCCTTCGGGATAAAAGATAACCCAGATCGGCTTGGTCACTTGATTGATCCATTCGGTCGGACCGGGCAAGCCGGGAGCAAATAACAGCATGACTGCTACTCCCCACCCGGCGAAGGTAATGACGGCAATGGCTGCCCGTTCCTTTTTCTTCTTGGGCTCCACACTCGAAAAATCATATATAAACACGGCCACAAAGAGCAGCGTAATGCCGAGCAGTTTGAGAACAATCATCGCTTATCCCTCATTTAAAGGTTTTACCGGAAAAACCAGGCGAAATAATATGTACACCGGAATGGGCGTAAACGCTGATTTCCGGGAATATTTCATCCCATCGGGCCTGTTCCTTGGTCCAACGTGTAGGATACTTATGCCAAAACGCATCGGCCGTCCCGAAAACATCGGCGCCAGTCTCATCCTGGATCTGCCGAAACGTCTCTTTTACCTTGGACTCGATTTCCTTGTTCAGCTGCTGTTCCAACCGGGGCATTTCTTGGGGCAGCATCACATTGACATGGGTTTCATTCTGAAGCACACTTGCTTCACCTTCAATCCGGATCATGACACTCCATTGATTTCTGCGAATCAACGGAATTAGCTTCGTATGGCATTTGATCAGCCGGACGGACATGACGCCCCCATCTTCTCCCTTACTCTCCTGTACAGGAAATGTTACCGTCGTTGATTCCAGCTCGTTGCGGATGATCTGAACGTATCGTTTGACTTCTCCTTGATATTGACCCTCCATTTTCCCCTTCATTAAAACCGCCGCCCCATTAATGTACGGGTAAGCATTGCTTTGTCCAGATTCCTCCTTTTTCTCGATGAGAGGAACGATAATTGCCTTCGACCGCCCTGCCAGCATCCCTCCCAAATCTTTAAGCGTAACTCCCATGCCTCCGGCTAGAACGGTCAATTCGCGAAGGGTTTCCGCGCTGTCCCGCTCCATGCGCGTGTTTATGCTCAAAATGCTCTTAGCCCTTCCTTTGCTGATAAAAAAATAAGCATGCTCCCTCGGCTGGGGATGGCGAAAGAGAAAATCGACCTGATCCATGATCCCCCTCTTGGCGAGCTCCTCCCCCACGATAAATACTTCGCTGTGGCCCCAAAAGACTTTGCGGGGCATTTCCTCCTGCAGCCGCTGGGCCGCATCCGCCAAATCCGTCCCGACTGCACTTTTCACGATAACCATGTCTCCTTCGTTTCCACTGCTCGTCATCTCGCCGCCGCTGCTCGTGCTGGTCTGGTTGGGCGTGTAGACTTGAACGGACAGCTCTACTTTCCCGTTTGGCGCAGTATCCATCCCAGCTCCCATAATTAAAGCCAGATCATTCACCTCGGTGCGGTCCCAGCACCCTGTAACGAGCGGGATGATCGTAAACAGAAGAAATGCAGCGGCAAGTCTTGCGCTTTTCACCTTCTTCGGCCTCCCCTTCCGGGTCCCGGACGCTGATTGGTACCTTGTCGATACCTGTTCCAAACGCCGATTCGCGGCCTTGTATTCATTTTCCAAGTTGGGACGCGGATCAGAATATCCTTCAGCTGACTCAGATTGCTGACCGTTGACAACGTAACATAAGGAACGCCAAAAGAACGAAGTGCGAACAGATGGGTCAAAATTAAGGTGATCCCCATCATCAGGCCGAAAAAACCCAGAAACCCTGCCAGCAGCATCATCGGAAAACGAAGCAGCCGGATCGTTATGCCAAAGGCAAAATGGGGGATCAGAAATGAGGCGATCCCAGTGATCGCAACGACCATGACCATCGGCGAAGAGACGAGACCGGCCGCTATGGCCGCCTGACCGATGACCAACGCTCCGACGATACTGACTGCAGCACCAATCTGTTTGGGAAGTCGAACACCGGCTTCCCTTAAAGCTTCGAACGTAATTTCCATCAGCAGCGCTTCAACTAGAGCCGGGAAAGGTATTTGCTCCCTAGATTTGGTCATATTAAGCAGCAGCGTCGTTGGAATCATTTCCTGATGATAGGTAACGATAGCGACATAGAATGAGGGCCCGATGAGAGCAATAAACGCGAAAAAATATCGCAGCCAACGGATGGCTGTGCCGATGTAATAACGCTGGTAATGATCTTCCGGCGATTGCAGAAAGGTAAAAATCGTTGCTGGAGCAATCAAGGCAATGGGAGTTCCTTCTACGAGTATGGCCGCTCTGCCCTCAAGCAGATTGGCTGCCACCACATCCGGCCGCTCTGTCGTCTGTAATTGCGGAAAAGGCGAATATGGATTATCCTCGATAAGCTCTTCAATCATCCCGCTTTCCAAGATCCCGTCGATGTTGATGCGGGAAAGACGGCTTTCGATTTCAGTGACCAGCGAGGAATCTATGATACCGCTGACGAAAGCGACGACGACTTCGGTCTGGGAAAAACGTCCGATCCGGATCGACTTCATCTTCAAATCAGGCGACTTCAGCTTGCGGCGGATCATGGACACATTGACCATCAGCGTTTCGATAAACCCTTCACGTGGGCCTCTGACGACGGATTCCGCCTCGGGTTCCGTGATCGAGCGCTGCTCCCATTTTGACAGGTACAGAGAGATAGCCCTTTCTTCCCCATCCATTAGCAGGACGACATTGCCGTCACCAATCTCCATCACCGCCTGATCCATCGTTTGGATCATGGTATAGGAGGACACCGGCAAGCACTTGCAAAAATCCCCTAAGGTGATGCCCCCGTCTTCTGACAATTGTTTCAGAGTGGGTTCGAGAATGTAACGGTTAATCATGTCGCTGTCGGTCAAACCCATAAAGTAGACGATCACCGCAGGAGTTTGGCCGCAGCTGAAATCGTGGAACACGACATCAAAGCAATCCGCATACCGCTCTTTCAGATGAGAGATATTTTCTTGTAAGCGAGCTGAGAAGATCACATCTTCATTGGTTTGCATGTCCACACCCCCAACCGGCAAAAGTCCATACTGGTGGCAAAATATAATTTTTTTAGTATCGCAATATAAATTTCCTTAGGAGTTACTTCGATACAGTTTTAGTTAGATATAAGAATGTGTAGGCATCAGAGACTCGGCATCCTTATATCGCACTAAAAACTTCCGCTAAACGCGGTCTGGCTTCTTAGATGGTACATCAATATACATTTTTAGTTAGATATAAGAATGTGTAGGCATCAGAGACTTGCATCCTTATATCGCACTAAAAACTTCCTCTAAACGCGGTCTGGCTACTTTGAAATTTCATCGATACAGTTTTAGTTAGATATAAGAACAGTGTTGGCTTCGTTGGATCGACTCCCTTATATCGCACTAAAAACTTCCTCTAAACGCGGTCTGACTACTTTGAAATTTCATCGATACAGTTTTTAGTATGGTCAGAACAGCTTGAAAAATTCGGTAAACGAGAGATTTCTAATATTTCCGGAATTACGGATGAACAGAAAATAAGAAAGGAACACCGCTGCACGGCAGTGCAGACAGTGTTCCCCACTCAATTGCTTGATTAGTATCCTGCGCAGATCTGATCCCGGAGACGGTAGAATTCCTTCAGCTGGTCCTGCTCATAAGCGTATCCGGCTCGAATCAGCAAATCTTCCCGATCCTTTCGGGCCACGAGCTGCAGTCCGACGGGAAGCCCTTCGCTTGTCAGCCCGCAAGGAATGGACAGAGCCGGAACCTCCACCATGTTGAACAGGCCTGTATAACGGGTCATTGCGTCAAACACGCTTTCCGTATAATCGCCAAAATGGACTTCGTCCACGCCGATTTTCCGCGCAGGGATCGGGATCGTCGGTGTGGCCAGCACATCAATGCGTTCACGGAACAATTGATCGAACATGTTCATATACATCTCTTTTGTCTTCAGCGCTTCGATATACTGCAGCGAGGTGATATCCCGGGACGATTCCAAAAAGGCTCTGGCATCCGCTCCATATTGCGATAAGCAGCATTCCATCCGGCTTTTGTGGACATAACCGGCCTCCGAAGCGGCGATGGTCAACGAAACCTCGCTGTTCCCTTCCACAAAGGAGACGTCCGTATCAATGAGAATGGCACCGAGCGACTCCAGCGCCTCCAGTGATTGAAGATACAACGCATAGGTTTCCGGGTCGATGTGTTCGTTAAAGTAGCTGGTCGGCACGCCGACACGAAGCCCCCGGATGTCTTGATTCAGATATGGCAGATAGGACTGCTTCGTCATGGCACCGAACAGGATTGCCAAGTCGGTCATATTGGCCGTGATCGGCCCAACATGATCCAGAGTCCAAGAAACGTAAAATACGCCCTCAGTGGGTACTTTGTTATACGTAGGTTTTAACCCGACAACGCCACAGGATGCCGCCGGAATCCGAACGGAGCCGCCCGTATCGGTCCCGATGGAAGCTGCCGTCAAATCAGCGGCTACCGCCGCAGCCGATCCGCCGCTGGAGCCACCCGGCGTGTACTCGTGATTCCATGGATTGTGCACAGGACCGTAATGCGGGTTATTTGATGTGACGCCGAGGGCGTATTCATGCAGATTGTTTTTACCCAGGAGGATCGAGTCCTGCAGCAGCAGCCGCTGGACGATGGCAGCATTCTTGTCTGGTATGTGATTGGCGTCAATTGAGGAGCCGTAAGTGGTGCGGATGCCTTTCGTATCGATATTATCCTTATAGGAAAGCGGAATTCCGTACAGGAGACCGGTCTGCTCTCCCGATGAGGATTTGGCTTCGAGCCGTTTGGCTTCTCCCGTGGCCCGATCCTTAGCTACCGTAATATATGAATTGAGTGCAGGATCTTTCTTTTTAATCCGTTTCAAATAATACTTCGTTATGTCCAGCGTCGTCCAAGAGCCTGTTTTGTACCCGGATTGAATTTCCTGAATCGTTTTTCTCCCCATCATTCATTCTCCTTTCTTAGTCAGACAAACGAAAACTTCCCTTTCGGGAAGCTTTCATGTCCAGTTCTCTACTAAGCTATGCGGAAATGCTAGAGAACGTATGGGGATTTTGCCAATAAAAGGTAATTCTTAAACATCACGAATTGGTAGGCAGGAACCCGGCGGATTTCCATACTTGCTCGTAAACAGACTTGATCGGGATCCTGTTCTCTTTGGCTATTCGTTTGCAATCCTCAAACTCCGGGGCGCATTGAACGGTCTCCCCGTTATGAATACCCAATTTTACGGTAAC
Source organism: Paenibacillus favisporus (assembly GCF_040545415.1). Lineage (NCBI taxonomy): Bacteria > Bacillati > Bacillota > Bacilli > Caryophanales > Paenibacillaceae > Paenibacillus > Paenibacillus favisporus. The sequence goes on along the minus strand of NZ_JBEPLV010000003.1, from coordinate 995,532 downwards.
GGCTCCCCATTCTGTTGGGACCTGAGTAAACGTTCGTTCCAGACGATGCACCGTGAGCGGATAATACCGGATGCCAAGCGTTGTCGTCTCGCGAAAAATGATTTCTTTCATCCGGTCGATCTTTTCTTTGGCGCATAGAAGCTGAAGCATCGTTCCCGGCCGGTTTTTTTTCATATAAATGGGGGTATAGAACACGTCGTTTGCGCCATTTTCGAGCAGAAGGTCCATCACGTAGCCCAGCCATTCACCCGAAACGTCGTCGTAGTTGACTTCCATCTTTACCATGTCTTGATCGACATGTTCATGATTTGGGGGCAGCTCGGATTTCATAAGACAGACTCCTTTCGGATCAAGAGCGTTATTCGCCTACGATGACACGCAGCACGTTCGGCCGGTCGGCAAACGTTTTGGTCCCTGCTCCGTAACCGACGGCGGTCACCTTGATAGACGGAATGGGCCCGTACTGCTGCGCCAGCACCGATACGATCGCCGCACCGGTCGGTGTCGTCAGCTCAAAGCGGACATCCGCCGCTTCCAGCGGTACGCCCTTCAGAATCTCCAGCGTCGCAGGCGCAGGCACCGGGTAAATACCGTGGTCGATCCGGATTTTGCCCATACCGACGGGCACGGGCGAGGAATGGATCGCTTCGATACCCATTTGATGAATCAAAATCGAGGCGCCGACAATATCGACGATGGAGTCTACTGCGCCTACTTCGTGAAAATGAACGTCGTCTAACGGAACGCCATGTATCTTTCCCTCAGCCTCCCCAATGATCTTGAAAATACGGAGCGCCGTGTCGCGTACTGGCTCCTCAAAACCGGCCGCTTCAATCATTTGAACGATATCCTTGTATGCCCGATGATGATGGTGATGATGGCTGTGACTATGCGAATGATCATGGCTATGATGGTGATGTGCATGGTCGTGAGGATGGTGGGCATGATGTTGGTGGACATGCTCGTGATGATCGTGCACGTGGTCGTGATGGTGATCGTGCACATGATCGTGGCTGTGGTCATGTCGATGATTTTGTTCGTGACTGTGGTCGTGACCATGTTCATGGCTATGGCTGTGGCTGTGGGAATGCACTACATCATGCTCGAGATGAACTTCGCCTGAACCTTCCTCTGCCTCAAGATCCGCTTGGGAATGTTCATCCACATGATGATGTTCAACGTGATCTTTCTCGTGCGCTTCTTGCAAATGCACGTCAAATTTGGTCGCGGTGATCCCGTTCTTGTTCACCTTGCTCCACTGCAGCGTATATTCTTCTTCGATGTTTAATTTCTGCAGCTCCGTCTGCATCCGCTGCGCATCGCCGCCGGCATCCAGCAGCGCACCGATGAACATATCCCCGCTGATGCCTGAAAAGCAGTCAAGGTATAGCGTTTTCAAATTCGTGTTCCCCCTCTATGTACAAGCTGATGAATCAGCGCGGCGTTATAACCTCCGCCGAATCCGTTGTCGATATTCACCACGCTGATGCCTGAGGCACACGAATTCAGCATCGTCAGCAGCGCCGACAAGCCTTGAAAATGAGCCCCATACCCTACACTGGTAGGTACTGCGATGACCGGATGGGAGACCAGGCCGCCTACGACGCTGGGGAGTGCCCCTTCCATCCCGGCCACCACGACAGAAACCGTCGCCTGCTGGATTTCCTCCAAATGGCTGAACAAGCGGTGGATCCCCGCAACACCCACATCATAGATCCGGTGGACCGTGCTGCCTAGCACTTCGGCCGTTACCGCCGCCTCCTCCGCCACGCGCAGATCCGAGGTTCCCGCCGCAATCACAGCGACATACCCTTGCGAATCGTCAGCGGGCATCTGTTCCTTTTTCCAGTACAAGACCCTTGCCGCCTCGTGATAACTGTAATCCGGACACGCCCGCAGCACTGTCTCGGCTTTTTCCTTGTCCACGCGTGTGACCAGGACGCTGCTGCCACGGGCTTGCAGAGCGCAGGCAATCGAAATGATATGATCCGCCGTTTTGCCTTCCCCATAGACGATCTCAGGGAAACCCTGCCGTTTACTGCGCTGGTGGTCAACCTTGGCAAAGCCGAGATCCTCAAATGCCGCCAGCCGCGCTTTGGCTTCCTCCACGCTCAGGGCTCCGCTGCGTACTTGCTCCAGAACGTCGTCCAACAAAGTTCTCATCCCCTTCCAGAGCTTTCGTTATGCCAAAACCTTGTTCATGCTGCCGCTCTGATAGCCCACCAGATCAAGCGTTACGTACTTGTAGCCGTACTCCTGCAGCCTGCCGGATATTTGGGAGTGCTGCTCCAGAACGGTCTGCATGTCCTTCGGTTCCACTTCGATCCGCGCCGTGTCCTGGTGCGTGCGTACCCGTACCTGGCGGATGCCGAGCGATTTCAAATAGGCCTCCGCTTTTTCAACCTTGCTCAGCTTCTCCTTGGTAATCCGTTCCCCATAAGCGATTCTCGAGGACAAGCAGGCAAAAGAAGGCTTATCCCAAGTGGGCAGGCCGTAGCCTCTGGACAGCTCGCGGATTTCATCCTTATACAGTCCGGCTTCCAGCAGCGGTCCGCGAATGCCCCTTTCCTTTGCCGCCTGCATGCCGGGCCGAAACTCATTCATGTCGTCGGCAATGACGCCGTAAACGATATTTTTATAGGATTGCTCCGTCAGTACGGGAACCAAATGGTCGAAAAGACTGCTTTTGCAAAAATAGCAGCGGTTTTTCGTGTTTTCAGCATATCCGGGAATCGCCAGCTCGGAGGTTTCAATGACCTGATGCCGCGCTCCGATCCATTCGGCCAGTTCCCTCGCTTCTGCAAGCTCTGTTGACGGATACGTTTCCGAATCTGCGGTCACCGCCAGTACTTGATCCGGGCCGAGCGTATCGACAGCCGCTTTAAGCAGAAAGGTGCTGTCCACCCCTCCTGAAAATGCCACGACAACTGAATTTAGTTCCCGCAGGATGGACTGCAGTTTCTCATATTTTTCGGTTAGCATTGTCCTGCCTCCTTCCCGTATGGCCATTAAATCGTCATGCTGCCGAACCCGCCATCCACCCGGATCATCGAACCGGTAATAAAGCTTGAAGCCTGATCTGAAGCAAGCAGGATCGCTGCCCCTTTTAATTCATCCGGCGTACCGAATCGGTTCATCGGCGTATGCCGCATGATCGATTCGACCCGTTCCGGGCTTAATATTTTCTGGTTCTGCACAGCTGGGAAAAATCCCGGAATGATCGCGTTCACGCGGATCCCCTCCGGCGCAAGCTCCCGGGCCAGGAATTGGGTGACGCTGTTCAATCCGGCTTTGGATACCGAATACGTAAACACCTTGGAGAGCGGCGTCGTTGAGGACACCGACGAGATGTTGATGATGCTCCCCTTCCGTTTCTGCTCGACCATGCGCTTGGCGAAAATTTGGCAGGTAAGCACGATGCCCTTCAGGTTCACGTCCATAATGCGGTCCCATTCTTCCATCTCCAGCTCGAAAAAGGGAGTGGTGCTGTTCGTACCCGGAGCGTTGAGCAGAATGTCCCATCCGCCAGACCATGCTTCGATGTCCGCAGCCGCTTGGACCAGGGACTCGCGCGAGCCCACATCCGCCTGGAATGCTTTCGCTTCCCCGCCTTGGCTCCGGATGACGCTTACGACTTCCTCCGCTTTGTCCAGGTTCCGCCCGACAATTGCCACCTTGGCGCCGTGTTCGGCAAAGCCCTCGGCAATCGCCGAGCCGAGCACGCTATTGCCGCCGACGGCTACCGCCGTTTTCCCCGTTAAATCAAACAAACTCGTCGTCATCTAGTGACTCTCCTCCGTTTTCGGTAAATTTCCGTGCTCGTCAAAAGGCAGATCATACGGCTCCGAGGCCAGCTCCATTTGCGGATGCTGCTTCACATATTCGAACAGCGCTTCAGACACCTCGATTTGGCTCAGAACGAGCGTATTTTTGATCCGGACGATTTTCGCCTTGTTAAAATCCAGCACATTGCTCGTTTTCACCGCCGCCTGAATCGCTTCCTTGTCATTCGGCAGCGTCGTGGCGATCTTCGTCGGCGCGACGACGGTGGACGTCAGCCCGTTGGCGTAAGTAACCTCCAAATCCATCTTGTCGACAAGCCGCTGCGTCGTAAAGTCCGCCGTGCCCACCCCGTTTGCATTCCCTTCGGTTTGCGGCGTCAAATCCAGAACGACCATTTTGTTGACATCGGGCCCTCCGTGCGCATAAGGCGTCGGATATCGGCCCGTGATGTTCGGATCCATGCCGTCGCCGCTGATGTTTTTGCCGATCTCGTCAATGATCAGCACTTCCAGCTGGTCAAAAAACAGCTTTGGCAGCAGTTCCTTTGCCTGAAGCTGCAGCTGCGGTTCCTTGTCGGTAATCTCCTCCGGCGTAAGTACCTCAACGACCGCAACCTTGTCGAACGCATTTTCGATTGTCGCTACCCCGAACAGGACCGGTTTCTTCTCCATGATCATTTTGGCCATGGCCGGAACATTCTCAGCCATATATTTAAACCCTAGCTGGTGGCAGGCCTCCGCCCCTTTCTGCTTGCCAAGGCCGATGCTGATCATTTTCATGATGCCGCTCTCCACCGGTCCCCGAAAAGCCGTATGCGGCTTAATGCGGTTAATAACGACGATGCCGTCCGCCGCGGCGGCGTATTTATCCAAATACACCGGAAGTCCGTTCGGCAGTGCGCCGAGCTGAACGACTTCCATCGAGGAGCGGATTTCGCAGCCTGCGCTCTCTTCCGTGACGCCCAGATGCGCCAGCACCTCCCGCTGCCCTTCCGCCGTGGCACCTCCGTGGCTGCCCATGCTCGGCACAATAAACGGCTTAGCCCCCGCTTCCTTCAATACTTTGACGGTCACGGCGGTTAGCTCCACAATGCGGTCAAGACCCCTGCTGCCGACAGCGATCGCGATTTCCATGCCGGGCTTGACCTTCTCCATAATGTGCGGCTCACGCAGCTTGGCTCCAAGGTCGCTGCCCAGGTCCACGATCTGTTCATCGTTGAACCGCACGTTGACCTTGGCCATTTTCGGAATCGGAATGTCCTTCAGAAGCTCCTGCAAAATACCCATGCGCTTTCCCCTCCCCCGTTATCGTTTCATGAAATAGGCTTCAGCGTTGCCGTAACCGATGTTTCGAACCATCCGTTCCAGAGCCTCCATATCATCCGGCACGAGCCCCTTCTCCACCCAAGCTCCGAGAAGATTGCAAAGAATGCGCCGGAAGTATTCGTGCCGGGCATAGGATAGGAAACTGCGCGAATCGGTCAGCATGCCGATAAAATGACTGAGCAGACCGACATTCGCCAGGTCCTTCATCTGCTTTTCCATACCATCTATATGATCGTTGAACCACCAGCCAGACCCGAACTGGACTTTGCCCGGCACCCCTTCCTCATAAAAGTTGCCTGTCATCGCGGCCAGGACGGCATTGTCTTTCGGATTTAAATTGAACAGCACCGTTCTCGGCAGGGCGTCTTCCTGATCCAATGCATCAAGGAAGCGAGCGAGACCCTGCGCAAGGTTCGTTTCTCCCACAGAGTCAAAACCGGTATCCGCACCGATGCGGTTTTTCATCTTTGTATTGGTGTTGCGGAGCGCGCCCATATGCAGCTGCATGACCCACTGCTTGCCGGCGTACATTTTGCCGAGCTCCTTCAGCAGGAAAGAGCGGTATGCGTTAATCTCAGCGCCTGACAATTCTTCACCGTTCAATCTTTTATTAAAAATAGGAACGATTTCTTCCTTTGTGACGTCTGCGAAATCAAGGTACGGGATATCATGGTCGGACGCACGTCCGCCATGCTCATCGAAGTAATCCACGCGCCGTTGAAGCGCGTTCAGGAAGGCATCCAGGGAACCGATGGTTTGGCCTGTAATCTCCCCGAGCTTATGTACCCATTCGGTGTATGTGGGGCGCTCGATATATAATGCTCCGTCCGGTCTGAACGTCGGGGCGATGATGGTTTGAAAGCTGCCATCGGCAGCCAGCCGCTCATGATATTCCAGCGGGGACAGCGGGTCGTCGGTCGTGCCGATAAATTTCACCCGGGCTCTGGCAATCAGCGCCCTCGGCAGAAAATCGGGCTGCTGCAACTTGGCGTTGCACGCCTCCCATATATCGCGGGCCGTGGCTGGGCTCAGGATTTGTTCGATGCCGAACACGTTCTTGAGCTCCAAATGCGTCCAATGGTACAGCGGGTTGCCGATCAGGTGCGGAACCGTCTCCGCCCAGGCCATAAATTTATCCCAATCCTCCGCATCGCCTGTAATCAGCTGCTCACCGATGCCGTGCATCCGCATCGTACGCCACTTATAATGGTCGCCTCCCAGCCACAGCTGCGTAATATTGGCCCATGGCTTGTTCTCCCATACTTCCTTCGGGTCCAAATGGCAGTGAAAATCAAAGATCGGCAAATCGGCAGCCGCCTTTTCATATAACCGAACCGCCGCAGGGGTATCCAGCAAAAATTCCGAATCGAGAAATTGGCTCATCCTGTTCTCCTCTCCAAGGATCGTTAATTGGTATGAAACCCTTTACATTTTTTAATTTGTTTATTAAACTTACAAAATATATTCGTACTGTACCAACTCCCCACGCCTTTGTCAATCGGGTAATTTATGAGCGGGCGAGGCGGGTTCGTGTTACAATATGGTTTATGCTGAATTTTCATGACGTTCTAAAATTGGAGGAAACAAATGGTAACCGGAGACGCCTCTTATATTAAAAAGATCAACCGGGCGTTGATTATACGGGAAATAATGAAGGAGGGAAAAATTTCCAGAGCGGATCTGTCCAAGATTACGGCCTTGACCCGGGCAACGATCTCCGCGCAGGTCGCAGATTTGCTGGAAGAAGAACTGGTCGTCGAAACCGAGCTGGAGCACAACCCTGTCGGACGCAAACCGATTATGCTCTCCCTGAACGCCCAGGCAGGATATGCGCTCGGCATTGACCTGGACGCAGGACACGCGACATTCATGTTATCCGATTTAACCGGTCATCCGGTCACAACCGAAATCATTCCAATTCAATCGGAAGCCTATGAGGATATCGTACAGCTGCTGGCCTCCGCGATCCGCGGTTATCAAAGCCGATGCGCGGGCAGCCGCTACGGGATGGTCGGCATCGTATTGGCGATCCACGGACTCGTCTCCAATGAAGAGACAATCAAATTCGTGCCCCGCTTCCAATGGCAGGACGTTGACTTGAAGCGGGATCTGGAACGTGCAGTCGGTGCGGCTGTCCATTTGGAAAACAACGCGAACCTCAGCGCTTTTGCCGAGCGGGCGTACGCTCACCATACGACCGACAACCTGCTCTGTGTAACGCTGTATTCCGGCATTGGGCTCGGCATGATCATGGACGGCAAGTTTTTTCGCGGCCATGAAGGCTTTGCCGGCGAAATCGGCCATATGATCGTCGTTCCCGGCGGAGAGCCCTGCGCTTGCGGCAACCGCGGCTGCTGGGAGAAATATGCTTCGGAAACAAGCGTGCTCCGGAACATCCTTGCGGCCGAACCTGGTGACGCCTCGGATATGGAGTGGATCAGCCGGCGCATTGCCGAAGGCGATGAACAAGTGCTTGACGCGTTGAATCAATTCGTCTATTACCTGTCGATCGGGCTGAACAATGTCATCAATATGTACAATCCGGACGTTATCGTTATCGACAGTGAGCTGCTGCGAATGGTTCCCGATGCACTGCAGAGGATCCATCATCAACTCCACTCCCAAATCAGCCATTACCGGGAGATCACACTGTCGGGCATGGGGCGGAAATCCTGCGTCATGGGTGCCTGTGCACTGGCGATTTCCCGTTTTCTGAACGTGCCTGTGCTTAGTTTGCCCTCCGGCGACGGCCTTGCTGATTGATTACGGGTATGAAAATGGAACGATGATGCCCGATACAACAAAACGGCCTATACAAAAAAACAAGCCCGGATCCATCGCGGCTTGTTTTGCGTTATCGGTTATTTGATTTTGCGTTTTTATACTAGGCTATAACCCCAGCCGTCTGCCTAAAGGAGTCGGCAGTCCGTCGATCGTGCTCCTGTTTTTCTCCTGCCAGTAGTCGTGAAGCCCTTGTTCGCCTTTATGCTCTGCCCACCGATTCAGCGTGTCCCTTTCCTTTTCATAAGTCATGAAGGGAACCGCATAACCGCAGGACGTCTGCACTTTATGCACATCGATCGTGATGATCTGTCTCGCTCCGGGCATCGGATCAAACAAAGGGTATAATGTCTCCCACTCCCTGCTCTCCGGTAAAATCACCGCCCCGGTTCCGTACAGGCGCATGATGTTCGCCGGTCCCTCAAACGCGCAGAACATGATCGTGATGCGGCCGTTTTCTTCCAGGTGGGCACTCGTTTCATTGCCGCTTCCGGTCAAATCCAGGTACGCGACCCGGTTCTCGGACAAGATCCGGAACGTGTCATAACCTTTTGGCGACAAGTTGACGTGCCCTTCCTGTGATAACGGCGCCGTACCAACGAAAAACATATGCTGCTTTCGGATAAAATCCATATGCTCAGGCAGCATAGCCGGAAATTGTTTGCCCATTTGAATCCCCCCACTCGTACTCTGTCGCTTAATTAAATTCATTGTATGTTAATCCGCTGTATATTAAAAATATATTTTTACCGCGAAATCATACATTAAAGTTATGAGAGTTTTTGCAATGGGATCTGCCATTCAGACCGGGTTAATTACAAATTAGATATTCATAAAATCGTCCCTCTCGACCTTACTCACCCGCAGACCGAACCGTGCGTACCATTCGCTCTTCCCTTTATCCTGAGCTACCCTGTGCAAGGAATTCTCCTTCCAGGCCTTGATCGCCTCAAGTGACTCCCAATACGAGACGGTAATTCCGACCCCATCCGTTCCCCGAACGCTTTCGACTCCGAGAAAACCCGGCTGGTTCGAAGCGAGCTCGACCATCTTATCTCCCATTTTACCGTACCCTCTATTCTCTCCTTCAGACATTTCCGAAGTAAAAATGACCGCATAATACGGCGGTTGCGGCGTTTTTGCAATAGCTCCCATCCTCGTTCTCCCCTTATCCATCATTCTATTTGCATTATACCGAGCCACTTACAATAAATAAAATGAATGTTTCAACTTATGGAGATGCTGGGCGAACAGAAATCGGATGCTTAAACAAAAATATGTATTTATCGCTCCAACTAAACCGCGAAATACTGCGTTTTACTATTGAAGTGAAAAATGTGTGTTCACTGTGATCTCGGGTTAAGGACGTGACGAATGAAAATCAGATGTATCCTATTGTTATGTTTCGTACTGATTGCGGGCTGTTCAAATTCCCCATCAACGATAGAAGAAGCGATGCACAAATCAAACATCCCTTATGACGACATTTTAAAAACCTTTGATACAGACAATAAGCATAGTGTGGTGTTCTATAGTAATGACAATCAATATAACGTCGGCCTTCTGAAGCACAACCGTCAAAGTTGGACTTGGATCGTCGGCACATACACAGATATCGATCCTGAGCAGGATATCGACTGGAGCTACTGCAACCTGAATGAGCTTAGCCCGATGTTTGTCGGAACTGTCAATAACAAGGACATTCTGAGCGTCGTCGTGGAGACACGCAAAGTAAAAACCGAAGCCCAGTTGATCCATTCATCCGACGGCACCGTATACTGGTATGTGCTTTTGGATGAACCGCAAAACCCGCCAATGCGATTCACCGGATATAACGCTCAAGGGCAAGTCGTGTATGATACTGGCTCGCTCGATGAATAGGGTTTCGCTCCTTTGAACAAAAAAACGTTCCGATGCTCTCGCATCGGAACGTTTTCTTATTATCCACAACCGGTTATTCTTCGGACTCGATCCATTGGAAATGGAAGGTGCCTTCTTTGTCGACACGTTGGAACGTATGCGCGCCAAAGTAGTCGCGCTGCGCTTGCAGCAGGTTGGCCGGCAGACGCTCCGTACGGTAGCTGTCGTAGTAAGCCAGTGCGGAAGCGAAGGCCGGAACCGGAATGCCGCGCTGCATGGCAACGGACACAACGTTTCTCCAAGCATCCTGGTAGTTGGTAACGACCCAGCCGAAGTAATCGTCCAGAAGCAGGTTTTTCAGCTCCGGATTTTTATCATAGGCCTGCTTGATGTTTTCCAGGAAGCGGGCACGGATGATGCAGCCGCCTCGGAAAATCATCGCGATGCTGCCGAAGTTCAGATTCCAGTTAAACTCTTCGGAGGCAGCACGGAGCTGCGCGAAGCCTTGGGCGTACGAACTGATTTTGCTGGCATACAGCGCCTTGCGTACGGCTTCCACGAACTCCCGCTCATCCCCTTCATACGGAGCAGTGTGCGGCCCTTTGAGGATTTTGCTTGCCTCCACGCGTTCTTCCTTCATTGCGGACAAGAAGCGGGCAAATACCGATTCGGTCACGATGGACAGCGGCACGCCGAGATCCAGCGAGCTTTGGCTCGTCCATTTCCCAGTTCCCTTCTGTCCCGCCGCATCCAGGATGACGTCAACCATCGGTTTGCCGGTGTCCGGATCTTTCTTGGAGAAAATATCAGCGGTAATCTCGATCAGATAGCTGTCCAGCTCCCCGCGATTCCACTCGGTGAAAATGTCATGCAGCTCTTCCGTGCCGAGTCCCAGCACATCCTTCAGCAGGTGATAAGCTTCGCCGATCAGCTGCATATCGCCGTACTCGATGCCGTTATGGACCATTTTTACATAATGGCCGGACCCGCCTTCGCCGATGTACGTTGAGCAAGGATCTCCGTTGACTTTGGCCGAAATGGCCGTAAGAATCGGTTCAACGAGCTCGTAGGCGTCCTTCTGGCCGCCAGGCATAATAGCCGGTCCTTTCAGGGCTCCTTCTTCGCCGCCGGATACCCCGGCTCCGATAAAGCGGATGCCCTTCGCCTGAAGCTCCCGGTATCTTCGCTCGGTGTCCGGGAAGAAGGCGTTCCCACCGTCAATCAGGATGTCTCCTTCTTCCAAATGCGGAACGAGCTGCTCGATCAGCGCGTCCGTCGGTCCGCCGGCTTTGACCATCATCATGATTTTGCGCGGGGTTTCCAGCGACTGCACAAACTCCTCGATGCTGAATGTACCGACAAAGTTTTTTCCTTCGGCTTCGGCGAGCAGTTCTTTCGTTTTTTCCGGCGAACGGTTATATAAAGCGACCGCAAAGCCTTTGCTTTCCATATTCAAAGCCAGGTTTTTGCCCATGACGGCAAGACCGGCCACACCGATTTGCTGTTTGCTCATCGTTTCTCTCTCCTCCAGATCTCTCTCTTTTTACTTGACGCTGCTTTTCCAGTCGGCTGCAAATTTAACCAAACCTTGGTCCGTCAACGGGTGCTTGGCGATTTGTGCAATCACGCCGAACGGAACGGTCGCAATGTGCGCGCCGGCCATGGCGACGCGGGTGACGTGATCCGGGTGGCGTACCGAAGCTGCAATAATTTGCGTGTCCAGGTTATGCGTGCGGAACAGCTGCGCAATTTTGTCCACCAGAAGGACGCCGTCTTCAGAAATATCGTCCAGACGACCCAGGAACGGCGATACGTATGTTGCCCCGGCACGGGCGGCCAGCAGCGCCTGATTCACGGTAAAGATCAGGGTCACGTTCGTTTTGACCCCTTTTTGGGACAAATAACGGCAGGCTTCCAGACCGGCAAGGGTCATCGGCAGCTTGATCGTGATTTTCTCATCGTTGTTGTTGATCTTGATCAGCTCGTTCGCCTGGGCAATCATTTCCTCAGCGGTTTCCGCATCCGGCGTCACTTCCGCCGACACGGACTCCACTTCCGGCACAGCCTGGCAAATCTCGGCGATCCGGTCTTCGAATTTCACGCCTTCCTTGGCAACCAGGGACGGGTTCGTGGTGACTCCGGACAGAACCCCGATTTTGTAGGCGGATTGAATATCCTGCAGATTGGCAGTATCAATAAAAAATTTCATCTTACAACCTCCTGTGAATGTTCAATATATGATTGGCTCGGTAAACCGAGCATAGAACCCAAAATCAGCTGGCGGTAACTTGCTCGACAAGCGGCTCGGAAGCAGCCTTTCCGGCTTCGTCTTCCTCATCGAACCACCAGTGGAATCCGTCTGCGGCAAGCAGCTCATGGGCCGCTTCCGGACCGTGCGAACCGGCAGCGTAAGGATGCAGCGGCACCTCATTAGCAGCGAAGGCTTCCAGGATCGGCTGCACCCACTGCCAGGACAGGTCGACCTCATCCCAATGGACGAAGAACGTCGAATCTCCGTTCAGTGCATCGTGAATCAGCGTTTCGTACGCTTCCTGGGCTTCTTTGCGGTCCGGATACATATCGATGTATACCGGTTTAAAGCCGTTCGGATGATCCGGGTCCTTCGCATTCAGCTGAAGCGTGATGCCTTCTTTTGGCCCGATCTCGATGACCAGCAGGTTCGGTGCGGTTGCCTGCTCTGCTTGAGTCGCCGTGGTGAGCGGTTCCTTGAATTCGATCACGATGCGCGTACTCTTCGATGCCAGACGTTTACCTGTCCGGATATAGAACGGAACGCCGCGCCAGTAGTAATTATCGATGTGCAGCTTGGCCGCGATAAACGTATCGTTCGTCGAACCTTCGGAAATGCCGGGCTCAGCTGTGTATGCAGGAACCGGTTTGCCTTGAATCGATCCGGCTGTGTATTGTCCGCGCACGATGTTGGTAAACACATCCTGCTTTTGCAGCGGGTCCAGTGCTTCAAGCACCTGCTTCTTCTTGAGCTGGACGTTCTCTGCCGAAGCCATGTTGTGCGGCGCGTGAATGGTCAGCATCATGAGCAGCTGCATCATGTGGTTCTGGAACATATCCCGCAGGGCACCGGCTTTGTCGTAGTATCCAGCGCGCTCCTCAACGCCTACGGTCTCGTCAGCCGTAATTTGGACGTTGGCGATAAAGCGGTTCGTCCACAGCGCCTGAATAACAGGATTCGCCTGCTTCAATGCTTCAAGCCGCTGCACCATGGATTTGCCGAGGTAATGGTCGATCCGGTAAATTTCTTCTTCCGCAAAAGCTTGGCTCAGCTGGTCGTTCAGCTCACGGGCCGAAGCGACGTCATGGCCGAACGGCTTCTCGATCACGAGGCGCTTCCAGCCCGTTACGCTGCCAAGGCCGCTGTTTTCGATCTGGGAGGCGATGGTGCCGAAGAAGTTCGGCGCAACGGACAAGTAGAACAAGCGGTTCGATGCTCCGCCGATTCCTTGCTCCCAAGCCTCTACCCGGTCTTTTAACCGGACGAAATGATCCGTGTCATCGATGTGCAGGATGTTGAAGCCAAAGAGTCCCAGGAAGGACTGCAGGGAATCGTCCTCTTTCACGTTCAGCCGGTAAAAATCGTACAGCGACTGCTTGACGTGAGCCTTGAACGTTTCATCCGTCATTTCTTTACGGCCGAGGCCGATCACGGAGAAAGCTTCCGGAAGCTTTCCGTGGATATATAAATGATACAGAGCAGGGTATATTTTGCGCTTGGCCAAATCGCCAGTCGCTCCAAACAATACAAAAGTTGTAGGATTCATCTCAATTGCTCCTTCCTTTCAAAGCTCCGCGACTTCCACTTCTCATTCTGTCGAAAAAGCTCTGGTTTCTGTGTCTTGGATTCACTATAATACAAATATGTGCCATACATGTAATCAATATATTTCTGAGGAGATATAGACCATATCTATGACTAACAATTACGAGTTGTATAAAGTGTTTTATTGGGCCGCAAAGACAGGAAGTTTAACGCAGGCCGCCAAGGCGCTGTACCTGACTCAGCCAAGCGTCAGCCATGCCATCAAACAGCTGGAGGAGCGGATCGGCGTTACGCTGTTTTACCGCAACTCCAAAGGTGTAAGCCTGACGCAGGAAGGCAAGATTTTATTTTCCTATATAGAGCAGTCGCAAATTCTCATTACGCTCGCTGAAGAAAAAATGGTGGCGCTCAAAAATTTGGACAGCGGCGAGCTGCGGATCGGCGGAAGCGATTCGTTGTTCAAGCACTACCTGCTTCCTTTTCTCGAGGACTTTCACGTCAAGTATCCGGGAATCAAGCTGCACCTGAATCACGGCACGACACCGGAAGTGATCTCCTATCTAAAGGAGGGACGGATCGACCTTGGCGTTGTCCGAATGCCGATCTTCGACTCGCAGCTGGAGGTAACGGAAAGCATTGAGCTGCAGGACTGCTTTGTGGCGGGCGAACGGTATGAGGAGCTGAAAGGGCAGGCGCTGTCCATGGAACAGCTGATGGAATATCCCGTTATTCTGTTCTCACGGAACAGCCGGGTGCGTATGGCCATCACAGAGCTGTTTGAAAAATACGGACACGAGCTGAAGCCCGACATCGAGGTGGGAAGCGTCGATTTGCTGATCGAATTCGCCAAGCGTGGACTGGGCATTTCGTATGTCACGCGGGAATTTGTAGCCAAAGAGCTGAAGGAAGGCTCTCTCTTTGAAATTGAGCTGGATGTGGAGATCCCTCCTTCCAAGGTGGGCCTTATGGTGATGCGTAACATGCCGATATCGGCGGCGGCGACAAGATTTATCGAGGTGGTTCATTAGCCGGGTGTAAGACAATAGTAAGAGCAAGGTGAAGAGGACGCCAATGCAAATGGCGTCCTTTAACGCATCATCCGTTCTTCAATTCAGTGCTGCTTCCGGTACGCTGACGGGGACATCGAACAGTAGTTTTTAAAAGCACGGGTAAATGCAAACAGGGTCGGATACCCAAGGGAATAAGCGATCTCCGTAACGGCAGCCGACGTCCCGGACAGCATTTGCTTGGCCTTGTCCATCTTGACCTTGGCAATATACTCGGCTGGCGTCATGCCTACAAACCTCGTAAACTGTGTCGAAAAATAGGTACGGTTCAGGCCAGCATACTCGGCTACTTGCTGTACGGTGATCCCCTCGGCGGCATGCCATTCGATGTACTCGGTCCATTGGGATGCTTTACTATTTTTTATCGTTGTCGCAGCAGGACGATGAGGCTCGTCCACGGCTTTGGCGCTTGCGATCAGCTGGGATAACACCTGGTACAGCAGTCCTTTCAGGTTCAGGGCGGCGGCGACCTGATCCGTCTTCCCATCCTTCCACTCCGCAAACAGACGCCGGATCAAGTTCGCTACCTCTGGACTCCACAGCCCTCTGGAGCAGGGTACATCCGGATGAAAGCCTGCCAGATTCAGCATCGGTTCCATGCCCGGTCCATCCATGGCCAGCCATGTTAACTGCAGAGAATGATCGTCTTCCGGCTTGTAATACATATAGGTGCGGTTCGGATACATGCAAAAGGCATCCCCTGTCTTGAGCCTGTAAGTGTGCCCCTCATATTCAACCATCAGGCTGCCTGCCCTGACAAAATGAATACTGTAACATTCAATTCTGCGCGGACCGATCCGGTATCCCGGCTTGGCTGTACTCTGACCCGCCCTGACCAGCCAGAACGGGGTACCTTTGTCGATCCTGGTCGGCGTGTAATATAAAAACTCCGCGAATTCGTGGTCATACTCCTGCAGCATAACGTTCTCACCCTCCCCATCTTCCTTACATGAACTGACAAAATGATAAATCTATCATACAATACGCCATTCTCTTTGGGCACCCCTTTACATATAATCAGTTCGAGGAGGTTGACGGATGAAGAAACCTAATATTTTGTTAATTACCAGCGATCAGCAGCACTGGAATACGATTGGCGCCTTTAATCCTGAAATACATACCCCGAATCTGGACCGGCTTGTCCGGGAAGGGACGACGTTCGACCGGGCGTATTGCCCCAATCCGACCTGCACGCCGAGCCGTGCCTCGATCATTACCGGCATGTACCCGAGCCAGCATGGCGCGTGGACGCTCGGCACCAAATTGCTGGAGGACCGCCATACGGTAGGCGAAGATTTCAAGCAAGCCGGTTACCGGACCGGGCTGATCGGTAAAGCACATTTTCAGCCGCTCACATCGACCGAGGAATTTCCGTCGCTTGAAGCCTATCCCGTTCTTCAGGATTTGGAGTATTGGAAAAATTACAAAGACGGTTTCTACGGTTTTGAGCATGTGGAGCTGGCACGGAATCACACCAATGAAGCCCATGTCGGGCAGCATTATGCGCTGTGGATGGAAGAAAAAGGCTGCCATAACTGGAGAGACTATTTCCTGCCGCCGACAGGTACCATGGACCGGGATCAAACATATAAATGGCCGATTCCCGAAGAGTACCATTACAACACCTGGATCGCCGAACGGACCAATGCTTTACTGGAACAATATCATGAAAACGACGAAAGCTTTTTCCTGTGGTCCAGCTTCTTCGACCCGCACCCGGAATACCTCGTTCCCCAGCCATGGGATACGATGTACGATCCCGAGCAGCTCACCATTCCCGAGATGGTTCCGGGCGAACATGACCGTAACCCGCCACATTTTGCCAAAACGCAGGAAGAGCAACCCGACTTCACGGACCTGCAGGAAACGGGTCATGGCATCCACGGTTACCGTTCGCATCATTATTACGAGTACGGCAGCAGGAAGCGATTGACGGAGTATGACAAGAAAAAGCTGGTCGCCGTCTATTACGGCATGATCAGCATGATGGATAAGTACATCGGGCATATTCTCGATAAGCTGGAGGAACTGGGAATGGCCGATAACACGATCGTCGTCTTTACGACGGATCACGGGCATTTCTTCGGACAGCACGGTCTGCAGGCCAAGGGCGGGTTTCATTACGAGGACTTGATCAAGCTGCCGTTTATTGTCCGGTATCCCGGTGAAGTGCCGGCCGGCAAGCGGAGCAGCGCCATTCAATCTTTGGTGGACCTGGCTCCGACCTTCTTGTCCCTGTGCGATCTGCCGGTTCCTTATGCCATGACGGGCATCGACCAGAAAAAGGTATGGCTCGGCGAAACCGCACAGGCGCGGGATCACGCTATCTGTGAGTTCAGGCATGAACCGACCACCATCCACCAAAAAACGTACGTCGACGAGCGTTATAAAATCACAGTCTACTACAACCAGACCTACGGTGAAATCTTCGATCTGCAGGAAGACCCCGGAGAGCTGAACAATTTATGGGACGATCCGGAGCATGCGCCGCTCAAAACCGAACTTCTGCTTAAATATGCCTGGGCGGAGCTCGGCAAAGAGTCCATGCCGATGCCGAGAATTACCGGAGCATAAGGCTTGTCAGGCCCAACCCAAACGATGGGAATGCTTGGCACGGCGTAAGGAATTCATGAACCTATGAACCGTTCGATAGTAAAAGTAACAGCAGCACATCCAAAAAGGCCGATTCACATCGCTGTGAATCGGCCTTTTCCAACTCATTTATCGATTCGGATACAGTTCGAATTCATCACCTAACTCCGTCTCAAACTGGAGCAGCGAACCTTCCAGCATGTGAACCTCGCCTCCTACCTTCTGCAGGCGTACTTCGCCTTCTCCCCATGGATTCCGGATACGGCATATTCCTCCCAGGGAAGACGTGATCCTTACATATGGTATATCGCCGCCCTGAACAGCCGATTTGACGTTAAATCCACCAGGACACCATAGCGAAAATTCGGCGTCCCAATCCACAGGACATGCAGGGAACAGACGGATAACCGAATCCTGGCCTGGGCCTGCAGGCTGGCTTTGGCACAGCGCCGATTGCAGCGCAGCTGCGGCGTTACCAAGACGCTGAATGCTGATGCAGTTCACCCCTTCCCTGACGGTCAAGCGGTTTTCAAACGATTTGATTCGGCCCGTATCGTTGAAATAGCAGTAATCCCGCTCCGCGTTGACACATTCCAACTGGGCCAGCACGACCTGCTTAAAAGGCTCGGCAAGCCCCATATTGGCCAAGACGCGTGCCATCCCCGACATTTCAGAGGCAGCCCGGCTCCAGTCGTGATCGAGAAGCTCCTCCTGGTACCGAACCGTCGCCATAGTCGTCTTAAACATGTCTGGGTTACTCACGGCAGTTTCTAGTGAACACAGGCTGCCGAAATAGGCAGGCTTCACGTCGATATGGCTTTTCTGATCCAATACCGGACCGAGAGCGCCGACCCATACGGCCGCTTCCCCTTCTCCCGTTTTCAGGACGGCGTCTGCTTGATCGCTTCGCGGAAGCGGGGCCAGATGCTCGTAAAGCTCCTGCCACGCCGGCCGGATATCGCGATCCAATCCGAGTAGGTCCGAAGCCCTCAGGACGATCGGGAAGATTGTATGCATGCCCGCCATCGAATCCATCGTGTCTTTGCCGCCGTAATATTTTTCGTCGCTGGTCGTATGATACATGTGATACAGTCCGTCCTCATCCTTCCGCAGGTTGGGATAGTGGCGGAAAAACTCGGCGACGCCCCGGATGATCGGATATGCGCGCTCACGCAGCCATTCTTCATCCTTGGTGAACTCATAGTACAACCAGTAGTGGTATGCAATCCCGACCTGGGTGGCGAACATGTGCGTCGTGAATCCAAAGGGGCCGTAACCTCGTTCCTTGTATGTAAATCTGCCATCCACATATTTTTCGTGATACTTCCAGTTCCAACGGCTCTCATGCGGCCGCTTGGAGTAAGCATACTCGCGAAACCGATCGGTCATTTGCTCCCACGGCTTGCGCAGCAAATAGAGGTCCCTCATTTCTTCGGCAATGTCTTCCGGCAGCTCCTCAACGCCATCAAAGGACACGACTTCCGGAATATAAATGCCATGGCTTCCCCACTGCTGCCTTGCGGCGGCTGCACACGAATCGTACATGGCTGAATACATGTTGAAATACGGATGGAACAGTTCATTATGCCCGGTTGGCAGCACGGCGTTATAATACAAATTCATGTTGTTCCACCAATGCATGGCTCCCCAATGCCGGAGATCTCCGCGCGGGCTGAGCAGCATGCCGCCGAAATTCGGAGGATATTGTGAACCCCGCGAATTGGATGCCATCAGGTATACATAATACGTGTAATGCTGCTCGACAAATTCGGCACGCCCGTCCTCGCTATGAAGGCGGATATATGATTTGTCCCAAAAGGAATGCCACCACTTGCGATGCTCCGCCAGCAGCGCGTCATATCCCGCTTGCATGGCATGCCGCACCGTTTGGATCGCTTCCCCGATGACATCTTCCTGCTCATCAAAGCTGGCTGCGCTGCTCATAAAAATATCAAAACTGCCGTTTCCCGGTTGGACGCATAGGCGCATTTCCGTCTCATTCGGCTGCCCGATGACCAGACTTTCCCGATAAGCGCCTACTGGCTTCCGGCCGCCGTACTCGTCGTTCATCCTTACCTGCGCGTCCCTTCCCGTTATCGCAATAACGACCGCTGAAGCGCAGAAATAGTCGCCTTCGCGGAATTGCTGATGAAGCACCATCATGCCGTCCCTTATCATGAGGCGTGACACAGCAGAGTGGTTTTTGGTCACGACCTCTGCCGGGCGCAGCATTTTGAGCTTAATGTTGACCACTTGAGGCACCGGCCGCCGATCATGGATCCGGACGCCGAACACATCATGCCCTGACGCAGCAAAGGCCTCCGCCGCCACCCCAATCCCCGAAATCGCTGCTGTCGCGTCATACAGGCTTAGATGCTGGCGAATTCCTTTGTCATTAAATACATCTTCGCCATAATCCACAAGATCGATATCGACAAAGCCGCAGCCGTAAGCATAATCCGAGTGCCGCTGGTTGAAGCTGTTGGTACGGCTGTCGTTCGCATACACATCGGCCCGGTTGATTTGAAACTTGAGCGCTGAGGGGGAAGTCCAGATGAGACTGCCCATCCGGCCGTTTCCGAGCGGAAGGCCGCCCTCACTTCGCTCCACGGTATGACGGTAATGCAAATCCGCCCGTGAGACATGCTCACGCATGCTGATGTTTGGAGATCCCACTGCTTTTTTCACTGGCCTGCACTCCCTGCGTGTGTGATAGCCTTAAACTATCACGGCTAATGGTGAATCCATGTCTATCTTAATCGTGTGCGGGATGCTGCCAGTATGAATAAGTTACGATGGACATGGAATTTGTTACGAAACGACAATCCGGGCCAACCTGGAGTGGCAACAAAAAAGAAAGCCGTACCTAACGGCTTCCTCGTAAAAGGGTCTGACTCATATAGTCTGGTTATAAACGGACGATTTCTCCGGAACGGACTTCGATCGGGTCCCCATCTACGCTGATCCATACCGATTGGGCCGACGGATTATGAATGAGGCGTGAATCGGCAGAGTACCGGAGTCCTTCCACGGCCTTGCAATAGGCGTAAATTTCCGCATTCGTCGCGTACCAAATGTCGTCCTTGCCGCCGATCATCTCACCGAACCTCTCTACCAAGTCCCAGTTATTGTCGTTGTCGAATTCATAGCTGTGGCCCCAGACGTAAAAAAGCGACATTCTTGAATATCGCTGCTCCGTATGAATCCATTGATCGACGTATTCGACCATTTGCTTATGATGGCAGGTCGGATGCCAGCGGAGCCAGTCTTCCGGCTTATGAAAGCCGCCATGACTGTTCACCGTACGGGCGTATTCGATACCGATGGACCGCAATATGTTCACAACCTGATCGCTGTAGGTGCCGAACGGATAGCTCATCCCTTTGACCGGATAGTTGACGAGCTCCTCCAATGCCTTGCGGTCTGCCACCACCTGCTCCAGCACTTGATCCGGGGGCGTCTGTTCCAGAAAGGGATGGTCCACCGTATGAACCGAAACCTCATGCCCCTCAAACAATGCCGCGACTTCCGTTTTGTCAATATGTCCTGCTTTGCCGAGATTACCGCTGTTCAGATGAAACGTCCCTTTGAGGCCATAGTCGTTCAGCAGACCGACTAATTTGCGGTCATGGTCCCGCCCGTCGTCGAAGCTGAGCGTCACCGCCTTATTCACACCGTTAGGAAAACGGTCCAATTGGATGCGCATATGTCGTCTCTCCTCTTTGGTAAGCATAGTGACAATCGTTTACTTGTACATATGAATTCGCTTCTGATGATCCAACTTCATTTTCATAGCCGCAAGCGTGTTGCGTGTCCAAGGAATTTTGTTCATTGTCATCACATTCAGAACATAAATCAACACTAGCTTGATCCCTGTAAAATCCGATTGTGGTTGATTATGAAAGGCTTCCAATGGGACTCCCCCTACTTCATTTGATACCCCATCTACCCAAGTGAACGGTTTGCGCTTTCAATCACGCGTTGTATGTAAGCTTGTAATGCCTCAATGAATATGCGGCCTGCCTTCCCCAAGTACTTATCCGTCCGGTAAATGATGCAGATCTCCTGGCTCGGTGTTGGATGCAAGAGCGTGACTGCGGTGATTTGTTCCCGGCCAAGGTTGTCGAGCAGCAACCGGGGAAGAATGCATGCTCCAATTCCCTGCTCTACCATAGAGATAAGCGTCGAAAGCGTCGAGGTCACCATCGCGTGATGCAGCTCCATCCCTTTTTCCTGGCAGCAGGATCGAATCAGCTTCGTGATCTGGTGATCGGGGCCGAATGTGACCATATCCAGCTCTTTTAGCTGTTCAAAGGGGATGGCCTTTAATCGGGCAGCGGGATGATCCGATCGGACGGCAAGCGCAAACTCCTCATGAAACAGCGGGATGATGGCCATACGGTCGTCGGGCCGCTCAGGCATCGTCGTGACGCCCAAGTCTCTGTTCCCGGCCAAAACCTCTTCATATACGTTCGTCGTTTCGCTGACCGAAATGGACAGTTTGGGATAAGCCCGGTGAAAATCAAGCAGTAACGCGTCGAACAGCAGGTCCCCATCCCCTGGCAAAATGCCGATGTCCAGCTTGCCGCCCTCCATTTTTTTCAGATCCGAGATGGCCCCTTGAATGTAATCCACCCTCTCAAAGATCAGCTGGCTCTGTTCGAGCAGGATCCGGCCGGCATCGGTTAAGGCAATCTTTTTGCCGATCCGGTCAAACAGAGGCATCCCTAGCTCCTTTTCCAGAAACTTGATTTGCTGGCTCAAATTCGACTGTGTCGTGCAGAGGTTCTCGGCGGCCCGGGAGAAATGCATTTCTTTACATATCGCTGCAAAGTATTCAAGCTGTCGAAGTTCCATGGACGTCTCCTTCCCATTGGTTCGTATGCTGCCATGTTAAGTTCTATATCCAGTATAACGGAGGACGGAAGGATTTCCCATACGATGAAAGATCCATTAGTGAAAACGATTCATACCATCGGAATTACGTGATTGTTGCTTATGGTCTGGACCGGTAAACTTGGTAACAAGAACGAAATAAACCACCCCACAAACCACTAAGGAGGAATTACAAATGAGTACACAATCTATCGTGAATACGGGCAAGGTGCTGCATCAATTGGTGATCGGTCAGGTACAGGGCATACCTGAATCGCTCTTCGACATAACGCCGGCAGGTTTTCGAAATACGATCCGCTGGAACGTCGGTCATATCGTATTTTGGCTCGATCGATATCAGCAGCTGTGCTTCGGTTCAGCGTCGACTATTCCAGCATCCTACGAAACGTTGTTCAACAGCGGTACAAAGCCGGCCGACTGGACGATTGCTCCGCCATCCCAAGAAGAATTGGTGCAGCAGCTTGCCAATCAGCTGTCCCAGATTTCGGAGATTACGCCGGATATGCTTCAGCAGGATCTGAAGTCCCCGTTCGTGTTGGGACCCTTTGAATTCACGACCGCTGCCGAGTTGTTCAACTTCGCCTTGATGCACGAAGCTATCCACCTGGGAACGATTACGAGCCAGCAAAAAGCGGTACAATAGCCGGCTTTCTTGTAAAACGGATTGCATTCGCGCAAAAATGTGCCTCATAGCGGAAGTTCTACCAGCTAAACGAAAGAAGCCCCTTCACAGCAGCGCTTGGCGCCTGGAAGGGGCTTTAACCTATTCGTGAGAACTAATCTTTTACCGTGTTAAGCACTTGTTGTGCCTGATAAGGCTTTCTCGCCTTCAACATAGTCCGCGTATTCTGCGGCATACTTCTCCAGCTGCTCATCGCTGACTTCGCGGATTCGGCCAATAACAAACGGCGACCGATAGATCATCCCGGTCAGGTTTGCCGTCTGTTGGAACGGACGGAGCAGCTCGCCATAAGAGTAATTATGAAAGCCGCCGGCCTGGTACATGCTCGGAGAACCTCCGGAAGAGATGGCGATGATTAGCTCTTTTCCATTCAGCTTGACCCCGCCTGGTCCATGGGCCCATCCAAACTCGAACACTTCATCCATCCATTTCTTCAGCAGGGAAGGCGAGCTGTACCAGAAAAAAGGAAATTGAAGCACGATTCGGTCGTGCGCCAGAAGCAGCGCCTGCTCGCTTGCAATATCGATCTTTTCGTCCGGATAGGCTTCATAGAGCCGATGTACGGTCACATTGCCCCGCCGCTCCAGCTCTTCGGCCAGTCGCCTGTTGATCCGGGAATGCTCCAGATCGGGATGAGCAACGATCACAAGCGTGGCTGTCCTTGAGGATCGGTTCGTTTGGCTGGAATGTGTATCGTTGGTCAAGATGGAAGGGTTGGTCAATGAAAACATCTCCTTATTTTTAAATTATAATTCGGGATATGTCGATGTATTGGATAAAAAATAAAATTGATATTACATATCTCGAATTATCGATTTGTTTTGTATATAAAAACTGAATTCATTGAATTGAATCCAGTCTCTATCATTACAGGTCTTTCTGGATGTACGAGGCGATGGCCTGAATCGCTTCTTCATTCCTTTTGTAATAGGTCCACTTACCAATTCGGGTTGCATGGATCAGACCTGCCCGCTGCAGCACGGACAAATACTGGGATGTGGTCGATTGAGTCATGTTCAGCTTGGCTGTAATTTGGCTTACGCAAACCCCAACTTCGATCAGTTCCACCCCTCCCTGGGGGCCAAAATAGGCTTGAGGATCTTTCAACCACTCTAAAATTTGTAAACGCGCTTCATTAGACAATGCTTTAAACACTTCAATAGGTTCAAGTGATTTCATGATTTTTATTATATCGATAATTCCCGATATGTCAACACGATGATAAAAGTATTGTTAAACCCTTACGATCTGCAAGCCAACAACTTGTTATTTTGATTACACTTATACCTCATGTCACTGTATTTCATCGGACTCGGCTGTATCAGAATTAAAGACAAAGACCGGACCATGCCACTGCTCGTTTTGAAGAAATTCTTCGCAATAACGATCGTGTTGTGCATACTCTGAAATCACATGTTTCCAAAAAGCATACGCCGGCTTGTTGCCAACCGTTTGCCTGATCTCCCATGTCCCTTTGAACTCCTCGAATAGGGTATAGGCAGCTTTTTTACCTACCCCTCTCCGCCTGTATTTTCTCATGATAAAAAAGTCGCTGATTAAATTTGTTTTCTCAGCCTTGCTCAATTTCATATGCTCCTGTGGTACATCCAGACTGACCAGAACAAATCCCGCGATTTCCCCGTCCACAGTTACCATAAAGGGTCTTCTGTATTCATCCGTCCACTGGTGATCAATGTATTTGTATAAGTATTGACCGTGCCTGTTCAGCACATGCCCATCAAACTCACTGCTGTCGTAGCGGTATAGCTGTATGAGATTGTACAGCAGTGTCTTATCTTCATAAGGAATAGGGCACAACTTAAAATCCATAAATTCATTTCCTTTCATTTGATTTCCGCCGAAATCGTCATTTCATCAACAATCGTGCTCCGCAATCGGCGTAGGTCCCGGACCGGCGGCATCCCAAACATCCGGGCATATTCCCTGCTAAAATGCGACGGACTCTCGTATCCGACCTGAAACGCAGCTTCCGCCGCATCGATCGATTCGGAGAAGAGCAGCCGGCGTGCCTCTTGCAAACGGATCTGCTTTTGGTACTGGATCGGACTCATCCCTGTGACTTCCTTGAAATAATCGTACAAAGACGAAGTGCTCATACGGGCCTCCGCAGCCAATTCTTCTACGCGAAGAGGAAGGGCAAAATCGCGGTTAATCTTCTCAACCACCCCCGCGATACGCTGGGCGTGGCTTCCGATCACGGCAAATTGCATCAGAGATGCGCTGTGCTCGTTCTGAAGCACCCGGTAAATAATTTCCCGCATGGCATAAGGAGCAAGCACCGGAATATCACGTGGTGTCTCAACCAGTTTCACAAGCCGCAGCACGGCATCCAAAAGCGTATCGTTGAGCTGGCTTACCTTCAACCCCCGGCTGGTCTCATTCCCAGCTCGGATCGCATCATCGGATGCTTGAATCACATCAAGAATTTGGTTCATATCAAAAAGGATCTGCAGGCTTAAATACGGCGTTTCATTCGATGCCTCCATCACTTGCCCTGTAATCGGTAATTGGACTGAAGCGGTTAGGTAACTGCTCGGGTCATACTGATACACCTCTTGTCCCAGCATAACCACCTTGGAACCCTGCGCTACGACGCAAAGGGATGGCTCATAGACAGAATATACCGGTTCGGATAACCGGGAAGAGCGAATGAAGCGCAAACCGGGAACTTCCGTATCATGCGTACCGTCCTTCGGTGTGAACTTCTCGATGATCCGGAGCAGTTCTTTCCTTTGTTTCTCGAACCATTCATCCATCCTTTTCTTCCCCCTTTGATCTACATGATTAGCTTAACTTTATCCGCTTCTGGAGGATTAGGCAATCATCTTGTATGATCCGGCTACCGTCTCTCTTCCCGAAGGAACGATAATGAACATGTAAGAAATGCGAAACATGGTCCGGATAACTTTACTGTAGAAAACGATGACAAGGCAGGATTCAATCCGGCTTTCGCAAAGGAAAGGAGAATATTCAATGACTGCACAAAACGAACAATCCCATCCGTATATCGGCATGTGGGTGACAAAAGACGGTTACATCCGGCATGAGCTGCTGCCGAACGGGCGGTATGACGAAGCGCGCGGTGATCGGAAGAGCGCATATCAAGGCAGGTACACCATTGTAGGCGACCATATCGAATATGTGGATGATACAGGGTTTACAGCGGACGGCGACTTCCGCGATTCGGTGCTCTACCACGCCGGCATGATTCTCTATCGTGAAAATTAGCGGGGAGATGCCCCTTTTTCATCACAAGAGTTCGAATCGAGCAACTTAGCATAAATCAAATCCAAAGGAGAAATGTTCAATGTCCGAAATCAATGGAAAAGTCGTTGTGATTACTGGTGCAAGCAGCGGGATCGGCGAAGCTACAGCGAAGCTTCTCGCCAGCCGGGGCGCCCATGTCGTCATGGGGGCCAGACGCGTAGAAAAACTGGAAGCACTGGCTTCCCTCATTCAGGCAGAAGGAGGGTCCGCCTTATATCAACAGCTTGATGTGACGAGTATCGAGCAAATGCAGTCTATCATCCGCTTGGCGCAAAGCCGATTCGGACGGGTCGATGTCATCGTAAACAATGCCGGCGTGATGCCGCTATCACCGTTGGAAGCTTTGAAAATCGACGAATGGAACCGGATATCGACGTCAATATCCGCGGAGTTCTGCACGGTATTGCCGCAGGTTTATCCGTAATGAAGGAGCAGCAATTCGGTCATATGATTAACGTAGCTTCCATCGGGGCTTATTCGGTGACGCCGACGGCGGCGGTATACTGTGCAACCAAATACGCCGTTCGCGCCATCACGGAAGGTTTGCGGCAGGAAATTGATGCAGACATTCGGGTAACGCTCGTTTCTCCCGGCGTAACGGAATCCGAGCTCGCTGAGAGCATTACGGATGACGGGGCAAGGGAATTTATGAAAACGTACCGGCGTAACGCTCTTCCTGCTTCCGCTATTGCCCAAGCCATCGCCTATGCGATCGAGCAGCCGGCGGACGTCGATGTGAACGAGCTGGTGGTTCGCCCCACAGCCCGGCTTGGATGATACGATGCATAAATAAAAATTAAGCATCCTAATGACGAATCAGGCAGCCGGTCGACAAAACGATCGGGCTGCCTGATAGTTTTTTAATTACAAGTCACGCTCATATCGTACTTCCTCCAACACCTCTTTGAACCCCACGGCATGATACAAGGATAAGGCCGATGAATTGGCCGTTTCAACCTGCAGTTCGGCAGACTCACATCCGATATTTTTGAGATAGATCAGCGCTTGGTGCAGCAAATGCTTGGCAATGCCCTGTTGGCGGACTTCAATCAGTGTCATTCACGAACCTCACTTTTTATGATCTATAACACTACTCTAACAGGTTGATTTTACCATTTTACGTTACACTTATTTGGTAACATTCGTTTATATTCGTTTTGGTGGTTACCAATGATCGGATAGCCAATTAGGACATGGCTTGCTGGTCTAACCACTCTTGTTGCATAAGACCGTAAACGACTCTGTCTAAATATTGGTCATGTAAACGTTCGTAATTCCGGATAATCCCTTCCTGCGTGAAGCCCAATCGTTCCGGAATCGCTCGGCTCTTGATATTGCCTGCAGCTGCGCCGATCTCGACTTTACGAAGCCGCAGATCATGGAATGCATGAGCGACAAACGTTCTGCATGCAGAAGTCATTAAACCTTTCCCCTCAAATGATGAGCCTAGCCAGTAGCCTATTTCTGTCCGACCCGCTTCCCAATCGATCCCTAGAAAACCTATGGACCCTGCAATCTGTTCCTTATACCATATCCCAGCCCAGTACCCATCGTTATTGGCGAATCTTTTTAATGACCTGCTTATAAAGGCTCTTGTGTCCTCGACTTTATGCGTAAGATCAGGAAACTGAAGCCACTGCCGTATAGATTCACGACTGCTGTCAATTAAATGATAAAGCTCGTTAGCATGCCTGTCTTCCAGAATCGAAATGTATGTATCATCATTGACTATAGCCTTGTACATCAAATGACTCCTCCTTTGTCAAACATTAACGTTCATTAATTAAGATCTTAGTCTCTCGTATCAAAATTATGAAGGGATATGAACAGCTATACAATGAATTTTTCCGAAGTAGGCATTGCAAATCCTTGGAGTATATTTTATTATGGATATTGTAGGTCTATAATGTTTCCGAACAGAAAGGAGGATCTCACTTGAACCATCCCTCTTCTCTAGTGGTACTTTGTTGTGAGGTTTACGATGGTTTCGGTCAAGCAAGAGCCTTAGTGTTTTAAACATACAGCCAAATTTATTTTTTTGCTCCAATTATGGATATAACAGATCTATGGAGGTTTAAAAGATCATGAGCGATTTTTTTAATGAAGCCCGCTGGGAAAAAGCGTGGAAAGAAGATCCTGACACCTATATAAACAGGTCCAAACAGGCCGGCATCGACCCGTCTCGAGATTTTGATCATAAAGCCAAGGCTTTCCATGAGCAGTCATTTAGCCCGGAGGGAAGAAAACGAACTAATCGGATCCTGAACTGGATTGAGGGACAAGGGGTATCATTTAAAAATGCCTCTGTGCTGGACATCGGCGCCGCTTCGGGCGTATTTTCGGTGCCGTTTGCAGAGCGGGGAGCCCGTGTAACGGCCGTCGAGTCCTCTCCACCACAAGTTGAATTGCTGAAGGAACACATAGCCAAGTTTGACGTAGGCCAAATAAAGATTATCCCCGTACCGTTTGAGGAAATCGACGTTCAAGAAAAAGGCTTGAGCCAGGCTTTCGATCTCGTCTTCGTTTCGATGTGCCCGGTCATTCGCGACTGGGAGAGCGTAGAGAAAGTGCTCCAATGTGCCCGAAAATTCTGTTATATCAGTCTGCCTGTTTCTTCCGCAGAACATAGTCTGGTCAACGAAATTTGGCCGCTCGTCACTGGCGAACCTTACAAGTCCAAACCAGCGGAAATGGGATATTTGCTCCATCTGCTGTATCTCAAAGGCTATTCCTATGAGTCCCTGGTCACCCGGGAAACGAAAACGGTAGAGATGTCGAAAGAAGAGGCGCTGCAGGAGATGATGAGCTGGCTTCGCAGACATGGTCTTCCTGTCGATGAGCGCAACCAAACCATCGTTGCAGACTATCTGGACCAAGCATATCCGTCTGGACAAGTAACCTTCCAACAGGGCGGGCGTTTTGGCAAAGTACTGATTCGACTGCAGGATCAGAACATGTACACCAGAGAGATTTGAGTCGGGAAATCTATTATTGAAAGGAAGATAACGATGGCAATCCAGCATGCAACAGACGCAACGTTTAAAAATATGATGCAGACAGAAGGCGTAACGGTCGTGAATTTTTGGGCATCATGGTGCGGTCCTTGTAAAATATTTGCTCCCATTCTGGAGGATTTTGAAAGGGAAACAAGCGGTTCGGTTCACGTGATTAAAGTGAATGTAGATGATAACCCGGTGACCTCTTCCCAATTTCAGATTATGAGCATACCGACCACCCTTATATTCAATGATGGCAAGCTCGTTTACCAGGAATCCGGGATTCTGCCGAAACAAATCTTGAAGGAGCTCACAGCCTAAGCATAAATCAAGGTAGCAAAACAAAGCCGGAATTCCTTCAACGGGAATATCCGGCTTTTGAAATTGGTAAAGCTACATTTCAATCTCACAGCCGTCAAAGGAGCGGCCATCCGCGATGATTTTAACCGCCTCCGTTATTGCATTCTTCTGAAAATCACTCAGTTTACTTTCATCACCATCCCAATCCTGCAGCCACCAGAAGAAGGAACATATATTTCGGTAATCCATAAACAGGGGAATCCGCTGAATCCAATGAGAGTCCAACGGATGATGCTTGAAGTACCCTGCAAGAAAATCATCCAAAAATCTCCGGGCAAATTCATTTTTTGACTTCCGGTCTTCTCCAGGGGACCCCCACCAAACCGCATGTGCTGCCGCAATGGCAATGTCCAGCGAGTACCAGCCATAAATGCAGTCGTCAAAATCAAATACCGTAATCGTATCTCCGTCGATCATGAAATTGTAGGGATGAAAATCATTGTGGATCAACCCATAAGCATTGTCCTCCCGAGGGAGCGAATCGATTTGATCTTCAAGGCTTTGTAATTTATCGAGAAGCACCCTGTACATCCCATGCTGCAAATTCGGATTGCTGAACTCGCTCTTGCTCCAGTGATCTCTTTGGCTGCCCTTCACCAAAGGTTTATAGGATTTTGAATGCTTGTGCATCTTCCCCATGGTTTCTCCCCATGCATGATAGATGTCCGTCCCCCATAAGTGAGGGTTGTCTTTCTCGAAGAATTTTCCCGGTGCCATGCGAAAAACAGCGGCAATAAAACATAGTCCGTCTTCTTCATACACGGCGGTTAACTGTTGATCCTTCGTTAAGATCGGCAAAGAGGCGTTTACGCCATGGTGTACCAAATCATGAACCCATTCCAATTCGGCGTGTAACTTTTCTGCGTAGGCGAGAGGCTTAACCGATATCCGCAGGAAATAATATTCATTGTTTTTCGAAAACCGGTAAACCTCATTCGTTGAATGGCTAACAAACTCGAGCGTATTCACATCAAAGTCAAACGATGCGGCAGCTTTGGACAAAATATCCGCTGTGAGCATTTGAAACCTCCGTATCTTCATGTTTTCGAACCGAGTTACTGCCCACCTTGGATTTCATTTTTTATTTCTGTAACAGGAGTCCCTGAAAATAGGGCTCACCCTCTTTTAAAGGAACGGTTTGAAAGCTGATTTCCTTAAAATATTGCCCGGTTAGCGCTCGGATGGAACGATCTGAATAAGAAGCGAAAAATCGTTTTGGCTCACACCAGTCGTTTTCCCAAACCCCCTCGGAATCAGTACCTCCATATAGTCCCATATAAAATAATCCACCAGGCTTCATCACCCGTTTGATTTCGACAGCACGCCGCCGATTTCATTTTTGGGCACATGCAGCAGACAGTTTAAGGCGTAGACAGCATCAAACGAATCGTCCTCAAATGTTAGATGATAGAAATCCATCACATACGCCTGCAGCCCTCTTTCTCTGCAGTAACGCACCATTTCACTGGATAAATCAATGCTGGTTACCTTTAGACCATGATCTTTAAAGTATAGGCTGTCTATCCCTGTCCCGGCACCGATTTCCAGAAGTTTTCTTTCATCTGAATCCTGTAGGTGGTTAAGAAACCTGTCCCTCTCGATCACCTTCCAATCCGCCGGATGCGCGTTTGCTCTTCGGTGTGAATCGATATCATACGAATTCGCCAGATTTGTTTTGTCCATTTCTTTATCCCGCCTTATTCACGATTTAAACCCTGCAGCTCATCCAATACAAACCGGCCGTTCTCCCGGACTAAGACGTCATTAAACCAAAGCCGGCCGCCACCCCACTCCCCGCACTGATTCAGCACGATATCCCAGTGGATGGAGGACAAATTGGCATGTTCTTTTCGTCAGACACTTTACTTTCTTACGCGTATCATTTGGCGCTCTTTCCACTCAAAATTGTCCTCCAATTCGAAAGTGGACAAATCAATCATAAGATCATCCTGGTTAGGCAAGTCACTAAACCTTTCACACCCATATGCGGTGCATGAGTACAGCTCCAGCTCTTCACCAATCTCTAAATGACGTCCCATATACTCGAACAGCTCGGTTATGCATTTTCTACTGCATTGGTAGTATTCAGGCGAAGACAGCTTCTTCTCGTCATTCATTTCTCGAAAGATCCTCCATCAGGGTCTACCTGATAAATGAATGGCTGCCGGAACGGGCACGAAGCGTCTACTGATTTCATAGGACCCGCTACATACAAGCCGGCTGCGTCCAATTCCGTTTCGTAGATATCCATCAGCTGATCCCCCTCCGGGTCCTTTTCCAGCAGCGCTTGCATCACAATCTGATCTTTCGCGGATGGGTTCACTTTTTCAATGTAATCCCGAATGGTCATTACCGTTTTGTTCTTCCCGAAGGAGCCAGTAGGAAGCTCATGGCTTGAAGCGATATAGTAGTATTGAGTCATTAGGCTTACTCCTCGAATTCATTTGGCAGGTCTTGAGTTAATCCGAAATGATGGGCAATAATATGTACGATTCTTTTGGAGGCGAGCCCGTCCCCAAATGGGTTTCTCGCATTTGCCATCTGATGATAGAGATCCGGGTCCGTTAATAGTTTATTGGCTATGTTAAAAATAGAATCCTCTTGGGTTCCGGACAGGAAAACGGCATTCGCCTCAACAGCCTCTGGCCGTTCTGTAGTATCTCGCATCAGGATCAACGGTTTATTAAAAACGGGTGTTTCTTCTTGAAGTCCGCCTGAATCACTTAATACAAGATGAGAACGGGATAACAGATTGATCATATCAGGGTATTCAATGGGATCAAGCAAATGGATCCGATCATGACCGGACAGCATAGCAAATGCGGTATCCTGGACATAAGGACTCAAATGAACCGGATAAACGATATGGACATCTGGATGTTCATCAGCCACACGTCGGATCGCCTTGAACATTTGCTGCATAGGTTCTCCATAATTTTCACGGCGGTGAGCCGTTACAGTAATCAATCTTCCTTGAAGTTGGACAAGATCGTTTAATTGTTCATTATGAAATTTATAATCAGCTTTGTTGGTTAGAATTGCTGCATCGACGGCAGTTTGACCGGTAACAAAAATATGTTCGGAATCATAACCCTCTCTATTCAAATTGTTCTTGCTAACAGATGTCGGCGCAAATAGTAAATCTGTAACAACATCGACAATTCTGCGATTTACTTCTTCGGGCCAAGGCGAATATTTTTGATGAGAACGTAAGCCTGCTTCGACATGCCCAACCAGGATTTTATGAAAAAATGCTGTCAAGCTTCCGCACATCGCAGTCTGCGTATCTCCATGAACCAGTATCATGTCAGGCTTATCCTCATTAATGATGTTGTCGAGTCCAACAATCGCAGCTGAAGTCAAATAGGCCAGTGATTGATTTTCTTTCATCAAAGCCAAGTCGACATCGGGTTGAATATTAAAATGTGAAAGAGCTTGAGATAGTTGTTCTCGGTGCTGGCCGGTAACTACCACCTTCGTCTCAAACCATTCTTGATGACGGCGCAATTCTTGAATCACTGGGCACATTTTCGTCGCTTCAGGCCGAGTGCCGAATATAACCATTATTTTTTTCTTCATTGTCGATTCTCTCCTTTGGTAAATCCATTCTCTGCCACGATTTTATACCGTTTCCATAATATTACTTCGTTACGAAGCACCACATCTCCTTTTGTTCAGGAATGTCCCCCTTTATAACCCCAACAGGCCGCCGTTGTTCGGCAGCCTGCAGCTTGTTTCACCTGGTATGTATTATAGTGCTTATTCGTCCAACGCCTTCAAAATTTGATTCGCATAATCATCCCACGCTGCTTCGTCGGTGTTGACTTCTATTGCAGAAATGAGCGATTGTTTCATACATGTGCGCAGCCTTTCCTGATCCTCAACAAACTTGCGGCAAGCATCGTTTGCAGACGGATGATTCGCCATGACATAGGACCGCCAGGCTTCACCTCGGCTTTCAACAAATCGGGTCGGAACAGCTTCCGGAGATAAGGTCAAAAGAACGCATTTTCCATTGAGACGCAGCAATCGCTGTTCCAAAGCCTCAATTTCTGAATGATCTGCGAATGCCGCACGATGATTAAGATGAAATCTCTCCAAGATGAAAAAAATTCCGTTAGACGGTTTCGTTTGACCCAGAGATTCAATCCAACCGTACAGCTGTTCAAGATAAGCGATATGCTGATTTAACAGCTGGATATGTTCATTTTGATCCAAGGACCTCAGCACGCCGTGATCGGAATGCAGGATTTGCGAATAATGTTCACTTAGCGCGACCATCGTTCGCTCGGCATGCGAACTTAAACTATGTACTCTTTTTAATGCAGAAAATACGGATGTTTTCCCAGTTGTGGATAAGCCCTCAAGTATGACGCCGCGAATCAAGCCGTTCACCTCTTTCGATAACCATTCGATACGATACGTAAGAGCCGGTCAGCTGGACCGGCCCCATGCAACCGTTTACCAGATCTCAATCATCCCGCTTCAGCTGGTGACTTCCAGCCGCCCTTTAAAAAACAATTCGGAAGGCTCGGTCGTATCCATTTCGCCATCCAAGATTCGTTTTACATCAGCCAGTGTATCATAAAGCGTCAACCATTCACCCGGTTTCTTGGTATAGGGCTCGGATACGTAGAAAGGTTGTGCAAGATAAGCTTCGAGCCTTTCGCCACGTTGGTACAGCTGCAAATCACTATCGGAAATTTTCTCCACGCCCAATACGGTCACCAGCGATCTCAGCTCTCTGTAACGGCGGAGCAGTTTTCGTGCCGATTGCTGAGTGGTCAGATGAACGGCATCCAGATGCGCTCCCTCCAGAACGGTAGAGGTCGATCCGATCGGATCGATAGCCGGATAAATGCCTCTGCTGATCAGATCGGTGTCAAATCTCCACAGGGTGTCCAAAGGTCCATACGCATTATCATCGTCAGCCGCTTCACACTTAATATCTACAAGGGCGATCGTGATGGGCCGTGCTCCGACCTCTTTAAGTCGATCTCGCAAGGATAATAACTCGCCGGATAAAACTTTGCTCCGATCAACGCCGAGGAGAATATCTTTTTCCCCGCGCAGCTCCACAATTTGCTGATAAACGTCCTCTTTGGCCGAATGGGAAAACTCGGATTGCTCCTGAACCAGCTCGACGCCCGAAATGTCCGATTGCGGGTCCCAGAACACGGTTGCGAATCCCCGTTTCTTCATGCGGAGCATCAGCTCTGCGAGCATAACGAGCTGCCCCATGTTCGGCCGTGCCACAAATCCAACGGTTCCCCCGCGAACTACCGGGGCGAGCAAATCCAACGCTTTTACACCTGTCTCGATCATACGAACACCACTCCCTCTAATTATGAGTTCATCAAGACTGCATCCCGCCAAAGAAGCAAGAGCCACCAACGTCCTTACTTCAGCGCGGCCGACGGGGATTTTACCTGTACATAGATTGGAAACCGTTGCCGCTCTTAGACCAGCCTCCCGTGCCGCCGTCGTTAGATTGGGTACGCGTCGGCGCAGCAGCGGAACGTTAAGCTGTAACTCCTCATCCATTTTTTAGCACCTCCTTACTTTGTATAGTAATTTATTTTACTTTATAGCGCAATAGATAATCAGGAAAAATTTGTGATTGTGTATTGCCTTGTACCCAAGACATATTTAAAACCTCAACATTTGAGTGAAAACTGAGGACTCTAGAACAAATTTGTAACTCACCCATCCGCCGGCAGCCGATCAGCGCGCCAAAAAAGCCACCCTTGTTTGAAATAAGGGTGGCTTTACACATCCATATGCTTCAGCACTTCGCACTAGCTTTCCTTTGCCCGGTGGGTTTTCGTAAATTGTTCAAAAAACGGCGTAGTATCCCGGGCGGCCATCGTCGTTTCACTGCCCGTGGTCCATCCGATTTCTGCCCTCCAGCTGCCGAGCATTCCTTGGTGCAACAACGCCTCTTCGCTGACCTCTACGGATCGGTCTGCATAAGGCGCAACATACAAAGCATCAACTGGACAATACGCTTCGCACATAAAACATGTCTGGCAGTCTTCCTGCCTGGCGATCACAAGCTGTCCATCCTGCATATCAAACACGTTGGTCGGACAGACCTTTACGCAAATGGAACAACCGATGCACCGCTCCCGGCTGACCAGCTCGATCATAAGACCATCCCCTCCTCCGGCGTGAGTTCGGACGCATGAGGGACCTTTTCCGCCCGGATGTGGATTCGGTCGACCCCCGACACCAGGAGACGGTGGGTCTGGCGGGGATCCAGCTGGGGATATTCCGCAAAGGCATGCAGCCCGCGGCTCTCTTTGCGCGCAAGGGCGGCCGAGTACATCCATCTCGCCGTAGCCACCATGCCTGCCGCTTCCCGGGCACGCACACGATGACGGTGATCGTCAGATACGCTGTCACGCAAAAAAGGAACAAGCCCGTGCAAACGGTCGAGAGACGCCCGGATGACCGGTTCGCTGCGAAAAAAGTTGATCGACAAGGGGAACACCTCGCGCTGAACGGCCGAGATGATTTGCGGGACGTCCATCAGCCGGTCGGCGTTCGAGTGCTGCACCAAGCCGTATCGTCCTGCCGGCGTCAGATCCCGCTTACAGGCATCCACGGATTGGATTAATGCATACTCCGCAGCACCTTCGCCCGCCCAGTTTCCGCTGCATATCGCCCAGGAAGCGTTATACGCTCCTCCGCCTGAAATGGCGCCCGTTACTTTCTCTCGCGAGGCGGCATCGCCCGCTGCGTATAAACCCGGAACGCTCGTGCGGCAGTCATTCCCGGTGAGCCGCAGCCCGCCCGTCCCGCGCATCGTCCCTTCGTACCGCAGCGTGAGCGGAAACTTATCCCGGAACGGATCGATGCCCGCGCGCTCGAGCGGCATAAAGAAGATCGGATGCGCATGACGAAGAAACCGCCGCTTCTCCTCTGTGTCGGCCAAATTGATCGAGGCGTACACCGGTCCTTTCAGGAGATGCTGCTGCAGACTGCCGAAGGCGCGGTCACCCCGGCCGATCACGCGTCCTTCTTGATCATAGAGCGTAGACCAAGCCAGCATTCTCCCCCGGGTCACACTGCCAAAGGCGACGCTCGGCGCATATTGGCGGCTGAATTCCATCCCGGAAAGCTCGGCTCCCGTTTCGGCAGCCATTAGCAGCCCCTCGCCGGTCAGTACGTTGCAGCCCAATCCATTGCTCAGAAACGCACAGCCCCCAGTAGCCAGAACGACCGCATTGGAGCGCACCTCCCATTCTTGGCGCGTCAGCCGGTTCACGCCTCTTGCTCCCCCGACGCCATTCGCATCGTGCAGCAGCTCCAGTGCAGGGGACTGATCCAAGATGCGCACACCGGCCTGCCGGACCGCCCGGCGCATCAGCTTCATATATTCGGGGCCGTGCAAATGCGTGCGGAGCGTATTCCCTTTATCATCTTTCGGAAAGGGATATCCCCATTCTCCGACTTTTTCCAAATAGGTCTCCACCTCATCCAGGACCCGGTGAATCCAGGCATTCTCCGACAGATAGCCGCCTGCCTTGAGCCTGCTCTGCACGGCATCTTCCCGCAGCTCGGCAATCGGAGGAATCACCAGCAGGGTTGTTCCTCCAGGCGCCGTCGCACCGCTGCTGCCCAAGAAGCCTTTATCCGCAAGCACAACCCTTGCTCCCTTGGACGCGGCTCTCCATGCCGCCCAGGCACCAGCTGGCCCGCCACCAAGAACCAGTACATCCGTGGTTAATTGAATATCCATTTTGGGTGCCATCCTCTGCAATCCCCCTATCGTCCTGTACGTGGTTATTTCAGCACCCAGTCGTTCATATCAAAATCTTTTTTCGCAAGCTTTTCTTCAACCAGAAAGTCTTTCGTTCCTTCAATTAGCTTTAAGCCGTCATCGGTAAACGGAGTATCCTTGATCTCGCTGATCGGACTGATCTTCTTGATAACTTCCGGAGTCGTTCCCTGCGCATCCGCGACAAACTGGTAGTATTCGTCTTCGTGCTGCTTTAAGTCATCCAGCGCCTTTTTGCGCGCTTCGTTCCATATTTTCGGAAAGTCGGGGAATTTGGCCAGAAAAGCGTCCGAAACGACGGTAGCACTCGTACCGATCAGATCGGGATGTTTGGTAGCATCGTCAAGCAGCGGATAACCTTCGTCAATCTGCTTCATCGCCTGCACGCCATTGTTGGTCAACGCGTCGACATCCCCCCTTGCCAAAGCTGCCTGCGCATCGGGAATCAGCATGTGAACCAGCTTATAATCCTTCACGCCCTCCTGCTTGAGCAAGCCAACGACATAGCGGTGCATAAAAGATCCCTTTTGAATGGCAATCGTTTTGCCTTCCAAATCTTTGATGGACTTAGCTCCGCCTTTTTTGGCAAACAAGTACCCGATGGAATAGGTCGATGGCTGGGAAATCAATCGTGTTTTCGCACCGGAGGCGTAAGCGATGATCGCCGGTGTATCGCCAAGGCTGCCCGCGTCCAGCCGGCCGCTGACTAACGATTCCGTTTGGTCGGGTCCGTTGGGAAAGCCGGTCAGGTTCACCTGCGCAATCCCATGCTTCTTCAGTTCCTCCTGAATAATCCCTTTATGGAATCCCCAGCCTTCAGCTCCGCTTGACGGCACATTTAATTTATTGATTCCGATGTAGCCATAATTGAGCACCGTCGGCTTATCCGCGGCAGCTTCGGCAGCATCCCCGGTCCGCTTGGATGGCGAGCAGCCCTGAACCACGATGACGGCTAGCAGACCTGCAAGAATGACAGCTGACTTCCAAAAGCGGCCGTGTTTGGTGTTTTTACGATGCGTTGTCTTCATGATTGGCTCCCCCACTTCAGTCGATAATTAAAATCCGCTCCGCTTGGACAGCTGATACATATATTCGTGACTGGCGACAGGCTTGCGGCCTTTACCCCAGCCAACCTTCTCCCGGTATCCTCCCATTAGACCTTGTTCTGACAGCTCGCTTTCCGTGACACCGATGACCGATTCGGATTCCGGGGCGACATACAAGGCGTCGACAGGGCAATACAGCTCGCACATAAAACAGGTCTGGCAATCGCTTTGCCGAGCGATCACGGGAATCCCGTCAGCCACGCGATCGAATACGTTGGTAGGACATACAGACACGCATTGATTGCAGGCAATGCATTTGCTTTCACTGATAACTTCGATCAATGGACGACGACCTCCTTACGGACTTGTTCCGGACGAACCCACAATTGGTCCAATCCGCCTGTGATCAGGCGGTAGTGCTGATTGTCGTCCATCCCGGCAAAATCGCTGCGCTTATGCATGCCCCTCGATTCCGTCCGCGCCAAGGCAGATGTGTACATCCAACGGGCCGTTGCCGTCATGGCGGCCGCTTCCCTTGCTTTGACGCCATCCACGGTGTGCTCAATAGCCTGCTCCCGCTGCTCGTTCCACAAGCCGTTCAGCCTGTTCAAAGACCGGGTCATCACCTCACCGGTCCGGAACAGGTTGCGGTCATAAGGTTTGACCTCATCCTGGACGGCCTGCACCCATTCCGCTGCCCGGCTTGGTGTAACGCTGCCCTTGCCTTCCTCCACGATGGGCTGGGTGGACTTTCGCTCTAAATTGCGGCTTCCATCACGGGCACCCAGCTTCTTGACGTAGGCCGCCGCACCTTCTCCGGCGAAGGAGCCGGAGGACATAGCCCAAGCTGCATTGTGGCTCCCTCCTCCGGTAAACCCGCCGCAAATCAGCTCCCGGGTGGCAGCGTCTCCTGCAGCATAGAGTCCGGGCACATCGGTTGCGCAGAGCTCATCCGCCAGCCGGATGCCGCCGGTACCACGGACCGTCCCTTCCAGGCGAAGCGTAACCGGGAACGGGTCCGTAAACGGATCAATGCCGCGGCGGTCGAACGGCAAGAAGAAGTTGGTCTGGCCCACCCGGAGCAGCGGCTTCAAGTGTTCTGGCGCCTGATCGAGGACGGCATAGACCTGCCGGCCTTCCATAAGATTACGCGCAATCACGGAGCGCCCGCGCTTGGAACCGGCTCCTTCGACAATCGTGCCGTCTTCATAATAGAAGCTGGCATAGCTGTAATAAGCCGTCTTCGTCACGGACGAGAATGTCGGGCAAATCGCGTAGGCGTTGGAAAATTCCATGCCGGACAGATTCGCCCCGGCCTCAGCGGCCATTAGATACCCGTCGCCTGTGAGGACGTTGCAGCCGAGCGCTTTGCTGAGAAAGGCGCAGCCGCCTGTGGCGATCACAACCGCTCCGGCCTCCACCGTCCACGGGATACCCGTCTGCGTATTGACTCCCGCAGCACCTCCCACGCCATGCTCGTCGGCCAGCAGCTCCAGCGCCGGGCTGTGGTCCAGAATCGTCACGCCCGCCTTCCTGACGACCTTGCGCATGAGGCGCATATATTCGGGCCCCTGCAGGCTGCGCCGGTGCTGATTGCCCTCGTCATCCAGCGGGAACGGGTACCCCCAGCCTGCCAACTGATTCATATTGGCATAGGTGCGGTCGAGCACCCGGTTCATCCAGCGGTGTTCCGCCAATCTTCCGCCCATGTCATAGCGGCTGGCTTTGGCTTCTTCCCTCAGCCGTTCATCCGGCTTTACATACCACACTCCCGTTCCAGAGGGCGCCGTTGCCCCGCTGGAGCCGCAATATCCTTTATCGGCCAGCACCACTCTGGCTCCCTTGGCTGCTGCCGTAACGGCGGCCCAAGTACCCGCCGGTCCCCCGCCGATCACCAATACGTCCGTTTTCAAATGCTGCGCCTGTTCCTGAATTGCCATTTGCCACGCCTCCTATTTTTTCGGAATGGGATTTAACCACGATAGGAATCACGCCAATGAAGCCACCTGCGCTCCAGCAGGCGAACCAGCGAATCGATCAGCTTGCCTACAACCGCGAAGATCAGAATGCCGACAAAAATAACCGGGGTATCCGAGTTTTGCTTGGCTTCATTGATCATAAAACCGATCCCGGCCGTAGAACCTACGAGTTCCGCAACGACAAGGCTGATCCACGATACAGCCAGCGACAATCTGACGCCAAGCAGGATGCTCGGCAGTGCCCCGGGAACAATCAGCCGCGTGAAGCGTTGATACGGCTTGAATTCGAGCACCTTGCCCACTTCGAACCATTTACCGTCCACTTGGCGAATCCCAGCGTATGTATTGATATACATTGGAAAAAAAGAACCGGAAATGATGATGGCTATCTTGGAGGTTTCGCCAAAGCCAAACCACAATATGATCAAGGGCGCAATGGCCAAATGTGGAACCAGCCGCAGCACCTGGATGCTGGGATCGAGCAAATATTCTGCCTTGCGGAACATACCGGTCAAACATCCGAACACCAGTCCAAGCAACCCTCCGATCGCAAATCCGAGGAGCGTACGCTGTATACTCACTCCAATCTGGTAGGCAAGATCACCCGAGGCAATGAGATGAATCAACGATTTCAGAATGACCCACGGCGTCGGCATAAATTCGGGCGATATCCAGCCTGCGCCGCCTGCCCATTGCCATAACACCACCACCACAACCGGTATAATAGATGCCCACAACAGATCGGCCCACCATCTCTTGGAGCTCCTCGGCCGCCTGTTTGTTTGTACGATGTCCGCTGTAACCTTAACTGCAGCCTCCCCAGCCGCGGGATTTGAATGCGGAGGTGAATGGATATCATGATCTTGCTTAACCGTTGTTTGCAGAATCGGTATTTCGCTTTGCAGGCTCATTTGAATACCTCCTTACCTGGTATAGCTTTCCTTCCACCTTAACAACCTGCGCTCCGCCAGCCGAACGATATAATCCGTAATGAGTCCCGCGGCCGCAAACACGATAATGCCTACGAAAACGACCGGTGTATCGGCAAATTGGCGGGCATCGGACATCATATAACCGACCCCGGAAGTCGAAGCAATCAATTCGGCTACGACCAGACCCAGCCACGATAACCCGATCGATAACCGGATCCCCAGGAGAATGTTAGGAAGCGCCGCCGGGATCACCAGCCTTCTGATCTGCTGGATGCGGCTGTACCCGAGCACACGGGTCACTTCGAACCATTTGTTATCCACATTACGGATACCGAGATAAGTATTGATATAGAGTGGGAAGAAGGCCCCTTTGGCGATCAACAGAATTTTGGATTCCTCGCCAATTCCGAACCAAAGAATAAACAGCGGCACGACGGCAAGGCTCGGAATCATGCGGATCATTTGAAGCGTAGGATCAAGCATCTTTTCGACTTTCGCAAACAGACCGACCAGTATTCCGAACAAGAGTCCCAAGCTCCCCCCGAGCGCAAATCCTGCAAGTGCCCGCACGGCGCTGATCCGGAAATGGTCCCATAAATCACCGGACTGGGCGAGGCCGATAAAGGCTTTCAGAATGACGAGAGGTGTCGGAAACAGCAAATCGGATATATACCCGAGCTGTCCGAAGATCTGCCACAAAACAAGGACGGCTCCCGGCAGAATCAGTCCCAGTCCGAGAAGCTTCCACCTTCCGAAGCCCGCTCTCAGGGATGGTCCTGCTGCTGAAATTTCGTGACTCATACAATCACCTGCCTTTCTGACATGAGTACAACAATTTTATATACCGGCCCCATCCGTAAGCTCTAACTCATCCAAGGAATCCAGCAGCTTAAGTACGCGGAGCCGAAGCTCTTGAAAGGATGACGTCGTTTTCTTCCGGGGATAGGGAAGATCGATCGGCACGATGCTTTTGATTTGACCCGGCCGCGGCTTGAGAATGACGACCCGGTTGGCCAGAAATACGGCTTCATCAATGTCATGGGTGACAAAAATCATCGTCGTCTGATTTCTGCGCCAAATATCCAGCAGCACATCCTGCATATGCGCTCTGGTGAAGGCATCCAGTGCACCAAATGGTTCATCCAGCAGCAGTACCCGGGGATTGCGCAGCAGCGCCCTTGCGATCGCCACCCGTTGGGCCATTCCCCCGGACAGCTCCTTGGGATAGGCTTTTTCAAAGCCCCCAAGTTTGACCAGTTCGATGAGTTCATCGACCTTGCGCCTAACCTCGGGATTACGCAGTGACAAATCCGCAGCAATATTTTTCTCCACCGTCAGCCAAGGAAATAGACGATGCTCCTGAAAAATAAAACCTTTGTCGATTCCCGGTCCCGTAATGTTCTGGCCGGCTAGTGTAATGGTGCCGGAATACT
Organism: Paenibacillus favisporus; assembly: GCF_040545415.1. NCBI lineage: Bacteria > Bacillati > Bacillota > Bacilli > Caryophanales > Paenibacillaceae > Paenibacillus > Paenibacillus favisporus. The sequence continues at coordinate 952,933 of NZ_JBEPLV010000003.1, read as the reverse complement.
GTCCGTCCAGCCCCGCGATGATGCGCAGCAGCGTGCTTTTCCCGCAGCCGCTCGGACCGATGACCGTAATGAACTCTCCTTCCCGGATGTTCAAATCCACTTTGTGCAGTGCTTCAACACGTCCTTTGGCTGTATCAAAGCTTTTACTCAGCGCCGTGATGTTTAGCAAAGTCTCCGCCATATGCTCTGCCTCCCTTTAGAAATCAAATGATGCCGACAAGAAACAATATTTTCCTACCCGTTTACTTGGATATATGACAGCACTTTATCATTCTAAATCCGATTCAACAAGTAGGGATTAATAAATTCGATTGCTAATTCAAAATTCTGATCCACTCTTTTTAGCGGGGTATACAGAATCTCCAGTTAGGTCGTATGATAGTACGGTAGATTGGTTTTTTCAGTATTGGAGGTTTGTCATCATGATCATCAGAGAAATCGAGGAAAAAGACAATAAGCCGGTCGAGCAGCTAATCCGGACATGCTTGATTGAGTTTGGTGCGAACAAGCCCGGAACCGCCTGGGCCGATCCCGATTTAGGTAACTTTTATCACGTATATCGCCCTGAAGGATCAAAATATTGGGTGGCCGAAAATGAGGGCCGTATTGCCGCCGGATGCGGCATTGGACCGGTGCCAGGTTTCCCGCACATTTGCGAGCTGCAGAAAATGTACGCCTATCAAGAAGCCAGGGGAACGGGGATCGCGGCGGAGCTGCTGCGGGTTGCGCTCGATTTTGCTAAAGAGCATTACGAGCAGTGCTACCTGGAAACATTCCACAACATGACGGCGGCCAACAAATTTTATCTCAAACACGGGTTTGTTCCGATGGACAAGCCGCTGAGTGCGACCGAGCATTTTGCCTGTGACGCCTGGTATATCAAGATGCTGTGAACAGCAAAAAAGCACCCGCAGGGTGCTTTCATTTGTTTTACACGATCGGCTTTTCCATCACATAATCGTCCATGACAAAACCGTTTCCGATATCGGCCACTTGCGTGCGCACGGTTCTAAACCCTTTTTTCTCATAGACCGCAATCGTCGAGTCGTTATGTCGGTTCACGGTAAGCCAAATGGCGCTTAAGTTCCGATCTTTGCACAGAGTTGTCAGAAACTCCATAGCCCGGCTTGCGTACCCATGCCCCCTGTACTCCTTGGCAATGTACAATTTGCTCAGGAACAGCTTGCCCTCTTCCTGCTTGACGCCGATATACCCAACATGGGACCCGTCAACATTGATAAAATAATACTCGTATCCTTGATGTTGGATTTGGTCGGTTATCGCGGGAACCGATTGAAATTTGTCGACCATGTAGTTGATTTGATCCCGTGTGATGATGCTGATAAAGTACTCGTGCCAAATCCCATAGGCTAGATCAGCCAGTGCTGCAATCTCCTCTTCGGTGTTTACTTGAGTTAACATAACTTCCACTCACGCTGCCCCCTCATTCCCAGTGCTTAAAGCTGCTGCCATTCTAGCACATCCGATCTTCACGTGACAAACGTGGGCGTGTTATACACCGCACCGCTCTCTATTCGGAGGGATACTGCTTGACCCTTACCGTTAGACCCTCTAAATCAAGTCTGGGAAAACCCGTTAATGCATACTCCTCACCGCACAATTCGATACCGCTTTCAATCCATTCGGCATCCTGCTCCGAACTGCGGAACAAGACCTCGACGGCAGAACCCGCAGTTAACATGATACCTGTGTTTCCGATGGCATACTGTCCATCAGCGTTTTTTATCAGCGTGCCTTGGGCAATCACTTGTGCCCCAATGCCTTGAATCAGGCGGCGGACGGCGGATAGCTTGTCTTCCACTTTGGCGAATGTCGAACACAGATACATATCGTCCGGATCAGCCGGGTCAAAATGGTCACTCCACGTGCTGTCCATCTGCCGAAGGCCATGGGTGATTTCTTTCAAATGGGCTTCCAAATTTAATAGTTCCTGTAGCATCGTATCCTTTGTCATGCGAACCCCTTATCCATAAAAAATTTATTGACGCTGTCTCACCAAAAACGTTTTCTGAACATGACAATTCCGGCAAGCGACCGCAGCAAGCCAGAGAGCTGAATATTTCGGTAATCGCTTACAAAAACGGTTTGAATCGAACGCACCATTCATGATATGGTACTCAAGTATGCTCCACTAAACTATAATAAAATTTGTAACAAGTAAACAGGAATTTTCACATCCATAAGCCTGTGATCCGGCTTGCAATAATTAATGATGACTGAATTTCTTCATTACAACTATGCTTATTATAAAAGTAAACCATTTTTAGAATCCATAGAGCAACTAAATATTATTTGTAATTATTAAATTATTAAGTATAGATTTCATCATGCCGTCCGGATATGGATAAAACGGAACAAGGGGGATTCCGCATGGATTTGAAAAGGCTGCAAAATCTCGTTCCAGACGTTGTTTTCTTCGTTGACAGGCGCTGTTTCCCACAATGGGAAATTATTCGCCAGACGATCAATTTTCAGGATTTGACGTTTGTTGTCGAAGGAAAATCCAATTATTTTATTAATGGCGTTAAATATACGGTGGAAGCCGGGGATGTGATTTACATACCCGTGGGCAGCGTTCGCGAAGCTTACACGTTTGCAGACTGTCCCATGCACTCTTACGCATTCAACTTCAAATGGCTTGCGCCTGGCAGATCGGAAGCGCTTCCACTTCAGACCGTTACGAAAAATCTCATCACGAGCGAAATTCTGGGTTACATCAAGCAGTTCACCCAGGTATGGATGCGCAAGCATCCGGGCTATATCATGCATGCAAGAGCGCTGTTTATGCTTATCGTCCATCATGTCCTCATCACCAATACCTACCGCAGCGCCGGACATCACCCTGTTGATCCACGCGTCAACAAGGTGCTCGAATATATTATCGACCATTATCCGGAGGATTTGCATTTAACCGGGATGGCGGATATCGTCAACCTGAACCCCGTTTATTTCGGCAAATTGTTCAAACAAGTCACGGGATATTCCTTCAAGGAATATGTGAACCAGATCCGGATTAATCAAGCGGAAATGCTCTTGTCCACCGGGGGCTTCACGGTGACCCAGGTTGCGGACCGCTGCGGATTCCATGATATATCGTATTTCAGCAACGTATTTAAGTCGATCAAAGGTTATCCTCCTTCAGCCGTTTCGAAGTCCTGACAAGTTCAGTAATGCGGACTTTGAACTGTTTCTCGGGTGGAATATATTACCTCCGTTTTCGCTGGTTTCTCTGCTAAATAAACGAGTGCACAGTACCGATATATTGGTTATTCCAATCCGAGAGGGTGCACATACGTGAAGTCAAAGAAGTTATTCAGATTCCGGAGTTTAATGGCGCTGAGCACGCTGCTGCTGGCCGTTCTGTTCGTCGTCGTCATCAGCGCTCAAACGTGGATCTCCTATAATGAGCAGAAAAGTCTGTTCCAGGAACGATTTATGGGGCTCGGAAGCGTCCTCGAGTCCCAGCTGGATACCAATATAAGCCAAGTGAAGCAGATTACCCAGGCGGTGGCCAATCATGGGCCGACGGATACGGAGCCTTTTCAGGTCATCCGCCGTCAGCTGAAGGCGATGGTTAGCAAAGACCAAGGCATTGGCAACGCCTATATTCTGGCCACGGAAAAAATGGAACGCAACGGTAACAGAGCCGTTATCAATTTGCAAGGCCCCGATGATCAGATGCTGCAGCCGGGAACGGAATACGTGATGCCTGCTTATTTTGAGCATGCTTTTGATCAGACGCTAAAAGAAGGCTCTGCCGTAACCGTGCCTTACGACGATGAGTTGGGGACCTGGGTGACCTATCTTTCAGCCGTGACAGATGAACAAGGGAACATCGTCTCGGTCTTCGGCATCGATTTCGACTATGATGGAATTCAGAATCGGCTCTCCGAAATCCTATGGACAAGCCTGGCAGGTGGAGCCGTGTTCCTCGTCGCAGCCATCATTATCGTATCGGTAGCTGTCCGATATGCCCTTAAACCCCTTCGCCGACTGGCGGAAGTGTCCCAAATGGCCGCCGAAGGCGATTTGACCGTCAGTGTCCCGGTCAAGAGCAGAAACGAGATCGGCCAAGCGGCAGATGCGTTTAATAGTATGGTTTCGAGTTTGCGGGAGCTGGCTGGCAATGTTCAGCATACTTCCCTCGAAGTGACCGATGAAGCCAAACTGATGCAGGAAAGTGCCCAGCAGACGGCACAGGCCACTAACGAAATTACCGAAGCGATCAGCCAGGTCGCCGCCGATTCGGAGACGCAGCTTCATAGCTCGACGGAAAGCCAGCGGGCTATGTCCGAAATGGCCGTGGGCATCCAGCGTATCGCCGAGTCCTCCAGCGTTGTCTCGGATCTTGCTGCGCATACGACCGAGCGCGCAGTTGAAGGCGAATCCGTCATGATGAAATCAGTGGAGCAGATGCAGACGATCGAGAACAATTTGTCCGATTCCGTTGGAACCATGCGGGAGCTGGAAGAACTGAGCCGGCAAATCGGGGGAATTCTGGCCCTCATTGCGGATGTAGCCAACCAGACGAACCTGCTGGCCCTTAACGCTTCCATTGAAGCGGCCCGGGCTGGCGAGCACGGCCGCGGATTTGCCGTGGTCGCCCAGCAAATCCGCAAGCTGGCAGAGCAGTCGAAAAATTCCTCCGAACAGGTGAAAGAAATCCTCGAAGGCATCGGAGACCGGACGAATGAGGCGGTAGCTTCCCTCCAGCGTTCTTCCGACGAGGCCCGCATGGGCACGCAGATCGCGCTGCAGGCCGGCGACAGTTTCCGCGCCATCGTGCAGGCCATCCGCGAAGTCTCCGCCCAGGTTCAGGAAGTATCTGCTGCCTCGGAGCAGATGTCCGCGGGCAGCGAGGAAATTGCGGCTTCGCTGGAAGAGCTGGAGCGCATCACCACCTCCTCTGCCATGCAAACACAGCGCGTTGCGGCTTCTTCCGAGGAGCAGCTCGCATCGATGGAAGAAATCGCGAGCTCTTCCGAGCAGCTTCTGACGATGGCACGCAACCTGTCGCAAATCATCAGCAAGTTCCGGGTATAACTCGAATCCTCTGCAAAAAGGGTAAGCCATTAGGCTTACCCTTTTTTAACGGAGGTGTACTGCCCTGCTGACCCCGGTCTCTATTTCCCCAATCCCTATTCCACCTTAAAATGATCTGCACAAAAAAGCTGCGACGGATCGCAGCTGTAGATTATTGATTCCAATGATTCAAGCTCTAGGACTCAAAAGGATAAAATACGTTCCATGATTCGTACCAGCATACTTAGAGCATTCTCTGCGAAGTAGACCGAGTGATCGATCAGCCGCCCGAAGCAGGAAATCAGAATGATAAACAGCATGACGTAAAGTGCGATATTCAATAGATGGTTTTCTTGTTTGTCTTCCATTACGGTTCACCTTCACTTTCCCTTTCCTTATTTATTCAAAGTATACATGTGAACCAGCTTGCCACCTATTGATTTCACTTACACCTATCTTACACACTTGTAAGTTCCGGGGATGATCCGTCACCTAAAGAGCTGAAAATTTAGCTGCATTTAACCGGCTTGCCCCACCGTTTCTGTGATATATTGAGGTTAAAGCTGGAAGTCCAAATCATGCAGTGGAGAATAGGAGGACGTAAAGCGTGACCACATTTCCTCAGATCACAGACGATGAGCGAATCAGGCGGCTGCAGCATCCCGGAAGACCGGTAAGAATCGTTTTGGATACGGACACCTTTAACGAAATCGATGATCAGTTCGCTGTCATCTATGCCATGAAATCAAGCACCAGCATTACTGTTGAGGCCTTGTATGCCGCACCTTTTTACAACGAACTGTCGGAAAGCCCATTGGACGGCATGGAAAAAAGCTACCAGGAGATCTTGAAAATCCGTCAGCTTGCCCAGCGGGAGGATATCCCCGTGCACCGGGGATCAGGGAGCTATCTTCCCGGCGCTGATGTGCCTGTGGACAGCGATGCGGCACGGGATCTGGTCCAACGGGCTCTGGCCTCTGCACCGGACGATCCGCTGTACGTCGTTGCGATCGGAGCCATCACAAATGTGGCCTCGGCCATTCTGCTGGAACCGGAGATTATCAACCGGATCGTTGTTGTATGGCTGGGCGGCCATTCGCTGCATTGGCCGGATACGCGCGAGTTCAACCTCGCACAGGATCTGCATGGCTCAAGACTGCTGCTCGGCTGCGGTGTCCCTCTTATTCTCGTGCCGTGCATGGGAACGGCATCTCATCTCCTGACGACCCTCTCGGAACTGGAAACCCATATGAAGCATAAGGGTGAAGTGGGACAATATCTCTACGACACGTACCTGAATTGTTCGCCGGATCATTACGCGTATTCCCGCGTCATTTGGGACATCTCTGTCATCGCCTGGCTGGCTGTTCCGGAAGCCTGCCCCAGCATTTTGATTCCCAGCCCGCGAATTTCCGAAGATTTCCGTTGGGTAAATGACCCTACGCGGCATCAGATCCGTTATATTTACCATGTGAACCGGGATGCCGTATTCCGCGATTTGTTCAACAAGATTGCCGAAGTGAAGTAATTTCTTATGAGCTGCTGCTCCCTTTACAGGAAGTAGTCGGCTCTTTTTTTAAAATATATCCGGGACTTGGCTGCCTCTGATCGCAAAATTCGCCAGAAAAATACCTGTTAATGCGGTCTGGCTCCGTTAAATGTACATTGTTAAAAGATTTTCTAATAATTCGACAAAAATCTTGATTAATTTCTGGAATTCTGTTTAATTATAGTTGATTAACGATTGTGTATGGGGGTGACCATTCCAATTTGAACAAGGAAATGATTCTTTCTGCAGCGGAAACGAATACAGAAATTACGATTCATCTGGTGAGCGGAGAGTTCTATACCGGAGTTTGCCATAGAACCGACGACCCCCGGACATTCGTTATCGTTTCTAATGACCGTAAGCCTGTCATCGTCCCCTTTTGGACCGTCAAACGCGTTCAATCGGTTCATTCATAAAGACTCTGCCAGCATGACTGGCGGAGTCTTTCTTTAATGTTACACATTTATCTTTTATTGGATATCTGAAGATTGGACTCGATAGAATGAGGAGTCCGATTTTGTTTGCAATCCAATACAACTCCACGTGTCCCGGTGGGAGGTCGCTATTAGCACATAAATAATACATCTGCTCGGTTCCAATCCGCATGGTTGCGCTCCGTATGATCCTAGGGTCCATGCCCCGTTTCTGTGACCACGGCATCAAACCGTTAGGGAAGCCACCTATTGCACTCCATTTCCGGCAGCAGTATGTCCCCGGACCATCGGCGAAAATGACAAAGACACTGATCTATACCGGTCAGTGTCTTTGTAACTCTTACCGCATCGGGAAGCCAAAAGCCACCCTAGCTGCCGCTCAGGTGGCCTCCCCCCTTGTCCGTGGAGCATATTACTTTGCCCCGTAAAACCTTACCAGATCGTCGACTTTCACCGGAAGTCCGGTGGAGATCGACTGATTGGCGGCAATGCCCGTCAGGATCGAACGCGCGCCGTCAATATGGTTTGCTGCCCGGTGAAATTTATCTTCCACAGGCACGCCGAAAATGTCGTTCAGCAGCACAGGATCGCCGCCGCCGTGCCCGCCGGCCCCTTCCTCGAAGTCCGCCTTGTAAGGCTCGCCGAACATGGGGAATACCAGGATATTGACCCCCTTGACCGCTCCTTCCAGCGCTTTGTCTCCGCCGGAATTGACATAGGATTGCTCGATTACCGTCATTTCGATCCGGCCCTTGGTGCCGTTGAAGGCGATCCGGTATCCCTCCCACGGCATGTAAGCATTCAGCGAATAGGTCAGCTGTGCTTTATTTTTGTACCGGACCATAACGCTCATCGTATCCTCGATCGAAATCCCGTCGCCGAATACGCTTTGATCCCGGCGATAGCCGTCCTCCCACTCCGCGTCGAGGTACATTGCTTTCAGATGCGCGTTGCTGTCGAGCGACAGCGCAAACGGATCGTCCTTAGCGTTCGGATGGCCTGTGGCCCGATCATAAAACTTGGTGATTCCGCGCTTCTCGGCATTTTCTCGTCCGTAAAACAGCAGGTTTCCCATCGCATAGACGGTTTCGGGCTCAGATCCGATCCAGAAATTAACCAGGTCGAAGTGGTGGGTCGACTTATGTACAAGCAGTCCGCCGCTGTTGCGCTTGTCCCGGTGCCATCTGCGGAAGTAATCCGCGCCATGCTGCGTATTTAGCAGCCACTCGAAGTGAACCGACGTCACATCCCCGATGGTTCCGTCTGCAATCAGCTCTCGGGCTTTCGTATGATGAGGCGCATAACGGTAGTTGAAGGTGACCCGAACGTTACGTCCCGTTCTCTCCACCGCGTCGAGAATGTCCTGGCATTTGGCCGCGTCGACCGTCATCGGCTTTTCCGTGATCACGTCGCAGCCGAGCTCCATCGCCCGGATAATATAACGGTGATGCGTTCGGTCCACGCTGGTTACGATGACGAAGTCCGGCTTCTCGGTCCGGATCATCTCGTCAAAGGCTTCGGTTTTATACGTTCGTACCGCGTGATATTCGTACTTCTCCGTCAGCAGCTTGTTGGCATAATCCATGCGAGTCTGGTTCACGTCGCAAAAAGCGAGCAGCTCCGCCGACTCCCGGAAACGCTGGGCAATCGCACCATAAAAGAATTCCGCTCTCCCGCCTGCTCCGACCTGCACATATGTTTTTTTGGCCATATCATTCCCTCACCTTCTATGAATCTGTTTATTTGCAGATTACTGCAAAATTCGCTTATTGTCCCCGCATTTTATGCTAGAATGATGAAAATCCCGCATTTATTGCGCATCTGGAGGAACGATTATGCCTTTACACCAGGAGCTGCGGTACGGAAACGCGTCCGATCCGTTTTCTGTAGAATATAACCGCCGCAAAGGACACTTCTCCATGTCGGAGGATCATATGCACAAACATTACGAGCTGTATTATTTGTTTGGCGGCGAACGCTTTTACTTTATTAAAGACCGGGTGTATCGGGTCCGATCCGGAGATTTGGTGTTCATCCCGGGTAATGAAGTGCATAAAACCTCGGACACCGGTGTGCCGAACCATGAACGCATCGTCATTTATGTCAACGAATCGTTTTTCGAGCCCCTCCGCCCGGATGAGGCCGAGTTGCTGCTTGCTCCGTTTCACGGTCCCCACCGCGTGGTGCATTTACCGGATCAGGACAAGCTTCGGATCGAGCAGTTGCTCTATGAAATGCTCCGGGAAATCCAGGACGAGGCGCCCGGTTACCGGATGGCCGTCCGGCATGCTGCGGGACAGGCATTGTTGTTTGCGGCCAGGCAGTCCGCAGCGTACAAGCAGGGGGCGCCCGAAGATACGGTCTCTCCCGCAGCAGCTCGCATGAACGCCATCGCCAGCTACATCTCGGTGCATTACCGGGAGCCCCTGACCCTGAGCGGCCTGAGTGAACAGTTCTACTTGAGCCCCAGCCATCTGAGCCGGTCGTTCAAGAAGTATACCGGGTTTGGCCTGATCGAATATATCGGCATTACCCGGATCAAGGAGGCCCAGCGTCTGCTGCGCGAAACAGACGAACGCATCATTCGGGTGTCGGAGGATGTGGGGTTCGAGAACTTTTCGCATTTTGAAAAAGTATTCAAGTCGGTCACGCGGATGTCTGCCCGCAGCTACCGCGCCGGTTTTCGGCGCAGGGAATGAAGCAGACTGGATCTTTGGCATTCAAACGAAGGCATCCCTCGCTTGACCAGCTCCATTTCCAAATGAAAAAGCCCTGCCGAACCTTCGGCAGAGCTTCAACAATCAGAGCCTTCCTTGTTGAACGGATGGCTCAAGCACTAAACGGTACGTCATACCCGCAGTCGTAGGGAATGAGTACAAGTTCTCTTCAATCTGTTGAACAGGAATCTCACCTGAATCCGCCGAAATCGTCAGCGGATTCAGCGAATAGATGGACAGGGTTGCTCCGGCATGGGAGACAATCTCAGCTTCCGCAAGCCTTCCATCTTTCCAATCCAGGCTGACCTCAAACCCTCCGCGCGCGCGAAGGCCCTTCACAAATCCGTTCGGCCATGAAGCAGGCAGAGCCGGAAGGAATTCCAAATATCCCTGATGCGACTGAAGCAGCATTTCGGCAATGCCGGCCGTCGCCGCAAAATTGCCGTCAATTTGGAACGGCGGATGGGCGTCGAACAAATTCGCATACACCCCGCCATGGTGATAATTATCCGGTTCATCTTCGCGGACGAGGCGCAGCAGGTTGGAGAGCAAAGCAAGCGAACGGTCGCCTTCGCCGAACCGGGCCCATAGGGCGACCTTCCAGCCGAGACTCCAGCCTGTTCCGTCATCGCCCCGCCGTTCCAGGGAACGCCGGGCGGCCTCGAAGAAAACCGGCGACTGCCGCTTGGTGAGCTGCCGGCCCGGATACACGCCGAACATGTGAGACGCGTGACGGTGGTGGACATCCTCGTCTTCGAAATCCTTGGACCATTCCTGAAGCTGTCCGTACTTTCCGACCTGCAGCGGCAGGAGACGCTCCCTGGCCTCCAGCCACTCCTGCCGCAGCACTTCGTCTTCCTCCAGCGTCTCGGACGCTTCAATTAAGTTCGTGAGCAGGTCCCAGACCAGCATCAGATCCATCGTCGATGCTTCGCTGACCGCAGCCAGACCGCCCGCCGGTGTTCTGAATTTATGCTCCGGCGACGTTGACGGCGAAGTGATAAGCCGACCGCTGCCGTCGTCATGCAGCCAATCCAGGCAGAACAGAGCCGCTTCCTTCATCACCGGGTAGGCATGTTCCCGCAAATACTTCTCGTCACGGCTGAATGCAAAATGCTCCCACAAGTGCTGGCACAGCCAGACACCGCCCATCGGCCACATGCACCATACCGGATCGCCATGCCCGTAATCGCCTACGGGATTGGACATCGCCCAAATGTCCGAGTTGTGGTGGGCGGTCCAGCCGCGGGCGCCATAGTGAGTCCGGGCCGTTGTCCCGCCGTTCCGGGCCAAGTCGCCGATAAAGCGAAGCAGCGGCTCATGCAGCTCGGACAGATTCGCCGTTTCGGCCGGCCAGTAATTCATTTCTGCATTGATATTCAGCGTCCAGTTGCTGCTCCACGGGGGGCGCATCTCCTGGTTCCATATTCCCTGCAGATTCGCCGGCTGGGTTCCGGGCCTCGAACTTGCGATCATCAGGTATCGGCCATAATGGAACAGTAATTCCACCAGCCCCGGGTCACCGGCTCCATAGCGGACAATCCGGTCCTCTGTCGATAGTTCTTCTCCTGCCTTGCTTGCCCCAAGCGACAACTGGACGCGGTCGAACAACGAGCGGTGATCGGCAATATGCGTCTGGCGCTGACCCTCATAATTGCCTTGAATAGCTCTGTCCAAATCGTCCTTGGCGGCCCGTTTCTCATCTTTGCCTTGGCTTCCGGGCAGTTTGTTGAAACCGCTAAAGCTCGTTGCGGCGCTGAAATAAAGGGTTACCGCCGTTGCGCCTTGAACGCGGATGCCGGATTCGCTGACCGCTGCGCTGCCGCCCTCCGTTACAGCTGCCAGGCGTCCTTCAAAACGCACCGCTTCCGTCGTATCCGGATCACCATAGATAATGGGATCATCGCTGCGGTAGTAATTGGGCCACACTTGTTCCGGTGCGGTCCCTCGGAGGACCAGGGCGTCGCTCTCCGCCTCCGTCACACTGCGCAGCGGGCTGCTGAGCGCTGCCCGAAAATTCAGCTTCCCTGCCTCACTGGAAGTCAAGCGGACGACCAGCACCTGGTCCGGATGGGATACAAACATCTCCCTGGTATATACCACGCCGCGAACCGTGTATTCAACACGAGTAATACCATCAGCGAGATCCAGCTCTCTTTTGTAGCCGGTGAATGTAGCTTCTCGATCCTGCTCCAACTCGATATGCAGATCACCGAACGGAAGATAGGACTGGCTGTAGGCCCCCATCATCCCTTTCGCCGCGCGGTCGGCTTCCTCGTATTGCCCGCTGCGGATCAGCTCGCGCACCCGGGGCAATACCTCCAAAGCCTCCGGATTATTCGTATCCCGCGGATATCCCGACCACAGCGTGTCTTCGTTCAGCTGGATCCGCTCTTCGGCCACGCCTCCGAACACCATGGCGCCAATCCGGCCGTTGCCGATCGGAAGCGCTTCCGTCCATACTGTAGCAGGTTTGTCATATTGAAGTTTCATGCTTCCCCTCCGGTTCGATAAAAAGGTTCGTATTATTCTGCTTTTTTGGTCGTGTCATACGCCTGCTGCATGATTTCCAAATACCGCTTCAAATTTAATGCGTCCAGCCCTTTGACGTAAGCATCCCAGTCTTTGTCCAGGTTCTTGGCGCCGGTCACAAACTGCAGGGCATTTTGATCCACGTAGTCCTTTATATTTTGCTGAAGCATGCTTTGCTCGTCGGCAGCCGCTGGATCGATCCAGACCGACCAATTGGGATAGACCTCCTTAGGTTGTTTATTCTCGTACAGGTAGGTCGCTTCCTGCAATCTGCGCTCATAACCCGAATTTTTATAAATATCGGTTTCCTGAATCCAGCCATCGCGGAACTCCCGGGTATGGTCGTATTGGGCGGTGGCTCCCCACGCACTGTTTCGCGGCTCGGAGCCCGCCGGCTGCTCCAGTGTTTTGAAAATCGGTCTCGCCTTTTCGTTCAATGGCACGTCTCCTTCTTTCGGCTTCACCCAATCCTTGCCCTCCTCGCCATAGTTGCCCAGCAGCTGTCCCTCTTCGGTATAAATGTAGTCCAGCATTTTGATAGCAGCGATTTGGACTTCTTTGCTTGCCTTGTTGGTCAAGACGAAGGTAGCTCCCGGCTCGACCGGGTAATTGAACGTGGCATATGCGGCATGGGGTCCCTGCAGCGGAGGAATGGCATCGTAATGGGAGCTGTACTTGTTGCCCTCCCCGGTATCCGTGAATATCGCCGGATGCATTGATGCTCCCGCACCCAGAAGCTCGGTTGCGGTATTGTTGCCGATCAGCTTGAACGCGTCGGCGTTCTGTGTGAATGCCCCCGGGTCAATCAAGCCTTCGGCATACAGCGACCTGGCATAGGCAAGTCCTTCCTTCCATTCCGGCTTATTGGCCGCGATGTCCACCTTATCGCCATTCACCGTCAGATAGTATTTATCGTCATCATAGATAAAGCCGTTCATTAGAAAAGGTAGAATGTGCACGCCAAAATTTTCGATGGAACCGCTCAGAGGAACCTCGTCGGCTTTGCCGTTGCCGTTTGGATCCTTGGTCTTGAAGGCTTCCAGCATCTTCTTGAAATCTTCCGTCGTTTTAGGGATCTCCAAATTGAGCTTCTTCAGCCAGCTGGTGTTAACCCACATTTTGTTGGGGTAAGAGCAGTGAAAACACTCGTTCAGCATGGTCAACCCGTAGATGTTGCCGTCCGGAGCGATGGACATCGCTTTATAGTCCGGATGGTCGTCCAGCGCCTTCTTGATATTGGGGGCGTATTGATCGATTAAATCGTTCAGGGGAAGAATCACGCCCTGCTGCCCGAACTTCACCAGATCCGATTGGGAGAACTTGTCGACCCACGGGATCAGCATGTACAAATCCGGGTAGTCGCCGCTGGCGAGGGAAATTTGGCGTTTCTCCGCTGCGCCGTCATATGGTACCTCGGTAAACTGCAGCTTGACGTTTGCTTTTTTCTCCAGCACTTTGGTGAACTGGTTTGTTTTATAGTCGATGTTGCCGTCAGTATTGACGAACACGCTGATCGGAACGGTTCCGCTGTCCCCGCCTGTACCCGCAGATCCGCCCTCCGCTCCTGAATCATTCGGTGATGCCCCCCCGGAACAGCCTGCAAGGACAAGCACCAGTGCAATCAAGCTGAACCAGCCTCGGTAAACACGTTTCTTCATGAACACGACACGCCCCTTTTCCTCAAAAATTGAAAAGCTCCCCTGCTAATTCATCCACTGTTATGCGGTTTAGCCCTTAATCGATCCGATCAGCATCCCTTGAACGAAATACCGTTGGATAAAGGGATACAGGATCAGCACAGGCAGGCTTGCGACCACGATGAGAGAATATTTCATCAAATAGGCAAGCTCCTGCCGCTTGACCTGCTCGCTTGCGTCCATATTGCCGCCGGAGAAATTTTGAATCAGAATGCTGCGCAGCGTTAGCTGGAGCGGATACAAATGCTGCGACTTCAGATAGATCAGCGCGTCGAAAAAGGCGTTCCACTGCGCGACCGCATACACCAGCGTCAACACGGCCAGGATCGGCTTGGACAACGGAATGACGACGCTGAGCAAAAAGCGAATGTCGCTGCAGCCGTCGATTTCGGCGGCATCGTTCAGCTCTTCCGGAATGGACGCTTTAAAAAAGGTGCGGGCAATAATGACCTGAAATACAAAGATCGCATTCGGCAGCAGCAGCGCCCACCTTGTATCGATCAGATGCAGGCCTTTGACGACGAGATACGTTGGAATCAGGCCCCCGGAAAACAGAAAAGTGAACGTGATGAACATCATGAGCACATTGCGCCCAAAAAACGTCTTTTTCGATAACGGATAAGCGATCGCCACCGTCAGGATGACGCTGATCAAGGTCCCGCAGCAGGTATAGAACAGCGAGTTTCCGTAGCCGACCAGAATCTGGTCGTTGCTGAAGACCGTTTTATATCCGGCAAATGAGATATCAACCGGCCACAGCCAGACTTTGCCGGATGCGACGGCCTGCGGACTGCTGATCGATGAGCTGACGATATAAATGAGCGGGTAAAGTACGGCAACAAGGATCAAGCTGAGCAGGACGTAGGTGATACCGAGGAAAATGCGGTCCCCCGCGGATTCGCGAATTTTCCCCCTTGTCGATATGGAAGCGGTCGTCTGTACAGCAGCCATGGCCTCCCCTCCTTGTTCATTGGAATTACCATAGGCTGTTCTCGGATATCCGCCGCGAGACGGCATTGACCGCCACGAGCAGAATCAGGTTGATCACCGAATTGAACAAGCCCACGGCTGTGGCAAAACTGTAATTGGCGTTCAGCAAGCCGATTTTGTAGACATACGTGGATATGATCTCTGAAGATTGCAGGTTTAACGGGTTCTGCATGAGATATACTTTCTCAAAGCCCAGCGACATGATATTGCCGACGCTTAGGATCAGGATGATGACGGCGGCCGGCAGAATGCCCGGAATATCCACATGGATGATTTTTTGCAGCCTGGAAGCCCCGTCTACTTTGGCCGCTTCATAGAGCGACGGGTCCACGCCAGCCAATGCCGCCAAATAAATGACACAAGAGTATCCGGTGGTTTGCCACACTTCCGACCATACGTAAACGGATCTGAACTTGGTCGGGTCGCCGAGAAAATTCGTGGATTCCATGCCCATTGCATTTAGAATCACGTTCAGCAGTCCGAGCCGCGGAGCCAGAAAGATCATAATAATGGAGACCATGACGACGGTCGAAATAAAAAACGGCGCATACGTAATCAGCTGAACCGCTTTTTTGAAACGGAGGCTTCGCACCTCATTGAGCAGCAGGGCCAGAATGATCGGGATCGGAAAAGTGGCTGCCAGCTGATACAGAGACAGAAACAACGTGTTTTTGATCAGCATCCAGAATTGCGGGTTGTTAAACAGCATGTCGAAGTACTTCGTCCCCACCCATGGGCTTCCCCATATTCCCTTGGTCACCTGATAGTTCTTGAATGCAAGCACCGCGTTCGCCATCGGGAGGTATTTGAAAAGAATAAAGAACAGCACCGGCGGTATCACCAGTAAATACAGCTGCCAGTGCTTCCTCAGACTTTTCTTGGCTTCCTTCCAATAATTTTTGGAAGTGCTCCTCTCCCGGGTTCCCGTCTGCGGCTGAACCGATACAGCCTTCACAAGCATATTCCCCCTTCACGTTACGACTCCGGAGCCGTTTGTAATGGTAGCGCTTACAGAATTCATGGTAAAATCTCCGCTCCACGACCGTAAAGGTACAATTGCGGCGGATGCATCCACAACCCGACCGTACAATCCGCGATCAAGCGTACATTTTGCGATGAAAGCGCATTCTATCAGTACTGAATCAATGCGAGTCCCCTAATTCGGCAGCCTCCCGGAACATGCTCGGGGAGATCCCCCGGGCCCGCTTGAATGCCCGCCGGAATGAATGTGCGCTGTTATAGCCGACCCTTTCGGCAATATCGTCGATTTTCAAAGCCCGGTTCAGCAGCAGCTCGGACGCTTTATCGATGCGCAGCCGTTCCAGGTAATCGAACCAAGGCTCCCCCTCGCTTTCCTTGAATACCGTGGAGACATACTTTTCCGGCCTTCCAACCTGCTTCGCGATGTGGTACAGCGTCAAGTCCGCATCCCCGTACGCAGACTCAAGATAATCCTTCACCTGCCGTACCGTCTGATGATGCAGGGCGTTCTTTTTCTCCTCGATCATCGAACAATAGAGGCCGATCATTTCGCCTATTTGTCCGAGCAGCCTGTCGGTCCCTTCGAACGGCTGGATTTGAGCGATCCGGCACTGGAGATTCTCTGTGAACTCGGGATCATCTCCCGCCTTTTGATCCAGCAGCTTGAGCAGCGTTCCCTTGAGTTCGCCGATCAGCTGCTCTGTCATTTCACGGGACAGCTCCCTCTCCTGAAAATTCCGTACGGCAATGTGTTCGAGGATCCGCATCGCTTCCTTGCCATCTCCAGATTTGATCGTGTTCAGCAGTCGCGTTTCCGTTTCGATCGGATAATAGAATAGCGACGCGTCCCTGCTTGAATCCTCATACCGAATGACGCCTCCCTCATCGGTGAATGCCGCATAGTCCAGAGCCTCCGCCGCTTCACCGAACGAACGCCCGACATCCGCCAGCGCCTCGAAGGGCCTCCCCATTCCGAACTGGACGGGCATGTGATAATGGCTGAACAGCGTGCCTGCTAGATCCTGCAGCCTTTGTATCACCAAAGCCTCATCCGGGGCCAGCTTGCTTGTGCGCAGCAGCAAAAAGGCCAGCTTATCCTGCCCCCAATCCGTTACCAGCATATCGGGCTCAGCCTCCATGAGAGACTGACGTACAATAAGGCGGGCCACACTGGATTCTGCGAGCGATTCGCGGCTGTCAGAACCCCCATAGGTGTTGATTTTAGCCAGGCCGGCGTAACCTGCGTCACCCTTAATGTTCACACCCGCTTGCGCGGAAGCAGCGGCCAGTTCTTCTCCGTTGTAAAATTCTCCGACCAACAGCCGTTTGATGAAAGCGTCACGGATCAACGGCACCTGGTTGTGGAGCTCTTGTTCCAGCTGTCTGTTGCTCGCAATCAGGCTTGAGATGTTTCCCGCGATAAAATCGTAGTCTTGGATACCTGTACTGAGTTCCAATCCAAGCTGTTTCTTGAGTGAATTTATCAGATTGTTGATCGGAGCGCTGCTCCGGTATGCCAGCACAAGTCCGATGACAAGTCCGGAAATTAATGAAATCGCGGTAAGTATTCCGGTGATGTTCTTGATTCGGTTCGCATTGATCATGAGGGCAGATTTCGGGACGCCGGCCGTGTAGACCCAGCCGCTTAATTCATCCCGGATGGATATGAGCAGCATGTCATCCACCGCACGGCTGATATCGCCGGGTTTACCTGAAGGAATATTTCGGATTTTGGCTATGTCGCTGCCAGTGATCCCCTCAGACAGGACGGTTTCCCCATCATGGTTCCTGACGAATGCCCAACCTCCATATTGATCGGTTATCCCTGATAGGTATGTGGACATTTTCTTCGTATCGATCAGGACCACGACGGAAGCGAGAGGTGTATCGAAGCTGTTCAGGGGCAGGGCTTGCACGAAGGTAACCACCGTTTGCTGATGTGTCTTTGTCACGTAATCGTGCTGGGGAACGACCATGCTGAGGTTGCTCTTCTCGAGAAAGTTCTTTTTCCAAGTCTCAAAGGTCATGCCTTCATAATGGTTCGATTCGTAAAACAGCTCCGGCCGGTAATAGACCGTGCTTGGCGTAAGCACCAGATGGCTGTTGCGGAGGTAGATGTAAAAATTCGAAAGGAAGTCGTTGGTCTGGCTGTAGCTTGCGATGTCCCGCATCATTTTCCACAGACCGTATACGTCGTAATTCTGCTCGTCCGAACGCGCAGTCATGAGCCTGGCTAAATCCTGATTAATGGCGAGCTGTTTGGTAAAACCCTGTACTTCTGCGAGCCTGCGCTCCATCAGATCCTTGCTCTGCTGCAGCGTCATGATGCTGGTCTTCAGGGAACTTTGCTCCGCTACATCGATCGACGTCCGGTAAGACACATATCCCGCAATCAGCGGGATCATCAGCACGATCAGATACGACATAAGGAATCTGCGAAATACCGGCGAAATGTTCAGCCACACCTGTTTCATGGAACCACCTGACCTTTCATGGATATCGAATGAGTCAGCCGCGTGCGGCTTGTTCCTGCCAATCACCGCTAAGTTGAGAAAAACGACCGTCTTTGAAGACGGCCGTTCTCTTTAGTGCTTCATCCAGCTATGAACCTACATATCTACCATCGCTTTGATGACCTTGGCAGCCGGGTCCAGCCAATGGTTAAATTGTTCAATCATATCGTCAAATGCAGTCCGGTGCGTGACGTATGGAGCGACGTCGATCCCGCCGGACCGGATCGTATGCAGCACGTGCATGAAGTCTTCGCGCGTTGCGTTGCGGCTGGCCAGCAGCGTCAGCTCCCGTTTATGGAATTCCGGATCGTGGAACCGGATATCCGCTTTGACCAATCCGACATAGACCAATCTTCCGCCATGGGCGGTATAACGGAACGCGTCAGTCATCGACTGTGCGTTTCCCGTAGCGTCAAACACCACCGAAGGCAGCTCCCCGCCGCAGGCCGCCGCAATTTGTTCATCGGGATTCTGCAATGCGTTCACCAGCGCATCCGCCTCAATCCATTGCTTGCAGAAAGCAAGGCGTTCGTCATTCACATCCATCGCGAGCACATGGGCACCGCTGGCCTTTGCAAAGGCCATGACCCCGAGCCCAATCGGCCCGCCCCCGATGACGAGCGCCGTCTCGCCGGCCGTCAGCCCCGATCTTCGCACGGCATGGGCACCTATGGCCAGCGGTTCAATGACCGCGGTCTGGTCCAGCGTCAACCCGTTCGTGCGAATCAAGTGGGTCACCGGAACGGCAATCCGCTCACGCATGCCGCCGTCCGTATGAACGCCAAGGACCTGCATATCCGTACAGCAGTTCGTCTTCCCGCTTCGGCAGGCAATGCATGTCCCGCAGTGCAAATAAGGGATGATGCTCACCTGATCGCCGGCTTCAAGCCCATCACGGTTAGGGCCGATTTCCTTAATGATACCTGCCAGCTCATGGCCTAGGATTCTCGGATACGTAAAAAACGGCTGGTTGCCGCGGAATGCGTGCAGATCGGTTCCGCAAATCCCGACCCGCTTGATCTCAACCACCGCATGCCCCGGCTCCATCATGGGTTCCGGCAGATCCAGCGCCATGTCAAATCGGCCGACGGCTGAACATATGATGCCTTTCATCTCACGCCTCCCCTATTTTCGTGTTATATTCTGGCCTTCCGCTGGTCCAGGTCCGGTTATGCACGGGCTCCAAAATGGCGAGCACTTCGCTTAGCAGACGTTCATCCACCGGCTCCTCCACCCAGGAAGCATTCCTGCGGATATTTTCCGGATTGGCCGTACTCACCAGCGTGGTGGGAATGCGCTCATTGGACGTGGAAAACTGTACCGCGAGCTTCGCGATATCCTCCCCTTGGTCCGCGCAGAACTGTGCCGCCTTCAAACAGGCCTCCTTGATTTCCGGATCGGCCGGATGCCAGGCAGGCGTTCCCCGGGTGCTCAGCAGTCCCATGGAGATAGGGGAGGCGTTAACGAGCCCCGTATTCCTTTCCTCAAGAAGCGGCAGTAAGTCCAGCAGACTGGTGTCATTCAGCGAATAATGGCAGTAGGAAATGATCGCGTCGACATCGATTTGCGGCAGCAGCGTTTCAAACAGCGCTAGCGGCAGTCCGCATATGCCCGCAAACCGGATTTTGCCCGCCTGCTTGAGCTTTTCAAGCGCAGGTAGGGCTTCCTCCAGGATGATTTGCGCCGGGACGAACTCGATATCATGGAGGAACAGAATATCCACTTCATCCACGTTCAGCCGCTTCAGGCTTTCATCCAGACTCGTAAGAATCCGGTTATGGGAAAAATCGAATTCGTGCTCCCCGTAGCGTCCGGCCTTGGTTGACAGCAGGTACCGGTCGCGCGGAATGTCCTTAAGCGCCTTGCCGAGTACCGTTTCGGCTTTAGTCAATCCGTAATAAGGCGAGACATCGATGTAATTGATCCCGCTGTCGATCGCCTCGTGGACGGTTCGCAGGCTCTCCTGCTCATCCGTATCGCGGAATACGGAGCCTAACGAGGAGGCGCCAAAACTGAGCGCCGATACTTCCAGACCCGTTTTTCCTAGTTTACGGTATTTCATTCCGGTTTCACCCAACCCTTCTATTCAGTCATTTCTCCCGCAGCGATGCGTGTCATATTGTCTCATTCTTCAGCCGGTAAAATGCTGCGGCGTTGCCCCCGAACAATTTCAAACTCTCCTCTGCCCCCCAAGTAGGTGGAAGCGTCTTCATAAGAGCATCCACGACACCGTCGTAGCTCGAAGCCATCAGGCATACCGGCCAGTCGCTGCCGAACATCACCCGGTCTGCGCCAAAACTGTCCAGAACATGACGGACATAAGGCGTAAACTGATCCGGCTTCCAGCCGTCATGTTCCGCCTCGGTCACCATGCCGGACAGCTTGCAGTACAGGTTTGGGTAAGATGCCAGCCTTTTCATGGATCCGGCCCAAGGCTCCATTTCCCCTGCTGCGATGCGCGGTTTCGCCAGATGGTCGATCACCGCATGCAGATTCGGAATTTGCTCGATCAGCCGGACCAGCGTATCCAATTGATCGGACCGGACGAGCAGATCGACCGGAACACCAAGGCTCGCATAGTGTTTGAGCGAAGCTGCGTATGAAGGTTCCAGGATCGCATCTGCATCCTCCATATCCTGGATCATGAGGCGGAAGCCGACGAATTTGGGATGCTGCGCGAAGCGCTCAAAATGGTCCTTGTGATCATCATCCGCGAGATCCATATATCCGATCACGCCCAGAACCCGATCATCGTGTGCCGCGAGTTCAAGAATATAATCGGTTTCTTCATACGTTGGCGCAGCTTGCACGAGGATCGTTCCGTCGAGATGATGTTCTGCCAGATGCGGAAGCAGATCCGACGGCTGATAATCCCGGTACAGGACAGGAATGGACGGCGTAATCCAGCCGTAGTCGTCCCGGGCGATACTCCAGTAATGCTGGTGAGCGTCTATTCGCATTGCAATTCCCTCCATTCTTGTAGACCGAAGTTCTTTTCTCAATATAACAACTATGGATCGGTTCTAAAAGAACGAAATCTTGCACAATCATATCCGATTTTGATATCTTCAAGACAACGAACCCATTTGCTGACCCTCCTCTTCTGTTATGAATCGTTTACGGAAGGTGAAGGTTCGGCTGATGGTTCCCAATAAGCTCAAGGGGCAACGTTATGAATCCCATTCGCAAACAATTTGACGCGCAGCCGGAATTTCCTTTCTCATTCAATTACCGCGACCGCAAGACGGCGCAGCTGGAACTGCCGCACCACCTTCACGATTGGCATGAGCTGGTGTATGTCCACTCAGGCAAGGGTTCCTTTTTTATCGACCGGACGATTTACGAAATGCGCCGCGGGGATCTGTTTATCATCCCTGGCAGCACGATCCATCAGGCGTTCCCGGACAAAGACGATCCGGTCACGTCCACTGCTGTGTTTTTTAGTCCCGAACTCGTCCGGCAGTCTTCTTTGGGAGAATCCTTTTCTTACTTACAGTGCTTTGACAGCTGCAGTTCGAACCATGCTTATAAGCTGGAATGCCCTGCTGCGCTGGAGTCGCAGCTCGAAGACAAGCTGGCCGCCATTCAGTCCGAGCTCACGGGGCAACCCCCGGCCTATCGCCACTCGATCGTGCTGTACGTTCAGTACCTATTGCTGCTGATCCACCGGGAACAAAGTGCCGGGAGCAGCGGCTCCCGCAGCCCGTTCGTTGGTCCGAACTGGATGCGGCAAAGCTTGCTGTATATCGATGGGCATTACTGCGAGCAGATCAGCCTAAGCTCTTTAAGCCGTCTCGCTTCCGTTAGCTCCGCCCATTTCAGCCGCGTGTTCAAACAGTTGACCGGGATGAGTGTAACGGATTACATCAACGTCAAACGGGTGATCCGGGCCAAAGAGCTGCTGCTTCACACCGACGACAGCATCAGCAGCATCGCCCCGGCCTGCGGGTTTGACAGTATGCCTCATTTTCACCGGAAATTCAAACAGATTGTCGGCCTGACTCCTTCACATTACAGGCATAACTCTACAGCCCGATAGAGAGCTCCGCTCATTAAAATAACAGAAGCACCCACCAGCGGGAATTTGCCGGAACAACAAAATAACCCCTGCTTAAACCTACAGGTTCAAGCGGGGTTTCCGGATACGGCCTATTGAATTGTGGAACGCTTAGGATTGGGTAGATACCGACGGTGCAGTAATCATCCAACGGACACCAAACCGGTCCGTAAGTTCGCCCAGGTACAACCCGAACGGCTGCTGTTCAAACGGATAAATGACATGACCTCCATCCGCAAGCTTCGAGAATGCCTCACGGGCTTCCTCTGACGAAGGGTAGTCTATATTCAGCGACATATTGTTGCCTTGAAGATTCGATTCCATGGAGTCCGACATAAAAATATAGTTGCCTCCAGCTACCGATAAGCACATATGAATCACTTTATCCTGCAAGTCATTCTGTACTCCCATCGACTCCCCATGAGTGATAACGGATTCCAGATTGCCGCCAAGCGAACGGATATAGAAATCCGCCTGACTTCTTGCGTCTTCCGAGTAAATAAAAGGTTTCAATACGCCCATCTTGAATACTTCCTTTCCCTGTGGATTGTTAACTCTTCCAGATCAGCGTATCACAGCGGATCACCTTCCGTTTCTTACTGATTGCTAACTTGGAATATGGCGGTGTGATGCTTAGACGCAATCCCGGAATCTAAATAAATGCTGCAAAATAAAAAGGAACACTTCGAAGGTGATTCGAAGTGTTCCTTTTGAACAATACAAACAGCTATACATTCCGATGTTCTTCGCTCATCGAATAGCGGACTTCATGATCGATAAACTCGTGGGACCGGTCCGCTGCCATGATGCCGTGATAACTGATGTCGAGGCCAATTTCCTCTTCCTCCTCGCTGGAACGAACAGGGACGAGGAGACCAATCAGCTTAAGGCCGACCCAAGTAAGGACAAATCCCCATGCCGCCAGCGCAGCTAGTCCTAGCGCCTGAACGCCAAGCAAATGCCAGCTTCCGCTGTAAAAGAGGCCCCCGTCTGTCGCGAACAGACCAACGGCAAGGGTTCCCCACGCACCGGATACGGCGTGGACCGGGAAGGCGCCGACGGGATCGTCAATCCGTCGTCCCTCCAGCCAGCTCGTTGCCGCCATCATAAGCAGTCCCGAGATCGCACCGATCAGAATGGCGGCGCTGTCGCTGACAAAAGCGCATCCGGCCGTAATTCCGACCAGACCTGCCAAGGAGCCGTTAATCACGGATGGCGCGTCGGAGCGCTGGTAGCGGAACAGCGTATACACCAGTGTGACCGCGCCGCCGGAAGCGGCAGACAGCATCGTTGTCAACGCAATATGTCCGATGCGGACATCGGTTGCACTGAGCGTGCTGCCCGCATTGAAGCCAAACCAGCCGAACCAGAGAAGGAAAGCCCCTACCGAAGCGAGCGGCAGGTTGCTGGGCAGGGCGATCGTGCTGGCGCCCGCTTTATTGAATTTGCCTTTCCGGGGACCCACGATCAGCGCAGCCGCCAGGGCCGAGAAGCCGCCGAGCGCGTGAATGACGGCAGAGCCGGCAAAATCCTGCATGCCGAGCTTCGTCAGCCATCCGCCGCCCCAGGCCCAGTGGCCGCCGATCGGATAGATCAGGCCGGTCATCAGGACGATGTACAGCAAATAGGCTCTAAAATTGATCCGCTCGGCCACAGCACCCGATACGATCGAGATGACGGCGATGGTGAAGGCCGCCTGGAACAGCCAATACGTATCCAGCGACACTGGCAGCTGGAGGTGGGATAAATCGCCCCCAAGGACAAATCCGCTCGTCCCGATGATCCCTCCGGCGTCCTTTCCGTACATGAGCGCAAATCCGAATACATAAAAAACCAACGTGCCGATCGTGATATCAGCGAACACCTTCATAATAATGTTGACGCTGTTTTTGTAACGTACAAATCCTGCCTCAAGCAGGGCGAACCCGCCCTCCATCAGCAGAATCATGGCGGCGCTGAGAACGACCCATACGGTATCCATTCCCGTACCTAAAGATTCAAGCGTTAAATTCATTCCTGTGAAGCCTCCATTTCCTGAAGCAGTCTGATTTCCCGGATCAGTTCAGGAGACAGAAATACCTCGTTTGAATCCCTTATCGGTAAACGCAGCCTATCAAGCACCTGATCCAGTTCCCGGATACTGCGCTTTATCGCGTCGATCTTCTTGAACCGTTCTTTGACATGGACCATATACTCAACTGCCTGATGATGGCTGGCTGGCCGCCCTGTAAACAAGCGCCGGATCGGGGACATGGATTGATACAGTGCCTCTTCCGCCCGGCGTTTCTGCTCGTATTTATCGATTTTGTTTTTCAACTCTTCTATGTCTTCTTCCTTCTTCGCTTTAACGCGTTCGAGTAAAATAAACAATTCCTGTTCCGGCATATCAAAACTGATATTGCGGTACACTTCATCAATAATAACCATGTCAGGTCTCCTTACACGTCGGGTCACTTTAGTTGATTATATGGTCATTAATCGTAGAAGTCAATAGATTGATAGAGAAAAACACCTCTGCTGGCAAAAAAGCTTTCATGAAGTATTTCTACTCGTTTTGTCCGATAGTTACCACCTATATCAATAAACTTTATCCTTTAAACGCCCCCTAAGACACGACCTCGATCAGCAAAAAAACAGCTGCATCAGCAGCTGTTCCCTGTTCATTTGGATTTATAAAAGGCGGGTGATTGCCGTCTTACATTTTGCGCTAAACTTGGCAGAAATCCTCTATGATTTGCCGTTTCATAGCCTCGACCGGAAATTGATCCGGATATGTCGAGATCATGAGCATGATTCCCTGCAGTGCGGAGGAAAAATACAATGACCTCGCTACCGGGTCGGATGCACCCAGTTTTTCGAACATGCGGCACTGGATTTGAAACTGGCGGGCACTTTCCTCAATTAGGAGCTTGCCGTATTTGGCGACGGTTTCATCATCTTCCGGCTGGGTCTGCAGGTGCAGGTAGAACCGGAACACCTCAGGAGAACGCCGCACATTATCGACGGCCCCTTCAACGATATGTTTCAGCTGCTCTGCCGGCGTCTCCAATGCCTCTGCCTTCTCCATGACCTGTATCAATTCCCCGATTCTCGCTTCGACCATGGCCCCGAGCAATTCTTCTTTCCCTTTGTAGTAGTTGTATAGAAGCCCTTTGGACACACCGGCGTGTTTGGAGACGTCATCGATCGAGGTGGCATGATAACCTTTTCTCATAAAAAGCTCTATGGCTGCTTCCCGGATCTTCGCCTTGGCCTGCTGACGTATCCGTTCATTCTCTTCCTGGGTGCGAGGCATTTAACGTCTCTCCTTCAAAAACTCGGCAATATAGCTGTACATCATCTCCGGATGGGTTAAAGGCATCATATGGTCCGCCCCCGGAATTTGGACATAACGAACATTCGGCAAGCTCCGGAACAGCTCTGCGACGCGTTCATTATCCGGGATCTCATTATCGCCGATCATAAACAGGGTTTGTATGTGAAGGTCTTCTAATCGACCGATGGCCGGAGGCTGCGGCCAAACGGATTCGAAGCTCCCCCACTCGGCCGTTTTGGCCAGGTGATGCCTGAACATGTCAATCATCAAGCGGCGCTGCGGACTGGACATCACGACCCGGTACAGCGGAGCGCTGAACGCAAGCTCCATGATTTTATCGGCATCCGGGGCGGCCGCGTTCACCTCACTCATCCAGCGCTCAAACTCTGGTGATGGCTTATAGCCCGTCAATGATGGGCCAATGAGCACCAAGCTCGAAACACGATTCGGGTATTGAAGGCTGAAGTCGGTGGCGATTTGGCCGCCTCCTGAATGGCCGATGAGGACGGCGGTATCCAGGTGAAGGTCATCCATCAGCTCATGCAAGTCTTCGACGTAGTTCGCCGGTTCCTTGGGAGAAGGAGATTTGCCTGCACCACGGCCGTCATAAGTAATGACCTGGTATTCTTTGGCGACTAATGGTGCCAAGAAAGACCACAGCCTGCTGTCCGTGCCTCCGCTGTGTATAAAAATGACGGGCTTTCCACTGCCATGAATCTCATAATACAAATCCATCCCGGATCCCTCCATCCATCATTTACCTGATCATGTCATTATATTACTATTGGTTGAACGGTTAGTCAATGAAAAAAATACGCCGAACCCATTGGGTTCAGCGTATGCGGTTCAGCTTATCATCATCTTTAAACCTCTGTCCGTCTTCCACAATTCCCTGCAATCCATTTCCGTAGAAATCAACGCAGCTCCTGCGCGATTTCCCAGATATGCCCGCCCGGATCCTGGAAGCTTGCCGTACGGATTCCCCATGGGCGGTCCATCGGACCGTTCAGCAGCGCAACGCCGGCTGAATTCAGCTCTCTGCACAATGCATCTACGTCATCAACACGGATCGTGAACACAAACCTCGCTCCTGCCCCGCGGTCTGCCACCGGAGCCGGATGCGTAAGCTCGTCCGCTTCGGTTATTTTCAGCAGATTGACACTCATGTTCCCGAAGTTATATACTGCCGAGTTGTCGTCCTCGTAGACGGAGGAAAGGCCGAATACCCGCTCATAGAATGATTTGGCCTCCGGAAGATCTTCCACAAACAACGTGATGACATCGATGTTTTTAGCTCCCCATTGATTCATCGTCCATCTCTCCCTTTTGAAATGTGATCAGAAACACTCGTTCTCTTGCTGATTCTATCAAATCATCACGAGCCGGATTTATTCCCGATTGCTAAACTTGCATAAAAAGTGAATACATTCGATCGGGAACAACAATAAAGCGCACAGGTTCGCCTGTACGCTTTAACAGCTTTGTCGATTATTTTTCCTCCAGCTCATCGGGGACATCATACTTATTAATATGCGAAGTCATGGCCGCGACGGCATCACTGGCATCGGTCGTGGCGGGAACTTCCCGTACCACATCATCGGTGACGTCATAGTCGTTCAACCGATCCGCCTCTTTTTCATTTTGTTTAGGCACTTCTTTCATCGCAATTCTCTCCTTTTTATCCCAGAAAATGATCCTGCTCCTCTAACGAATACAGCGGTACTTCCCGCTCAGCTTCCGGATTGTCGAGCGGATAGACGCGTGCGGTTTCGCTCAGCTCGTCCACATGCTGTATATAGATGGGGGTTCCATCCAGCAGTACGTTTGCCATGACTGGCGAGGATGCGATTTCCTGCGCTCTTTGAACGTTCATTGTGTAATGCCTCCAAATGTTGAGTAGAGTTCGCTTATACTATGTACGGGGGCATGCGGTGTTATTCATCACGCTCCCCAGATAACAAAAAAACCGCGGCATCCGCGGTTTGCCTGTCATACATGGTTTGTATCAGGAATCAGAATCCTTTGCCTCCGATCGGCCGGACCTTGATGCCGCCGGCTTCAGCAATGAGATGCCTGCAGCGTCCGATGAGCTCCAGCACCTTCTCATTCTTCAACGAGGCCGCGTGAGCTTCCTTGCTTTCCCATAGTTCCGTAATCCAAAGATCGTCCGGATTGTCCTCCGCTTCATGCAGGATATAATAGATGCAGCCTTCCATATCCTCCAGCGTCCCGCTGGATTCCAGCATCATTCTCGCGAGCTCATCGCGCTGTCCCGGCTTTGCTGTCAGTTTGCCGAACATAGCGTATTTTTCCATTCTCGTCCTCCCCTTCATCACAACTCGTACATGTAATTCATTCCCTCGCAACTATCATCAGTATAGACGATAATCACTGACAGATACGGTCAGGGATTTTGAGAACTTGTCCTAAAGTTCGTGAAAACAAATAGAAAGGGACCGGATACCCCGATCCGATCCCTTGGACTTGTTACTTGGCTTGAATATACCCTTCTTCCTTCAGCAGTTCGGCAATCAGCACTGCCCCGCCTGCGGCGCCGCGCAGCGTATTATGCGAAAGACCCACGAATTTGAAATCATAAATGGAATCCTCGCGCAGTCTGCCTGCCGAAACGCCCATGCCGCGTTCAATATCGCGATCCAGCTTCGTCTGCGGCCGGTTTTCTTCCTCAAAATACGTAATGAACTGCTTCGGTGCGCTTGGAAGGCCCAATTCCTGCGGTCTTCCTTGATACGCGCGCCAGCGCTCAATAATTTCTTCCTTCGACGTCTTTTTCTCAAAAGAGACGAACACGGTCGCCAAATGTCCGTCTGTCACAGGAACGCGGATACACTGGGTCGTGATGATCGGAGAGGACGCCTTAACGATTTGCCCGTTGTCGATGCTGCCCCAAATGCGCAGCGGCTCCTGCTCGCTCTTCTCTTCCTCACCGCCAATGTAAGGAATGACGTTATCCAGCATTTCCGGCCAGTCCGTAAAGTTTTTGCCTGCGCCGGAGATCGCCTGGTAAGTCGACGCAACGACCTGAGTCGGTTTAAAATCAAGCAGCGCGTTCAGCTGCGGCACATAACTCTGGATCGAGCAGTTCGGTTTGACCGCGATAAACCCGGTCTTGGTACCGAGCCGCTGTCTTTGCGCTTCAATTACGCCGATGTGGCCTGGATTAATTTCCGGAATCACCATAGGCACGTCAGGCGTCCACCGGTGTGCGGAGTTGTTCGATATCACAGGCGTACCCGTCTTGGCATACGCTTCTTCAAGCGCTTTGATTTCGTCCTTCTTCATATCCACGGCGCAGAAAACAAAGTCAACTCCCGAAGCAACCTCTTCGACCTTCGAAGCGTCCTGAACGACAATCTGCTTGACGTCCTCGGGAATCGGCGTTGCCAGTTTCCATCTTCCCTGCACCGATTCTTCATAGGTTTTACCGGCGGAACTGCTGCTTGCCGCAATCGCGGTCACTTGGAACCAAGGATGCTGATCCAAGAGCTGTACGAAACGCTGGCCAACCATGCCGGTTCCACCGACAATACCGACTTTAAGTTTTTGTGACATGAGTGATTCCAATCCTTTCGAAGTAGAGTATGAGATGTTGTCTGCTAAACAAATACTATGGTGACAGGCAAGGCTCGTTAAACCGTCTATTAGACACTATTCAAACCGTTTGAATTGGTGTGCCCTTCCGCCTGTGAGCAGCGATATTTACAGGATCATGACGAAAAAATAAAAAATCCCACCCCCAAGACTGCCGTCTTAGGGACGAGATATCATACTCGTGGTACCACCCCAGATTCGCTAAAATGTCGCCATTTTAGCCTCTTCGAGTACGGCATCAGTCAACTGATGCATATACTCTAGCTCTGTAACAGGAGCTCCTGGCACACCATCCTCTCCTTGAACATCGGGTTCCGGCGTGCTGCTCAGAGGCTTTATTCAATAAAGGACTCAATGCTCCTTTTCAGCGGACGGAGCTCTCTGGGAAATGCTTCCTTTACCTACTCTTCTCTTCATCGCATTTCAAATTAACGGTTCTTACATTACGCTTATAATATCGGAAGTTACGCCTGACGTAAACCTTTTTTCGCAAAAAAATTCCGATTTCACAAACCTGGCAAAAGAATGGTTCCATCGGCTGCGATTCAGCGAACCGATTTCCATGCCTCATCCAACAGTTCGGCATTGATGCCCATGCCTGCCAACGCGCCCATGGAAGCCGCAGCAATGGCTTGATACATGTCAGAAGCGGCATCTCCGGCACTGAATACACCGGGGATATTGGTCTTGCCGATCCGATCGGCCACAATGCTTCCGGATTCCGACACTTCGCAGCCCAGCGACTGCGGCAGGTCAGTGGCAGCAGCCAGTTTCGGCGCAAAGAAAATCCCGGTGCAGGCAACGGATTCGCCGTTCTCCAGGAGAACCTGCTTCACGTTGCCTTCTTCAGACTCAATCTTGTGAATCGGCGAGTCCTTAACGGTAATGCCGTGTCGTTCCAGCTCTTCGCGCTGCTCCGCAATCAATTCATCCGGTCCGTTCGTGCATAGCGTTAAATCTGTAGACCATCCCATCAGCACTTTGGATAAATGCATCGCTCCTTCGCCCTTGGCAATCATTACGAGCTTCTGGTCCTGCAGTTCCCAGCCGTCGCAATAGGGGCAGACAAACGCGGTTTTTCCGTATACCTCATTCAACCCGGAAATGTCCAGAGGCAGGTCTCGCTTGCCGGTTGCAAACAACAGCTTCTTGCTGCGGTACACCTTTCCATCAACCGTACGGATCCGGAAGTCGCCGTCGCTTCCTTCCACGGATTCCGTCTTCCCTTGGACAAACTTGATTGCAGGGTACTGACTGATTTGTTCTCTGGCGATCCGCCGGAACTCCGCGGGAGCGATACCGTCCCGAGACAGGAAGTTATGCATCTCATGGGTTACCCGATTGCGCGGGCGGCCTTCGTCAATGACCACCGCGGAACGTCTTGATCTGCCCAGCGCAAGCGCTGCGCTCATGCCGGCTGGCCCGCCTCCGATAATAACCGCATCCAACAATACTTCTGACATTTTAATTCCTCCCTTTATAGATCCTTTTTATCCATAATAAACACGCAAGAAGTCTATTACTTCTTGCCTGCTGCATGGGCATCACAAGAGCCCGCCTGGTTCAGCGCCGATTGGATCGTATGCTGCTGAAGATAACGGTTCATCTGCAGTTCCGCGGCATCCATCACTTGTTTGACCGGGCACCCTTCGCCGAAAGCAAATTCCGGCGTTTCGGGATTGTCCCCCGCAGCTTCCAGGACCGGCAGCGAATGGTCGCTCCCGTGGAAGCACTCGTACAAGTGCTGTCGTCCTTCGAGAACCTGAACCACGTCCAGAAAAGTAATTTCACTGGCGGCCCGGGCAAGCTCATAGCCGCCGTTCACACCGGTAACTGCGCGAACAAGCCCATCCTGCCGCAGCTTGGACATAATTTTGGATAAATAGCTCTCGGAAGCGCCCAGGGATGAGGACAGTTCTTTAATTCCCACGTTGCGGCCCCGTTCCGATTTCGCCAGCAGCATCAAGGCGTGTAAACCGTATGCAGTACTTTTTGAAAATTGCATGCTGGATTCCTCCTTTTCAAGCAGCAAACCATAACAGCGCATTTATTATGGACCTGTAATGTCCATTATATGCAGAACAGGATGATAAATCAAGCTTCCTACCTATGAATGCATCATTTCTTTGAGCATCTCTACCACATCAGCTTACTTTATGTTAGTTGGTCCAGGTACTTGGATTATATCCAAAGATTTTGCGTTCTTACGGGTTGTTGCTTCTCCTCTTATAATCATAACAAGTTCAATAAAAGAATCGTTACGAAGGAGTTGTCACCCGAATGAAGAAATCGTATTCCCCCCTTTTTGATCCATTTCATTTTCCGTCAGCCAACATTTCTTTAAAAAACCGGATCGTGATGTCTCCGATGACCCTTATGAGTTCCAATGCGGACGGCTCCATTTCCGAACAGGAAATTCAATACTACAAACGGCGTTCTCATGGTGCTGCCATGGTCATCACAGCGGCAACGTATGTATTGCAGCAAGGAGGAATGCCTGGTGCGCCCGGCGCCGACAACGACGGCCTCATTCCCGGACTCCGCCGGCTTGCCACGACGATCCAGGGGAACGGAGCCAAGGCCGTGCTGCAAATTTTCCACGCAGGCAGACAAGGCTCCAAGACAGGCGATTACGTCAGCGCCGGAAACATCCCGGAAGACCGGGAAGGAGCCCCCGTCCCGCGCAGTCTCACCGAGCAGGAAATGGAAGGCATCATTCATGCTTATGCAGAAGCAGCCCGAAGAGCGGTTAACGCCGGATTTGACGGGGTGGAAATTCACGGCGGCAACGGGAATTTGCTGCATCAATTTTTTTCCCCGATGACGAACCGCCGCACGGACCGTTATGGAGGGAGCTTGGAGAATCGAATGACGCTGGCCTTAGCCATTATTCGCGAGGTCCTTCAAACCGTTCGCAAAGAGTCTGATAAACCTTTCCTGGTCGGCTTCCGGTTTTCGCCTGAAGAGGCGGGAACGCCAGGCATTACGATGTCCGACACCCTCTCGTTCGTCGATGCACTGACGGGTACCGGAATCGATTACCTTCATGTATCCTTGACCAGCTTCCGTTCCGCGCCGCGAAGGGGGATTCAGGACAACCGGTCACGATTGGCGATTCTTCAGGAGCGCGTCGGCTCGCGTATCCCCATTATTGGCGTCGGCAGCATTTACACGCCCGATGATGCGCTGGAGGCGCTGTCCTCCGGCATCCCGCTCATCGCCCTGGGACGAGAGCTTATTATGGAACCGGATTGGGTACAGTTGGTACTGGAAGGCCGTGAACAGCAGATCCGGACGTCCATCTCCCCTCTGGACCTGCAGGAATTATCGATTTCCGAACCGCTGTGGAACCTCATGATGAGTATTCCCGGCTGGTTCCCGCTGCGCAGTGACCCGCAAGTTGTGGACGCCGAAAGGTAATGATTTCCCCTCAGTCTATTGCTTGTTTATAAATCGCGACAGGCGGCCGCCAGCCGTCTGTTTTGCTTTTTCCGGCACGTTTTCTGAAGAACAATCCTCTATCGATGCCCCTAGTTTAAGTTCCTCCGAAAAAGGCAACGATGAAGCAGAATATAAATTTCAAGGTGAGGATTAGGATGCGGCCTTTTTTCAAATCCAAACAAGATTCCAGCGGTGATTCCAACCCAAATCATGACAAAAACGAGCAGTCTTCGGAATTTAATATGCCTGAAACGGCTCTTTCCAAATACTTGGATGTTAACGTCCAAATGATCAAGGAAATGACGGGCGACAGTTCCGATATTATAATCCGTCGGTTGGACCAGGCCCTGGGAAAACCTGTCCATGTCGCCGTCATCTACACCGACGGTTTGGCCGATGAGCAGATTATCAACAATTCCATTTTGAAATCTTTGATGCAGATCCAGGCCGATGCGGATTGTTCGCTGGACCCGCCAAAACAGGTACTGGGTTGGATCAAACACCGGTTTTTAGCCATTGGCCAAGTCACGGACATCGATACCATGAAGAAACTGTTTGACGCCATTCTTGCCGGCAATACGGTCATTCTGGTAGATGGCACAGCCAAGGGAATATCAGCATCCTCAGCCGGTGGGGAACAGCGCGGTGTAGACGAACCCCAGTCCCAAACCGTCATCCGGGGACCAAGGGAAGGCTTTACGGAGAACCTTCGGATCAATACGTCATTAATCCGCCGCAAAATCAAAAATCCGAATCTATGGATCGTCGACCGAACGATCGGCCGCGTAACCCAAACGAACGTAGCCGTCATGTACATCCATGGTATCGCTAGTGATAACGTGGTGCAGGAAATTTTACAAAGGCTCGACCGGATTGACATCGACAGCGTTCTAGAGAGCGGATATATCGAGGAATTTATCCAGGACGCCACCTTTACGCCTTTTCCGACCCTTACGAATTCGGAACGTCCTGACGCCATAGCCGGGGCTATTTTGGAAGGGAAAGTAGCCATTCTCGTGGACGGGAGCCCCTTTGTGCTCATTGCCCCCATTACGATTTTTAAGCTGTTTCAGTCCAGCGAGGATTATTACCAAAAATTCGATATTGCGACGTTTCTGCGCTTGATGCGGATCATTGCATTTGTGTTTTCCATGCTCCTGCCCTCGCTGTACATCGCGATCACAACATTTCATCAGCAGATGCTGCCGACGACTCTGCTCATCAGCCTCGCGGCCCAGCGGGAAGGCGTCCCCTTTCCGGCCTTTGTCGAAGCGCTTGCCATGGAAATCACTTTCGAAGTTCTGCGGGAAGCCGGGGTGCGGATGCCAAGGGCGATCGGGTCCGCGATTTCGATCGTCGGTGCGCTCGTTCTAGGGCAAGCGGCGGTTCAGGCAGGTTTGGTATCCGCAGCGATGGTTATTATCGTCGCTTTTACCGCCATTGCCGGCTTCGTCGCTCCGTCGGTCAGCTTATCCAATTCGGCTCGGCTGCTCCGTTTCGGATTCATGCTGCTAGCGGCCACGCTGGGACTGTTCGGGATCATTGCAGGATTAATGGCGATGCTCATCCATTTGGCGGGGCTGCGCTCCTTCGGAATCCCGTATTTGATTCCGCTTGCGCCCTTTACTACTTCCGACCAGAAGGACTCGTTAGTACGCGTGCCTTGGTGGGCCATGCTTAAACGTCCAACCTTAATCAGTCAAAAAAATATCAAACGCCAAAAATCAATCCAAAAACCGTCGCCATCGAAAGATGAACAAGAGCAGTGAACATCCAGATCAAACGAAGAGGTGGAAAAGATGCTCCGGAGACTGGGCCTTATGATTCTCATGCTGTCGGTCACGCTGCTGACGAGCGGATGCTGGGACAGCCAAGAATTGAATACGCTGAGCATCATTTCTGCGACGTCCATCGACCGGAGCAACGGGAAATGGGAGATTTCGTTCCAGGTCGTGATTCCACAGTCGATTGCCACCCAGACAGGCGGCGGCAGTGCAGGAAGCCAGTCTCCGACGACCATTTTCTCAACCAAGGGGCGCTCAATTGCCGAGGCGATGCAGAATGCCAGCCTGGAAACATCAAGGAAGCTTTTTTTCGCCCATAACTCCGTCCTTATTCTTAGCGAAGATGTGGCACGGAAAGAAGGTGTCGGAGAAATTCTTGATTTTTTCCTTCGTCCGTTCGAGAGCAGGGAGACCATGTCCGTCCTCTTGACCAAGGGCAAAGCTTCCAATTTGCTTGAAGTGCTGATCCCTTTGGAGAAAATATCCGGCAACGCCATCCAGCGGATCATCGATCAAAGCCAGAAAAATCTGTCCCAAGCTCAAAACATGCGGCTCATCGATTTCGCCAGAATGGTTGCCAGTCTGGATGAAAGCGCCATGGCGCCAGAACTTGAGGTATCCGGAGATTTGACCAAGCAGTCCTCCCTCGATGCCCTGAAATCGACGCGTAATGATGCGGTCATTAAGCTCGGAGAGCTGGGCGTATTCCGTAAGGACAAGCTGGTTGGTTGGATCGATCAAAAAGATAGCCGTTCCGTAGCTTGGCTCTCCGACCGTGTCAGCAGCATGATGGTCGTGTTTCCGTGCACCGCAAAAGGCCAAGAAAATCAGCTGCTCAGCTATCGAGTGCTGAAATCGTCTACCAAACTTGAACCGAAGGTCATCCATGGGAAATCAGTCATCCACGCCAAAATTTCCGCAACGGGAGTGATCGACGAATCCGGCTGCAACCTGGACTTAAAGAATCCTGGGGTCGTTCGGGACTTAGAACGTACGATAAGCAAACAAATCGGCGGCGATGTCATGGCGACCTGGAGCCATCTGCAGGAAATGAACGTGGATCTAGCCGGATTCATGAACGCGATACACCGTAAAGATCCCTCTACTTGGAGAAACCTGATGAAAACGAAGCGTCCTATCGAGGAAATCAGCCTGCGCGTGCAGGTCAAGATTAACATTGAGCATACGAACATGATTACCAAGCCGTACTCCAGCTTGCTCAAAGACCAAAAATTCTAGCGGAAGGAGTGCCCCTACTTGCAAAAAATAGACAAATACGAGCTGATCGCGATGATGATCCTGTTTTTGATCGGAACTTCCCCGTTATACGAATTGGGCGTGGGAGCCAAGCAGGACGCCTGGCTGGTCGTCATTGTCGCGATGCTGGCCGGACTGCTGCTGCTCCTGGTTTACCTTTTCATCCAAAAGGGGAACGAGGACCGCAATCTCTTCGAAATCCTGAACCAACATCTGGGTCGTATTCTCGGAACGATCGTCACCATCGCTTATATTTTCTATTTTTCCTATGAGTCCATGAGAAACACCAGGGAGTTTGGGGACATTATCAACATTTCCTTTCTTCCCAAAACGCCGCTGTCCGTCCTGATGCTGATCATGATTCTGCTGTCCGCCTATGCGATTTCCAAGGGAACGGAAGTTTTTTTTCGCGTCGTCGAATTTCTGCTCCCCTTTACCATCTTGGGTTATTTCCTGATTTTCTTGATGTTCATCGTCTCTAAAAATATTCATCTGGAGCGGCTTCAGCCGGTGCTGGAGCATGGCATCATGCCTGTGATCAGGGAAGCCATTCCGAAAGTCATCAGCTTCCCGTTCGGTGAGGTCGTCGTGTTTCTTGCATTTTGGAAGCATTTGAACAACAAAAAAAATCTGTCCAAGCTGTCGATCTTTTCCTACCTGTTCGTGGGAATCCTGCTGCTGATCTTCAACTTGTTGAATTTAACGATATTGAGCCCCCAAATCTTAAGCATTACCACCCTCCCCATGCTCAGATCGGTCCGCTTGATCGAAATCGCTGATTTTCTCGAACGGCTCGATCCGGTCATTATTTTGCTGATTTATATCGGCATTTTTGTGAAAATGACGGCTTTTTACTTGGGGGCGGTTATTGGCCTTTCTTACCTGGTAAAGATGAGCCATAAAAAATCAACGGTCATCGTCGGCGCGTTTATTTATACCATTTCTTTTGCTGCACCCAATTTTATTTACCATACTTGGATCGGTTTTAATCGAAACTTATTATACGACTTTCCGGTTTTTCAAATCGGGATTCCCCTTGCTTTGGCAGCCGTTGTCCTGATGAAGAGGCTTTTTTCCCGAAAAGGAAAGCTGTCGAGAAGATCTTGAGAGAAACATCGATCGAAGTACATTCTAGGAAGACAGGCCGCTTAAAGCGGCAGTTTCTCTTGCGATATAAGGAAGCCAAGTCAAGAAAAAAGGAACCGCCGTCTTCTGCTTGCAGAGGCAATGGTTCCTTTTCCGTAATTCAACACAATCCGGTTCGGGTTAACGCTGCAGCTTCAAGCATCTAGGCTGCATTAAATATTGGCCCGTAATTCTTTCCGCCTGAAGACGGATCGAATACTCCCCTGCTTCAGGAAAACGCAGCTTCCCCACGTAAAACTCACGGAAGTCATACGGTCCGCCGGTCGGCTGCACCTGAGCACGCAGAGACTGGTCTCCGGTGGTCACCAGGTAGGTCCCGCCTCCTCCCCCCTCGGCGTCACCGCTGCCATATTCGATGCACACGTCGAAATCTGCGGCCCCCAAGGTCCGGACAGACCAGACCGCCTCGGCACTTTCGTCTGTCCAATCCAGGAGGTTGTCACGGCCCTTTTTCCCGGTATCATACTTCAGTCCGGCTCCGGATATTTCGGCATCGAATACGCCTAATTCAAGGATGCAGCCTTCCCGTGAGTCCAATAGTCCCACCGGATTGCCATCGACCGGGCCGGAACAGAGGACGGCGATGACTTGTGGTTTGGAAAATTCGTTCGCTTCGGAAAGCACCGATTCAGGCAGTTCAATCTCCAAATCCTGTTCGGATAACCGGGTCAATTTCAGTTCCCTGCCGTCTTCCAGCATATAGGCCCGCAGAACGTCCGTCTTCAGGCCGGGAACGACCAGCTTCCGGTCCGTTGGCCGGTCGAAGACATGCAAATACAGCGTGTTTCCTTTAACGGTGCACCTGCCCCATGACGGCCTTGCCGTCGGGGATGCCCCCGCCCCGTAAATGCTGTCTCCGTATGTATCTAACCAACCGCCGATTTCCAGCAAAATCGATTCGGATACCGGATCCCACTCTCCCGTCTCTGTCGGTCCGATATTGATGACCAAATTGCCGTTTTTGCTGACGACATCGATCATCTGCCGGATGATGGATGCGGGAGATTTCCAGTTATGATCCGATTTTTTGTACCCCCATGAATCGTTTAGCGTGATAATGTTCTCCCAATCCTGGCGCAAATTCCGCGTGGTCAGCTGATTATCGGACGTGTTGGAGTAATTCCCGAGGGGAGCCTTCCACACCCGGCTGTTCACCAGGCAGTCCGGCTGCAGCGAGTATACGGCGTCCAGAAACTGCTCCCCCTGCTCGCGGGTCAGTTTGCCGCCGCAGTCGAACCACATCAGGCCGACCTTCCCGTAATCCGTCAGTAGCTCGCGAACCTGAGGTATCGATTTATGATTCAGATAGCGCTCGAAGCGGCTTCGCTTATCCGGATCGTGCACCCAGCTCTCCACGTCGTCATAAGCACCGATATTGCCGGGGTAGTCCCAGGTGTTCCCCTGGGAATCGGGATCATGCCAGTCCATGGCGTGCGAGTAGTAAATACCCAGCACCATTTCTTCCTTCTCGCATGCTTCCGCCAGCTCCCGGAGCGGATCTCTTCGAAAGGCCGCATGCTGGACGATGGAGTAATTGGACACATGCGAATCATACATGGCGAATCCGTCATGATGCTTGGCCGTGAAAATGATATATTTCAAGCCGGCCCTTTTAGCGGTACGCACCCACTTCAGCGCGTCAAAAGAAGAAGGATTCCAGCCTGCGGCCATCTCTTCATATTCGGCGGCCGGAATCTTTGCGCGCAGCATGATGTGCTCACTGTAGGAAGCTTGGATCTCCTCCCCTTTCCACTCGCCTGCTGGCAGTGCATAGGGTCCCCAATGGATGAACAGGCCCAGCCGGGCTTCCCTCCACCATTCCATCCGGTGATTGTGCTCCTCAGACTGAGGGCCATCAGGGACTGTCACTATATGAAAAGGATCATCGAGCAGGTTCTCCGGCGCGGACCCTGCTGCTGTCTGTTGGGCCTGTTGTTCGGCCTGTCGTTTCATTCGTCATATCTCCTTTCACGCTGAATTACTGCCTCAGCGCTGATACATATTACCACAATCTCAGCGCCGAGCCGCGCAGCTTGGATACCGCCTCAACAAAGAAATAATCGCCGTAAATCAGCGGTGTATCGATATGCACACCACCCGGCAGATTGGATGTGCCGGACTGGATCAGGCCTTCTTCCCCCGGCATATCCCATGTCCCGTAATGCTCATGCAAGGAGCGCACGATGCGTTCCGCAGAACGGAGATACAGCCGCGCTTCCGCCTCGGGTACCAGGCGGGACATCTCGATCAGCCCGCATGCCGCGCAGGCCCCGGCCGAAGTATCCCGCGGCTTGCCCCCTTCTTCAGGCGCCCGGAAATCCCAGTG
The DNA here is from genome assembly GCF_040545415.1 of Paenibacillus favisporus. Lineage (NCBI taxonomy): Bacteria > Bacillati > Bacillota > Bacilli > Caryophanales > Paenibacillaceae > Paenibacillus > Paenibacillus favisporus. The sequence goes on along the minus strand of NZ_JBEPLV010000003.1, from coordinate 913,538 downwards.
CGGCACATGGTCCTCCGGCAGATTCGCCAGGAAAAAATGGGCGGCCCGCTTGGCGCCGGTCAAAAAGCGTTCTTCTCCCGTGTAAATATAAGACAGGGTGAGTCCGTAGATGGTCCAGGCGCTGCCTCGGGACCAGGCGGATTCTTCCGCATACCCCTGACCGGACATGGCACCGATTCGTTCGCCCGACTCGGGATCAAATTCGAGGATATGATAACTGGATCCGTCCGGACGCAGAAAATGCGCCAGCACCGTATCGGCATGCTCCGCGGCAATATGGCGGAACCGGGGATCCTCCGTTACTTCAGAAGCCCAATACAGCAGCGGCAGATTCATCACCGTGTCGATGATGGACCAGCCTGCCCGGTTCACCTGCTCCAGGTCATGCCAGGCGCGGATGAAGCTGCCTTTTACATTAAAGCGGCTTGCCAGCTGGGCGGCGGCCATCAGCCCGCGGTGTTTGGAACGCTCGCTTCCGGTAATCCGGTAGTCGGCCACGGCTGAAAGCATCCATATAAATCCTGCATCATGATGCACAGCGAGCGAATACAGCGGTTCGTCCAGCTTCTCCTCGATCAGCTCGGCAATCCCCTGCAGCCCCGGATGGTGCCCGTCTTTGGCAATATGCCACAAGATCCCCGGCCAGAAGCCGGCTGTCCACCAGGACGGGCGCATGTTGTCATAGACCCCGTTAACGGATGCATGCGGAAAACTGACGCCAATCCGCTGACTGGTGCGCTCCACTTTGTTTACGATTTGCTGCCAGGCCCCCTCCGCCCACTGCTGAACGGATTCCGAAATAAGCGCCGAGCTCCCTTCTCTACCCTTTTGTTTCGAAACGATCTCTCCCATATGATCTCCTCCTGTAATTGATTGTTCAATTCTAAATTCAAGGCGAAGTCCGCAGCGGAATCACCATGTTCCAGGTATGTTCGGCTTGCCGGAAGCCCCCCGGTCCGTCCGCAACAGCGGCGAACAGATGCGTCGGCTGTCCTTCCTGAAACAGAAGGAAAGGCCGTTCGAAGCTGCCCATCCAACGCTCCGATCCGTCCTCCCATCGGACGCGCCGGGAATAGGATTTGGGCTGGTCCGCGAGCCTCCAGTCCCTGCCATCCGGAGAAAGTGCCAGAATGCCGCCGTGCTTCTCTCCGCACAGCTTCCCATCCATGTCTTTCGCGATCATGGCATACCCTTCCGTTGTACGCCAAATGAACGGGTCTTCGATATGAAACCGCTCCATCGGAAACAGCGGCGCATCCTGGATTACGCGATAAGGTCCTTCATATCCTGCTGCCTCTGCTGCGCCCAGCGTCATTTGCCCATGGGCTGTGCCCTCATACCGTCGGGCTTTATAAACCAGCAGCACGGAGCCATCCTCCCGGATACATGGCGCCGGATTCGAGGTCAGGAAGCTGTCGAACTTGCCCGGCCTCGTCGGCAGAATCGGCGTATCGAGACGCTTCCACGGCCCATAGACGCTGTCGGCGACGGCCAAGCCGACACGCTTGTTCGCCCTTGCCGCAATGACGCGGCAGTCGTCCGCCTCCACCGTCTCTCCTGGCCGCGGCTCAGGGAAGGGATGCGTCGATCCCATGTAATACAGCAAATATTTGTCTCCATACCGGATGATGTGCGGGTTATGGGTACTCCTTCCGTCCCAGTACTCCGCTCCCCGCGCTGGGAACACGGTTTCTTCGTAGGTATAGGGTCCTTCCGGGGTATCGGACGAGGCTCGGACGATTTCCGAACGGAGCAGCCAGCCCGGGTGCATCGGCATCCACTTCGGCCACCGGGACGCAAACATATGAAAGCGTCCGTCCTCTCCGCGAACGACCGACCCGCACCATACCCACCAGCCTTCCATCCGAAAGCCCCCTTCCATGGGGGCAGGCAGCATCCGGTCAAACAGTGAAATTGTCACGTTCTCCCTCCGTTCATCATTAAGTTTCTCGACCATCTGTCTTTGCCAAATGGCACGCGTCATTCACGATTCAGTGATCCCGGTTACACGATGAGACCGTCGACTCCGCCAACCCGTACCGTTTCGCCGCGCTGCCGTGCAGCCATTCCGCCGCCAGTGCCAGCGCATCCTCACGGCTCAGCCATTCATCCTTGATCTGTTCATCCAGAAAACGGGCCAGCAGCTGCTTCACGATCAGCAGCTTGCCGTACGTCCATTCGATGCAGCGCGCATCCGAGACGATCAGCGAGCTTTTGAGCGGGGATAACGCCTCGAGCCGGTACTGCATGCTCTGCGTGTATGTGCTGGCACGGAAGTTATACCACCACATGCCGCCTACGTGAACATTGGCAAAATTCCAGGCCGCCTGTACGACGTCCAAATTGTTCAGTTCCGATGCAACCACCAGCTCAAACGGGATATTGTAACGCTCAAACAAGCCATACAGCTTTACGATCCGGAGTGGATCGTTCACAGGGGCGGCCGAACTGCTCCCCCATCTTCGTTCCACGCCGAGGAACAGCTGAAGGAACATGCCCCGCTCCTGCAGGCCGGAGCAGATTTCATGGAGCAGCAGCATCATGACCTCATCGGTCCGCCCCGCGGTTTCAAGCTTATAATCCTCATGCGCCGCAGCCTCATAATGGGGGAGCGTCGTCATGATCCCCGGACAGCCCATCTCATGATAGGACTTCAATTGCTCGGAAATGAACGCTTTTGCCTGCGCGAAACGGTCCTGGCGTTCATGGGCTGCGGAGGAGACGATGCCGGCGGCAAGCTCCGGCAGCCATCCGTCGATCCGGGGCAGCAGCAGGGCATCCTCCCGCATACCGTCAAATATGGCATGTTCAGGGCGGTTCACAACAAACCGCTTCACATGCAGCCGGTCGGCCACGCTTTGAGCCCAGCCTGAAGTACTTCTCTGCGCGCGTACAGCTTCGTCCGCCTGAAGCACAGACGCCGTGTCATGGATGGTGATTCCGTATAAATCCCCCATGATCGCCGTAAAAGCACGGTTCATCATCGTATTACGGGTAGCCTTGTACGCTCTGACGAAGGCCTCCGCCCGCTCCGGAACCGGCAGCTGTGCCGCATCCTTCGGATATCCCGCCGTCTGCAGTTCTTGGTTCAACCAGAAATAATCGGCGATCTCCCAAAAGTCGGCCGCGCACAGCTTGTCGCCTATCAAATGCGTATGCGTATCGATCACAGGCAGACGCATAATTTCTTCAAATATTGAAGATATACTCATGACCCTTGTCTCTCTCCTCTCCTTAGCTGAATGTCACTTGCAAGGTCAGTGATTCCCCCTGTTCAAGCATGACGGCGATTTGCCGATTCTCAGGCAGTCTGCCCCCGTCCCGGAAGCCGCTGCAAGCTTCGGGCAGTACGAGGGTAACGGGGCCTCCAGCCCTCAAAGATTGGAGCCGAACATCAAGCGTGCCATCCTTCCTGTCCCAGGCGATGTCTACCTCGTAGCCACCGCATGCCAGCATTCCAGCGGCGCTTCCGGAGAGGAATCGCTTCGGCAGTGCTGGGAGGATTCGGATCATGTTGAGATCGGAATACAGCAGCATTTCCTGAAGCGCAGCCGTCATCCCCATATTCGCATCAATCTGAAACGGAGCCCACTCCATATCAAGGCCGATGCCCATGCCGCGCCAGTCGTTGTGAAGCGTGAAGAAATTATTGATCACGGCTGATCTTGCCAGCAGATCCAAGCACTCCAGCGCCTTATCCGCTTCGCCCATGCGGGCGTACAAATTGGACATATGAGCAAGTGACCATCCCGTCTGCTCCTTTAATCCAACGACCAGCCTCTTTCTTAACGCGGTCTCGAAGGCTGCAAACAAACCGGGATCGGTCTCCCGCGTTACCTCTTTGCCCGGAAACACCGGATAGAGGTGCGACTGATGCCGGTGATGGTATTGATCCTCATAGGCAGGATGCATCCATTCACGGACTGCGCCGTCTGCATTAACCTGATACGCCGGGATTTTGGCGATCATGTCTTTCCAGCCCGCGACTTCCTCAGCATACAAACCTTCCTGAGCGGCACCCTCAACCAGCCGGGTCAGCACTTCCTTGGCGATGGCAAAATCCATCGTCGCATTCATCGCCGTTCCCTTTGGCCCACCCGCGCCGTTACCCGGCCGGTTCTCGGGCGAATTGGATGGGCAGCTGATGTACAGACCATCGTCCCCGGTAATCAGGAAGTCTTCATAGAACAAAGTCACCTCCCGCAGGAACGGCAGGGCCCGGTTTCTTAAAAATTCCCTGTCCCCTGTATACAGGTAATAATCATAATAGTGCTGCGCGATCCAGCCCGCCGCCCCGGTCCAGTGGATAATGTGTGGCGCGATCGTCTTCAGCAGGCCGGAATCCGGCGCGGTCGGTGCGGGGATCCAGATCCCCCTGCAGCCGTATATACAGCGCGCGTTGCGGCGATAATCGTCCATCTGCCGCTCCACGTAATCGAATACGGGCAGCAGCAGCTCGGGCATATGTCCCTTGAGCGCCTGCCAATATATCATCTGCAGGTTCTCGTTGACCATATGGAACGCCCAGAAGCCGCGATATTCCCCGCACCATAAGCCGTATAAATGGCAGGGATCCCCGCCTTCGCGCGAGCTTGAAATCAGAAGATAACGCCCATAGGCCCACATCTTCTCCAGCATGGCCAGCGGGGCTTCGCCGCGGTAGGCTTGCAGCAGCAGCTCTTCGTTTGTGGCCTCTCGTCCGGGAGCATCCAGATTCAGCGTCATCCGCTGAAACAAGCGTTCATGCTCCTCAATGTGCGGCTGCAGCAGCTCGGTGTAAGACCGATGTTCTGCGGCCAGCTCGTGTTTCAACCGTTTCCAGGCCGCTTGACGCGGTTCATGAACGAACAGTTTAACCAGGATCAGTGCCTGCATGGCGCCTTCAAGAACGGACTCGCTGCCTGTGCTGCTTATCCTGCCATCGATCGTGACCACCCGGGCGACGGCACCGAAATCGCTGCCGTCGTCATGGCATGCGGCATACCATATGAACTCACCGTCGGACGCTGATTCGCTTCCTGTCGGTAATGGAGCGTCAGGTCTGCCAAGGGGACGCCTGACATCCCCGCGATGATGCAGGTCAAGGGCGATCTTCGCCGATATCGGGCCTGGCCCTGACGACCGCAGCTCATAGACGATCAAATCGTCCGCCCGGGATACGAACAACGCCCGCTCATAACGCGTATGCCCGTCCTGCCAGCGCACCATTACTTCACCGGTTTCCATGTCCAGTTCCCGGCTGTAGTCTTTAAAGCCTTCACTCACGTCCATACTCAAGTTCAGGTCGCCAAGCGGCAGCGGAACAGCCATGACCGGATCGTAGCCTTGCTTCTTCAAACCGTCGACCAATACATTTTCGGCAAGTGCCTCCTTCCCCTCCATCATCAATCGGCGCATCTCTCCAAGCCGGCCGCTCACGTCGGGCAGATCCGGCGTGCGGCTCTGCCACCACAAGCCGCCGTGCGTGAGCATGACCGTTTCCAAATGGACTCCGCCATACACGGCTGCTCCGGTTATTCCGTTGCCTGCCGGCAGCGCCTCCCTCCACTTGGCTCCCCACCAGGATGAAGGGGTCAGAAGCTTCAGCTTATTCCGTCCGTCTCCGGTTTTCCTGCCCATATATTCCCCTCCTAACAGGAGGAAGCCCTTCGCGTGAAAGGCTTCCCTGAAATCAACCTATTTGCGGCTTTGCTGATCGATAATTCCGTCTTTGTTGTTGTAACGCTCCGTGGCTTCTTTGACGATCTCATCGCCGCCCTTTTGCTTATACTCCTCGATGACTTTAGGAAAATCGCTGATCGGCTCTTTGCCGTAGATCATTTTGACCATGTGGTCGATGATGAGCTTCGGCGCCTGGTCCGGACGCTTGGAAGCCAAGTCAGGGAACTGGCTGAAGGATTCCAGGTCCGGCACAAATCCGATCCCTCCCACGCCTTCTTTGGCCAGCGTATCATCGAGCGCCTTCAGCACGTCTTGTCCGCCTGGGAGCAATTCGGTCCGTTCACGGTTGATCGTTCCGTCACCGACCCAGCGAAGCAGCGAGCGGAATCCGGCTTCGTCCTGAGCGGCTTTGCCTTCCGGCAGCTTGTAATCGATTTTTCCGTCTTTAACCGTGTAATCCTCGCCCTCGATGCCAAAGCTGTAGAAGTTTTTCGCTTCCGGCGTCTGCATCCACTCGAACATTTGGATGATCCGGGCTGCTTTCTCTTTGCTGACCTTGCTGTTGATATAGAGCGAAGTGTTAACCGAGCTGTACAATCCATAACCCTTCTGTCCGTTGTCCCCTATCGGTGACGGGATGATATCGACCTTGGCGCCGGGAACCGCCGCACCGATCTTCGTACGGAAATCGAGAAGGCTGGCGGCATTGGCTGTCCACATGCCGGCATTGCCAGCTTCGATATTTTCGCTGTACTGAGGCGCCTGGATCGTCGCGAAATCTTTCTGGATCAGGCCTTCGTCATACATCGTTTTGTAGACGGTCAGCGCCTTTTCCATATTTTCAGCGTTAAAAAACTTCGGTACGACCTGGCCGTTCATTTCGGTAAACTGATAGCCCAGGGCGTCATACGCACCAAATACGATGTCCGCGTATTTAAAATTCTCCCTCATCTGATACGGCGCGCTCACGCCAAGTTTTTTAAACGCACGCAGGACGTTCAGGAAATCGTCCATCGTTTGGGGCGCCGGCAGGCCCGTTTTTTCCAGCAGGTCGGTCCGGATGTAAGTGGCGCGGCGGGAAGGGTTGCTGAGCCAGGTCGGCACGCCGTAGATTTTCCCCTTGTAGCTCACCTCGTCCCACGCTTCCTTCGGAACGGCTTTCATCAGGTTCGGAGCATACTCTTTCAGCAAGTCGTCCAGCGGCATAAACACGCCGGCCTGAACCGAACCGGCCATAGACTTATCCGTTGCCCCGCCGACGTTTTGCACGACGTCCGGAATATCGCCGCCGGCGAACATGACGGCCATCTTCGCATCGAAGTCTTTCAAGGGAATCAGCCTGATGTCCAAATCCACGTTGGCTCTCTTCTCGACCTCCTTGACCCATTTCTCGTTGTTGATGTCCTTGGAGCCTTCCGCGTAAGCGTTTCCACTTGTGGTTAAAGAGATGCTGAATTTCACCGGTTTCGATGCGTCGGCCGCATCGTCACTGCCGCTCGAGGCGCTTTTGTTTCCACAGCCTGCGGTCAGACCCGTGACAAGCGCTGCCGCGAGGATCAGACTGACCCATTTTTTCATCTTATAATCCCCTCTCTTCATGCAAAGTGCAAAAGATATTCTCTTTGCTGCTGTCCCCATCATAAGGCTTAACCAGGGAAGCTCCCATGGGGCGGATTATTGTCGTGATGTGTTTTTTTGCGGTTTTTTACGGCTGTCTGACCATAAAAAAATCCCGTATTCCATGCTCCGGAATACAGGATTTGCTTAACTTACTTCTTTGTTTGCGCCTAGCCGCTGCCCGCCATGGGCAGGGCCTGCATAGGCGCGGCTGCCTCTTGCCCCGCTGGGCTGCTCAGCTCTTTTACGCCGGAAATCGGCATCCGCATCATCATCCGGGTTCCCAACTCGGGACTGCTTTCCACAGTTACGCCGTAGTCCTCGCCGAACACCAGCTGAATCCGTCTGTGCACATTGGGTACGCCGATCCCGCCCGCGCTGCCCCGGTCCTCCTCGTCGGCAAGCCGGTTCTCGCTCAGCTTGGCGCGAAGCTCCTCAAGCCGCTCTGGGGCCATGCCGCAGCCGTTGTCCTGCACACTGACCCAGAAGGAATCTCCCTCTTCGCCGGCATCAATGACGATCGTATGATGATCCTCCACCCCTTGCCTGAAGGCGTGCTGGAACACATTTTCCACCAGCGGCTGAAGTGTGAGCCGGACCATCTTCCGCAGAAGCAGCTCCGGCCTTACCCTCACATCAATCTCGAACGTCCGGCCGATCCGGTGATTGATAATGACCATGAAGTACATGACGTGCTTGAGCTCATTCGCTACCGTGATCTCTTCCAGATTGGTCCGCACCGAATAGTGCAGCATATATGACAGAGCGCCGACGATCTCCGTAATTTCGTCCGAGTCCTGAATAACCGCGTAACATACGACCGTTTCCAGTGTATTGTACAGGAAATGCGGGTTGATCTGCAGCTGGAGCGACTGAAACTCGGCCTTCTGCCGTTCGGCCTGCATTTCCTTGTTCCTCAGCTCCGCGCGGTACACCGTGTCGACCATCTCCGATAAGCGGTTCACCATCAGGTTGTAGCGGATCATCAGCTCGGTAATTTCGTCCCGGTGCTTCGGAAGCGGAATGAACTTCCAGTTTCCCTTCTCCGTCTGGCTCATCCCCTTCATGAGCGTCCGGATCGGGGTCGTAATCGACTTGCCGAACCGGCTCGCCAGGAATAACGCCGTCAGGAACGTAATGACCGCAACGACGATAATGGAGCTGCGAATCGTGTTAAGCGGTTTTTGCAGCTGGCTGTACGGAATGGATACCACCAGATTCCACCCGGAGTATTCGGCTTTGCGGCTGATATATACCCGGTCCATTCCCTCCGCCGAACTGCGGAACATCTCGGTGCCGGCCTCGCTGATTTGCTTGCCCAGGCTGGACGGAACGATCGATCCTACCTTGTTCTGATCGTTGTGGTATTGTATCCTGCCTTCGCCGTCCACAATGAAAAAATAGCTGTCCTTCCCCAGATCGATCCCCTTCCACAGGGTGGACAGCTCCTCCGCCTTGACCTCGATCCCCACAAAACCTTTCATGTCCGTGGAACGAAGTCCGCGGATGCGGCGGATCAGCGTCATCATCGGCGTCTTTTCGCCCAAAATGCTGTAATTCATAATGGTCAGCCGGCCGCTTTCATCCGTGTGCTCCTTAAAATATCGGATCTGTTTGGCGGTATCTTCCGGCTTAAAGGATGGTTCCGATCCGCCGTTATAATAATAGAGCGCATTCCCGGAGTAACCGATGATGTACAGTGCTTCGATCTCGGGATTGCGGATCCACACCGGATCCACGATCGCATCCCGGATATCGGTCATGTAGCGGTAATTTTCGTACTCCTCCCGGTCAGCCGGCAGATCGATGTACCGTTTGACCCTGAGGTCGGTCAGCAGCGCCACCATCGACCGCTGATAAGACGACAAATACAGGTTGGTATGGTGTACGGCATTGTCCACGATCTGGACCATTTGGCTCTTTGCGCTTTTTTGCAGCTGCTTGGCTGAAATGCTGTAGAAGGCGATGCCAACCGCAGACAGGGAAAGAAGAATCACGATGGTAAAATACAAAAGCAGCTTCAGCCTCAGGGATACTCTCATCATTCAATGCCAAAGGAAGACCGGTACTCCGACGGGGATACGCCGACGAAATTTTTGAAGGTCTTCGTAAAATGGGGATAATCCTCGTACCCCACCTTGACCGCGATATCGGTGATCGTCAGGGTCGGTACGGCAAGCAGCCTGCGCGCTTCTTCCATCCGTTTCTTGATCCGGTAATGCACAAATGTCTCCCCTGTCATTTTCTTGAAAAGAGCGCTGAAATAGGTCCTGGCGAGCCCCACCCGCTTGGCCACTTCCTCCAGTGTGATGTCCTCCGACAGATGCTGGTCGATAAAGGCTTTGGCCTCTTCGATCGGATCCTTGAAATTGCCTTTCCGTGTCAGCTGAAGCTCCTCGAGAATCCGGTCCATGCTGGCGGTAAAAGCGGTCATGACTTCCTTCTTCGTATTGGACGCGCCTTGTGTACCCCTGCAACCGGAACGCGGCTTCCAGCCGCGGCTCTCCAGCCGTTCTGTGATCATGCCAAGGCAGTCGCTCAGCACCGCTTCCATGTTGATCACGTTCAGCCCATCGAACAAGCCCGACCGTTCGCCCTCTTCAATGATGCGAATCGTTTCGTCCCGCTGCAGCAGCCAGATGCTCTGCTCGAGCTGATGCGCCCACTCCACATATTTTTGCACAGGAATAATGCTGCCGGTCATCCCTGATATCAGCTCCTTCAGCGTATCGTGTACGTCCTGCTGGGTCACCGGCTTCAACAAATAGCGCTTGACCCCGTACGCCATAGCCCGCTGTGCATACTGAAAGTCATTATAACCGGATATGACGACAACCTGAACATGACTGAATTCCCGGTGTATCCGTTCGCACAGCTCTAGTCCGTCCATCCGCTTCATCCGCAAATCCGTCAGCACCAGGTGCGGTTCCAGATTCCGGATCGTCTCGAAAGCAGCCTCCCCGTCATCGGCGGTATAAATCGCGGAGAAGGAAGCCGGATAACGTTGAACCATCTTAACCAATCCTTTTTGAATGACAGGCTCATCTTCCACAATCAAAACTCGCACTTGTATCAAACCCCTTCCTAGAGCGGATAGAAAAAGCGCAGCTGCATTATCGAAAAGAGAAAGAAATGTCGCATCCTATCGGTTGTGCTGGATCAGCACCCCTTGCTTGGCCCGGTACCTCGCCGTCGCTTCCTGAATAATCGCATTTCCGCCGCGTTCCCGGTATTCCCGGACGACCTTCGGCCAATCCGAGATCGGTTCCTTGCCGTAAATCATTTTGACCATATGGTCAACGATCACGGGCGGCGCCTGGTTCGGCCGCTCCGAAGCAAGATCGGGGTAGGCACTGAAGGACTCCAGCTCGGGAACAAAGACGATGCTTCCCAGCCCTTCCTTCGGCAGCGTCACGTCCAAAGCATGGAGCAGATCCTTCCCGCCCGGCACCAGTTCCGTTCTGGCCCGGTTGATCGTCAGATCGTGCGTCAGCCACAGCAGTTCGCGGAAGGTCTCCTCGTCCTGCTCCTCCCTTGTCTTCGGAAAATGATACGCAATCGTCCCATGGTCTTCTGTATAGGTGTCGCCCTCGATCCCGAACGAAAAAAAACGCTGAGCTTCGTCCGAAACCATCCAATCAAAAAACTGGAGAATGCCGATCAATTTTTCCTTGAACACATGCTTATTAATGTAGAACGAATTGATGACGGAGCTGTACAAGCCGTAGCCTTTCGTCCCTTCCGGTCCTTCCGGTGAGGGGATGATATCGATTTGGGCCCCGGGAACCGATGCCCTGAGCTTGGTGCGGAAGTCCAGCAATCCGGCGGCGTTCGCCGTCCAGCTTCCCACTCGGCCTGCTTCGATGTCATGGGTATATTCGGTTGATGAGACTGTCGCAAAATCCTCCGGGATGAGTCCCTCCATCAGCATCGTCCGGTATACCTGCAGCGCCTTCATCATATGCTCTGCATCCAAAAATTTCGGAACCACCTCACCGTTTCGGACTTCAAACTGGTAACCCAGCACGTCGTACGCGCCGAAAATGACGTCTGCATACTTGAAATTCTCCCGCATCTCATAGGGTATTTCGACCCCCAGCTTCTTGAAGGCTCGGAGCACATCCAAAAATTCGTCGACGGTTCTCGGTACGGGCAGACCCGTTTGCGCCAGCAGGTCCGATCGGATATACGTTGCCCTGCGCGACGGGTTGCCGAGCCAGGCCGGAATTCCATAAATATGCCCCTCAAAGCTGGTTTCCTTCCAGGCTTCAGGCGGCACCGCTTTCCACAAATTCGGAGCATAAGTCTTGATCCAGTCATCTAGCGGAAGGAACAGTCCCGCCTGGACCGATCCGGCCATGGCGGCCGAGCTTGCCCCGCCAATCATCTGCACGACATCCGGATAGGTATCGCCTGCAAGAATAACCGGCATGCGCCGGTCGAAATCTTTCAGCGAGATCAAAGATATGGACAGCTTCGTATTTGTCAGCGCTTCCAATTGTTTGACCCAGCGGTCCGCGGACGGATCCGCCATATTCACCGCATAAGGGCTGGCACCGTTGGATATCGCCAAGCTGAAGGCCGTCGGCTGAGTAGAGGATTCTGTCACACCTTCCTGAGCCGGCTGCGGCGAAGGAGAGGCTAATCGATCCGCGCTTCCAGTCAGATAACAGAACAGGAGAATAACGGCCGCTGCCAGAATGAAATAAGCTGCTCTTTTCATGCCGTCTCTCCTCCCTGCATCCATTTGACTCCTGTTTGACTCGGCTTCGCTCTCCTGTTTTTGAGCTGCACGCAAAACCAAATTCACTCACCGGTCCAAACTCTTGCCTGCCAACCTATACTTGAGCGCTCGCCGAGCAAATAGCATGACACTGATGTTTAATATCTTATCACATTTCACATCTATGAAAACGTATACTTTTCTAGCTGTAAAAAGATAGTATCAGGCCTTGATCGACCCGATCAGCATCCCTTTGATAAAGTACTTCTGCAGGAACGGGTACACGATAATGATCGGTACAACGGAAACGACGATGACCGCCATTTGCACGCCAGCCGGAGAGATCTGGTTCACATTTTCAAGCAAGTTGCCAGCCTGACCGAGGTCATTGCTCAGAACGATCTCCCGGAGGCGAAGCTGCAGCGGGTAAAGCGCCCGGTTGTTGATAAAATACAGCGCCGACGAATACGAATTCCAGTGGGATACCGCATAGAACAGCCCCATGGTTGCCATGGCCGGTTTGGACAGCGGAAGAATGACGCTCCACATCGTGCGCAGCTCTCCCGCCCCGTCGATCCGAGCGCTGTCGATCAGCTCCGACGGAAGGGCGACGAAGAAGGAGCGCATGATGAACAGGTTGTATGCGCTGATGGCCGACGGAATGATCAAGGCCCATAACGAGTCGATCAGATGCAGGTTTTTGATCACCATATAGTTAGGGATCAGCGGCGCCTGAAAGATCATCGTAATCAGTATAAAAATCAGCACGACTTTGCGGAACGAATACTCGGGTCTGGACAACGGATACGCCAGTGATGCGGTCAGGATCAAGTTGATCAGCGTCCCGACGACCGTGATGAATACGCTTACCATAAACGCTCGCCAGATGGAGCTGTCTCCCAAAATGACATGGTAGTTTGTCAGCGTCCAATCGACCGGGATCAGCTTGACCTTGCCCGCATTGATCGCCTGGCTGCTGCTGAACGATTTGGCGAGCACATGGAGAAGAGGGAACACCATCAAGCATCCGACCAGCGTCAAGAAAATATAATTAAATCCGTCGAATAAGCTGCCTTTATTTTTCATTGTGCCATCCTTCTCCTTTCTAGTATAGTCCTTCGCCCGAAGCCCGCTTGCTCAGCGTATTCCCGATCATGACAAGCACCAGTCCGACCACCGATTTGAAGAGGCCGATCGCCGTCGTGTAGCTGTACTGCTGATCAATGAGGCCGACCCGGTAAATGTAGGTGTCGAGGATGTCGCCCTTGCTTTCATTCAGCGAATTGACGAAGACGAATACGCGTTCAAAGCCGAAATCAAGGAAGTTTCCGATATGGAGCAGGAACATAATGGTGATGGTCGGCAGGATGGCCGGGATCGTGATCGACAGGGTTTGTCTCCAGCGGCTGGCACCGTCGATGCGGGCGGCTTCATACAGCTCAGGATTGACGCTGGCTAGTGCGGCCAAATACACAATCGTGCCCCAGCCGCTGTCTTTCCAGATCCCCGTTCCGACCAGGATGCTCCGGATATACGAATCCTCGCCCAGAAAGTAAATCGATTTGAGTCCGAATGCATTCAATACCTGATTCACGATTCCTGTCGTCGGCGATAATATGCCGATCATGATCCCTCCGATAATGACCCAGGAGAGGAAGTGAGGCAGATAGACGACCGTTTGGAGAATCCGCTTGTACACGACTTTCCTCAATTCGTTCAGGAGCAGCGCAAAGATAATCGGAACCGGAAAGGCAAAGATCAGATCATAAAATCCGATCAGAACCGTATTTTCAAGAATCCGCAGAAATTCCGGGTAAGTGAACATCCTGCGGAACTGGTCGAGTCCGACCCATGGACTGCCTGTAAAGCCCTTGAAGATGTTGTAGTTTTGAAACGCCATGACGGACCCCAGCAGGGGCAGGTATTTAAACACGATAAAATAAATGATTCCAGGCAGTGAGATCAGGTACAGCGCCTTGTATTTGCGCAGATTGCTCATCCGCCTTTTGGGTACGGGTAAGGCCGGACTGGAGGCTGAGATGGCAGCTGGCGCTTGTTCTGGCATAAATATCGCTCCTTTTTGTATAGATCGCTTCATCGCTAATGTTAATCTTTTTGTCCGGACCCTCGGAATGGGGATTTGTCGCTTCACTTGTGTTTTATTACGGTGGCGTTCATCCTTTGCGTGCCCGAATGCAGCAGCTTTCCCCAGCTGCCAAGGTGATCACATATTCAAAACCGGAAGGGTCATCGTCGGACTTATCGCCCGAGGCACCGGCTCCCAGGTGACCGGAAACAGCGAGCTCCAAGGGGACGGGCGACCACAGGCGGCACAAGCCCGCCTTGGAGGAGCGGATCGTCACCTCGTCAAGCGTCCCTTTACTCCAAGACAGACCTACGGTATACCCCCCTCTTGCCCGCAGGCCTTCAACACGGCCGGAGCGCCACGCCTTCGGCAGGGCCGGCAGCAGCCGGATCTCCCCTGCATGGGATTGCAGCAGCATTTCCGCCGCTCCCGCCGCTCCGCCAAAGTTGCCATCGATTTGAAAAGGCGGATGGCAGTCCAGCAAATTCGGATACGTGGAGATCGCAAACAGCTTCATCAAATGCCCGTAAGCCTCCTGCCCCCTGCCAAGCCGGGCATAGAAATTGACGGTCCAGGCCCGGCTCCAGCCCGTATGGCCGCCGCCTGCGGCGAGGCGCCGCGCGAGCGTCCGCTCGGCAGCAGCCGCCAGCTCCGGCGTGCGCCGAACATCAATCAGCTCACCCGGATGCAGGGCGAACAGCTGCGAAATATGCCGGTGTCCGGGATCGGCCTCCTCATCATCGCGCAGCCATTCCATAATTTGTCCGTGTTTACCAACAGCCGGGCGCGGAATGCGTTCGATCGTCTCCCGCAATTCGCCGAGAAATGCCTGATCCTCCTCGCCGATGATCGCCGCCGCTTCCAAGCAGGCGGACAGCAGCGTCAACGCGATTTGTGAATCCATCGCCGGACCGATGCACAGGCTGCCGCTGCCGCCGTCCGGGAGAACGAACCGGTTCTCTGGAGAAACAGACGGTCCCGTAACCCGATAACCGTCCTCCTCGATCATGTAATCGAGAAGAAATAGCGCCGCTTCCTTCATCGCCGGGTATGCCCGTTCGGTAAGAAAAGCCAGATCACCCCCGAAACGGTAGTGCTCCCATAGATGGAGGCACAGCCACGCGGCGCCCATCGGCCACACCGTGCAGGTCATCAGAATCCCTTCCGGCCGGGTTTCAGCCCACAGATTCGTGTTGTGATGGGCAGTAAAGCCCCGGCAGCCGTACATCTCGCGAGCGGTAGCCCGTCCGTTAGGCCGCATCCGGTCGATCAGATCAAACAGCGGTTCATGGCAATCGGATAAATGGAGCACTTCAGCCGGCCAGTAATTCATCTGAACGTTGATGTTGATCGTATATTTGGATTCCCACGGCGGGGTATAACTGTCGTTCCAAATCCCCTGCAGATTGGCCGCTAAGGTGCCCGGCCGGGAGCAGGATATGAGCAAATAGCGCCCATATTGAACGTAGAGGGCCGCCAGACCGGGATCTTCAATCTCCGCTTCATTAGGCAGCAAATCGTTTCTGTTTCCTTCGCCGCTTTCATGTCCCAACGCATGCTGCAACCGGAGCAACCGCTGGTCTGTAGGAAGAGCGGCAAGCGGATCCCCGTCCGGCGTCAGATCGATCGCAAAGCGGCCGAACCGGGACGCATACTCGTCTATATGCCGTTTCAGCAGCGTTTCAAACGGTTTCGCCGCTGCTCTCTCCAGCTGCTCCAGGCAAACTTCTGCCGGCTGCTTCACCCGAAACGTGCTGTGCGCCGCCAGCAGCAGGGTCACAGCATCCGCTCCTTCGATCGAAAGGTAATCACCGATAACCCGCTGCCGTCCTCCCTGAATTACGGCACGAAAGGCTGCACTAAACCGGACGCCGTCCGTTCCGCATTCCCCGTCCATGACGATGGCTCCCGAAGGGTCGGTCCGGCAGCCATAATCGAGCGGCCGGCGCATGAGGTTGACGGCCAGCGTAAGCTGTCCCGGCTGGTCCGCGGTCAATCGGATGACCAGAACCCCATCCGGTTCGCTGGCGAAATAGCTCCGCCGATACCGGACGCCCTTGTGCCGGTATCGAACGTCCACAACGGCTTGCTCCAAATCCAGCTGCCGCTCGTAGTCTTCCGCAGGCCCTTCCTGATCAAGGAATTTGATCATCAGATCCCCTAGAGGCTGGTATGGCTGCTCATATTTAGGGGAAGCCGTCATCGCCATTCTCGCCAAGTGCTCCGCTTCTGCCTGCTTTCCTTCCTTAAGCAGCGTCCGGATCTCAGACAAATAGGGCTGGGACCGGGGATTGGCCGCCCGTCCCGGACCGCCGTACCAAATCGAATCCTCATTGAGCTGGACTTTTTCCAGACCCGGCGTGCCGAACACCATTGCACCCAGCCGCCCGTTCCCTATGGGCAGTGCTTCATTCCACCCGGCTGCCGGCCGGGTGTACCATAATCGAAGGTCCCTCGTAGTTGTAGTTGTACGCTCTTGCAAGCTGACATCCTGTTTGACCACATGCTTCACCTCTCCTCTTCCTCCGGCCTTTGCTGCATACACATCTATTTGGGTATACCCACCTCAAAAATGATCGCTTTCATCGGCACATCCCCGTCATTTCGCAGGCCGTGCCTCCACCAAGGCTTGTTCAGAACGATGTCCCCGGCTTCCACCCGGTACGTTCTTCCGTTCACCGTCATCAAGCCGCTGCCTTCGAGCAGAACGTACAGTTCTTCATCCTCACGGTGACCATGCAGGCCGATGGATGACCCCGGCGGGATGATTGTGTAATGCAAAAATTTCAGCGGCGTATCGAAATCGTCGCTCCCGAACAGCTTGCTGCCATGCACCAAGCCTTCACCTCCATGGCTTACAGAGCCTGTAAGTTCGGCCCGAAGAAAATTGCGGATAACGGCCGGCCCGTATCCCCAGCTGTCCGAAGGATCCACAGGGACGCCTGTCCGGAGAGACCTTCTCGTGTAATCCGCCAAAGCCTGATTTTTCAAATAATCCCTGGCATTCGTTTCACCCGGGCGGTGTTCCTCCAGTGACCGCAAAAACTCGGTGAACGGCCCCGGGGCGTCCACATCGCTAAAATCCTCGATCCGCCGGACGCCTTCCGCCGTCACGAGCTCGAGCACGCCGCCCGCAAAGGTCAAGCTGCCCAGCGATCCCTCGATCCGCCAATCGCCGGCCCACTGCGTTTCCCGCCCCTGGCTGGTCAAGGAGCAGCGAAACGAGGCCTGGATTCCGGCCTGCAGGTCCATAACAATATGAAACACATGCCTGCGTGAAGCATACAGCCTACTCACTTCGCGGCCGGACAAATACCGCAGCAGGTCAAAATGGTGAATGATGACTTCTTCCAGCACCTCGTCCCGTTCCAGCGTTATTTTTTGGCGCTGCCTGAAAAAATCGCATTCCATGGACCGCAGTTCACCGATCGCCCCTTCGTCCAGAAGCTGTTTCAGCCTGCGAACCGCTGGAAACGTACGGTAGTTTTCCGCGATCATAAACGGAATTTGCTCCTGTTCAGCGCGCTGCACCATCGCGGCGGCATCCTCATAATTGTCGGCGATCGGCTTTTCACAAAATACCGGCAGTTTATGATCAAATGCCAGCTCGTTAATGCGCTTGTGAACATCCCTTGGGGTAACGTTGATCAACAGATCTGGCTGTTCCCGCTCGATGGCTTCGCGTACATTTTCGTAAAAAGGGATTCCATCCGCCTCTACCGCCGTCCTTTTACCAGAGTCTATATCTGCAACGGCGAGTTCTATATCCGCATACTGGGACCGGAGCTTCCGGTACCAGCCGCCGCCAAAACCTCCCAAACCAACGAGAAGCGCTTTCATAAATAGGCCTCCTTTTATGGAAAACATCTTTTCAGATATATTCCGCACATTACGTAACTCCAGCCTCCATGCTACTCCTCATCCGCCCGTCTCTCCATGGCATAGATTCCTGGCGGTTGTGTTTTTTTATGCTTAGATAAAAAGAACCATGATTCCGCCCGTCCTACTCAATAGAGAATAGGATGGGAATCATGGCTTCATCGTCTGGCATCATTCAACAAATTGTGGATGCTGCTAAGCCGGAACTAGCTGTTGGTTACTTTTGTATGTTGTTCAGCGCTTTTTTGCCCAGCCGCTCCTCCAGCTGCTGCTTATACAGGCTCTCAACGGTCACATGCTGGCCGTAATTGTCCCAGTATCCGTCGCTGCGTGGACGGGGATCGTAGTCGCTCGGAACCAGACCGGGCACCTTCTCGCCGACATGTCCGATGGCATAGTTCTGCGCTGTCGGCGGCTGCTGGGAGGTGAGCTCTCCTTCCGTGTTCCAGCTCACATAGTTGGCCCCGGCCCAGCCATGGCCGCTGCCGAGCCAAGCTCTGTCCCGGATGGAAATCGGAGCCTTGATGTTGTCGAACAGTCCGCCTACGGACCAGCGGTGATGCGGTTCGCTGGTGTTATAATTTTTGACCGCCTCACCATCCAGAAACACGTTTGGCCCCTGCACCCTGCTGTCAACGACAAACGCATGCCGCGCAGTCTCCGTGTAGATCCGATGCACAAAATTCAGCTGGCCCATCTGATGGATCACGTACCGGCGGCCGCCGGTGATGATGCTGACCATGTCGTACATTTTGCTGTCCTGCACGGTGATCCATTTGGAGTTGCGGCTCATTTGAACGAGGGAGTACGACAGATGATACCCTGTTACATCCCGGACCCAGCCGTTTTTAACACTGTTAAATACAACAAAGCGCTCGGCATGCTTCTCGTCCGCATAATACGGGTCGGTCGTATCGTTATCCATGACGGTATCGATGACGCTTGGATCGAAGTCCGAATCCACCCGCATATTTTCGACGCCTACCTGCTGAATGCGGGCCTCATCCGTGTATTTGTAGATTTCACCGCCGCCCCACTGGCGCTCGATCGCGCTTGCCAGCGGCGCATCGACCGTAATCGAATTGCCGTCGACGGCCGTGATAACCCGGTCAAAATCCAGGTTGAACGGAGACCACTGGGTTGCCGTGCCGCCCGGACGGTTGTAAATGTAATCCATGCCGATCGCATGAATCCAGTTTTTATCCCCGATCCGGCGGACGACGATTTGGTCGCCTACATGATAGGCACTGGCATCTTCCACATGAAAGGTTCGCGCACCCGATGGCACGTACAAATCGGAGATCGTCTGCTTAGAGCCACTATCCAAAGTAAGGCCAACATTCTCCCCGATTTCGATCAAATTGCGTGGATTGGCCCCGGTGCCGTATATAAGCGTTCCTTTTTCGTCCTGACCCATGCCCCGCAGCACGATCCCGCTGGCTTTGACGGTCAGTGTGCCGCCGACGTCATATCTGCCTTTTTTCAGCAGGACCGTGCCACGGAACCCGTCCTTGCCGAGCGGAAGCCGGGCCACCTCATCGATCGCTGCCTGGATTCGTGCCGTGTCATCTCCGTCTCCCGGAGATACGGTGGCTTTTACGGGCACGTTCGGTATCTTTACACCACCGCCCATATAGCCGACATTCGAGAAGTCGAGAATTTGGTTGCCGCGGTAATCGCCGATGTATACCATTTTCCCGTCTTTACCCAGGAAAGCGATTGGGCTCTGTCCCGCAGGAACGCTTTTGGGATCAAGCACGGTAAAATAATATGATTCGTACACAGGTTCTTTGCCGCTCTGTTCAATCGTCAACCGCAGCTGATAGGACCCTTGCTGGTCCGCTTTCCCCACAGGCGTCCATTCCACCGCTTCTCCTTTAGTCAACGCTGTCTTTGGCAAGGCATCAATGGTCTTATTTCCGTTATAAATCAACTCGCCTGTGACATTTCCGTTTACGGTAGGCGTCAGGGACACGGTCGGATAAACGTCCTGCGGTTCGATGACGGCCGGCTGTCCGATCTCCGTCTTCATCCACGGATGCGTCAGTTTGGAGTTGACGACATAGGCTTCGCCTTGAAAAGCTGCGGGATCATCAACCACCACCCAGAGGTCGCTTGTCTTCAAGTCTTCTGTTGTATGTACGACCGCCTGCATCAGCGAAGCCCCGACCTGGTTCGCCGTCACGGTTCCCGAAGGGGATACGGACACGTCCATGGTGGAAGATTTAAAGGTTTTCGCCACTTCGCTTAAATCCACGACGCTGCCGGATTTCAGTTCACCTTTCAAAAACAGCGCAGCTTCTTCTCCTTTGTTCAGCCGGATTTCGCTGTTGTTCGGGTATTCCTTCCCGGCCGCATCAGTAAAATAGATCCGCTGAAGGTCTGCCGGTGCAGGTTCCTCCGTACTGTTATACACGGACAGCTCGGATAGCTGCACGTTCAGGTCTTTGCTGAGATTCAGGCTCAGCTTCAAATACCGTGCGCTGACCGCCTCAAAGCTGGCGGTTTCCGATGCGCTTAAATCCTTGTTTTTGCTGAATGCTTCATTCCAATTCGTCTGGTCGTTCGAATAGAGCAGCTGGTAATCCTTCAGATTGTCTGCCCGGTTCAAGTTGAACATCACCTTGTTGAAGGTTTTCTCCTTACCCAAGTCGATGGAAAGCCACACGTTCATATCATCCTTTCTGTCGGCGGCTAATGGCTGCCATACGGTTTCGCCTTTGCCGTCCACCGCGTTCGCTGCGCTGCCCGAGCTTGCCGTCGCCGTACTGCCAACCGCCAAGTTTCCGTCCTCGGCCGCAGCAGCGTCAACTGCCTGCTTCCCACCGGCCATTGCCGCTTGGGAGCAGATCATCAATACAATCAGACTTGCGCTGACCCTTTTCCTCCAACCCGTCAAATCATATCCCACCTTTCTTGTTTTGAAATCGCTTACATATTAACAAGGCTTTCCACTGTTTAACATGTCATTTTTATCGATCGGTTTGTGTTTTCTTATTCCTTCCTCTAAACACACAAAGACGGCGACCGGCCAACATGCGAACCATGCTTCCGGAACCGCCGTCTATTTGTGACATCCATGCTAAATATCAATTCTCACCGCAGAGGCCACGATCCACGATCCATCCCTCTTGCCGGGAAGTATGGCCCATCTTCGCTTACCACTCATGCTTTTGATAAGCTATGCTTGGATACAACCTGCTCGTAAACGCTCTTCGGCCGCAGGCCGACCAGCTTCTCGACAGCCTCACCGTCGCGGAACACGATGACCGTCGGAACGGACATCACCTGATATCGGCTGGCGGCAGCAGGAGACTCATCGCAGTCCACCTTCAAAAATTGCACCTGATCCCCCATCTCTTCAGACAATTCGTCCAGCATGGGGAGCAGCTTCTTGCAGGGAGGGCACCATACCGCTCCAAATTCCACCAATGTGGTTCCCTGGGCTCTTATTTGCGACGCAAACGTCGTATCGTTAACCGCTTGAATACTCATTTAACCTTCCTCCTGACCGGATAGGGATCGTTCGAACAGGATGGAATCGATGCGCTCGGTCAAATTGGCCCGGATGCTGGTCAGCACCTGAATCTGTTTATCGATCTCCTGAAGCTTTTGCTGGTAAATCGGCAGCACGTCTTTACAAAAAGCTTCCTTGTTCTGCAAGACGCACTGCAGAATTCCGGATATTTCGTCTGTGGACAATCCGAGGTTCAAATACAGCTGAATGGCCTGCACCTGCTCGACCGCAAACGGGGTATATTCCCTGTACCCGTTCTCCTTTCGCAGTGGCGTAAGCAGCCCCTTTTGTTCATAGTAACGAAGGGAGCGAATGCTAACACCGGTCCGCTCCGCCAATTCTCCAATGTTCAAGGCTCCATCTCCTCCTTCCTGCCCGGTAGGTCTTTATTGTAAACCCTGACACTAATGTGAGGGTCAAGAGGCAGGCCAATTATTTTTTTATAAAAAGCTTTCGTATGCGTTCGGAAAATTCCTGTAAATTAATGTTCAACGGATCGAGATGGTTATAAGCCGTCTTCACAGCTTCAATCAGCCATAAGGGGATCCTTTTGCCTTCCAGTAGCGGATACACGTTATCATACGCCCATTCCAGATGCTCCCACCGCTTATCGTTTCCGCTCTGGATATATTCAGACACGTCAATGACTTTCCCGCGCCCGTCCTGAAGCAGCACATTTTTCAGATGAATGTCCCTGGGGTTAAGCCCTTTGCTCCTTACAAATGCACGAGCGGCATCCACGTCGTCGATGACCTGCCTTGGCACCGGGATTCCATACAGGAGGCAATCATACAGAGTCATACCTTCTTCCCGGCTGATGACGACATAGCGTTCTCCTGATCCGTAAAACACAGGAAAAAACGGACTGCCTTCCAGCCGGCTGTAGACATGAATTTCCGCCTGCTTCTTTGGAAGCGCAGCTTCCGTGTACAGCTTATATGCATATGCTGGAAGCGGTTCGTATACAAACACAGCCGCGTCGGTTCCGATGCCGATACAGACTAAATCCTCCGATTCACCGGTTATCGCCACCGGCTCGTTGCTGCCTTGTTTCAGCACTTCCATTCGGGATAGAGCATGTTCGGCCTGCTTCCACTCTTTACTGTTGTTCATTGTTCGACCGCCCCCTGCGAGCTTAGGTTTTACTTATTCTACTGTATTTGAGCCGGGTAATCCAAGTGAATGGCAGGCTCGTTGGTTATAGTTAAGGATTTCGCTCCCTCTGTAATATAAAACCACCGCCCCTTTAGTGGATGAAGGATGCGGTGGTTCTGCATTCAATAGCTATAAAATGATGAATGATGATAGCAGGTTACGTATTATACCTTACTTTTTATCGAGTTTGACGTCGAACGAAGATCCGGCGTCTCCTGCGAAAACAACGGTTCCGTCCTTAGGCAGGACAACTTGGTTAGATCCGCTGACTTCACTCATATTTACGAGCTTGCCTTCGGCGTCATAAACGACGAATCCTCCTTCAACCGGAAGCTTCACTGTCATCGTTTTTCCGGCGGCTTGCTTCGGAACCGTGAACCATCTTGCATAACCATCCGCCTTGATGCTGACAGTCGATTGTTTGCCATGGTACAGCGGCTTCACCAGATCCTCGCTGACGAATACGCTGCCCGCGGCTTCCAGGTATTCGGCTCCGTTTTTTTTATAGAAGCTGTATTCCGACGTGTCCCGGCCGCCCATGCCCGGAACCTGAAGAACGCTGGCTGCCGTATTCGGTCCGGTTATTTTTTTGTCGTTCAAATACCCTTGGAAATCTTGGGCCCGCTTGATCTCCAGCGTAGGCTTCATCAAATACATGACTGACGTGTATTTTTCGTTCACCGGATAATAGGTTTTACCTTCACGCTGATCCCAAGCTTTGGCCGTGTCCTTTGAAAGCGGGTTGCTGTCCAGCTTTTGGGCCAGGTAATGGGACAACGCTATTTGCCCAAGCTCTGGAACGCTGCTGTATTCCTGGACCCATAGGTAAGTCAAGCCATTCTTTTCCTTCACAATGCTGACTTTCGCGGTACCCGCTTCGTTCACGAACGTTCCGTCCGAAGTGTACACATATTTCTCCGCAGGATACTCAGGAACATTCGGAACCGTGACGGACATCATTCCATCCTTCAAATCAACCTTGACCAGTTGATTGGTCGAGCCGTAATATCCGGCTTCCTTCTTCAGATCTTCCGGCATGCTGGCCGGAACCGGCTTCCCGAACGATTTGTCCGGCTTGATCTCTTTGATCGTCCCTTTTTCTTTCAGCGCTTCCAGCAGGATTTGTGTCGCAAGGAGCTGGTTCGTCGAGCTGCTTCCGCCTGATGATACGACAGCCGCAGCCATATTCTGCTCCGGAAGGGCGATCAGCGAAGCGTGGTACAGAATCGTGTCCCCGCCTTTGACGACTGCTTTGATACCATAATCGTTAAACGGATACAGCCTTACGCTGTCCCAGCCCAGGCCGTAATCAAAGGAATTGTCCGCATCTTTTGGCCACAATCCTTTTTTGTATTCAGGCTGACCCATAGCTTCCACCGACTTGGCTGACAGGATGCCCTGCTGTTGTCCGGTAAAGATTTGCGAGAACCGCGCCAAATCCTCCGCTGTTGAATAAATACCTCCCGTGCCGATCACGTTCACCGTTTCGTTCGGCAGCTGCTGCTGAATGCCGGGATAATAGAGGCCTGCCGTTTGGGAAGGATCCACCATATCCTGCGAAGTTTTGGTATTCTTCATGTCCAGCGGTCCGGTGAAATATTGATGAACGAAGGCGGTAAATTTCATCCCGCTTACACGTTCCACCAAGATCTCCGCCAGCGTAAAGCCGTCGTTGCAATACACCGAGAAAGCGCCCGGATCGGCCTTCAAGCTTTGCTTGGACAGCTGCTCAAGCAGGGTGTCGTGCGCGTAAGGGTCCGAGTCTTCAAACAAAAACGCATTATTCAGGCTGGAACCTTGAATCCCGGAGGAATGGTTCAGCAGCATGCGCGGGGTAATTTGCTTGTAGCGCTCATCCTTCATTTTGAATTCCGGTATGTACTGTACAATCGGGGTGTCCAGGTTGATCTTCCCCTCGTCAACCAGTTTCATGACGGCGGCGGTCGTAAACATTTTGCTCGTTGAACCGATGCCGTACATCGTGCCGCTCGTTAGCGGAACCTTGCCCTCTTTATCATTCGTTCCGGTTTGGCTGGAAACTCGGATCTTCCCTTGGTCGATGAGCGCGTACTGCACGCTGATCGTCCCGTACTGCTTCGTGAGCAGTTCCGCTTTCTCTGCGGCGATTTGTTCAAGCCCTTTGGCGGCCGGAACCGTCGCTTCCGTGCCGGACGCCATCGCTGCGGTGGGAACCAGCGGGGTCAATGTCAGTGCGGCGGTCAGAAGCCATGCCATCCTTTTTTTCATGAATGAACCTCCTTTTGTTGGACTATTCGGTACTACGTTCATCACCCCGAATTTGGTTCAGTTTTCCAACAAAAAGGGAACATCGTCTCATACTGCGGTTCGACATAGGACCAACTATCTAGCTTGCGCTAACTCGAAAAGGCAGCCATCTTGGTGGATGGCTGCCTCAAACCGTACTTTTGCGATGATTGGTTCCGTTGACCTTCCAATCAGTATACCCGAATCTCCACGAGTTCGGCGGCAGGAGCACCGTTCGTTTGTTCGATCACGAGGCGCAGCGCGTCGGTGGAAATGCGCTCGTTCAAAGCGATCCGATTGCTTCTTCGCCGATTATCCTTAACACTGGCGATCGTGCCCCATTCCCCACGGATGCGTGCCTCAATCCGGTATGACTTGACCAGTTCAGGGATGATTTCGAACGGCGTTCGGTGATGATGCAGATTGATCAGGTCTTCGTTGACGTCGTCGTTCCATGTCAGCCGCACCTCCTGCAGCACGACTTCACTCTCCCATGTCAACTGCAGCCATGCCTCGTCTTCAGGCCCAATCGGATCCGACGCCCACAGATTGGGTCCGCCGAATGGCCGCTTGTATCCGCCGACCGCCTTCGCCGACGAATAGGCAGCGGTCGTACCCAGAACCTTGAAGCAGAACGGCTGCCGGACCAGAGCCTTCATGCTCCAGGCTACGACGGGCTGATTCTCGTCATGGTCCTCCAAATCACCTGAAGCGTTCGGGATCGCCCCCTTCTCAAATGCGAGGACGCCGGTAAGGGGTTCAGCCGCCCGGTGCAGGCTGATGTCCGGATTCCCGCGGATGATGACAAAAGCATTCTGCGGCGAGTCCGGTGCCCAAGCCAGCGGAAGGGATATCCACTGCGCTTCACCCTTGGAAACAGCTGCTTCAGCTTCAGCCACCTTTGTGCAGGGTACATAATTTTCCGGACGGCCGGTGTCCCACAGCTCCACCATCAGCCGGGTATCCCCGCTCGCGTCTACGAGCAGTTCCAGTCCTTGCATCGCCGGCTCCACCGGAAACAATATCGCGGCATCCCGCTCCAGCCGGAAGGCTGAATGCGGTTTGGTGACGCTGATGCTGCTTCGGACCGACGAGGCCGATACCTTTGCCTGGCGGGCGAGATCCCGGTCGTCTTCATGCCGCAGGCCGATGACGGCCGCGTCCTGGCGCAGCAGCGTCTGCTGCAGCTCGTGCAGATGCGAGCGGTAAACGGCCCGCGGCGACACGTCCTTGGCCGCGCACAGGGCAGCCGCGGTTCCAGCCGCTTCCCCCATCACCGCGCATGTCGCCATGACGCGCGTTGTGCCAAAAGCCACGTGGGAAGCGCTGATGTTGCGGCCGGCGAACAGCAGGTTAGAGACGTTCGCCGAATACAGGCTGCGGTACGGAATATGGTAGATGCCGTCCGCGTGCATATGCTTGGATCCGCTGGCTTCGGCATACATCCCCTGCGGCGGGTGCAGATCGATGGACCAGCCGCCGAAGGCGATGCGGTCAGGGAACGGCTCCTGCCCTATGATGTCGTTCTGGTTCAGCACATAGTCGCCGACAAAGCGGCGATATTCCCTTTTTCCCGGAATGGAACCGACCCATTCCAGCGTCATGGCGTCGGCATCGAACCTCCCTGAATTTTTAATATAATCCCAGATCCCATAGATGACCGACCATAGTTCGTCCCGGATGACTTCGTTGTCATGGACCGTGTCCAATTCGCCTCCCCACTCGATCCACCAGTAATGGCAGCCCGAGTCGCCGCTGCGGATGACCCGCTTGATCGGAATCGGCGTCTGCGTAATGTCCTTGGCGAATGAAGGCGGTACGAACCGGACGGGATGACCCGCATCCTTCGTGTAAAACAACAGCGTACTGCCCAAGGTGATGCCGTCCGCCTCCTCCGGCGCCCACGCTTCCCCGTATTCACGGGAGGCTTCCCGGCCGATCCGGTAACGGGCGCCCGCCATAAAGCCGACGAGACCGTCGCCGGTACAATCGAGAAAGACGGGGCTTTCCATGCGGATGCGCCGCTCGGAGCCCATCATCCAGCCGATCACCGACCGGATCGTCCGGTTCTCCTCCGGACCGTCCGCCTCGACTTCATGCACATCGGTGTTCAGCAGCAGCGTAATGTTCGGTTCCGCCCGCACCGCTTCCAGGATCACCAAATCCCACAGGTATGGATTACCTTCCGGATTACGGTACTGGTTCTCGACGAACAGTTCGCCCATAATGCCGGTCTCCCTAGCGTACCGGTTGATGCCGTGCGCGGTCGCCCCGCACACCCACACCCGAACCTCACTGCTTGAATTGCCGCCGAGTACCGGGCGGTTGTTCACAAGCACGACCTGGCTGCCGAGCCTTGCCGCCGCAATAGCGGCGCATACGCCGGCCAGCCCGCCGCCAATGACGGTTACGTCGCTTCGTATCGTCTCGTTCTTCATCATCTCACCCTTTCACCGCAGAATTCGTCAACCCTTGAATAATGTAGCGCTGGCCGATCGCAAACACGACGATCATCGGGATTATGCCCGCAGACGCCGCGGCCATCATGCCGTTGTAGTCCACCGTATTTTCCAGGATAAAGTTCTGAAGTCCAAGCGGAATGGTGTACAGCCGCTCATCGATCAGGAAGACCAGCGCGTTTTCGTAATCGTTCCACTGCCAGGAAAAATCAATGATAGCCAAGGTGGCCAGTGCCGGTTTGGCGAGAGGCAGAATGAGCCGGAAGAAAATCCGGAAATGCCCTGCCCCGTCGATAAAGGCCGATTCGGAAATCTCATGGGGGATGGACAGAAAGAACTGGCGCAGCATGAATACACCAAAAATCGTGAACAAGCCGGGCAGAATCAGCGCGAGATGCGTATTATAAATGCCGGCCCATTCAAACATGATGAACTTGGGCACGAACAGTACCTGCGGGGGAATCATCATCATGGATAAATATAGCATGAACAGCGTGTTCCTTCCCTTGAATTCGATCCGGGCAAAACCGTAAGCCGCAAACGCGGACAGGAACGTGGCGCCCGCCATGCCGATCAGGGCAATTTTTAGCGAATTCAGGTAGTAAGTACCGAAGCTTTTCGGTCCGGTCCACACCTTGAGGTGGTGTTCCCATGTCAGATGCGCGGGAATCCACTCGATCGGGTATTTGAATACTTCGGTCGGTGTTTTCAAAGACGTGCTGATCATCCATAGAAAAGGCATAACCATCACGATGGCCAGCGCCAGCATGATCAGCGTCACCAGCAGCCTGCCCGGCGTGCCGGCCAGCAGTCGTTTTTGGAGTTCCATGATGCTTCAGGCCTCTCTTTCTCTTAGTAATGAACCCATCGTTTTTGGCCGATCCATTGGATCACCGTAATGATCAGGATGATGATGAACAGCGCCCACGATATCGTGGCGGCGTAGCCCATGTCATAGTACCTGAAGGCGTTCTGGTAGACGTACAGGGACAAAATGGTCGTGCTGTTCCCGGGGCCGCCCTGCGTCGTGGCCTGAATGATGCCAAACGTCTTGATCGTCATGATCATTCCGGTCACCAGCAGCAGAAACGTCGTTGGGCTGACGAGCGGCCAGATGATTTTGCGGAGCAGCTGTCCCGCCCGGGCGCCGTCGATCTTCGCGGCTTCGAGCAGCTCCGGCGATACCTCCTGCAGTGCCGCTAAATAAATGATCATGTTATACCCCATCAGAAACCAGATCCAGATGATGTCGATCGCAAACATCGAAGAGGTTGTCGTCGACAGCCAGCCCGGCGGATGATCGATGCCGATGCCGCGGAGGAATCCGTTAATCGGCCCCTGTTTCGGCTGGAACAGCAGCATCCACACAAACGCGACGGCCACCCCGCTCGTAATGTACGGCATAAAGTACAGGGCGCGCAGAAGCTTTTTCAAGTAGATCCGCTGGTTCAGGATGACCGCGACGACAAAGCCGAGCGCGATGGACACCGGCACCGCCACGAGGAACAGCACGGTGTTCTTCAAGGACAGGTAAAACAGCTTGTCGTGCAGCATCCGGGTTACATTATCGAGACCGACAAACCCGACCTTGGGATTCATGAATTTGTAATCCGTGAAGACCAAACCGAGAGAGTATGCGGCCGGTATGAGAAAGAACAGCAGCACGCCGATCATGCTGGGCCCGATGAAGACGTAACCCAGCCTGCGCTGCCTTCTCATCCAATGGTTGTTCATGCGTTTCGCCTACTTTCATATTTTTGATGTCCTCAGTCTAGCAAGCCGGGACGTTTCGCAGAAGGAACAAAACCATCGTCTTCATATCACAAAATGATGCAAAAAAAGCGCTTCGAGGACGACTCGCTGCGCTTGTTCATCAAATCGTTCTATCTATAATCGGGCAATCGGATCAATAAAGGGGGCAAGAAGTTATCCAGAATGCGGCAAGGGACAGCCAATAGACTTGGCCATCCCTTGTGTTCAAATGAGCATACCACCTTCGTGGCAATAGGTCACTGCTGCGGATTGGATTTTAAATATTCGTCATGGCGTTTCACCATGGCCGCTACCGTCGCGTCCAGGTCCTGGGACCCCAGGAAGTACTTCTCGTATTCCTGCGAGCGCAGATCCATCACCTCCTGCGGCACGGTACGGACGAAGGTCGGCGTCTTGTTGTCAAACATGACGTACATCAAGGATTCCTGATCGTAGGTGTCTCCCTTGTCGCCCAGCATGCTCTTCAGCGCCGTATCCTGATCCGCATCCTTGGATGCAGGCAGACGCCCGCCGGCTGCCATCGGTGCCATGCCGCCGTCCGCGTACCATTTCAGGAACTCCCACGCTTCCTTCTGATACTTGGACTTGGCGTTGATCGATATATAATCGCCCAGCCCGCCGCGGGTCACGTAGTTTGCGGCGTCTTCTTCCAGCCGCGGTACCGGTGCGAACGCAATTTTGAAATCGCGCGGATAATCGGTAAAGTTGTTGGAGCTGCGGAGCAGCCAGGCCCCGATGTTCAGCATCGGCACTTCACCGCTGAGGAACATTTGCTCGACCGGCATTTTGGACGTCAGCTGCTCGCCGAGCGGAGGCGTCGTCTTGTCATCCTTCATCATGCCGTACAAGCTTTCCAGCCATTTACGCACAAGCGGATGATCCAGGTTGGAGCTGCCGTCTGCCTTGGTATAGCCTTCTTTGGCGAGCACGGAGTCGATCGGGTCGACAAACGGCTCGGTATTCTGGATAAAACCGTAGCCTTCGCCCTTCTTCAGCTTCTTGGCGTATTCCCTCATCTCGTCCCAGGTCCAGTCCTTCGGAACCGGGAGGTTGGCTGCATCCAGGGCATCCTTGTTCAGCGCGACGAAAAAGGAGCTTTTTGTCGTCGGTACGCCATAATATTTGCCGTCGATCTTCCAGCCAGCCGCTTCGGGCCCCATTTTCTCGTCGATATTATAGTCCGTGAAGGCGCTCAGGTCAGCCGCAGCCCCCGAAGCAACCCGTTTTGACGCCTGGGAAGCGGAATAGTTGACGAAGAGATCGACATCCTGTCCGGTCATAATCGCCGTATCCAGCTTCAAGTTGCCTTCATCGTCATTGACAAAGCGCACATACTCCACTTGAATGTCCGGGTGATCCTTGTTCCAGGCATCCACCACCTCCTGCGGACCGGCCTCCGGGGGAACCCCGCCCCACATTTTCAGTTTGACGGCGCCGCCTGAAGCGGACGAAGCGGCTTTTGCACTGCCCGCCGCCCCCTCGGCGTCCCCCTTACTTCCGCCGCCGGAGCAGCCCGATACCACGCCCGCGATCAGCGCCAGCGATACGAATCCCGCAAGCCAACCCTTTTTTCTCAATTGAAGCCCCCCGTATCAAAATGAATTGTTTGTTGCAGCTCAAGGATAGCAAAGCGGCGGGCCCCGCCGTAAGTAACAGAATCATGATTCCCATGGAACAGAAATACACAGTTCGGCGGCTCGTGACAGATACTGAACATACATTTTGTTCTATTGCTTCATCCGGTATTGGCTCGGGGTCATCCCCGTCATCCGTTTAAAAATTTTAATAAAATAGTTGTCGTTCATAAAACCAACGTTCTGGCAGATCCGATTGACCGGAAGGTCCGTCGTCGTCAAGTATTCGATGGCCTTCTCGACCCTCGTCCGGTGCAGATAGTGGATCAAGGTCTCCCCGGTTTTCTTTTTAAACAAGGCGCTGACGTAGTTTTCTCCCATCATGACATAACGGGCGAGCGATTTGAGCGTAATGTCCTGATCGTAGTTTTGTTCGATATACTCCATAATTTTGTTCACTTCCGGGTGCGTAATCTTCTCCCGGGCCGCCGGCTGCCGAACCGGACGTTCAACTTGCGGCTGCCGGGCTGACAGCTCCCTGCTCACTTTGGACAGCGTCTCCCGAAGATCCTTCACGCTCATGGACAGCTTCAAAATATAGTTGGAAGCCCCGTACTCCATCGCTCGGCGCATGGATTCAAAGTCCCCGATGCAGGTCAGCATGACGAATTTGGACCCGATGCCGGCTTTCCGTGTTTCCTGCAGAAGTTCAAGGCCGTCCATCTGCGGCATGACGATGTCGCACAACACCAGATCCGGCGGGTCGTTCTTGATCATCGGCAGGGCTTCCAAACCATTGCTCGCCTCGCCCGCGAGCGTAAAGCCCATCTCCTCCCACCGGATGATCTCCTTGACCGACTCCCTCACGAAGGTTTCGTCTTCAACCAGCAGCACTTTCCACATGCGCGTTCACTCCTTAACAGCTAGATAGAAGGAACCAAAGAAAGTCACAGCTCAGACTTAGAACAGTTGCACATCCCAAGAAATCAGCCGGATCATCATTTTAGTTCCATTTAGATCGTTCATGATATCGATTGACGCGTATTCTCGTAGGGCTCGGACAGCAGCACCGGCAGGTGCATCCGGCACAGCGTTCCCTGCTCAAGCGGGATAACCTCAAGCTCCCCTTTGTCCTTGAACAAAAGGCGCAGCCGCTCCCTCACATTTTGCAATCCGATACTCGGACGCTTGCGGGCTTCGCCCTGATTTTTGGTGGACTGCTCGATGCCGACGCCATTGTCTTCGACTTCCAGAGTGAGCCGGTCCTGCAGCAGCGGGCTGCGCCCCATCCGGATCAGAATCCGTCCGCCTTCGGCCATATTGCCGATGCCGTGCTTGATTGCATTGTCCACCAAGGGCTGCAGGCTCAGCTTCGGCACCAGCGCATACACCAGTTCCTCATCATAGCTGAACTCCACTTGAAAGCGGTTCCCATATCTCACCTGCTGAATATAAAGAAAGGCACGCGTAAGCTCGATTTCATCCCGGAGATGAATCAAGTCTACGTCGGAGTTGAGGCTCGTCTCCAGCAGCTTTCCGAGCGACAGGCAAATCTCGACAATTTCTTCACTACCGCTCCGCAGGCCGATCCACTTGATCGTATTCAGCGTATTCAGCAGAAAATGGGGGTTCATCTGTGCCAGCAGCATTTGAAAATGCACCGCATCCTTCTGCCGCTCTTCGGCCCGCAGCCGCTGGACCAAACCGTTCATATCGACCATCATCGTGTTGAACGTCCGGGTCAGTTCCAAAATTTCTCCCTTGTACCGCTTCTCGGGCAGCCGGATCCGCAGATCCTTGCGAACCGCCTCCTTCATCTTGATCTGCATATGCGACAACGGCCTTGTAAACGCATGGGCAATCATGAACGCAACCGCAATAAACGCGGCGGTAATGGCATAAAAGGTTACAAAGTATTGCTTCTTCAGCGTTTCGATTTCCCGGAACAGCAGATGAAGCGGTATTCGATCCACCAGATACCAATCCAGGGAAGACAAATAGCTGTAATTCACCAGCGTGTCGGACTGCTGATCCGTCCAATGACCGCTCTGCGGCATGTCTGCGATTTCTTTGACGGCTGCAACAGACAATGACGAATCGGGAATCGACCTTGCGATCACCTCACCGGTACGGGTCATGATGAAGTAGGCTTGATCGCTTTCGGATTTTTGCAGCATAGATTGAAACCAGAAGGAGAAATCGATGCTGATGCGTGCCAAGCCGTAGGCCTTGTTGCTTCTGTCGCGCAGTTCTGCGTACAAAGACAGCAGGCTCGGGCTTTTACTGATATCCCGTGACACGTAATTGACATCGTCGGACACCCAGAGATAAGAGGACTTGGATTCCTTAAGCGCCTTAAAAGATGCGTTAGATGCAATCTGGCTGTAATTCAGGGAAGTATTCGGCGGATAGGATGTATACACATGGCCGCTGTTGTCGAGAAGCGTGAAATAGACGGACGGATTGTACAGGAAAAAGCTGTTGTTGAGCCCTTTGAACTTGTCCTCCATGATCTCTTTATTGTCCAGGACCGACCGTTCTTCCGGCTTCTGCAGAATGCGTCTCACCTCGGAATCCTGTTCCAGGAAAATCAGCGTCTTGAACGCGATGCTGAGCTGATCCTCAAGTGACCGGTGCAGATTGTCCAGCTGCTCGTGGCTCTGCTCGCTTATTTTATTTTGGACAAGCGATTCGATTTTCTGGTAGTTGTACAAATTCAGCACGCTAAACGGAAGCAAAATGACGAGCGCGAACAGGGCAAACAACCGGTATTTCAGCTTGTGGGGAATGAGGTGACCGAGCCATTTCCGCATAACGAGAACTCCTTTTTTACACTTGGTGCTCCCATTATATCTCACACGATGTCCCTAGATAACAATGTTCGTACAAGAGCGTAATTTTGTAGCGTGCAAGCCTGCAAAAAACATCAAATCGTTCTATTGACACGATGCTGTTAATCCTGCCAGTTAACGAAAAAAGAACCGCACCCTTATGCGGTTCTTCAGGGGATTTATACGTATACTTTGATATCGTTTCAGCTAGATCGCAGGCTCAGTTTCTACCGTAATACAGCTTGCGGTTCGTGACGTCCACAAGGTACAAAATATCAATATCGTTATCATTTCGCTCAACACTTAGACGCTCTATCGGCTTGCCTGGTGCGATGGACGTTTGACTCCAGTCGCCGCCTGACGGGACGGCCATAAATGCGCGGTCCGTACCGCTGCTCTTGGCGTAGTACACCCGCGGCACCGAGCCTGCCCATGTGATATCAATGGCTGCCTTTGTCTCGGAAGCGTTATACACGGTTTGCAGGTTCCAGCCGTCGACTCCATAGGATGCATACTTCACGGAAAAGGTCGTGCTGCCTTCCTCCCGGTAGCGGTAGGCTACGACGGGATTTCCGGACGAATCGACGGCCAGTTTGGCGCTCTGCACACCGGGGCCACCGGGGTCGCTTCCCGTCTGAACATACGCTTCGGTCGGCGCGAGCGGCTGAATGATGTCCGCGGTTCCCGGAGTCAGCGGCAGGGAAACGGCGCTGCCATCGGCCTTGTAGAAGCTGCCTGTCGATGGGCTGTATTTGACGTAAGACAATTCATGCCGCAGCGGACTGGCCGCAAATGCGGACCACTCGAACAAAATGTGAAGGTCGCCGTTTGCATCAAACACAAGATCATCAGGGTAGAACGATTTGTTCAAGGACGAGCCGATCACGGCCACCTTGGACCATGTGGAAGCCGCGTTATTCCACCGGAACAGCTGCCCTGACCGGTAGCCGGCGGCGTCTTCGCCGGACCGGATCAACAGGTATACGTCTCCGTTCGGTGCCGTGGTCAAGACGGGATAGGTGCCTTGAAACGTCGAAGGCGTTGGCATATCGGCGGAATGGTTTTGCGGCGCTCCCCCTACCGTGTCGGACCGGAAATAATGCCAGGCTTCGTGGTGCATCGAAGCGAACACATGAAACCTGCCGTTTCCGTCCCGCGCTATCGAGGGCTGATTATGTCCCAAATCATCATTGTATTCCGCAACCGAGCTGCCGTTCATGACAGGAATATTGGACCATACTCCGTTCCCGTCCCGCCTGGCGATATATACTTTATGCGTTGACTCGGCGCTTCCGGGAGCGTTATACGCCATGTAGGCGTACTCCAATCCCGTTCCATACGTTTCGAGGGGCGTCCACCAACCCGCTTGGTTGCTTGAATCCATGGCATATGGCACCTCGGTCAATGCCGCGGCAGCGCTGCCCGTCCCGGATGGGAGTAGCGAAGCCAGCATCAACGCCGCCGCTCCGATTTTCCACGGTCTTCCTTTTTTCATATCATCGGCCTCCTTTAGGTAAAGTAACCCCTTCCTATGCCTGAAGCATGAGACTCTATCCAGTCAGTAATCTGAAGCGCTTTCAATATAGTTGGAAGCTCATGCGCACGGTTATCGTAGCACGAGGCTCGACCCCCGTGTCATACACAAATTGATGCATCCCATAGAACAAAATCACGTCTTTTCATTCAGCTGAAAACAGATATAGAACGAATTAGCCCCTTGCGCGGACATCCCATTAAATCGGTCCAGCCGCTCGCATGGACTAAACTTAGCGAGATATATGATGCGAGAATAATTCTGCCCTGCCAGGCCACACGATACGTTTATTGCCGACGTAAAAAAAACGACGCCGGATGCGGCGTCGCTACTGTATATTTAAAGCACTTCATTCTCATCTCTGCCAGAATTTAAGAATTCTGAACTAGGCTGTATCTAGCGGATAACACTTGCTCCTCATAGCGTTTCACTTCATGCAGCCACTGCTCACGCACAGGCACACCCTGCGAAGCGCAGTAGTAATCCCACACGGACCCGAAAGGGTAGGATTTGAACTCTTCGGTCAAAGCCAGCCGTGAGGTGAAATCGCCTGCAAGCTCGATCCTTTTCAACTCATCCACCGGTTCCAGCATGGCCCGGAGGAGCGCTTTGATCGTGTTGCGGGTGCCGATGACCCACGCTGCAATATGATTGATGCTGCCGTCAAAGAAATCCAGGCCGATGCTCGTTCTCGGCAGCAAATCACCCCGGACCAGCTCGCGGGCGATTTCGAGCAGCTCATCATCCATCGTTACGACATGGTCACTGTCCCAGCGCACGGGACGGCTCACATGCAGCAGCAAATGTTCACTGAACATCAGGATGGAAGTCAGCTTGTTGCTGATCACTTCGGTCGGATGGAAATGCCCGGCATCGAGGCAGACCGATTTCCCCCGTGACAGCGCGTAACCCATATAAAATTCGTGCGAACCCACAACGTAGCTCTCGGAACCCAAACCGAACAATTTGCTCTCCACCGCATCGATGTTATAGGACGGATCGATCTCTTCGCTGAAAATCTCGTCAAGCGAATCGCGCAGCCGCTGGCGCGGCGACAGGCGGTCGACCGGCGTATCCTTGTACCCGTCGGGTACCCAGCTGTTGGTCACGCAGGGCTGACCCAGCTCGCGGCCGAAATACTCGGCAATCTTGCGGGATGCCTTGCCGTGGCGGATCCAGAACTGGCGGATTTCCTCATCCGCATGGCTGAGCGTAAAACCGTCGGCCGCTTTCGGATGGGAGAAATACGTAGGATTGAAATCCAGACCGAGTCCCTGATCTTTGGCCCAATCGACCCAACGCTGAAAATGGCGGGGCTCGAGCTCGTCAAGGTCAACCTTCTCTTCGGTGTCCGCATATATTGCATGGAGATTCACTTTATGCTTGCCGGGGATCAAGGACAAGGCTTTCTCCAGATCGTCTCTCAGCTGATCCGGCGTGGCCGCGCGTCCCGGATAACTGCCGGTTACCGCAATTCCTCCGCTAAGCTCCGCGTCTCTGAACAGAAAACCTCGCACATCGTCCCCCTGCCAGCAGTGGAGCGAAATTTTAATTTGCGCCAGCTTTTCCAGTGCCTGGTCGACATCGATCCCATGCTGGGAATATAGCGTTTTGGCATCCTCATAGCTCTTCCGAATTTGTTGATCCATGTTACTTGCCTCCCGAAAATTGGATTTGGTAAATGATCATTTCTTCACGATCCTATTCCAGCATTCCTTCACGCCGGCCGCGAGGGGGCCCGGTTTATAACGGGTCACTTCAAAAGATTCGGCAACGGTTTTTCTGGCTTCGTGAATATCCCTGAACACTCCAGTTTGGATCATTTGGACCATCAGGTTGCCGAGCGCCGTGGATTCGACGGGGCCTGCACAGACCTCCCTGCCTATGGCGTCCGCCGTCAGCTGGCAGAGCAGCTCGTTTTTCGCTCCACCGCCCACGATGTGCAGGACTTCGACGGGTTCCCCGGTCAGTGCCTCCAGCTCATCCAAGTACGTGCCGTAGCTTAAAGCCAAGCTGTCGAAGATGCAGCGCGCCACTTGGGGAACCGACTCCGGCACCTGCTGCCCGGTGTCCCTGCAAAAGCTGCGGATCTCTTCCGCCATGTCCGGCGGATTTAAGAACCGGTCGTCGTTGCAGTCGATCAGGCTGCGGTATGGCTCGCTCTGCTCCGCCATTTGAACCAGCTCAGCAAAGCTCCACCGTTCTCCGCTCTGCCGTCGGACCTCCTGTATTAACCAGAGGCCTGTTATATTTTTCAAAAAACGATATGTTCCGTAAGCGCCCCATTCGTTGGTATAGTTCGCTGCCATCGTTTCCTTCGTGTTCAGGGGCTGATCTCGCTCCACGCCCAGAAGGGACCAAGTGCCGCTGCTTAAGTAGGCCCAGGAACTCCCCTCGCGGGCGGGCACTCCAAGCACCGCGGAAGCGGTATCATGGGTTGCCGCAACGACGAGGCTGCATAACGGCAAATCGTACCGCTGCTGAAGTGCCGGGTCCAGCCCTCCAAGGGGAGTTCCCGGCTCGGTCAGCGCGGCAAACTGTTCCCGCCGCATCCCGAGAATGGACAACAGCTCTGCATCATAATCCCGGCTCTGCAAGTTCAGCAGCTGGGTGGTGGAAGCGTTAGTCACTTCGTTGATCCGCCTGCCTGACAGACGGTAATACAAATAATCCGGTACAAGCAGAACCTGGTCCGCCCTTGCCCGTTCTTCCCGGTCATGTGCAAACAGCTGGTAGATCGTGTTGAACGTCAGCTGCTGGATGCCTGTCTTCTCATACAGGGCTTCGCGGGATATCAGCTTTCCCAGCTCCGCCGGGGCCGAATCCGTCCGCCGGTCACGGTACGCATAGACTTCCCTAAGCCTCCTGCCTTCCCGGTCGACCAGTGCATAATCCACCGCCCAGGTATCGATCCCCAAAGTACAGGACTCGACGCCGGCCTTCTTGGCTGCCTGCAGCCCTGCAACGATTTGCTCCAGCAAATGCTCGATATCCCAATACAGGGAGCCGTCCAGCTCACGGAAACTGTTGTCGAATCGGTGGATTTCCTCCAGCGCCAGCTTGGAATCCTTCAGCCTTCCGAGAACAAGGCGCCCGCTTGATGCCCCGATGTCAACGGCGATATGAGCATCCATACCTCCATCCCCTTTCTAAACCAAGTTCGTCCTCCTCCATGGAAACGCTTTCGAAACGCACTGCCATATCAGGAATAGATTCTGCCGCCAGCCTTTCGGTTGCTTCCATACACCTTCTCGTGCGTCATTTCCCGGCGTTCCATGAACAGATCTTGTTCTATCCTCCTATTTATCATAAAATGATTAACACCCCGGGTAATTTAGGTGAAAGCGACATTTTACCCGGTAATTCCGACATAGCGAGGATAATCATCATGCCTAAGCGTACGGTAAGGCTGCTGAGCGGCAGGGAGTATTTCAACAATTGGGATGACTTCTCGATTTTCGTAAACCGCAACGCCGAGTCCTATGAGTTAACCGAACATCACCATGATTTTCTGGAAATGAGTTATGTCAGTGAAGGAACCGGGTACCACCATACAGGTGATGAGGTCATGCCCGTATCTGCGGGGGACCTGTTTGTCATTCCGATCGGCGCTTCGCATGTGTTCCGCCCGGGGTCAACGGCCAAGGACCGTCAGCTGATCGTGTATAACTGCCTGACTTCGATGGAGAATGCCACCAAAATTTTGGAAATGGTGCCTGGAGGCGATGAGCTTGGAAGGCTTCTGGCTTTTAACGAAATCATGCACTACCGCGACCGTGACGGCGAAGCCAAAGGCTGGTTCGAACGGCTCTATCGCGAGTATTCGGTGGAGCGTAGCGGAAGGGAAACCGCCTTGTATGCAGGCATGCTTCAGCTGATGATCTGCATCATCCGGATTCACGAAGCCACAGTGGAAGGGGCACCACCGCCCGCCGTAGGTATGGACCATGTGCTGTCCATGCTTCATGGCCATTACAGCCGTCCGTTTACCGTAGAGGAGCTAGCCGGTGAGCTCGGGATTGGGGAGCGGCAGTTTCAGAGGCTGTTCGTCAAACATACCGGACTCACACCCATCAAGTATCTTCAGCGGATCCGGATTCAAGAGGCTTGCCGCCTGCTTCGGTCAAGTCACCGCCGGATTCACGATATCTCTGGCGCCGTGGGGTATACGGACATCGCGTTTTTCAACGCGCTCTTCAAGAAGATTACCGGCATGACGCCAAGGGAATACCGGCAGTCACACGCATCCATAACGAGTACGGCCGCCGGAACGGAAGATTAGTGAGACATTGTAAATATTCATATACACTATGCATATACACCAATAAAGCCAGTCCCCAAGGGGCTGGCTTCCTTCATTCCATATTGTTCAGGACGTTTCCGCGGCAATCCGCACCGTGTCTCTTCCGGCCCGCTTGGCCTCATACAGCGCCCGGTCGGCCATCTTCAGCAGCCGCCGCAGCTCGGCATCCGGCCATTGGCCTCCTATAGGGAGCACTCCCGCGGCTGTGTCTTCCATTCCTGGCACGGGGCATCCACCATGGACCTTGACTAGCGACGGGCCGGTATCGCCCACCTCCCC
This sequence comes from Paenibacillus favisporus, assembly GCF_040545415.1. Lineage (NCBI taxonomy): Bacteria > Bacillati > Bacillota > Bacilli > Caryophanales > Paenibacillaceae > Paenibacillus > Paenibacillus favisporus. Next base: position 873,882 of record NZ_JBEPLV010000003.1, on the reverse strand, counting down.
GCTCGCCGCTGCTTCCGTCCTCGCAAGGCCCGCCGCAGGAAAGCCGGCGGTGCCAAAGCTTGCCGTCATCGACAGTGGGCCGCCCGCTGTCTCAAGCGGCTGCAAGGCAAGGCTGGCGCGTATGCGCTCCGCTGCTCTGGCAGCCTCTACCGGGTTGAGCCCCGGAAGGGCGACCACAAATTCCTCGCCCCCGTACCTGCCAAACACGTCCTCGGGGCGCAGCTGCTCACGGCATACCCCGACGATGTGCATTAGGGCGTCATCGCCCGTATCATGCCCGAACTCATCGTTGATCCGCTTGAAGTGATCGATGTCGAACAGCAGCAGCGACATCGGCTCCTCCCGTTTCAGGCAGTCATACAGCAGGCCGCTGGCCAGCTTCATAAAATGGGCACGGTTGTAAATCCGCGTCAACCCGTCATAGTAAGCAAGCTGGCGAAGCTCCTCCTGAAGACGCGCTTTCTCGGTGACATCGATCAGCACGATCAGCCGTCCGGCCGGCTGCCCGCCCTGATTGCGGATGACAGACGTCCGGATTTGATAGTTGAAGTCCCTCTCTCCAATATGCCAGCTCAATTCCTGGATATCTGCTCCTGAACCGATATCCGTATCCGGATCGTAATGAAGCAGCGGTCCCCCGGCGTGTTTTTCCCACAGCCCTTCCAGCGGCTCCCCGATGGACGAGATACCGAGCTCTGGAATCATGGCGCCGGCGGCAGGGTTGTAATCGACCAGCCGGTTGTCCCTGTCGAGTACCAGCACCCCGTCGCGCATACTGGCAAACAGCTTGTCCCGGGCAATCGGAGCGACGTGAAACAATCCTTTGGACACAAGCGCCCATAAGTAAAGCGCTGAAGTCACCGTCATGATCACCGGTATCGGATCCATCCCTTCAGGGGTTATGCCGCCCAGGTAAAGAAAGTCTCCGGCAAGCGGCAGCACCAGGCCGATCAGCATCGTGCCGAGCTGAAAGCGGTAAGAAGGCATTCTCCGCCAATGCCTCAGCAGAAGCACGACACCGCCGATCATGCAGCCGAACGTGTAGGCACCTTGAATAATATACCAGGGACCTCCCACCACGTCCGCCTTAAGGCTTGACCCGCCTGCCCGCAGGACAATGTCGCGGTAATAGAGGTGATGCCAATCGTTCGTCATAACCAGCAGCAGTGTGACCGTGGGAATGATGAACATGGCTATCTTGAGACGCCTTCCCAAATAACGCTCCATACCGAGATAGGACATGATGATGAGCAGATTCAGCGGCGGCAGGAACGGCATGCCCAAGTATTCGAACTTGATCCAGAACTTGATTTCTTCAAGCGAGCCGCTGGCAAGTTCAAGCGCGGACCCAAACGTATAAATGGCTGCCAAAAGGCTGAACGCGAAAAAGGTTCTTACCATGGTGAGCTTGGACCTTCCCGACAAGGCATATAATCCCATCAGAAGATTTAACACACCGGCGGAAACGATCAGAGTCAGGACAGCGGAGTAAGGTGTTCCCATAAGGTTGCAGGCTCCAAATCATGTGTGGTTAGCCGGAGCCGTCGCGGTCCGGTCATTCTTATCCCGATGTTACCACAGGAAATAAGGGCAAGGATACAGAAAAATAATCATCCCGCCATCCAAGATGGCGGGATGATGACGGGATTGAATCCCCAGATGCCTTTCATTCAAGACGGCCCGATATAAATGCCGGTCCAAATCATTTAAAATACTGAGCCAAATGTTCGGCAGCCTTCACGATCCCCTGCCGCTCCGCCTCGATCGATCCCCAGAACCGATGATCTTCGAGCTCGATACTCACTGCACCCTGATAACCAAGCCGGTCAAGCCTTACGGCAACCTTGCTCCATTCCACTTCGCCATGCCCAGGGATCGTGTAGCGCCATGACCCTTCGGAGAAGCCATACTTCTCCCCAAAGGTTGCCGGGATGACGCCGCACTCGTACAGCTCATCGTGTAAAATTTCCGTGTCCTTGCCGTGGCAGTGAACGACTCGGTCCCCGAATTCGCTCAAAGCGCGGAGATAATCAATGCCCAGCCGGACCAGGTGGGAAGGATCATAGTTGAGCCCGAAATGCCGCGAAGGGATCGCTTCGAACATCGCTCTCCACATTTCCGGCGTGCATCCCAGCGTCGGATAATACGGCGCTGGGCCGGGCCAGCCCTCGATCGCCATATAGACGCCTTTCTCCTCGGCATGGCGGACCAGCTCTGGAAACGTATCCTTCCAGATAGCAAAGCCCTCCCTGCGTGGGAGCGTATGGTCTTCCGGGACGAGACACATAAACATGACACTGCCACCGAGTTCCGATATTCCGTCCATTTGCTGTTTTACTGAGGTCACAGCCGCCTCTCTTACAGAGTCGTCGCGGCTGAGAAGCTTTGCCGTCTGCTGGGCATCGACCGATCCGATCCCGATGCTGGCCTCCTCGCACGCCTGCTTTACTTCTGGAGTCAGCTGCGGGACATCCAGAATATCCAGTCCGGCTTCCGCCGCCCAGAGAGCCGTTTGCCGGATTCCTTCCGCACCAATTTTAGGCGGAATTCGCATTCCGATGGGATTGCTCATTAGACGTTTTCCTCCTCTGTCATAGCCGCTGCCTGCGGGACATAGCCGGCCGCCTGGTAGATCATCTCGGATAACTTAACAACTTTCAGAGCGAATTCTCCAGGCACCAATACTTCATGCCGTCCCAAGATCGCGTCGATGAAGCTTTTGTCCTGATTCGTCGTCTGCTCCGGCAGATCAGGGACGATCGGTTCCTGCTTCAGCCGCCGCAGCGTGATTTTTCCGTTGTCATAGAAGATACCGCCGTCCTCGCCGCAGAACACGAAGGTTTCATGCCAGCAGGGTGCATAGCCGACCAGATTCAATCCAGCCACTGCACCTTCCGCAAACCGGATCGAGGTGAAGGTATCGATCTCGACCGGCGCGCCATGCATATGCAGCTGCGGTTTGACGTCAACCGGCGTCAGCCCGGTGGTCCAGAGCAGCACATCGATAATGTGGCTGCCGGAATCCATCAGGAAGCCGCCCCCGGAGAGCGCCGGGTCTTGCCGCCAGGAACCGGGCGTCCCCTGTCTCCATTCCTGATACAGCGAAGCGGTAACCGAGGTGACCTTGCCGATGACGCCGCTCGCAATGGCATCCCTTATGTACAGGAACTCGGGTTGAAAGTGGCGCTGATACGATACCTGCAAAATTTTCCCCGCCTGCTCGGCGGTATGAATCAGCAGCTCGGCCTCTGCCGAAGAGCAGGTCATCGGCTTCTCGATCAGAACATGCAGACCACTGCTGAGCACATCCTGCGCCTGCTGGAAATGCTGGGTGTGCGGTGAACAGATCACCACCGCGTCCAGCTCTGCCTGTGCCAGCATGTCCTCGTAATTCGAATACTGGCGGGCTTCACGAAGCTCGAATTTTTCCACAAATGCATTCCGATTCTTGTCACTGGTGTCCGTCAAAGCTGTAATTTGAACCTCCGGTAGTTCCAGCAGTTGTCTGGCATGCCAAGCGGCGATGCCTCCCGTGCCGATGATGCCTACGCGAACTTTGCTCATGTACACAGCCTCCTCAATAAAATACGGTACAGTAAGGATACTTCCATACGGCTTGCCGGCTTCATCTCAGCAGTATTTTATGTCATCCCCATTATAGAAATGAAAGCGCATCCGAACAATGCAATATAACGACAACTTGACGGCCGTCCTGTCATGATTTCACAGAAAAGCGGCACTTTTGAAACTCAAGCTATTACTTCTGTCAGCCGCTTATTTTCTAAACGCTCGATGATAAGCGGATATAATAGCTCCGATATGGAAAAAGCTGATATATACTCATTACAAGGACAAAGGAAGCTGGCCCATGGATATGCATGCGATTAACAGCTGGCTCAGGCAGCTCGCCCACAATTACTTTTTGATCGTCATCGCCGCGGTCGTCTTTTTTCTGTTCAAAGCGGTTCTCGGTTATTTCACCTACCGCCATTACGATAAGAAGCTGGAAGCATTAAATCGTAAGCTGGACAGGTTAACGGATGAGCTCGGCAAAATCAAACGCGATTGACGGCAAAGCACCGCCAGCCTCTAAACGAGAGCTGACGGTGTTGAACGGCTCATTCGAAGTTAGCGGTTTATGGATACAGGCCAATCTCGGCGATTTGAAGCTCTGCACCTCCATTGTTCGCCGTCACGTTGAGACGGTAATACGAATAAGCGGTCGTGTTGCTAAAGGTATACGTTTTCGTCAGAAAACGGCTTGCAAAAGTTTGGCCTGTACGGGTATCCAGCGTCGTCCAGCTCGTGCCGTTATTCGATCCCTGAAGCGACCAATTCTTCGGATCCCTGGCTGGAAAATCATTAGCTGACGTTACCGAGTAGGAAGTGGCGATATGGGATGCTCCGCCGCCGAATTGATACTGGATCCAGCCCGCATTCGTGAAAATAAGCCATTTCGTTGAGCTGCTCCCGTCAAACGCCTTCTCCTTCTCTTCGCCGGATGGGCTTCCCATTGCGCTGGCGGATACCGTGCCGCCCTTCGTCAGCGATCCGTTAGCGGGCGTGCCCAGCGCACTGTTGATTGCCGCCGCGTAGTCCGCCGCCGACCCTCCGCCCGGATTGTTCAAAATGGCGTCATAATACCAGATAAAACCTCCCTGGATGCCCGCCGACGACTTCCACGCGCTCATCCGGCTGTTGACTTGAGCCGGGGTGTTGCCGCCGCTGGACGTTTTGCTGTCCAATCCAGGCATTACCGTCATCCCGAGCTGGCTGCTCCAAGCAGCCGGATCATTCCCCGCTCCTCCGTCGTATACCTGCAAATACACACGGTCCACGCTGGATCCCAGTTGGGATTTGACGCTCTGCCAATAGCTGAAGTTGGTATAAGGACACAGCGTGATCTTTAAGCCCATCCCGGACAGCATCTTGCCAAAGGCGACCGCCGAATTTACGTCGTATAAGTCCTCGTTGTCAAAGCTCACCGCATCGACCCCAAGCGCCGACTTGAGCGCAGCAAAGTTTTTGTACAAAATGCTTCCGGTTCCCGTCCCTTGAGAGGCCACGAGATTTTTGATGTTCTGGAAATCGCTCACGCCCCATGAACCGACGCTGATCTCAAGGCGCTTCACCGAGGTGGGCGCCTGCTTGAGCGAAGCCAGCTCGGCAGGCCATGACGCTTTACCGATATAGGTGCCGTTAGAAACCACCGGCTGATCGTTATACACCAGATCCCCGTTGCTGTTGACATGGATAGTCCACAGCATGACCGTCGTGAACCCGGAAGCTTTCAGCGTGTTCATCGTATCGGTTCCCCCTGCATAGAACGGACCGCCGCCATAAATCACGGATTCGGGTACCGTCTCTGCCGATGCGCTCCAAGGCAGCAGTCCAAGGAACAGAAGGCAGCTCATGAGCGCTTTGAATGCTTTTCCTTTCAAACCAGTTCACCTCTCTACACAAAATGGATGGTTTCGGCTAATCTGCAGCAGATGAAACGTTGTGCCATCTAACGATATGTGTCATATTCGGCGTTCAGAATCAGATCTTGCATGACGGCTTGCGGTCATGCCAACAATCCGACGTTCGCCCGGAACCTCGGATTGTGGATGTACCGTTTATTTTATTTTGTTGATATGCAGCATGTATTCACCGCGCTGGAGCGGATTCAGCTGCCTCCGTTGATTGACGGGGATCGGTGATGCAGCGGCGATGTATCCGCCCGGCTTTACTGACATCACACCTTCTCCCCCAGTGAGCCCGTGCAGCTCGGTTTTTAAGATGTCGGCATTTCGCACCGGAATCGTTCCCGTGACATACACGCTGCCGTGATCGAACTTCGGTTCTTCAAACGTCCCGTCCAGCGCCGTGATCCGAAACAGCACTTTGCTGATGCTCGATTCGGGAAGACTGATCTGCAGTTCGCTGACCGGTTCGTACACCTGGGTCCCCGCTCTTTCCAGCGCTTTCATCAGAACAAGCGGTGTCAGCAGGCGGAAATCCTTTGCCGTGGATACGGGACTGCTGTAACCGCTGTGGGTCAGGGTAACCGTGATATCGGTAACACCCCACCCGTACAGCCCCTCCTGGAGGACCTCCGTTACGGTTTCCCGGATCGCCTTTTGAAACGACAGCGGAAGCGATCCCAGTTCAACCTCCAGGCGGTATACCAGACCGGAATCTACAGGCCCCGGCTCAACGCGGAAGCCGACCGTCGCCCAGAACGGGTTGTCCGGCTCGCCCATGCTTTCCGACGCCTCCCCGGAAGATACCGGCTTTTCGATGCAGATCACTTGCGGTGCCGAGAAAGCAGCCTCAATCGCATACCTCTCCCTCAGCGTTTCGAGCAGCACTTCCTGCTGCACCTTGCCGAAGACATGGATGATATTTTCGTGGGTATGAGAGTCGTATACATACTGCAGAAACGGGTCTTCCACGGTCAGTTCGCTCAGCGCCTGATGAAGCGGGTGACCGTCTTCCGGCCGGACCGCGGATACCGTCACTTGAATCGGAGGCTTCTGAAAACGGAATACCTTCATGCTCTCCGACACGCAGCCGATCACGTCCCCTACCTTCAACTGCTCGCTGCCAAAAATCGCGATATCCCCGGCATCGACGTGCTGAACCGGTTTCCTTTCGCCATCCTTCAGCCCGTACAGCTGTTTGATTTTTATCCGTTCCGACAGGCCATCCTGCGCGATGACCGTCACATCAGCCCGGGCCTGCAGCTGTCCGCCAAACAATCGGACAAAAACGAGCCGCTCCCCGCCCGCCTGGACAACCACTTTGAAGACCAGTCCTGACAACGGCAGAGCGGACAGCGTCTGCGATCGTTGGACAGGAAAATAACGGTCCAACCCGGAGAGCAGCTCCCGAACCCCCAAGCCTCTCGCTGCCGATCCGGCAAACAGCGGAAACGCAAGTCCCTGCCGGCTTTGTCTGCTCAGCTCCTGCCTCAGCCGTTCTTCCGTTATAACCTCATTATTTGCGAAATCCTCCATCAGCGCTTCGCTGCCCAAAGTCAGCACTTCGATCCAGCCGGAACCTCCGGGATCCGCCGGAACCACTTGAACAGACTCGGTTCCCTCTTGCTGGGCAACTGACACCTCACATATGCGTTCATCCAGCAGCTTGCGGATTAAGTCCCGCACCCGAATGAAATCCGCCCCAAGCCGATCGATTTTATTGATAAAGAAAATGACCGGGATCCCATGTTCCTTGAGTGTCTGCATCAGCACCCGTGTCTGTGCCTGCACTCCCTCAACCGCGGATACGACCAGAATCACGCCGTCCAGAACGCCAAGGGAATGTTCGACTTCGGAGATGAAGTCCGCATGCCCCGGCGTATCGATGACATTCACCTTCAGATCGCCCAGCATAAACGACACGGCTGCCGCTTTGATGGTGATCCCCCTTCTCCGTTCCATGTCCAACGAGTCGGTGATCGTACTGCCTTGGTCGACCGATCCCGCCTCCTCGATTACCCCTGCCTGATACAGAATTTGCTCCGTCAAAGTCGTTTTGCCGGCGTCAACATGGGCCAAAACTCCAATGTTTATCGTATCGTTCATATCGCTCTAACCTCACAGGTTTCATTAGATTGGATCCTTTCGGTTTCGTGTCGATATAGCGTTGCCGCATGCGTACCGCCTCCTGTATAATTTGTAAACTTATTGTATCCCTGTTCCGGACATCCGGAACGGGTATAAAATGCTTATAGCTAAAAAATATCCGGCCACGCTTTTTAAATAGCGCCAAAAAAAGACCGCTCCCATCAGGCCGGTAACCGGCTTGATAGGGCGATCCCAACAAACTTGCAGCGATTCAGCGATATTATATTTTGAACGAGATGGATACATCCTCGACTTTTCGGGACCAGATCATATGATGCTGCCCCTCTCCCCAATGGTTGTTCAGCACATAGTCCGCCTCGCCAAATTTCCGGGTCCAGATCCGCTGGGCGTCACGATACCCGCTGTCCAGGCAGAATTGTGAGATGCCTCTTGCCTGCAGAGTGAGCAGTATGGTGCTCCAGAGCGTGCTGCCGATACCTTGGCCGTGAAGCTCAGGGTGCACTAGAACGGTCCCGACTTCGATCACATCTCTCAGCGCATGGCCGGTGGATTCATCGATCAGGGAGCTGGAAGGCCCATACTCGATCGTTCCTGCGATCTTGCCTTCCATCCATGCGATGAGAAAATAACGCTGGCGGCCTTGCGATTCCAAATCCTGTCTGAGGTAATCCTGCTTAGAGGCGATTTCATGCTCGATATCATCGTGCAGGTCGGCTATGCCTTCCTTCTCAAACGTATCCGTGATCACCAGGCTAAAAAACGTATGTATTGCCTCGACATCCGCTGCCTTTGGTCTTCTGATCTCCAATTTTCCCATATGCCAACCCCCGAATCTGCTTCAGTATTCTATTAATATATCATGAAAGGGGATACCGGATGGATGCAAAAAACCGCCCGGAAGGATCCGGACGATTCATTGCACTGCGCTTATACCGCGATAATCTTTAGGAGACGACGAACTGAACGACGAGAGGAGTTCCTCCGTCCAGTGCATCACCTCCTGGAATGGTGATGGCGGTCGTCGTGACCGAGGACGTGTCCGCCGTCTGGAGCATTCCGTTGATAAAAAGATTGTAATATTTATACGCTCCAGGAAAAGCTGTGGCCGCCGTGCCTGCATCATTCGTAAATGCCGTGGCGGCCACGGTGAACGCAGCTCCTGTTCCGGTCCCCGAACCGATCGTGGACGTATACCGCAGGCTGTTCTGGTATGGTGTTACAATAGGCATCCTTGCTCACCTCCCTTCTCTATCAATAGATGCGATAGGATCAGAGAAGTGAGGGCAAGTCTAGAAAAATGTATGAAAACAGCGGTAGTTTCATAGCCAGCTTTACCGCGCCTATTGTCTTCGCAGTAACACAAGCGATTAACGCAATTTGGGTTATATCAATTTACACCTGCAAAGCGTATTTCTCGCGGGCAAGGCGCGTAGCTTCAACCATGTTCCGGAGCGAGGCTACGGTCTCTCCGATTCCCCGGGTTTTGAGTCCGCAGTCCGGATTGATCCAGAAGAGTTTCGGATCCAGCACCCGCAGAGCCCGGTCGATCATCCGGGTCATCTCCTCTACGTCCGGAACGCGGGGACTGTGAATGTCATAAACGCCGAGGCCGATACCCAGCGGGTAAGTATTCTCTTCGAAGCTCTGAATCAGCTCCCCGTGGCTCCGCGAGGTTTCAATGGAGATGACGTCCGCGTCCATGGCAATGATCGAATCGATCATGTCATGGAATTCGCAATAGCACATATGGGTATGGATTTGCGTTGAATTCTGCACCGTGCACGTAGTCAGCCGGAACGCCTTCACCGCCCATTCGAGATAGCCTTTCTGGTCCTTTTCCTTCAGCGGGAGCCCTTCACGGACGGCCGGCTCATCCACCTGGATCATGCCAATCCCCGCACTCTCCAGCGCCTCGACCTCTTGCCGCAATGCATAAGCCAATTGGTAGGCGATTTGCTCGCGGCTGATGTCATCGCGGACGAATGACCAGTTCATTATGGTGATCGGCCCGGTAAGCATGCCCTTGACCGGCAGCTTCGTCTTGGATTGGGCATACGCGGTCTCCTTGACCGTCATCGGGTTCTCCCAAGCGACGTCGCCGAAAATAATCGGCGGTTTGACGCAGCGGGAACCGTAGGATTGAACCCAGCCGTTCTGCGTAAAGGCAAACCCCGCCAGCTTTTCCCCGAAAAATTCGACCATGTCCGTCCGTTCAAATTCGCCGTGAACGAGTACATCAAGTCCGATTTCCTCCTGCAGCTGAATCCAGAGGTCGATTTGTTCCTGTATAAAATTCATGTACTGCTCGGCGTTCCATTCGCCTTTGCGCCACAGCTGGCGTGCCTTGCGCACCTCCGCTGACTGCGGGAAGCTGCCGATGGTTGTCGTTGGCAGAATAGGCAGCTGCCACCGTTCCTGCTGGATGTCGAGGCGCTTCGCAAAAGCAACCCCACGCTGCGCAGGCTCCGCGCTGACAGCGGCCACCGCCTGCTGGATATCGGTGCGGTTGCGTTCGCCGGAACGCTTGAGCGCGGTTACCGCCGCTTCACTCTTTTCCAGCTCAGCAGAGATTACCGATGCTCCGGATTGAACGGCCTTGCTTAGTAGCACGATTTCTTCCAGCTTCTCATCGGCGAAAGCCAATGCACCCAGAAGTTCGGGCTGAAGCTTCGCTTCTGCCTGAACCGTGACCGGTACATGCAGCAGGCTGCAGGAGGACTGGATCACCAGCCGTTCAGACGGCACGGTCGCCGCGATCTCGTTCAGCAGATCGAGCTTTTCGCGCAGGGATGCTTTCCAAATGCCGCGTCCATCGATGACACCCGCTCCAAGCACTTTATCCTGCGGAAACCCGAAGTCACGGATGGATTGCCGGTTCCCTGCTCCTCCGTGGACCAGATCCAGTCCGATTCCGTCGACTGGCAGCTGTGTAACCTCTTGATAACGTTCGACTGCTTCAAAATAGGTCTGCAGCATGATTTTGACGCCTGGCGCCGCAGCTTTGAGTGTTTGGTAAATCTTCTGCAGTCGGCCAATGTCTGCATCGCTTAGTTTCGTTACGAGGATCGGCTCATCCACCTGCACCCAGTTGACGCCTTCCTGCTCCAGCTCCTTCAGAACCTGAGCGTACAGCGGCAGCAGCCGATCAAGCCAGGCGTCCGTTTCCGATGCGGCATACCCTTTGGACAGCTTCAGGAAAGTGAGCGGTCCGACGATCACCGGTTTTCCTTCGATGCCAAGCTTGTCCTTGGCTTCACGGTAAGCCGCAAGTGGTTTGTTCTCGGTAAGGACCGGCGTGATGCCGCCCAGTTCCGGCACGATGTAATGGTAGTTCGTATTGAACCATTTGGTCATTTCGCAGGCAGTGGCGTCTTTGTTTCCTCTCGCCATCGCGAAGTAGACGGATACGGAAACGGGCCCGCCTTTGTATTCAAAACGATCCGGAATAATCCCGAACATAGCTGCCGTATCCAACACATGATCATAATAGCTGAAATCGTTGACCGGGATCAGATCGATTCCTTTGTCCCGCTGTTTGCTCAGATGATTCAAACGAATGTCCTGCAGCTGCGTGTGCAGCTCCAATTCTTCGATTTTACCGGACCAAAACGCCTCCAGCGCCTTCTTCCATTCCCGGTTTGCGCCGATGCGCGGATATCCCAAACTGCTGCTGTATGCCATCTTCGTTACCCCTTTGCAAATTGTTACCAAAAAGATAACACGTGACGTCTTCTGCCGTATAACTGGAAATAACTATATCTAGTTATAGCCGCAAGCTATAACGACCGCTCTTGTTCTAACAAAAATAAGCTCCACAGGCGGCTTGTTTACCCGCAGCTGCAGAGCTTTATCCATACTTTATTTAACGGACAGCAGACTGTCCGATATGAACTTCAGCTGAGCTTCCAAAGATACCGGGTCGTTGTACGTGTCCGCCTTCGGATTCAGCTGAAATACATGACCTGCTTTAACCGCGGGCAAGCTTTTCCATACCGGGTTGTCATAGACGATGTTCGGGTCGCTTGTGTCTCCTGACCACGGACATGTGAAAATGATATCTCCGGCAAATTCCGGGAGCTTCTCCATAGAGATCGTGGCCCAGCCGGTCCCGCTGTCAATCGCTTCCTTCTGTGCTTCCGGCGGCGCCTTCAAGCCGAATTCGTCATATATGATTTCTCCGCCGCGGCCGAAGTTATGTCCAAACACGTACAGCCCTTTGGCATAAGGGTTCAGGATGGACACCGTTTTGCTGCCTACCGCTTCCTGAATCTTGGGCTTCAGTTCATTAATCTTGTTTTCCCACTGCTCGACCCAAGCCTTCGCTTCTGCTTCTTTACCGGTCAGTTTTCCGAAGTCGATCATCTGATCCTTGTAATTCTTTTTACCATATTCGATGGCAACAACCGGTGCAATCTGCTCCAGCTGATCGATTCCGTCCGTCCCGGTATAGGTGATGATCAGATCCGGTTTCAGCGACAAAATTTTCTCGGGCGATGGCTCGCTGCCGACGCTTTCGACGCCGTCCAGCATGCCCTCGAAATACGGATTCTCCATGGCTCCTTCCAACACGCCGACCGGCTTGACGCCTAGCGCGAGAAAGTACCCTGTATAGAAATTCGTCAAATCGACGATCCGCTGCGGATGCTCGGGTACCTGAACATCGCCGTTGCCCGCATGGAACGTAACCGTTTTACCCGTTCCGGAGGACTCATCCCCCCCGGCTTGGGATGAAGACGTGTCAGACGATGATCCTGCTGAAGCAGCTCCAGCGGCCTCTCCTCCGCTTCCCGACGTCCCCGACCCTGCATTGGATCCGTTCCCGCCGCATGCCGCCAGCAGCAGGGCTATTCCTAACACACAGACCATCAGTGTGTATGGTTTTATAAATTTAAACAAATGAACCCACCCCTATGTATTTGATATTGATAATCATTATCAATATAGCATGACACTTCGGAGGTGGCAATTCATTTTTTAAGGAATCTGTTTTACAGTGACTAGTTCGATGCTCCTTTGTCCAATCTGCCTCTCGTTTGTATCCCCCTTCGTTCGGAAAGAACCAGTCCGGCGACGGTTAACAACGCGCCCCAGACCGCAGCTGCTGTGATCTCCTCGTGGAGGATCAAGGCCGCCGATGCAACGGTGATGACCGGCACGAGATAAATATATACACTGGTCTGCACGGGCCCAAGTACACCAACGCTCCAGTTCCAGGTGACAAAGCATACCGCCGATGCGCCCAGCCCAAGAAACAGCAGATTGGCTACATTGGCGCCGTCAGACAAACGCTCGAGGTTACCGGGGAGACCCTTAGTGAGCAAGACCGGAAGCATAAACAGAAGCCCATAGAAAAAGATCCGCCGCGTACAAGCAATGGTGTGATACCCCAGCCGGCTTATTTTGCGCGTGAGGATCGAATAGATTCCCCAAAACACGCATGCCAGTGCTGCCAGGGAGTCCCCGATCGGATTCAGCTTCAGCACAGTGCTTCCTTGCAGCGTGAGCAGGACCACTCCGCTCATGGCCACCGCGAAGCCAACGAAAAACAGCCCATCCAGCCTCCCTTCTTTTAAGAAAAGCCTGGACGTTACCGCTGTCACAAAAGGGGCGACCGAAACGATGATGCCGACGTTGGAAGCAAGCGTATAGGTTAACGCCACATTTTCCAGCAAAAAATACAAGGTTACCCCGCAAAGGCCCGCCCCCGCAAACAGCAGCTCTTCCCGGATCCGCCGGAATGGAACCATTCGGGGATGAACGGCGAGCAGTGCCACATATCCGATTGCGAAACGCAGCAGCAAAATGTCGAAGGGTTCAAAATCGTCCAGAAGCACTTTGGTCGATATGAACGTCGTCCCCCAAATCAGAATCGTTAAGAAGGCGGTCATATGGCCAGCGTTCCGGCTTTCAGACAGCTTCATATGCCTTGGTCCCCCTTAGTTGGCAGGACAGGCTCCATCTGTCTTTCATTCGAAAAAATACGCATATACTGGCGCGGCGTTAGACCGATAAACCGCTTGAAAAAGTTGCTGAAATGGCTTTGATCACTGAACCCGGTCAGCAGTGCCGTATCAGCCGGAGGCGTTCCCTGTTCCAGCAGTTTCTTGGCGTGTCCGATCCGCACCGTCTCCAGGTAGCTGTATGGGGATATGCCCCTTTCCCGGGTAAACGAGCGCAAAAAGTGGTACTTGCTGAGCCCTGCCAAAGCGCTTAAGTCATCCAGTGAAATGGCCCCTGCGAAGTTCGTCTCCATGTAATCACACACGTCCTGAAAGCCCGCTCTCCCCTCATAAGCCTCGTAGGCCGAGACATCCGTATATTCATGAATCAGCTGTCCCATTAGCAAAAAGAACTGTTCTTCCTTGATAAAATCAGACTCTCCCTCGCAGATCATGGCATGAAGTTCTCTCAGCGAAGGAGCAAGGTCGCTCTGGTACAGAACGGTTTGCGCAAACGCCGGCAAATAGCTTCGGCCCGTAATTTCCTGTGCGATTTCCATCATCCGCTGAGACTGGATATTTATGCAGCGGTAATCCAGGGCACGGCCGTCCACTTGCTCGCAGGCATGAACATCACGCGGATTGAAAATGATGATATCGCCAGGATTGATAATATATTCCCGCTGCCGGCATTCCAAATAGCGCTGCCCGCCTTCTATAAATCCGATCACGTAATAGTCGTGAAAATGAGGGGGAAATTTCTGTTTGACACCCACAAATCGGTATGCCTCGACCTGCAGGCTGGCGTCATAATAAACGGTTCGAATTTCGTCCGGCATGCCGTCACCTCCTTCTTTGTTTCTCTGTAAGGGTAACCGATGGCTCACCCGTAAGGATTGTATGATATTGCTCTAGGTACTGCCAAGCCGTGAACGCCATGGCTAATCATGTGTATCCAACGGAAAAAGCCCGCCAACATCCAGATTGGCGAGCTTCGTATCCCTTTCTATATGGTCTGAGGTCGGCCGAACTAAATGCTGAAATGCTCTTACCAGACGGCAACGCCCCCGTCGGTCCGGGGGTCGGTTCCTCCGCACAGCACACCGGTATCCGGATCTCTCCAGATGACCTGCCCCCGCCCAAACGAGCCGAAGTCGTGCGCAACCTGAACGTCATGTCCCATACGCTGGAGCCGTCTGACCATATGCATCGGAAAGTGAGGCTCGACCGTCACCGTCTTGCCCTTTACCCACTGCCATCTCGGGGCATCGAGCGCGGCCTGCGGATGAAGGCCGTAATCAATCAGGTTCATCGCCACCTGAACATGTCCCTGTGGCTGCATATACCCGCCCATCACGCCAAAAGGCCCCACCGGCTGTTCTCCTTTGGTGATAAAACCCGGGATGATGGTATGGTACGTCCTTTTTCCCGGCACCAGGCGGTTGGCATGATCCTCCTCCAGCGAAAATTCCAGCCCGCGGTTTTGCAGGGCGATCCCCGTACCGGGAACGACGATCCCTGATCCGAAGCCGGTATAGTTGCTCTGAATAAAAGAAACCATGTTGCCTTCACCATCTGCCGCCGCCAAGTACACCGTTCCGCTTGCGCGCGGCTCGCCTGCCGCCGGAACCATCGCTTCGCCGCCGATCAGCCCTCTTCGCAGCTCTCCGTATTCTTCCGTCAATAATTCATGAGGATCGACGGACATATGCGCAGCATCTGTTATGTAACGGGCACCGTCTGCAAACGCCAGCTTCATCGCCTCGATCTGACGGTGATATGAATCGGCCGATTCCTGGGATGCCGCCGGAAATCCCTTTAAAATATTGAGCGCAATCAAGGCGATCAAGCCTTGCCCGTTCGGAGGGATCTCCCAAATGTCGTAGCCGCGGTACGGAACCGACATCGGCTTCACCCACTCCGGCCTGAAGGCAGCCAGATCTTCTTCGCTCAAAAAACCGCCGGATCGGGAAATAAATCCGGCGATCCGCTCGGCCAGCTCCCCGCGGTAGAACGCTTCCGCTTCCGTCGATCCGATCAGGCGGAGCGTCCGCGCATGGTCGGGCGAGCGCCACATCTCGCCGGCCGCAGGCGGCCTGCCCCCCGGCGCAAACACGCTCAGCCACGGCGCAAATTCCTCGCCTTCGAGCGTGCTGTAGCGCCGGAAGGCGGCGTGCCAGTTGGCGGCGGCCGTTGGCGATACCGGGTAGCCATCCTCCGCATAGCGGATGGCCGGCTCCAGCGACTCGGCTAACGGCAGCCGGCCGAACTTGCGCGATAGCTCCGCCCAGGCGGCCGGCGTGCCCGGCACGGTCACCGGAATCGCGCCGTAGCGCGGCATCTCGTGATGCCCCAGCGCTTTCACCGCCTCGATCGAGATCGAGGCCGGAGCCGGGCCGCTGCTGTTCAGCCCGTGCAGCTGGCCTTTCGTCCACACGAGGGCAAAGGCGTCACCGCCGATTCCGTTCGAGCACGGCTCCACTACCGTCAGCGCTGCTGCGGTAGCGATCGCCGCATCGATGGCGTTGCCCCCGCGTTTCAGAATGTCCAAGCCTGCCGCTGAGGCAAGCGCCTGCGAAGTGGCCACCATGCCTTTATTCGCGTAAACCGGCAGCCTGTAGGAAGGATACGGATGATATAGAGGATCAAAGGACATGAATGCTTCAGCCTCCTGATTTCTTCGGTTTTGCCGGTAAACATATCATCCGGGTTTTAAACTGTCAATCATCTTTTCATATGCCACGTGCAGGATTCTGGCGGCGGGACTGCTGTTCTTACTCCCTATTTTCAGTCATATACTGAACCAGAAGAATGAACCAGAACCTTGCGGATGGATAGACCGCAGCGGCTCCGACTCTAATCAGAAGCGATTCTGATCAGGGTCTTTTTTCATCCCTGCGCATTCAAAATTTTGAAGGAGTGATCGAAAATGAATATGCTGACCAGATTTCTCCTCTATTTCGGCAAAGGCTTGCTGATCGCGGTCATCGCCGTTCCATTCCTGCTGTTCGTCATTATCGGCAGTTATGAAGACACGACGGCCATTGATGAATTTATGTCCCGCTTTTTTTAGGTAAACCTGCAGGCATTTGGGTCTGCCTTACAAGCTTGGATTCCCAATCCATGCCGATCAGAACCATGCCGGCAATGACAAGCAAGCCCCCTGCCCACTGCGGCCATCCGGCCTGTTCGTGCAGCAGCCACACGGATAGCGTCAGGGAAGTGAACGGCATCATACCCGAAAAGGCGGCCGCGGTCGAAGCTCTGCAGCGCCGGATGCCGGCATACCAGCAAATAAACGCCAAGGCGGTCACCACAGGACCATACCAGACAAGAGCCAGCCAACCTTGCCATCCCATTCCGGAGAGAGCCGCTAAAGGCTGCTCCGCCAAACAGGGGGCCAGGCTGATCAGCCATGCCATCGCGGAGACGAGCGTCGTCTGCACGACAGGATGTATAGCTTCGTGTTTCCCGCTGCTTTGGACTGCTGCTGCGCGGGACAGAACGTTGAACAGCGACTCGCAGCCGGCGGCACCCAGAACCAGAATGTTTCCAACCATATGTTCATTGCTGAAACGGCTTTCCGGCATAAACACGCCCTGGATCAGCAATATGCCGCAAACCGTGCCGGCGACGCCTAAAAAATGGGCGGCTTTCATCTTTTCGCGCAGGAACAGCACGGCCAACAATACCGTAATTGCGGGAGTGGCGCCGGTTAATATACCAGTCTCCACCGAGCTTGTACGGGTGAGACCGTAAAGCAAAAACATGCGGAACAGCAGGACGCCGAACACTGCCTGGCAGAACAGCAGCAGCCACTGCCTGGCAGACAGGGCCCGGATCGTTCTCAGCAGCTGCTCCATACAGAACGGCAGTAGACAAACCAGCGAGAACAAAAGGCCCATGGAAGTAATCGTAAACGTTCCAAGCTTACCGTTTACAAACGAAGCCGCCACGACAGAGGTGCCGGCAAGCCCAAATGCGCATAGCAGATACACATATCCTTTGATTCGATCCATTTTCAGCATCATCCCCGGTTCAGTAGTTTCGTTTCCAAAAGGCTGTTACAATCATAGTGGAACAAACTGGTACGGAAAAGGACCAGTTCATCCCGAATTAATACCAACCAGTTGGAGGATGCCATGTGGGGAATCGAGTTGGACCGGAGCTTGGACATTTCATTGAAACGTCAGATTTATCAGAGGCTGAGGGATCAAATGATAAACGGGATTCTGAAGGAGGGCTCGCCCCTCCCTTCGACCCGTGAATTGGCCCAGACGCTGGCCGTGTCACGGAATACCGTGAATGAAGCGTATGACATGCTGATCGCCGAAGGGTACGCAGAAAGCCGGCAGGGGGCGCCTACCCGGGTTGTTGGAGGGTTAATTCTGGATCAAGCGAAGCAGACCGCATTTCAGCAGCATCAAGAAGCGATCCCTGTTCCTTCCTTTCGGGCGGACTTCAAAACAGGCCAGCCGGATCTGCGCCAGTTTCCGCGTTACGCTTGGCAGCGGGTATTCCAGAAGGCCTTGGACGAAATGCCGGTGGAGCTTCTGGGATATGGCGGCCCTCAAGGCCTGGTACAGCTGCGCGAAGAGATTGCCGCCTGGCTATTGCGCAGCAAAGGACTGACGGTTGACGCCGGTGATATTTATATTACCGCAGGCGCCACGCAGGCGCTTCACTTGGTTGCCGACCTGCTCCATACGGACCATCCGGAAATGTTGGCCGAGGATCCCTGTAATATTGAGATGATCCAGACTTTTATTCAAAAAGGATACACGGTGACGCCGGTTCCCGTCGATGCCCATGGGATTCAGACCGATGCCTTATCCTTGGATCACCACGGGCCGATATACGTTACACCATCGCATCAATTTCCTCTTGGGGGTATTTTGCCTGCAACCAGGCGAGCCGAGCTGATCCGCTTTGCGCGCCGCTGCGGAAGCTATGTCATTGAGGACGACTATGACAGCGAATACAGATATTACGGGGAACCGGCAGCACCACTGTATGCGATGGCCCCGGACCGGGTCATTTATATCGGCACGTTCAGCAAAGTTCTGTTTCCTGCGCTCCGGATCGGGTATGTTCTTGTTCCCCGCGAGCTGCAAAGCCGCTGGAGAAGGCTGCGCACCTATACGGACGTGCAAAATCCGCCATTTGAACAAGCGGCGCTGGCCGAGTTTTTGCGTACCCGCAAATTCGACCGGCATATCGCAAGGATGAAGAAGCTGTACAGAGAACGGCGCCAGGCTCTCCTCGATGCGCTGACGGACTGTTTTGAAGAGCAATGGCGTCCATGGGGCGATGCGGCAGGGCTGCATTTGGCCGTTGAGTTTACCGGCATGGCCTTCGATGATTCGTTTCGGGATCATGCACGCCGGAGCGGGATACGCACGGTCCCCGTGGAGCATCACTGCATCCGGAAAGGAAGGCACACCGACAAGCTGCTGCTTGGCTACGGTCATCTGGAACCCGGTGAAATCCGCTATAGCGTTCAATATCTTCAGCAGTTTGCAGCGGAGTATTTTAAGGAACATGCCCTTCATCGTTAGAGCTGCAATAAATCATCATACGTGAGGACATTTGATGTCATTCGCTCAAACGAGCCGTGTTCCAGCAGGTCGCTTCCGATCCGGTGGAGCATCGATATCACGGCGCGGAAAGGGCCGGATCCGGTGCTGATCCGTTCAATCCCCATCGACTGCAGCTCATGAAGGGACGGCATACCGGCGCCGGCCAGCAGGTTGACCGGACCACCGATTTCTTTCCGAAGGATGCGGATCGCAGCAATATCTGTAACGCCGGGCACAAAGACGCCGTCGGCCCCCGCTTCCCTGTAAGCCTTAGTTCGTTTAAGCGTTTCCTCCAGCATGTCCGCCGGCGTTCCCTTTCGAATCCAATAAGAATCCGTCCGGGCGTTCATAAACACCGGGATGCCCAACCGGTTGATGGACTGTCGGATGGCGGCTATTTTTTTCTGCTGGTCAGAGATATCATACAGCCCGTCTCGGGGATTCATCTTGCTGTCTTCCAGGTTGATCCCTACTGCGCCTGATTCGATCACTTGTCTGACCGAATTAGCGACTTCTTCCGGCGTCGATCCATACCCGTCTTCCATATCTATGGTAACCGGGATGCTCACGGCCTGAACGATCTCCCGGACCGCGGCTAACATCGTGTCAAACGGCATGCTCCGGTCCGTGTAACCATGGGCGGCGGCAATGCCTGCGCTGGTCGTGCCTACGGCCTTGAATCCGCACTGCTCGAAGACCTTGGCGCTTGCCGCATCCCAAGCGTTGGGCAGAAGGAAGGTCTGTGTATGAAGCTCTTTGAAATCGATTGCTTTACATTTTTGTTCCGTCCAGTCCATTTTTCGCTCCTCCTGTCGATGTTGTCTTGTAGTCGCGCGTTGTTTGCATTATAACTTCCTTTTTATTCGGTGTTCATCGAAGTATGGAATGCAGCACCTAATGTTTATCTAGAATGGTGGCGGCGACCGAATCGCCCCTTCGAAGACACAGGAAACATTCCGTGAACAGAAAAAAAGCCTGCGGTGCAGGCTTTAACAACGAGTACATTAAAAGATTCGATATTTTGCAAACAAGTTCATCATGAAACCTGCATTCATTTCATTCTTCCACCTTAATCCGCAGTTCACCCACTGCCAAACCGTCCCCAGCTGCGGTGATCACCACTTCGCCGGTCTCCAGTCCCGAATGAACGACTAGGAGGCACCGGCCTCCGCGCGTTTTCCTGCGGCTGCTCTTATAAGGCTCGTGGTCGCGCAAATCGCCGTTATCTACGCCAATGATCTCGCCTTTATCTTGAACGTCGAAGCTTAACTCGAAGTCCGAATTCGGGACGACGATCCCCTGCTCATCCACGACGCTGACTTCGATATGCGCGATATCACGGGCGTCCGCCCTCAGCAGGGAGCGGTCGGTGTCCAGTACGATCCGATGCGGCGCTCCTGCCGTTTTCATCTCATACTCGGATACGATCGCATCGCCGTTACGGCCGACCGCACGAATGGTGCCGGCATGGTATGGCACATGCCATTCCATGAGGCGGTTCGGGTAATCCGTCAGCTTCCGCACGCCATACGATTCGTTGTTGATGAACAGCTCCACGCTCTCACAATTGGTGAACGTAACAAGCCTCATCAATCTGCCCGCCTGCTCGGGAAAGGTCCAGTGGCTCGCGAGCCCCGGCGATTTCCAATGCAGCGTCCACTGCGCGCCCGCATCTTCTTGTGCCGGATCGAACACGGCGATATGAACCATCGGCTCTTCCGACCAGAAGCTTTGCTGCAAATAAGAGATCGGTTTGCGGAAGCCGCAGGTATCGATCAGTCCAGATGCCCAGCCTTTGTACGGGTATGAAGCCTCTCCCAGATAATCAATCCCTGCCCAAACGAATTGCCCAATCACATAGTCATACTTCTCGACATCAAACCAAGGATTGACCGGAAGGTAGCCTTTCACGCGGTTGCCTTCCCCCCGGTAGTAGGGGAACGTCTCGGTGCCGACGATCAGCGTATCCGGCATAGCTTCCCGGTAATGCTCATACCACTGCTCCTGATAATTAAGCCCCAGAATATCGACCAGCTCCGCCATCTTTTTCGTATGCAGGACCTTGTCTTCAATCGGGCCTTCTCGCAGGCTGATCGGCACATTATGCGGTTCGAGCGCGCAGGTGACAGGGCGAGTCGGATCCAGCTTGCGGCAGTAGTCGGTAAGCTGCTTCAGCATAACCAGCATGGATGGCTGCCCTTGATTTTCGACCTCATTGCCGACGCTCCACAGAAAAATGCTCGGATGGTTCCGGTCCCGGATCAGCATCGCCTCCAGATCCTTTTCCCACCAATCATCATACAGGTGCTCATAATACAGCGATTTCCACTTGTCGAACGCTTCATCAATGACCAGAAAGCCCATGCGGTCGCATAGATCAAGCAGCTCCGGGGCCATCGGGTTATGGGCAAAGCGAATCGCATTGCAGCCCATTTCCTTCAGCCTCTCCAGCCTGCGCTTCATGGCCTGATTATTGTAGGCTGCACCCAGGCAGCCCAGATCGTGGTGGATGCACACGCCCTTCAGCTTCAAAGGCACCCCGTTGAGAATGAGGCCCCGGTTCGGGTCCAGCACGACTTCCCGGATACCAAACGGCGTAATATATTCATCAGTTTCGGCTCCGTCCCGAACAATCGTTGTCCGGGCATAATACAAGTCCGGCTGCTCCGGCGACCACAAATGCGGAGAGGGGATCACCGTTTCCTGATTGACCGTAACCTCTTCAGAAGCAGATACGGTCACAGGAGACTCACATTTCCCCAAAACCACCCCCCGGCTGTCCACGAATTCGGTAATAACCGTACAATCCGCAGGCTCTTCGCCATGATGGTTTACCCGGATTTGCGCGTGGACCGTTGCTTTATCCGGGTGGATCTCCGGTGTTGTTATGAAAGTTCCCCACGCTGCAACATGCAGCTCATCCGTCCGAATCATCCATACGTTGCGGTAAATACCCGAGCCCGAATACCACCGGTCGGATGGCATCGGCGTATTGTCCACCTTGACCGCGATCACATTGTCTTGATCCCACTTGATGTAAGGCGTCAGGTCGTACTGAAAGCTGACATACCCGTATGGCCGTTTTCCGGCGAAATGACCGTTGATCCAAACCTCGCTGTTATGATGAACCCCATCAAACTGAATATAGAGGCGCTCCTTGTCGGATGACGACTTGATATGGAAGTGCTTTCTGTACCATCCCACGTTCCATCGCGGCAAGTAAGCCTGCATGCCGCCGAATGCCATGGCGGGATCCACCTGCTGCTCGATGCTCCAGTCATGCGGAACCTGCAGCTTCCGCCACTCCTGATCTTTAAAATCCGGCTGTTGGGCGCCTGCGTAATTTCCCAGGGCGAACAACCAGCCCGAATTGAATGAGCTCATCTTCCTGCTTCGGGTTCCCGCTTCCATTGTCAGTTCTGCCATGAGCCAACCTCCTGCTCTACTCGTTAGGAATATGATCGTTGAATGACTAATAGATGGTTCTGCCGGCTGCATCCGGAATACCGGATTTTCGGTAAAAGTACGTATTTATGACATCCCGCCATTCTTTGGCATGGTCCAATTGAATATGCAGCCGCTCCCAGACATTCCGGTAGCGCCATTCATCGATATGACCTTCCAGCTTGCTCCAACGCCCGATCAGCTGCTCCACACCCTCCACACCGTCGAAATGGGTGTCATAAATATGCTGGATCACCGTCTTGCCGGAATGAAGCACATGGCTGTACGGAACGTGATGGAAGAACAGCAGCAGCTCATCCGGGCACGAATCCAGCGATTCATACCGCTGTGCATTTTCGGGGAAATATTGGGAGACATAGCCGGTTCCGTCCTTGACCGTCCGGTTTACGCCGATGCCGTGACAATCGGCAAAATGATACGTTCCCCACACCGAATACTCGTACCCGTCGACATTCGGTCCATAGTGATGCCCCGGGTTGACCATCCAGCCGACGCCAAGCGGTGAGGTGTAGCTCTCGTAAATATGCCATGAGTCTGCAAGCATGCGCTTCACTTCCTCAAAAACCGAGGAATCATCGCCAAATGTAAGACGAATCCATTCGTCCGTGATATCCTTTTCGGTCAGATCCGGATTCCAGGCGAGGCGGCCGTACCCGTAAAGGTTGGCCTGCGCCAGCGTATGCCCGGTCCAATTGTGGTCATCTCCCACGTTAATGACGGCGGCAATCCCGCAGGCTCGATAAGGGTAGATCCCCCCGGAAACCACTTTCTTGACCTCGGTGCCCTGGCCATGGGCGAACGTATCAAAATCTAGGATTTCTTTCCACTGGGGAACAAGATAGCACAGATGCTTCTGCTGCCCCGTATACTCCTGCGTGATTTGAAACTCCAGCATCTGATTCGTGCCGGGCATGGCTCCAAGGAGCGGGGATACCGCTTCACGGACCTGAAAGTCTATCGGACCGTTTTTGATTTGGAGAATGACGTTGTTTTTGAACTGTCCATCCAGTGGTTTAAAATGGTCGTAAGCTGCGCGGGCCCGGTCCGTTGACCGGTCTCTCCAATCCTGAAGACAGTTGTACACGAAGCATCTCCAAATGACGAGCCCGCCGAACGGCTCCAGCGCTTCCGCCAGCATGTTCGAACCGTCCGCATGCGTACGGTCATATGTAAACGGGCCCGGACGATGCTCCGAATCCGCCTTTACGACAAATCCGCCGAAATCGGGAATATATTCGTATATTTCTTTTGCTTTTTCCTTCCACCAATCGCCCACCCGGGAGTCCAACGGATCGGCCGTGTCCAGTCCGCCAAGCTCCATCGGGCTTGCATAGTTGACGCTGAGAAACAATCGAATGCCGTAACGGCGGAAAATCCCGGCCACGTTCGCCACGTCCGGCAGAAACTGCCGAGTAATCAACTGCGTTTCCGTTCGGTGGACATTGACGTTGTTTATCGCGATGCCGTTGATGCCGATGGAGGCCATCAGCCTGGCATAATCCCGGATACGGGCGTCATCCTCAACAAACCGGTTATCATGAAAAAAGATCGATCTGCCGGCATACCCCCGCTCAATGGAACCGTCCATATTGTCCCAATGGTTCATCATGCGCAGCGGATTCCGCGGGCTGTCCGTCACATCCAGTTGGTCCAGTTCCTGTCCGGTCCGCAGAATCCGCAGCAGATGAAATGTGCCGTACAAGAGGCCCCTGTCCGTATTCGCCATCACATACAGCGAACCGCCGCCGTTCTCGGGATGACGCCGGATGGCATACCCTTCTTCCCCCAGATCCTTGATTCGTGCTGCATCCATCCATTCTTCCGGTACACCGATCTCCTCGAGTAAAGCAAGCCGGATCAGGTTCGATGCCTGCCGATCCGGGTCTGACACGATGGTAGGAAGGGTGCCTGTCATTTCGCGAATGCCGTGCGTGAGTTCGGCGAGCGCGGAATCGATCACATCCGAATTGCCATATACCGCGATTTGGGTCAGTTCCTTCATCCCGGCGAGTGATTCATTTTTCGTATAGCTGAGCCAGCCCTGATCCGCTGACGAGTATGGAAGCCTTGCCTCTTGCGCCATGAGCTTCTCGTCCCTCCCGATGATCTTTATATAAAATAATGCGGATATTTCTCTTTTAAAAAGTCCTGCTCCACGACGACTAGGCGGAGATGCTGCTCCATCACCTTCATCGCGTGTTCTTTATCCTGCTGAATGATCAGCTGGTAGATTTCCTTATGCTGACGAATAATATTTTCCCAGTTGGAGTCTTTGGAGAGCCGGAGCAGCCGCAGCCTGTTAAAATGAATGTTCAGCTGCTGCAGCATTTTCCACGTCCGCTGTTTGCCGGTGGCGTCAAACAGGATCTGATGGTACTCTTCATCCAGCTCAAACAGCCTGTAGAAATTGTTCTGCCCTGCACAAACATCCTGCATGGCAATGTTCGCTTCAATCTTGAACCGGGCGTCTTTATCCAATTGGTCGCAGGCAAGCGCCACGATTTCTTTTTCCAGCTTCTCGCGGATAAACCGGCCTTCCTCCACATGCTTCAGGTTAATGCGGGACACAATGGTGCCGCTCTGCGGGATGATGTCCAGCAGTTCTTCTTCCGCCAGCTTCATAAACGCTTCCCTGACGGGCGTTCTGCTGACGTTCAGCTCGTCTGCGATTTCCTTCTCCGAAATTTTGGTGCCGGGTTCGAGCTCCAAATGAAGAATTCTTTCCCTCAGCAGGTTATAGGAATAAGCCCTGGTGGAACCCTTGATTTTCTGCTCTGTCGACATTACGGTTACCTCTTTCTACTTGCTTTCATTTCACAACACGCGAAGGTTGAAATGACTGCCAAACATTCTTTTTTTAAAAATAATTTAGTCGGACACACTGCGGACACTTACAGGATTTCTACCATCGAACCGCTTGGAATAAAGTGGACCGGAAGTCCGTGAAATCTGCCGGCAAGCCGTTCGCTGATCAGCTTCATCCCCGGTTCCTCGCTGGCGGCATGACCCAGCATAAGCAGCGCTTTGGCTCGTCCCTGCGCGGATGCATCCCGGACATATTCGGGTGTTTCCCATTCCGGCCCTTCACCGATGATCATCAAATCCAGACGTTCTTGCTCGAATAACGGGATCGCGTGCTGTCCACCTCCCCTGTACCCGACAGCAACTCCGATTTGCCCGCAGACTGTCTTGGGATCGCCGACGGCGCGCAGATAGGGCAGATTCAGCTTCTGTTTTACATGCTCGGCGATGTCAGATAATCTACGGCTTTGCGGCAGCTGCACAACGGAAGCCGTTCCGAGATCCCGGTGCTCATAATCCTGCCATCCCAATGCTTCGATCAGTCCCGCCGTGATGATATCCGGCCGATAACTGTGCGGATGATCGTGAAACCGGTAAATGATCATATCCTCCGATTCGATCAGCTTCCGCTTTGCCGCATGAACGGGATCTTCCGGAGCGAAGCCCTTCTGTTCCTGATGACTGTAAAAAGCCCCTTCGTGCGTAACCAGCAGATTCACCCCAAGCCGGATGGCCTCAAGGACAATATCATGGGAAGCGATGAAAGCGACCCCGATTCCGCGGACCTCCGCTTCGAGAGATCCGGCGATGATCCGGTCGATCCGGGATTCCAAATCCCCGGCGGGTTCCGTTAAATACGTTACGACCTCCTGAGCGGTAACACGCAAACCATTCACTCCTTCGGACCATGAAAAGCATGGATGTTCGTGGTGGATGTCATGCTAATACGGCATAACGCCCGGCGAGTTGAAAACAGGCTGCCATTTCGCTGGCGAAACGGCAACCCGATTCGTGTAACTTCAGATTAGTTCGTGTTTATGACGACTTACCGACTTACTTCTTTTCTTTATAAGCTTTATACGTCTTGTTGGCAAGCTTAACATAATTATCCAGACCCTGTCCCTTGAGCTCGTTCACAAATGCGTCGAACTGGGACAACGGTCGCTCGCCGAGGATAAATTTGAGCGTGTTTTGATCCGAGTAGTCTTTCAGCGGCGTGCTCAGCAGGGTCGCCTGCTCGCGGTCTTCTACGGAATACGGGATCGGCGGCTCGGCCGGTACGACGGTTTTCGTCTTTTTCATATCTTCCTGGAACTTTTTCTCTTCGTCGCTGAACATCGATTGCAGCAGCTCCGTTGTACCGCCGTAGGCGAACACCCCTCCGGAGAAGCCGTAATCGATACGCAGGTCCTTCGTTCCTTTCGGGTTCAGGCCGTTATAGTTGATATCGTCGACCAGCTTCCGGACGCCGTTCTCTTTGGTATACGTTACCCCTTCAACACCCCACTTGGCAAACTCTTCGCCTTCGTCACTGTAGTAGAGCCAGTCAATGAACTGAAGGATCGCCTTAAAGTTCGGGTTTTCCTTGGCTTTGGCCAGAATCATCACGCCGTTCTCCAGACGGGAGCCGGACATCAGCTGACCTGCAGGTCCTCCTGGCACCGTGATTTTGGCGATGGAGAATTTGCCCTCTCCGAGCGATTTGTTCATGTCCGTGCGATGCAGCACGACGGTCTGGGAGTTGCCGTTGATCACAAACGATTTACCGGATACGAACTTCTGAGTCGCCTGATCGTCCGTTTGCGTAAAGCTTTCTTTGTCCAGCAGGCCTTCGGATACAAGCTTGTTAAAATACGTCAGCATATTTTTGTATTCCGGCGTCGTGGACGTGTACACGAACTCGTCCTTGTCCGCTTTGTAAGTGAGACCGTTGCCGAATCCCCAGCCGGCCTTCGTTCCGAATCCGGTCGCCGCGATGTTCAGCGTACTGTTGAACTGGAACCGGTCGGAGAACGGAATCGAGTCCGGATAAATTTCCTTCAGCTTCTTGAGAGCGGTATACAGCTCATCCCAGGTAGCAGGAATCGGAATGTTGTTCTTCTCAAAAATGTCGGTCCGCACGAGCAGCGTGTAATCCGGCCATACCTCTTCATGCAGGCCAGGGAGCACATAGTATTTACCGTCCTCCTGCCGGAGTCCGTCCAGCTCCTTTTCCATGCCCCATTTTTCGACTTTATCCTTAAAATTCGGCATCATATCAATGTAATCGCTTACCGGCAAAATCGCACCGGATGACACAAAAGAAGCTTCTTCCCCGGGATACGTTTTCGGAATGACCAGCGGAGCGTCTCCCGAGCTGATCAGCAGCGAGCGCTTCTGGCTGTAATCGCTCATCGGAACGATCGTTGGCTGAAGCGTGACGCCCGTTCTTTTCGTGATTTCCTGGAACAGCATCCAGTCCTTCTTGTAAGGGTAGGCCGGCTGGTCGCTGAAAAGAATCGGCAGGTTAAACGGCTCGGTTGCCTTGAAAGAAACGTTAACGCCGTAATTTTCCATCGCGCCTTTGGATTGGTCCTTGGCTTCTCCGCCGCTGCTGCCAAGATTGTTGCTGCAGGCAGCCACGGACAGGCTCATCACTGCGGCCATCAGCGTCATTCCCCATTTTTTACGAGAACGCTTGAACATTTGTTTACTCCCCCCATGAATGAATGTCGGAACTGCAAAGAACTGTAAAGCTATGAAATGAATGCGGCGATCCGGACCGGATTTATCCTTTCACGGAACCCAGCATAACACCCGATACAAAGTACTTTTGGACAAAAGGGTAAATCAGCAGAATCGGCAAAATAGTAAGAACCATCGTGACGGATTTAATGTTCGCAGAGATTTGGGTCAGGTTATCCGCTGACGTCGCCCCCGCGGAGGCGCCACCTGTTGCCCCGGCAATGAGGTTCCGCAAGTATACGGTGACCGGGAACAGTTCCTTCTGGTCCATGTACAGGAAAGCGGAAAACCATGAATTCCAATGTCCCACCGCATAGAACAGCATCATGGTGGCCATGATCGCCTTACTGAGCGGAAGAATAATGCGGAACAGAATCCCGAACGTGTTCAAACCGTCGATCGAAGCCGCTTCTTCCAGCTCCTCCGGCATGTTCTCGAAAAATGATTTCATGATCAGCATGTTGTAGATGCTGATTGCACCCGGAACGACGATCGCCCAGATCGAATTGGCAAAGCCAAGGCTGTTAATGAGCACATAGTTCGGGATCAGCCCGCCGTTAAAGAACATGGTGAACACCGCGAACATCGTCAAAAATTTGCGCCCTATCAGCCTTTTCTTGGACAAGGCATAGGCAAAGATCGTCGTCATGAACATCGAAATGGCCGTTCCGACCACCGTATAAACGACGGTGTTTTTGTAGTTCGTCCAGAACATCGCGTCCTTGGCCACCGTCCGGTACGTGTCGATATTGAAGCCTCTCGGGATCAGGTTGACCTTCCCCGCATTGATATAAGCCTCGCTGCTGAAGGACTGGGCAAGCACGTTAATAAAAGGAAATACCGTAATGAAGACAACCAGCAGCAAAATGATCGTGTTGACGACTTTGAACACTTTATAGGAAACGGAATCTTTCACTTGAGGACCTCCTTACCATAGGCTTCTTTCCGTTACTTTTCTGGAAATCGCGTTGACTGAAAACACCAGAATGAGCCCGATGATCGATTCGAACAATCCGATGGCCGTGGCGTAGCTGAAGCTGCTGGACTGCAGGCCGACCCGGTACAAATATGTAGAAATGACGTCGGACGTTTCGTAGATGACCGGATTGTAGAGGAGCAGTATCTTTTCAAAACCGATGGCCAGGAAGCTGCCCATGTTGAGGATCAGCAGAGTGACGATGGTCGGCAGGATCCCTGGGAT
The DNA here is from genome assembly GCF_040545415.1 of Paenibacillus favisporus. NCBI lineage: Bacteria > Bacillati > Bacillota > Bacilli > Caryophanales > Paenibacillaceae > Paenibacillus > Paenibacillus favisporus. The sequence continues at coordinate 844,598 of NZ_JBEPLV010000003.1, read as the reverse complement.
CGTCACGTGCAGCGTCTGCTTCCAGCGGTTGGCGCCGTCAATTTTCGCGGCCTCGTACAGGGACTCGTCAATCGTCGTCAATGCGGCCAGATACAGAATCGCTCCCCAGCCCATGCCCTGCCACACCTCGGAGGTCACGTAAATCGCCCGGAACCACTCAGCCCGCTGCATGAAATTAATACCGTCTCCGCCGAAGAAACGGATGAGCGCATTGATCGACCCGCTCGCCGAAGTCATCTGCAGGATCATGCCGGCCACGATGACGATCGACAAGAAGTGCGGCATGTAAGAGGCGGTTTGAACGAATTTCTTGAATTTCTTGTTCTTCACTTCATTAAGCAATAACGCAAAGATAATCGGAATCGGGAACGTGAACAGCAGGGTCAAAGCACCGAGAATCAGCGTGTTCGTAAATACCTTCCAGAAGTTCGGATCCTGGATAAACATCTGGAAGTAGTGAAACCCTACCCATTTCTCTCCATAAATGCTCCCCCCGGGAACAAAACGGCGGAAAGCGATGACGTTGCCGATCATCGGCCCGTATTTAAAAATGAGCAGGTAAATGACCGGTAATACCAAGAGCGAATACAACTGCCAATCTTTGCGAAGAAGCCTTCCTACAGAACGCTGCTTCTGTTTTTTGACGGCTCTTTCTTGGGGCAAGACGGGGCTTGCGGCCTTCGTTTCCATTCTTCAGATCACTCCAATCCGCGCAGAACATGTCGCTGTTATTTTTGCACTTCTCGTACCAATCCGTCTGATGTCTCGCGCAACCATTTCACATATGAACATTCATCCCGGTCCAGGCAAACGGATAAACCGCTTACAATTCGTGTGGCTTTAGTGCGGTCGTCGAACCCTGAAAAAGACCTCCCCTTTCTTAAAGCGCTTACAAGTAACCTTCAAAAAAACTTAATACCTCTGTTCTCCAAAGCTTTTTGAACCTAGAAAAACGATAGACCGGAATAAAAATGGTGAGGCAGTTCAGAAGAAAATTGGAATACTAGTATAACTAGTATGGTAGTTGAGCTGTTTTTATTGTAATGGACCTTTTCCTGGATTTCAATATTTTTCTTTCGAGAACTTTAAAAAAGTTACGCCCTCTTCGAAAAAGCTGAATACGAAAACTGCCATCCCCAACCCCAAAAAAGCGCCAGCCGTGACCTATCACAGCTGACGCTTCATATGAAACATTCGTACAATACCTGCTTCTCTTCGACATTATTGCTTGATCGCAAACATGGAATTCCATTCCTTATGGAGACTATGGATTTGTATTCAAACGTCCATAGATTTAAATGTTCAGCATCTCGGCACGCTTTTCTAATTCGTCTTGACCACAATACAACTCGGCGTACATATACTCTGTCAGCAAAAAAGAAATCGTGGATTCCGCCCCCTTATTCCGGTTCGGCCCGTTCGGCGTCAGTCCGTCGCAGCAGCTGCCGTCTGAAGGATCGGCGAGCGGCCGGTGGCAGTCATTTTCACCGTGGAACCACTCCCGGCAGCGCCGGATAAGCTCCTTATATTCCTGACTGCCTTCCACCCGATATGCCTCCCTGGCGGCCAGAGCCAGCTTCATCACTTCGAGCGGCTGTTGATCCCACCGGCTGCGGTGGCCGCGGTCGGCCCAGCCCCGGTTGCCGATCGGCCGGATCCAGCCTTCCTTTGCCGTCATTTGTTCGGCAAGAAAATCAAGGGATTCCTTGGCCACCCGCCGGACGGTTTCGCGTCCCGTGGTTTGATAGGAGGAAAAGAGTGCCCATGGAAGTACGCCGTTTCCGTAGGTCATCTGCGGCTCGAACCAGTGCCAGCCCGGCTCAGCCGACGTGGAGTAGAGGTCCATCAAATTTCCCTCTAAACGCTCGATCAGCGTCCACGCCTGAAGCTTCTCGAGCAGCTCCGGCCTTGTCATTCGGAGCGGATAGCGTTCCTTCGCCGTCCAGAGCCGGGAGTAGGCCGCAAGTGTATACGCCCATCCCCGGGGGAACTGCAGCTGCTGCGTGGCAGCGGCCGACCCGAGCAGGATCGTTTCGGCAGCCCACCTGCTTCCCTCGTCCGGCAGCTCGGCCCATGCATTCACCGCAGCCCATACGGCGCGCCCATGGCAGTCATCCGATGCCGTTTCCGGTTCAGGAGAACGGTCATAAGCAACATTGTTATGGAACGTTCCGTCCTCTTTTTGAAGCCACAGCAGAAAAGCCAGGTAGATGTCTGCCAGCTTCAGCCAGCGCTCGCTGGCATCCGGTTCCATGCGCTGAATAACCGAACAAGCCCAAAGGGCACGGGCATTGTCGTCCGTTGTATATCCTTCCTGTCTCCTAGGAACTGAACCCAATGCATGCTCGAGCAGACCTGTATCATCAGTCATCCTTTCCAGATGTCTAGGACAGATGCGGTAACTATTCAAGGGTCCCCCTCCCTCAGTTCGCTTTCATGATTTCCGGAACGGAAGCGGCTAATCCATTGAACAGCTCCAGATGGAGCTGACCGACCTTGGACCAATGCATATCCCCTCCAATCCGCCCTATTTCCCGTTCCCATCTTCTCGCCGTTTCCTCTTCGGAAAGAATAGCTCCCATTTGCTCCGACCATCCCTTCGTATCATTGAAAGGAATCAGCAGCTCCGGATAATCCCCCAGCAAATCCTTGGCATAGGCATACGGCGTCGTCAGAACCGGCCGGCCCAAGCCAACAGCATAAGCGAGCGTTCCGCTCGTAATTTGCTGCATACCCGGATAAGGCGTGACGTACAGGTCGGCGGCCGATAACAGCCCAGCCAGCTCGTTCTCTTCCACGAACCTGTCGATCATGACGACATGGCCATCCACCCCCAGTTCACAGGCAAGGGATTCGAGCTCCTGCCGGTACGCCTCGCCTTCCCATTTGCGCACTTCAGGATGCGTCTGCCCCACGATGGCATACAAGGCGTTCGGAACTTTTCGAACGACATCCGGAAGAGCACGAAGGATCAACTCAAATCCTTTCCCCCGGCTGAGAAGACCAAAGGACATCATGACCTTGCGTCCGTCCCAGCCCATGGATTGCCGCGTCCGTTCGCGCAAACCGGCCGCAGGCTCCGGTGTTCCATGAGGCACGCATCGGATTTTATCCATCGGCACACCCATCGATCGGTGGAGGTAGCCGGCAGCCAGCCGGTTCATAACCAATATCAGATCGCTCCGCTGGGCAATCCGCTTTTGAATGCTTAGATACGGCTCTTCCGGATGTTCGAATACGGTATGGAAGGTAACGGCAAGCGGCTTATCGAGATGATCGACCAAATCAAGCACATATTCTCCGGCTTCCCCGCCGAAAATTCCGAATTCGTGCTGAAGCGAAACGACGGACACGTCGCTCCGGTTCAACCGCTCGGCAAGCTTTCGGTATGCTTTGCGGTCCTCCTTCTCGACTTCATGGATCATCGGATCCGTATCTCCCAACAAACTGAACGCCGGCTTGACGGCGTAAACCTCATCTTGGCCCTTCCAGCCTCTGGCTCCGTTCACGCTTTGCCGCAAGTGATGCGTATAGGTGGCAATCCCGCATTTTTGAGGCACATAAGTGCCTATATAAGCGATCCGATTCATACCGTAATCTCCTCCTCCTCTTTGATGCGGTGCGCAAAAGCTTCGTAAAGGATATGCCGGGATCCGATTTCCGAGCCGAATCCGAATACGCATTGGTACAGCTGTGCTCCTTCCCTCACGTGACAGCCGTCCCACAGAATCGTCTCCGATAACCGGGTGTTATTGGCAATCCGGCAGTCGTCCCCGATGACCGTATACGGTCCGATGATGGCTTTATCGCCGATTTGCACGCGGTTTCCGATCACGACCGGCGGGATCAAAAGGGCACCGTCGCCGATCCGGCAGCTGTTCCCGGTCCAGATTCCCGAAGTCTTTTCTTTACCCGGCAGAGGCAGCTTCAATTTCCGATCCAGAAGGTCCCAATGCACCTGCCGGTAACGCTCCCGGGTGCCCATATCGAGCCAATATCCGGTCATCGTGAAGCCATACACGCCTTCCCCTGCTTCGATGAGAAGAGGGAAGGTTTCCCTTTCGATCGATACCTCGCGGCCTGCCGGTATGTAGCTCAAGGCTTCTTTGTTCATGACATAGATTCCGGCATTGATCAGTTTCGAAGGTGCTTCCCCCGATTTCGGTTTTTCCACAAACCGGGCTATGCGGCCTGTTTCCGAGATGTCTACAACGCCAAAAGAACTGGGATCCTCTACCTCGGTCAGCCCGATGGTAACGGTCGCCTGCCGTTCCTGATGATATTGAATGAGCGGTTTAATATTCATATGCTGTACGATATCGGCGTTAAACACCAGGAAGCAGTCGCCAAGCAGCGATTCCGCGTTTTTAATGGCGCCGGCAGTACCCAGCGTCTCGTTCTCTATAACATACTCGATGGAGACCCCCCATTTTTTGCCGTCTCCCAAATGGTTTCGAATCAGGTCCGGGTAATGCTTGAGCGCCAGGACAAATTCCCTCACCCCTTGATCTCTAAGCTGCCTTACCAAGTGTTCGATCCAGGGACGATTTCCTACTGGCGCCATCGGTTTCGGCATTTGTTCGGTTAACGGCCGCAGACGTGTGCCCAGTCCCCCGGCCAACAGCAACGCTTTCATCGGTTGATCACCCTCCAGTTCGGTTTTCGGTCATAAAAAAAGAAGCCGGCGCATGGCGAACCTTTTCTCGATCATGGCACCATGAGCGTAAAAAATTCATTCATCAACGACTTCTGTTTTGGAGTTGTCTGGTCTTCAGCCGCTATGCGCTAAAGCCCGTCCGCTATGACCTTTTGCCCCTCGGTGGGATCAAGTGCCGCATCATCGAACAGAATGGTCATATAAATATAACCCCCTCCCGCTTCAGATTATTAGCACTCACCTAAATAGGCTGCTATTAATACTAATAACGAATTCGTTCCTTGCTTTCAATAGTGAATACTCGCGGAAATGAATGAGTATCCGCCATGAAAGCCAATACATGGTATACTTTCGCAAGTTTTTTCAAATTTCCTTACTCATACGCCAGATATTGTATACTCGATAGGGAACGAGCATTATGATTCTACGATGCCCCTATTTGTTACGTTTAAAGTGCGCTCAAGCTTGCTGAGGACGCTGTCTGTAACCGGAATTCCCAGCTGCTCCATTGCATACAAGAACGAGCCTACAACGGGAGGAAAATGCGGATCCATCAAACGGAATGGTCTTCCCGGATCATCTGTGGAGATACGCTTAAGCTTTCCCTGAAAATAAGTGCTGTTCGCCACGCTCCCAATGCACGCAACCCGCAGCGTTTCGGCCTGAAAATGCCGTCCGAGCAAGCGGATGCCGACCACGATCTGGTGAATGGACCGGTCGCAAACCGCTTGGGCTAATGAACTGCCTGCCGCTGCCGCCTCCGTAACATAAGGAGCAAAGGCTCCAAAACCCCGGTCCCTTTCGCGGCGGTCATCATGGAAACCGTTCCTGCCCAGGAGTGCAAGTTCCCCAAGGTCGGCTGCATTCCAATGCGAGAGCATATCATGAACCAGGCGCCCGTCAGTATCGTCCGTATGTCCGGCAATTGCTTCATAAACGGCGTCATAGGCCAGAAACCTGGCTGCGCTTGCAGCATAGTGATGATAGTCGTAATTACGTATGTATTGCCCTTCTTCATTGATACCGAAAATAATTGAGCCTGTACCGGAAATCACCACGACGCCTGGCTTTGCCATCAATGCACCATAATGGGCGGCGACCGCATCGTTTACGTGCCACTTGGGGCATGTCATTTCCGGTAAATGGGTCAGTTCCTTCACCCATTCTAAATCCTGATCCCGGTCGTAACCGGCGATGCCTGCGGCCATGCCGCAAATTTCCCCCGGAGAACACCCCGCTACGGAAAGGGCTTTGCGGATCGCCGTCTTGAAATTATCCGTAGCCTGGTTATCCCGATGCTGCGATGCCGCTTTCTGATCCTCGATGTACGCAGCGATGTCTCCATCCGGACTTGCGATGATCACTCTGGTATTGGAGCCCCCTCCGTCGATACCCATAATCAGTTTCCTTCCAGCCATACAATCCCCTGCCCCCTTATCTCTACCACCCAATCACTAACCCGGGAAGAACCACCGCCTTCATGGAAGTTATTTACTAGTTAGGTTTAATTCGACAAAGTTCTCTACATATCCTCCTCCGTTGTATCGACTGTACGATAGGAACAATGATCCAAGATCCTCGCAAAAAAAGCAGCAAAAAACCGACCAAACCCCTTCCGAACGACCCAGGACTCCGGAATAATAAAGGGTCTTTGACCGCTTCCTCCAAAGCATCTTGGATTGCGGCTGCCTGTTATCCTTCGGTGAGAATGGGAATACTTTGATTCGTACCCCTGTTTATCCAGATCCTTCTCATATCCATGCCGGGTACGATCAATCGAGTACAGTTCGGGTATGTATATATGATGCGGTTTATTAGTAAAAGGAGGTTGCACTCATGTTGGAAGAAAACAGACCGATGCCGGCAGAAGAAGGCTTGGACCATAGTTTAGCTTTTCTTAAAGAAGGCTATTTGTACATCACGAACCGAACCCTCGGATTTCAATCGGATGTATTCGAGACGCGTTTGCTTGGCGAACGGACCATTTGCATGCGCGGGGAAGAAGCCGCAAGGCTGTTTTATGACGAGGACAAATTTATCCGGTTCGGTGCGGCACCCAAACGCGTGATTAAAACGCTGTTCGGTGAAAACGGGGTTCAAACGCTGGACGGCGAAGCCCATCGCCACCGGAAAGCGATGTTCATGTCCCTCATGTCCGACGACGCGATGCAGCGTATACGGGAGCTGACCCGAAAATATTGGGAGATTGCAGCGAAAAACTTTGAAACGCGGAAAGAAGTCGAGATTTACGAGGAAGCCAAGGAATTGTTATGCCGGGTTGCCTGCGAATGGGCTGGAGTTCCGCTTGAACCGGAAGAAGTACGAGAGAAAACGGGCTGGTTAGGTGCGTTGTTCGAATCTCCCGCCTCCATTGGAATCACTTATATGAAAGGCCGGAACGCCAGAACCAAGGCGGAGTCCTGGGTCAGCGGCCTGATTGAGGACGTGCGCGCCAACCGTTTCACAGCGCCGGAACATTCGGCACTGGCCGTGATCTCTTTTCACCGGGATCTGAATGGCCAACTGCTCGACTTAAAAACTGCCGCCGTAGAAATGCTGAATATTATTCGTCCGATCGTCGCCGTTTCCATTTATATCGCCTTTACCGCACTTGCCGTCATTCAGCAGCCTGAAGAGCGGGAAAAGCTGGCCGGATCGGATGAGGTGCGGCTTGGCCACTTTATCCAGGAGGTCCGCCGCTTCTATCCTTTCTTCCCCGTGACAGCAGCACGGGTGGCAGAGGATTTTGTCTGGAAAGGTTATCGATTTGAGCAAGGGACGTTAACCATGCTGGACCTGTACGGCACCAATCACCACCCGGACCTGTGGGACAAGCCGGAGAAGTTTATGCCGGACCGTTTTCATCATTGGAGAGGATCCCCTTTCAGGTTTATTCCTCAAGGCGGAGGAGATCATGATACAGGGCACCGGTGCGCCGGCGAATGGCTAACCCTGGAAATCATGAAGGAGAGCCTCGACTTCCTGGCCAACCGGATGAGCTATGACGTGCCACAGCAGGATTTAAGCTACAGCTTCAGCGATATTCCGTCGCTGCCTCACAGCAACATTGTCATTCAGAACGTCCGAAGTGTTTAGATATGAATTGGCTTATGTTCCACAGCCCATGCTTTCCCTGAACAGAGAAAAAGCCGCAGCAATGCGGCTTTTTCTCTTGCATCTGAATGATCATTATCGGGGTCCATGCCAAAGGACCTGGATTCACATGGCAGCCAGACCTCTTTTTTTGCGTAATGACTTAGCGCTGTTTCCAATCGATTTTGCCCAGAATGCGCAGCACGCTGCGGACAAGCATTTGGAAGCTGCCCATGACGAACAGCCACACGCCCGCCGTTTGCATCGACTTCTGAAAAAACAGCATGCTGCCACCAATGTAGCACAGCGAAATGATGATGTCGCTCGCGATCCGCAGAACCTTGCCGGGTTCATGGACCACAAGCCGGTGGTGCCGGAACTTGACCACCCAATGCCAGTGATGTTCATCCGTCTTAAGCTGCTCAAACTCCATGAGATGATGGCGGATAATAAATCAGCTCCTTTCTGTAACACAAAGAGGACTGCCTGCACAGGAGCCCGCATCTTTTTATAGAAAGTGCGTTTTATTTCATTACCCGCCCCATCCTTCATGAATCAATCCCATGAGTCGTTAATAAAACGTACCCACACTTCAGTAATTTTTAGATATAGGCAAATTTTACTCCTAAATGGAAACCTGTTCGGATATGATGAAAGTAATTCTTACGGAAAGGGTGTTTTCTATGAAAAAAATCGCCGTCTTACCTACCAACGGGAGGGCGACTATACTTTAACCCTCCTGCATTACGGGAGGAATCCAATTGAATTCCAGAATCAAAAAATTCATTTCCTACTATAGACCTTACAAGGGACTGTTTGCCGCCGATATGGCATGCGCCTTTATTTTGTCGGCGATTACGCTTGTTCTTCCGCTCGGCGTCCGCTACATTACCTCCGAGCTGCTTGACGGTGCTCATTCTGACGCGCTGTCCCAAATCTATGCCGTCGGTACAGGGATGCTCGCATTGGTCATTCTCCATATTGCCTGCGAGGTGTTCGTGGATTACAAAGGCCACATGATGGGCGCGATGATGGAAGGCGACATGCGAAGCGAACTGTTCGAGCATCTGCAGAAGCTTTCGTTCCGTTTTTATGACGAACAAAAAACCGGCCAGCTGATGACCCGGACCACAAACGATATTTTATCCCTTGCCGAGCTGTACCATCACGGACCGGAAGACCTGCTCATCTCGATCTTGAAATTTACCGGTGCGTTTATCATTTTGATTGCGATCGACGTTAAGCTGACCTTGATCGTCTTTCTGTTTTTGCCGGTGATGGCTGCGTACGCGTTTTATTTTAACCGGAAAATGAATGCGGCCCTGCGAATCAGCCGGGACCGGATCGGGGACATCAACGAGCAGGTGGAAGACTCCCTCGCCGGTATCCGTGTGGTCAAATCGTTTACGAACGAGCACGTGGAGATCCGCAAATTCGCCCGGGCCAATGCCCGCTTTCTCCAGAGCCGGAGCGACGGGTACAAGAGCGAAGCCATTTTCTCCGGCGGAATGATCGGCTTTACACAGCTGATTACCGTCGCCGTTATCGTCTTCGGCGGTGCCGCTATCCTCCACTCGTCGATGCAGCTTCCGGACTTGCTGACCTTCTTTTTATGCATCGGCATTCTGATCGAGCCCATTCAGCGGATGGTGAATTTCGCAAGGCTGTATCAGGAAGGTATGACGGGGTTTGACCGGTTCATGGAGATTTTGGAGGTAGAGCCGGATATCTGCGACGCGCCAGGTGCGGCAGAACTCGGCCATGCCGAAGGCAAGGTGGAATTCCGCCAGGTCTCCTTCAAGTATAAAGACGATCACCGGGAAGTGCTGACCGACCTGTCTCTTACCATCGAAGCCGGCGAATACGTAGCCATCGTCGGTCCGTCCGGCGTCGGGAAAACGACGCTGTGCTCCTTGATCCCCCGGTTTTATGAAGTCAGCGGAGGAACCATTCTTCTGGATGGCAAAGACATCCGCGGATTGACTTTGCGCTCCCTCCGGCGGAACATTGGTATCGTCCAGCAGGATATCTATTTATTTGCCGGCACAGTTATGGATAATATCCGTTACGGCAACGTGGAGGCGACCCGCGAGGAAGTCATCGAGGCGGCGAAAAAGGCCCATGCCCATGATTTCATTATGGGGCTGCCGGACGGCTATGATACCGACATCGGCCAGCGCGGAATCAAGTTATCCGGCGGTCAGAAGCAGCGGCTCAGCATTGCACGCGTGTTTCTCAAAAATCCGCCCGTGATCATCTTTGACGAAGCCACCAGTTCCCTTGACAACGACAGCGAGCAGGCAGTACAGGCGTCGCTAGAGAAGCTGTCCGACAACCGTACGACGTTGGTGATCGCCCACCGGCTGTCTACGGTCCGGAATGCACAGCGGATCATTGTGCTGACCGATGACGGGATTGCGGAACAGGGAACGCATGAAGAGCTTTTGGCACTGGGCGGCACCTATGCGCATTTATATAACATGCAGCTTAAGTTGTGACCGGCTGATCCCCTACAAAAAAAACCATCCAGCCCAACAGGGATTTCTCCCTGAGGCTCTGGATGGTTTTTGCTGCTTCAGACTACTCTTCGTAAATTTTGGTGAGCATTTGGCCCAGCTCCTGCAGCGCCTGCTCTTCCTGCTCACCGTCGGCTTCCAGCCGGATTTCATCGCCGGCGGCAATGCCCAGGGTCAACAGCCCGAGGGAGCTTTTGCCGTTGGCTTTTTTCTCGCCTTTGAACAGTGTGACTTTACAAGGAAACGTATTTGCCTTCTCTACGAACAGTTTCGAAGGGCGGGCATGAAACCCTTGTGGGTGGATGACGGTAAAAGTTTGGGATACCATAGCTTATGCTTCACTCCTTAGTTGTTGGTTGACAAAATCAAGCACCTCTTGCTGGGTGCTCATGCCGATCGCCTGCTCGGCCAAACCTGCCCATTCCTCTCTGGACAAGCGGGAAATCAGTTCTCTGGCCGGGAGTACGGACGAGGCACTCATGCTGAATTCGTACAGTCCGAGTCCGAGAAGAAGCGGAATCGCTGCCGAATCTCCGGCCATTTCGCCGCACATGCCGGCCCATTTGCCATGGCGGTTAGCTGCCTGGATCACAAGCTGCACCAGACGAAGAATCGACGGATGATGAGGCTGATACAGATAGGCAACCGATTCGTTCATCCGGTCCGCCGCCATCGTGTACTGAATCAGGTCGTTCGTGCCTATGCTGAAAAAGTCCACTTCCTTCGCCAACACATCGGCGGCGATCGCTGCAGCGGGAATTTCGATCATAATGCCGACTTCAAGCGTATCGGACACCTTCGTGCCCTCCTGCTCGAGCTTGGCGCGTTCTTCCGCCAGAATCCGCTTCGCCTCACGAAGCTCACCCAGGACGGCGATCATCGGGAACATAATGGCTAGCTTGCCGTGCATGCTGGCCCGAAGCAGCGCCCGAAGCTGGGTGCGGAACAAATCCTCCTTGTCCAGGCATAAACGGATGGCCCGCTGGCCCAGAAACGGATTCATCTCTTTCGGCAGCTGCAGGTAAGGCAGCTCTTTATCGCCGCCGATATCCAGCGTACGGATGACGACGCGCTTGCCGTTCATTTTCTCCAATACATGCTTGTAGACAGAATACTGCTCTTCTTCGGAAGGGAACGAGCTGCGTCCCATATATAGAAATTCGGTACGGAACAAGCCAATGCCGTCCGCCCCGTTCGCCAGCACCTTCTCCAGATCGTCAATGCCGCCGATATTGCTGGCCAGCTCCACCTGAACGCCGTCTGCGGTGACCGACGGCCGGTCCACGTAGCTGCGCATGCGGGTCTTATACTCTTCATATTCTGCCTTACGTACGGAATATTCGCGGAGCTGCTCATCCGACGGATTGACGATGACCTGCCCGGCCGTAGCGTCAAGAATGATCATATCCCCCGTCCGAATCCCAGAAGCATCCGCACCGGTCCCGACGACGGCAGCCAGCTCCAGGGAGCGGGCCATGATGGCGGAATGCGACGTCCGGCTTCCGATCTCTGTGACGAAGCCCTGGACGAATTCCAGATTTAACTGGGCCGTATCCGACGGGGTCAAGTCTTTGGCAATCAGAATCGTTTCGGCATTCAGCTCGGACAGCGCGCTGTGCTCCCGTCCCTCCAGCTTGCTGATGACCCGTCCCGTGATATCCTTAACGTCCGCCGCGCGTTCCCGAAGCATCTCGTTATCCATGGACTGCAGCGCTTCGATGATGCTGAAAGCCACTTCGTGCAGGGCATATTCCGCGTTGACGCCTTCGCTCTCTATCTGGTCCAGCGTCGTGTCGATCAGGTCCGGGTCGTCCAATAGAAACAGGTGAGCTTCGAAAATCTCGGCCTTCTGCGGTCCAAGCCGCTCCAGCGTCGTTTCCCGGATCCGGTCGATATCGGCCTTGGCCGCATCCACTGCGCTGCGAAGACGCTGTTTCTCGGCGGCAGGATCGTCGACCTTTCTCTGCTGCGGGATGGACTCCTCCGCTTCCAGCCGGTACGCTTTGGCAATGGCGATGCCCGGTGATGCGGGCACGCCGGTCAGCAGTTGGCTCATGGGCCATACCTCCTTATTTTACGTTGGAATTCGTCTATCGTGAACATGCTTGTTTTCGATCGATTATTGATGATTGTAGGCCTTCAACACTTTCTCGGTCAGCGTATGGTCTGGGTCAAGACCGCTTACTTCGGCAAAAGCCTGGCGGGCGCCTTGATCCGCGATCAGGCTCTGCAGCTTGACGGCCTCCGGATCTTCCGCGAAGTCGAATTTAAGAGCCAGCGCCATGACCTCGGTCAAATGCTCGAAGGAACCGCCCTGCTCCCAGGCACGAAGGGCCGGCCGGACCAAGCGGTCATCCGGGGACAGCTTACGGATCGGCGACCGGCCGACCCGGACAACCTCGTCGCTCAAATACGGATTGCGGAAGCGGTCCATGATCGTGCGGATATAGTTCTCATGCTCCGCAGGATCAAAGCCGTAAGCACGCACGAGCATGCTTCCCGTTTCCTGAAGCGCACCGGTAACCAGCCCGGCGACTTCCTCGTCCTTCATCGCTTCCTGGATGGTCGCATATCCTTTCCGGTATCCGGCATAAGCCGCGCTGCAGTGACCTGTATTTACTGTGAAAAGCTTGCGCTCAATATACGGAATCAAGTCGTCAACGTAATGAACGCCTTGAATTTCCTGGGAGCCGGAGAACATTTGGGATCGATTGATCACCCATTCGTAGAACGGCTCCACCGTGACAGCTAGCGGATCCTCATGATGCTGCAGCGGCACGATACGGTCTACCGCAGAATCCGGGAAGGCTGCAAAAGAAGCCGCTTTTTGCTGCTCTTCGAGCGATAAATGGCCCATGACATGTTCTTTCAGCTGCGTGCTGGCGCCGATGGCGTTCTCGCAGGCAATGACATGCAGCGGAGCTGCTCCGCGCTCCATCCGAAGCTTCAAACCTGCTGCAATCCCCGGCGCGATATGTTTCAGAATGTTCACTCCCACAGCCGTCGTAACCATATCGGCGGAAGCCACTGCTTCTGCAACCGCTGCTGGATCCCGGCCGTCAATGGCGTTAACGCCCTCTACCGGGATTTGCTTCCCGCTCTCGTCGGCAATGGTGACCGTGTAAGAACCGCGCTGCTGGATCGTTTGCACTAACGACTCGTTCACATCGGAAAATACGATCTCGTAACCCGACTGCGAAAGCAGCAAGCCGATAAATCCTCTTCCGATATTTCCTGCGCCGAAATGTAGAGCCTTCATTCTTCCATCCCGCTTTCAAAGATGCTCAAAATTTCCTCGGCGGTCTTCGCCGTACGGATGCCTTCCATGCTGTCCTCATCCGAGCAAACCATGGCGACGCTGGTCAGAATGTCCATATGCTCACCGTTCTGGGCGGCAATCCCGACGACGAGTACCGCCGGCTCATCCCCTCCAAAATCGACCCCTTCCGGAATTTGCAGCACGGCCAGTCCAGTCGACTTGATCATTCCTTTGGCTTCGTTGGTCCCATGGGGAATGGCCAGGCCTGCGCCCATATAAGTGGACAAGGCATTTTCGCGTTCAATCATCTTATCGACATATTCCTGTTCCACATGTCCGGCATCAACCAGCATTTGTCCGGCAAGGCGAATGGCCTCATACTTGTCGGATACTTTAACGTTCACACGAATTTGATCTGCGGATAAAATACTCATGATGATCACTCTCTTTCCAATTTGTTTTTTAAGTATGCACGGAGATGGGCGGACAATAGTTCCCTGATGCGCCCTTCATCCCCCTCCGCAAGGGCTTCAATCATATCCGTGTCCAGCAGCGTTGCGCTGATTTCGCTCAGCACCTCCAGGGTTTCCCGCTCGAGCTGCCGCGGAGCCAGCATCAGCAAAAAGCGCGACAGCTCAACATCACCTGAGTCATCCAGCCTGAGCCGCTGATCCAGTTCAAAGAGCATCAGTACCGGCCGTTTCACCGCATTGCTGCGCGTATGAAACAGCGCCAGCTCCGTACCGGGAATCAGCTGGGTCCCGTGCTGTTCCCGCTGAATCAGCAGTGCCGCGACCGCTTCCGGGTCGATGATCACGTCCCGAAGCGCCGGCGCTGTACAGGCGGCAATCAGCCATTGATCAAGGCTCGGCTGCCCTTCGATCCGCAGCGGCAGCACACGAAAAGCTTCCAAGAGCTCAATGCTTTGCTGAAGGGTTTGGTGTAATGAACGCAAGCCGTCGATATCGGCTGTGCCGGCCGCTTCCCGGCGTCCGGCAGGCCACTCTCTCAGCTCCGGTGCCAAATCTTCCAGTAATCCGGGCAGCGGCTCGGCATCCGCTGATAGTCCGTCCGGCAGCGGCTTCACGCCGTGGTGCCGGATATAATCCCGGAGCTTCTCCGCTTCGGTTGGGGTAAGCAGCGGGCTCAGCTTCAAATATTGTTCCTCCGGCAGCGGCAAATCGACGGTACTGATGATCAAATCATAGTCCGTTCTCGGTATCCTTGCGGCCTCATACCATGAAGCCTGCTCGACGATTTGGAGCTGCGGAAATTCTTTGCGCAGCCGAACTGCCAGCATTTTCGAAGAGCCGATCCCGCTCGTGCATACGATCACCGCACGCATATGCTGGGGGATCTGGCCGATCCGCTCCCGCGCGGCTCCAAAATGCATCACCAGAAAAGCGATCTCCTCGTCCGGGATGCGGACGGAAGGAAAAACGGCGTCCGCTGCCTGCCGGACCCGGCCGAACAGCTCGGCATAATCCTTGCGGATCGTATCCAGCAGCGGATTCCGGATCCGCTGCCCTGCTGTGATTCGTTCCATCGCCGCTTTCAGATGCATGAACAAACCGTCCCGAAGGGAGCGGTCAGCGGTGTAGTCGTTCGCATCCAGTTCCCTCATTTTGCGGATGAGCGACCGGACCGTGCCGGCAAGCTCCAGATCGTCCGCCGGAAGCATTCCTGTCGAATGAGCCAAGGCTCTTTCAAGAAGTTCTGCTGTATATCTCACTTCAGGCAGCGAATATTCCATGTTCAGAACTTCACTCAACTCATCGCATAAAAGTTCAGCAGACTTCATTTTATGGTCTTGAGCCGGCATAGCAGATGGCCGGTCAAACCGCCGCAGATTGATGAGGCGGTCGGCTTCCGCTTCAGTGACTGTGATGCCCTTGCGAATGCGGGCTGCCGCGATGGACAGCCGGATCAGCAGATCGGTATAGGCTTCCTCACTGAAGGATTCTTCCTGATGCCGCTCCTCCCACTTCCATAAGGTTTCTTCGATCGCTGAAATGCGGTCCGCCCCGGCCATTGAGGCGATTCGGGCATCCACTGGATGATGCGGATTCTGCTCCGAGTACCCGATAAGCGACAAGTCATCCAGCCGGAAGCGGACGAGCGTACGAATCGCCTCGCGGATCAAGGGCTCCGAGCCGGTAATTTCCACTCCATAACCTCGCCGACGGATCAGCAGCAAGCCTTGTTTGCCGATCCAGTCGGTCAAATCGTCCAGATCCGCTCCTACGGTCGGTACCGTGACCTTCATCTCGTGGGCAAGCGTAAACAGCTTCACCGGTTCCCGCGAACCGAGCAGCCGGGCAAGGAGGTATATCTGCCGTTCATCCGCCGAATATTCGATCTCGGCGGGCATGAGCAGCTCCGATCGGACTTGTTCAATTTGAGAAGGGTCACCTTCTACACTGAGGCCGGAACCGGCTTTCCGGTGAAGCGTAATCCCGTGCCGATGCAGATAACTCTCGACCGTGTCCAGCTCCCTGTGCACTGTCCGCGGGCTGACCCGAATGCTGCTGGCAATTTCGGCAACTGTACTCTCCGAAGGGCTTCGCAGCAGCAAATCCAAGATCTGTCTTACACGGTGTGACAATTCCATGCCCCTTAGCCTCCAAAACGGCCGCAAAAGGCGCTTGGACGCCGGCACATATGCCCGCATCCATTCGCCTCAAGCGTTTTATAGTTATTTCAAGCGTTCGACAAGCTCGTCATATTCCGGACTCTTCAGGAAGTTGTCGATGGAAATATGCTCTGCTTTCGGTGCTACGCCGCGAGCACGGTCGGTCAACGTTTTATGCGTGACAACGATATCCGCGTCGGACGGAATGTCGCTGATCGCCGTGTTCGTGACCTCGATCGGCGATCCGGCGGCTTTCATCTTCTTGCGAAGGATGGAAGCGCCCATGGCGCTGGAGCCCATGCCGGCGTCGCAGGCGAAGACGATTTTGTGAACCTCGTCTTTGCTCTTCTGCCCTTCAGCCGTGCTTGCCGCCGAAGGAGCTGTTGCTTCTTTCGCCCCTTCTGCCGCAGCGGCCGCCGCAGCAGCCGGAGTTCCTGCAGCTTTCATGTCTTTCATACGTTTCGTTGCTTCTTCAAGATCGTCCTGGTCTTCTTCCGTCTTCTTGCTGGTTTTCAGCAGAAGTGCAGCCACGACGAAGGATACGATCGCAGCGGTGATGACCCCGCTCAGTACGGGTAGGATTTCTCCCCGCGGCGCCATGGCCAGGTAAGCAATGATGCTGCCCGGAGATGGCGGGCCAACGAGTCCCGCGTTCAGCAGCGAGAACGTAAATGTGCCTGTCACGCCGCCGGCCATTGCCGCCAGAATGAGGCGTGGGTTCATCAGAATGTACGGGAAGTAAATTTCATGAATCCCGCCAAAGAAGTGAATGATCGCCGCACCCGGTGCAGATTGACGGGCGGATCCGCGGCCTACGATCATGTAAGCGAGCAGGATACCGAGTCCGGGACCCGGGTTCGATTCAAGCATGAACAGGATGGACTTGCCCGCGGTCTGCGCTTGTTCAATCGCGATCGGGCTCAACACCCCGTGATTGATAGCGTTGTTCAGGAACAGCACCTTCGCCGGCTCGATCAAAATGTTGACGAGCGGAATCAGGTGGTGATGAACCAGAAACTCGACGCCGGAGGAGAGCACGTTGGTGACGGCTTCGATGATGCGTCCCACGATCGAATATGCGATCAGGACGAGCACACCGCCGATAATGCCGAGCGAGAAGTTGTTGACCAGCATTTCGAAGCCGGACTTGATTTTGCCTTCGACCGCTCTGTCAAACTGTTTGAGCACCCATGCAGCTCCTGGTCCGACGGCCATCGCGCCGAGGAACATCGGAATGTCGGTTCCGATAATGACGCCCATCGTGACCAGGGCACCGATCACGCCGCCGCGCTGCTTGTGCACCATCGTACCACCGGTGTATCCGATCAACAGCGGGAGCAGGTACTTGATCATCGGGTCGACCAGCTTCGCGAGATACTCGTTCGGGATCCAGCCGGTCGGTATGAACAGTGCCGTGATCAAGCCCCACGCGATGAACGCTCCGATGTTCGGCATGACCATGCCGCTCAGGAAGCGCCCGAATTTTTGAACTCCGACCCGGGCGGCACCGGATGCGGAGGAAGATGTGGATTGGGCCATGAGGATAACCTCCTTGTAAACTTTTGTCGAACCGTATTTTGCAATACGTCGTTCGTCCTATATCCATCCTAGCCGACATCAACCTGACACTCAATAAAATGAAAACGCTATATTGTCAGGAGCCCTGATGACAAAACTTTATGAATCCTGCCTAAACCCTTGATGTATCAGGCTTTTTCTGGCCCTGGTGAGGATGACATCAGGGGAAACATACGTGCTAAGTTCACTCCGGTCAGCTGTGATTGCATTCGTTTAATCTGTAATTTTCCCAGATTAAGTTTTCCTTTCTGGAACCTGATCATGGGTAGGTTTTCCCATTAAGTGGACCTGATTCAGAAATTACCGATTTTTCACAAAATAAAAAAAACGTCTATCGACGTACCTTCACAGAAGACAGACCGCCTCTAAAGGAAGTTTTTCTTGCAATATCAGGAAGCCATGGCTCTGGAGTTTATACTTTCTGATATTAAAAAAAGCGCCCTGGTTTAGGGCGCTAGCGTGTGTATGTGTTGGCCATATCCGTCATGAAAGACGTCATCTTCCAAAAAGCCATCCGCCGTTGACGTTCAGAATTTCTCCAGTGACATAAGATGCATCCGGCGAAATCAAGTACAAGACCGCGGCGGCTACCTCGTCCGGCGTCCCCGGACGTCCGGCGGGAATATTCGGGATCAGCTGCTGCAGTTTATCCTCACGGTGGCCAAAACCGGTATCCGTAATCAAGCCTGGAGCCACGGCATTCACCGTTATCCCTCTGACGCTCAGCTCTCGGGCTGCAGCGTACGTAAGGCCATGGAGCCCGGATTTCGAGGCGGCGTATGCCAGGGATCCGGGGCCGCTTCCACCTGTAAACGCGCCGATCGAGCTGATATTGACTATCCTGCCGCCCGGACTTGCCAGGTATGGCGCTGCGGCAGCCGTCATCAAAAATGCCCCCTTCAAGTTCACGCCAATAATGTCATCCCAGAACCGCTCGGAATCTTCAAGAGGCACTCCGGTAGAAACGGCCTCACCCATGAAACCTGCATTGTTAATCACTATATCTAAACGTCCGTTTTGGTGGACTACCTCCTCGACGGCCCGCTGTACATCTTCACGACGGCATACATCCGCTTGTACCCATGAAGCGCCTTCGCCCAGCCGCTTACATGCTTCCCTCAGGGAAGTTTCGTGTCTCCCAAGGATCATGACACCGATTTCTTCTTGTATGAGCCTTTGAGCAATCGAGAATCCGATTCCACTGCTTCCGCCAGTTACGATCGCTGTACGTTTCATTGAAGTCATCTTGATCACCTTTCCCTTCGCCATGTGTGTGACTTTGGATGAATTCTATTGTAATATCAATCCGATCATAAGCGAAATATCGGTTTTATATTTCTGTAATAAGTTTTACTTATTAAAAAAGGGAATTGGAGGATCGTTATGGAACTGCGGCAGCTCAAATATTTTGTCACTTTGGCCGAAGAACTTCACTTTGGACGGGCAGCCGATCGGGTGGGAATCGCCCAGCCTGCTCTTAGTCAGCAGATACGCCAACTCGAACAGGAGCTTGGCGGGGCCTTGTTTATCCGTACCAAACGTAGTGTTTCGCTGACAGCGGCCGGAAGTTTATTCTATGAGGAAGCCAGAAATTTGCTCCACCACGCGGAACGTGCCGTGGACAAGGTTAGGAGCGCATTTTCGGGGATGATCGGAGAACTCAGGATCGGATTCGTGGAATCCGCAACTTGGGACATTCTTCCTCAGGTCATTTCTGCGTACCGTCAAAGATATCCCGAAGTCCAAATCACACCATGCCATTTACATTCATCTTCCCAAATCGAAGCTCTGTTGGATGGCACGCTTAGCATCGGTATTACAGGCATTCCCGTGAACGAGCCACTTCTTATGTCATACTCCATCCGGAGCGAGCCTTTCTGGGTCGCACTCCCTCCCGAACATCCATTGGGTAACCGCCATACTGTGCATATCGGCGAATTAAGCAGGGAATCGTTTATTACTACCAACCGGGAAGTAGGAAAGGTTTATTACGATACCATGATTCAAGTATGCATGGAGGCAGGGTTCAGTCCAGCCATTGTTCAAACGGCCGACGAAATGCATACGTTGTTGTCGCTCGTTTCATCGGGTCTCGGCATTGCCCTGATTCATGAATCTGCCAGGCATCTGCGACCCGATCTCGCATATAAGCCTGTACTTGGAGTTAGCCAATCCGCATACAGGATGTCTTTTGTATGGAAAAAGGACCACATCTCTCCTCTTCTCCGAGGCTTCTTGGATACCATGCAAAAGCTCTACCCGCAGCAGGATCATTAATTTGGAAAAAAATAGTTTGCAGCGCTTTACATCGATAACTATTTTTGTTACAGTTTATTTGATGATATACAACTAATTCGGGAAAGGAAGTCGGAATAAATGAAAATTGCGATTATCGGTGCCGGAAATATCGGTGGAAATCTCGCCCGCCGCCTGACCAAACTCGGACATGAAGTGTCCATCGCCAATTCAAGAGGCCCACAAACTTTGGCTGCACTTGCCGAAGAAACGGGAGCAGCGCCCAAGGAAGTCACGGAAGTGGCGCAGGGTGCAGAAGTGGTCATTGTGACGATTCCTCAGAAAAACATTCCTGACCTTCCTGCCGGAATCCTCGAACATACTGCACCAAATGCCGTGATTATCGATACGGGGAACTATTACCCCCGCCAGCGCGACGGGCTCATCGCGGAAATTGAAGCAGGTCTGCCGGAGAGCCGCTGGGTGGAACAGCATCTGAAGCGGCCGGTGAATAAAGCTTTTAACGGCATATCCGCCCAAAATCTGCTGGAACGCGGCCTGCCGAAGGGCAGCCCTGGACGGTTGGCCCTGCCGGTGGCTGGAGACGTTCCCGCCTCTAAGCAGGTCGTGCTTGACCTGATTGAAGAACTTGGCTTTGACGCCATCGACGCCGGCGGACTGGATGAGTCCTGGCGCCAGCAGCCGGGTACGCCAAGCTACCGCGAGCACGACGCCGACAGCCTTCGCCAAGCGCTCGCGGAAGCCAGCCCCGAGCGCCCAGCGGAGTTTAGAGCTTAATCGGCATATAAACAGAACAAAAATCCCCTTAGTCTCCATTGTATGGAGAAAAGGGGATCTTTTCTTTATGCCGTGGTATCGGATTACCTTGCCGAAGATTATACAAACACTTTTTCAAAAGCCGGAAAGCCCGCTTCCCGTCCCGGATAGTTTACTTCGCCCCGCTGATCGTAGCCGAGACCCCGGTACAGCTTGAGAGCCGGCGCGTTCTTGGCGTATGTATCAAGCCGGATGCTCTTGTATCCATTCTCTTGGGCAAACTGTTCCGCAAAAGCAACCAGCTTACGTGCGATTCCTTGCCCCTGGGCCATCGGGTCCACCGCGATCCGGTGCATCATTAGATGCGGCCCTTCCGTCTCCGTCCAAGGGATCTTGTCATACTGCTCGTCTTGATGTTGATCAAGCACCATGATGCCAAGAATCCGTCCGTCGCCTTCCGCTGCGAACAGCGTCCCCCGGCTCAAGTCTTCCCCGATGACATCCCGGTTCGGATATTCGTCGTCCCATTGGTCGCTGCCGCCTTCCTGCATGACCTGAACGCATCTGGAGATCAATTGCATGATCTCTTCCATCTCATCTCTCCGGCCTGTTCGAATTTGAATATTCAAAGCTTGCACCATCCTCGTCCTATCGAAAATCTAACCTCAATGCTCATATCCGGCATAATCGATTTCGAGGAACTGGCTCACTTCCTGATCCCAACGGTCCCTCACAAATGCAACGTGCTGCGGATGAGCGTTATAGGCTTCATAATCCGCCCGGCTGTCAAACCTCATGGAAAAACCAAAGTCATATGTATTCTTGGGGCTGATTTCCCGGAATACTTGAAATTCCTTTACCGTAGGTATCGAGCTGAGTGCAGCCTTGCCGTCCTCCAGAAATCGCTGTTCAGCAGTCGAACCCTTCTCATGCTTCAGCGAAAAGATGACCGAATGGATGATTGCGCCGTCTTTCACGTTAACACTCCTTTTTTCATCGAAATGACAAACGAGTCTTTTACTATTATAAAGGCTAACCAAAGAGATGGACAGCTTCAAAGCGTCCCCGGTTCTTGGTTGTTCACAACCTTCACAGAGATCTGCAGCTGTCGCGCACCGCTAACCGATGACCCAATATGATATCGTCCGCTGTTCGCTTTTCCCCTGCAATGAACTGAAGCAGCGTTTCGACCGTCACCTCGCCCATGCGCTGAATAGGCTGCTCCATAGAGGTGATCCGGGGCCGGACGAGTTCCGTCATCTGGCTTCCGTCAAAGCCGATCACCGAAATATCGTCAGGAACCTTCAGGCCGTGATCGATGATGCAGTTGACTGCCCCGATCGCCATATCGTCGCTAACGGCAAAGACCGCCGTCGGTTTATGTTTGTAACGCAGGAACTCACCCATCAGTGCATAGCCGCTGTTCACCTTGTAATCACCGAAACGGACAAGTTCATGGACAAATTTAATTCCATGGTCCGCCAAAGCATTCCGGTACCCGCTGTACCGGTTTTGGCCGGAAGTCATATCACGCATGTCCCCGCCTATAAAAGCAATCTGCTTATGCCCGAGTCCGATTAAATATGTCGTTGCGTCATACGCTGCGGCATAATCGTCCACGATGACCGATACGAAGGATTGGTCCATCGGCTTCACGCTGGAGAAGATAACGGGAATTTTTAATTTCTCGATAAAATTCCGAATATCCTCATTGATCTTCTCGTGCATGATAATGATGCCTTCCACGCGCATTTCCTTGAAAATGTTCAGGTATTTGAACTCCTTGTCAATGTCCTCGCTAATATTGCAAACGAGCAGATTATAATGATTGGAGGCAGCGGTCTGCTCGATGGAGCTCAGAATGGTCGAATAAAAGCTGGAGGTCAGATCCGGCACGATGACCCCCAGCAGATTGGTTTTGTTCCTGACCAGGCTTCTGGCAATATGGCTGGGCGCATAACCCAGGTCTTCAATGGCCTGGTTGACGCGGTCCTTCAGTTCTTCCCTGACGTATTTTTCCCCGTTTAAAACACGGGAGACCGTTGTCGTAGAGACACCGGCCCGTTTGGCAACATCCTTGATTTTAACACTCATACCCATCTCATCCCTAACGCTGATTAATGAACAAGGGTTGTGAGAACGCCGCATAGCCTCCTTCAATATAGGCGCTGACGCGGACATACCCTTCGTCTCCCATACACGAATAAGTCACTTCCGTAATCCGTCCCGTTTCCTCATGCAGCACCCTGCCGTCTTTCCCAAACAAGGTCACATATTTATACATCCGGTCCAGCAGTTTGTTCGACTTCAGGCGGATGCTGATCTGACGATCATCGGTCTGAATCGATTCAAAACCGAAACCAGTGGAGACATAAAAACTGCCGCTTCGGATTGCGCTGAGAATGGACTGCTGCGAATTTTCTTCGGCAAGCACGACGTTCCAGGCCTGCTTCTCTTGTCCGTACACATGCGAATCGTCGTTTCCGAAGCCCCATACCCGCCGTCCCGCCGAAAGCATCGCGTCCCATTTATCAAACGCAATATCGTATTCGATGTTCCCGTCCCCGTTGTAAACCTCGATTCCGGTCACCCGCTCCATTTGCAGCATGTCCTCCAGATTCCAGTAATTCGAAAAATACCGGTTCGGGTGCACGAGAACGCAGATTCCGCCATTATCCAAGGTCACATCAGCAAGCCTCTGGTAATTTACAATCGAAAACTCGCTGCTGTAGCCCTCCAAAATGGAACGAGGGGGCGCAACGAGAAGCATGTGAGGCTCGCGGCTGCTGACCTCGATCGCTTCAAAAACCGTGGGGATGCTGCGTTCTCCATCCAAATCAGTAATTTTGTCATGATCCGAAATCGCGAGAAAATCATAATCGGCGTACATCCGATACACCGTTTCCAGTGGAAACCAGCCGTCGCTGTTATTGGTATGATTATGAAAGCTTCCGCGAAGCCACGTTCCTCTTTTATCATAAGGGTTTTCGATGCGCATGCCAAATCCTCCCTGGTTGATCATCTTTCTGCGGTTATTCCTTAATCGAACCGATCATAACGCCTTGGGCGAAGTACTTTTGAATAAACGGGTAAATGATGATGATCGGCGTTACGACAATGATGATCGTGGCCATCTTCATGGAATCGCCCGTTACCTGCATTTTCTCCAGCGCGTCATATTGATTCATGCCTGCGGCGGATTCCAGCTTGCTGCGCATCGCTTCTGCCCGCGTGAGCATCTCTTGCAGCAGTGTCGATAGCGGCCGCAATTTTGCCGAACGGACATAAAAAGCGCCCGTAAACCAGTCGTTCCAGTGACCGACGGCGTTAAACAGCGCGATGACGGCGATCACCGGCTTGCTGAGCGGCATGATGATCCGCATAAAGATGGCGAAGTCATTGTAGCCGTCCATCCGCGCAGACTCTTCCAGGCTGGGATGAATTTGCTGAAAGAACGTCCGCATGATTATCAGGTTCCAGGCGCTGTACAAGCTCGGGATAATATATACCCAGATCGTATTGGTCAAATGCAGCGATTTCAGCAGCATATAATACGGGATCATTCCCCCGCTGAACAGCATCGTAAAGAAGATCAGCAGCGTGAAAAAGCGTACTCCGGGCATCGTTCTGCTCTTCAGCGCATAGGCGCCCATCGCGGTCAGAAATACGCTAGCGACCGTGCCGACCACGGTTCGAAACAGCGAGATGCCGAAAGCCGTTACGATATTCGAGGAGGCGAACACCTCCTTGAAATTTTGGATCGACCATACCCGGGGCCAGAAGTAAATCCCGCCGCGCTCCGCATCCTTCCCTGCGTTGAAGGAGAGCGCCAATATGTTCAAAAACGGCAGGACGATGGACAGGCACAGCAGCGTGATCAGCAGGTAGATTACGAAGATATATACTCTTTCACCCAGCGGCGTCCGGTAAAATGGCTTCATCCGCATGATCCTCCCATCTAGAATTTCAAATGCGTTTTGGCGTCGGCATTTTTCTGCTTCAGCAGTTCAAGGAACGCCTGCAGTCCGGAGGCATCCAGCTGCTTGGAAGCGGAGTCCAGGATCTTCTTCGCCTCATCCAGGTTTTTTGCGTAATACGCCCGAATCAGACTGTCGTCATAATTTTCGAACGCCGCCTTTAGCTCGGTTCCCTGATCAAATTCTCCGATGAAAGATAAAGGTGTGTAGCCGTCCACAACATTCGCTTGCTTGCGTTTGTCATCCCAGCCCCAGTAATCGGCGATTTTCAACGCGCCTGCATTCACTTCCGGAGCAACCGCGTCGCCGTACTCCATTTCCCCGAAGTCGGCCATCCGGTCAATATCCGTCGATCCCAGCAGCTCACCCCAATAGTTGCCGACACCCGCAAAGCCAAGCTTCTTCGCTTCCTCAGGATTGCTTTGCTTCAAATCCAAAATATCCTTGTTGGCTAGAGGGTTCCCCTTGGCATCCAGGGTGTAATCCCTGCCTTCAATCCCGTATTGCCACAGCAGCTTTCCTTCCCGGCTTGCCAGGAAGTCCGCCAGCTTCATGATGTCTTCCGGATCTTTGGTCGTAGCCGGAATCGCCCAGGCCGAGTATCCGGATTTATAATCGACCTGCATTTGGTATGGACGGTCAACATAATTGATCGGTCCCAGCGGCAGGTAATGCATATCGCGGTTAAACTCCTGATAATTGTGCATATCTCCAATTATTCCCCACGTTCCATTCAGGGCGCCTTCCGTCGCCCGGCTTTCGTCCATCGTGAAAAATTCGGGATGCAGCAGTTTCTCGCTCAGGAGCTTCTGCACATACTCAACTTTTTTCAGTGCATATTCGGTCTGGCTTTCATGCAAAATGTTACCTCCTGCATCCTTATTGATCCGCTGGTCGGCGCTGCCCCACTCCAGGTCGTTAAACAAGGCGCCGACCTCCTTGCCTCCCCAGTAAGAAGGACCGATCGGAACGACGTCCTTGCCGTTCTTGTCCTTGAACCCGCCTGCCTTGATTTTTTGCGCCAGCTCATACAGCTTCTGGGTCGTATCAATCGTGCGCGGATCGACGTGCAGGGCGTCGGCAATATCCTTGCGGATATAAGGACCGCCGGCATATTTACGCGTCGAGTACCCGCCTTGTCTGGCGATGTTCATATGGACGAAATAGGACGATCCTCCGAACTCCGGCCGGAACATGACGCCATACTTCGTGTCAAGCGGAAGGTAGTCGTCCTGCAGATATTTGCTGTAGATCTTCGTTTCTTTCATCAGCGGCGTAAGGTCCGTAAACATTTGCTCTCTGGCCGCTTTCAGCACAACCTGCATTTCGGGCCGGCCGCTGTTGTTAAGATAGAACGTTATAAAATCAGGCAGGTCGTTCGACGCCAGCCCCGCAATGAGTCCGTCGATGGAATGGTCCGCCACCATGATTTCGATTTCCAGGTCGATGCCGGTCATCTCCTTCAGCTTGGCTTTGATCTCCGCATTCATATCCTCCGTGTAGTCATCCGTCCCCATAAAGACAAGCCCTTTTACTTTACGGTCCGCAATCCAGGTCGCAGGGTGATTTGCCGTACCCGTATCCTGATTAGCCGCCGTCGGTTCGCTGTTTGGACCGCTTGAATCATTTCCGCTGCACCCAACTAGAAGCATGGAGGCGATCAGCGGCATGGATAACATTTTGAACCACGTTTTCCCTTTCAGCATTTCGGCATCCCTCTTTTCAAATAATTGGTCAATGGCCTTTCCCCTGTCTTTACACGGATGCAATCATGGATGCAATATGGATGCATTATGGTTGCATTAATGTTGTTGCAAAGCATATGGTATCGCTACCATACCGATGTGTCAGAAACTCTTCTTGAGATACGGTTGGCAGTAACGACTAGGATCAATCCGATCAAGCCCTGCATTAATCCCACGGCCGTTGCATATCCGTATTGGCCGCCCTGAAGACCGATGCGAATGACATAAGTATCCAGAATTTCAGAGAGCTGCATGTTTCCCGGGGTTCTCAAGAGGTACAGCTGATCGAATCCGGCGGACAAAATATTACCCAGTGATAGAATGAACAAAATGAGGATCGTTGGACGGATGGAAGGGAGTGTGATGTACCAATGTTCCTTCCACTTGTTCGCCCCGTCGATTTTGGCCGCCTCGTACATATCCGGGTTGACGCCGGCGATCGCCGCCAGATAGATAATGGAGTCCCATCCGATCGTCTTCCATAAATGGCTGCCGAACATAATGGAATAGAAATAATTCGGTTCCATCATATAAAAGGTGCTTCCGTCCCCGCCGAAATAAGACACGACTTGGTTGAGCAATCCGTTATCCGGAGCTAGCAGGCGTTGGGCAAGCCCCACGACCACTACCCAGGACAAAAAATGCGGGAGATAGGCGATGCTCTGGGCGATGCTGCGAAAATAACGGTTGCGGATCTCGTTGAACATCAATGCCAGAAGGATCGGAAAAGGCAGGCCGATAAACAGCTTCATGCAGGAGATGATCAAAGTGTTCTTGATGAGCATTACGCTCTGATAATCATTGAAAAAACGCTCAAAGTACTTCAGACCGACCCACGGGCTTCCGAGGATTCCCGTATTGAACTTGTATTCCTTGAAGGCTAAGATCAGGCCGACCATCGGTATGTAGGAAAATATGATAAAAAAAGCGAGGCAAGGAAGCAGCATGATGTAGAGGTATTTATGCAGAAGAATGTTTTTCCATCGTTTGCCGGGTGTCTTTCCAGGTACAGCTGCTGTTTTCACCTGGGTTTGCATGGACTGGATCACCTTCTTTTTTGTGGATGATTGCTGATGAACCGAAGCGGTGTCTTGCATGCCGCCCCTCACTCTTAATCGATGTCATGATCGCATAATCCGTTTTCCTTGAGCAGAATCCCCCCTTTTTTATTAAGAATGGCTTCATTTCAGCTTTAATTGGAATATAGTCTCTCAAGATGAGGTGTAAATCAAAAATGGTTGCACTTTTTGTAAAATATTACATTTCTTCGGTTAAAACGAAAAGCCGTATCCCATCACGATTGCGATTGTTGGCATCGATATCTAAATCGTTATTCAGTGCATATGGTATCGATACCATATTAAGACTCTTCTCTTCTTCTTAAAGCTTAGTAACATAAACTTGAAGCGAAACGGGCTTTGGACTCTCCCCCTAGGAACTGTGTCGCAACCCTGGGATTGGAAATGTGAGGTAAGCGCTTTACCTTGAGGAAATTATAATCTACTCCGGTATGAAAGCGCAATCATTATTTTTGTAATAAAATGTCTATGTTTGTAAAATGGTTGGAACTGCCTCCTTAGTCGGGAAAATGCGATGGGATCATCGCGAGCACAAAGGGGATTCAACAACAAAAAAAGCGCCGTTACACGGCGCTGGTTGTTCCTCGGACCACGAGTTCCGGCAGCAGAACCAGGCGCTGCTTGGATGGCTTGCTTCCGTCGATTTCGCCTGTGATCAGCTGGACGATTTCTTTTCCCATTTGCTGAACGGGCTGGGCCACTGAAGTGAGCGGCGGATCGATAATCGTCGCCAGCACCGTGTTGTCAAAGCCGACGACCGAAACATCCTCAGGTACGCGCAGGCCAAGCTCCCGGGCAGCCTGCACGACTCCGATCGCCAGCAGATCGTTGCATCCGAAGATGGCGCTTGGCGGGTTGGAGCTGCTGAGCAGCTCCTTGGCTGTCGCCTTCCCTCCCTCGACATGAAACGGACTGACCGCCACCAAATTCTCGTCATAAGGGATTCCTGCTTCTTCAAGGGCTTTCCGGTAACCGCGAACCCGTTCCTTCGAGCTCATCACAGCCAAGTCCTCCGCAATCACGGCAATGTTCCGGTGTCCGAGCCCAGTCAAGTGAGACGCAGCCAGATAGCCGCCTAAGTAATCGTCCACGAGCACTGTATCCACTGCAAGCAGCGGCATTTCCCGCGCGATGACGGCAACCGGAAGCTTGTATTTCATCAGCTGCTTCATCATGGCGTCGTTGCGGGCGCCAGTGGCGATGATGATCCCGTCGGCGCTCTTTTGCCGGAGAACGTTGACATACCTTTCTTCACGGGTCAAATCGTTGTCCGTGCTGCAGATGACCAGACTGTATCCAAGCTCGTGGGCTTGATCTTCGATGCTGCGGGCCAGCTCGGCAAAAAACGGGTTCGCGATATCCGGGATCAGGAGTCCGAGCGAATAGGTCCTTTTCTTGGTCAAGGCGGATGCGACGACGCTCGGCTGGTAGTCGATCCGCTTCATCACGTCCTGCACATGCTTTCTTGTTTTGTCGCTGATCCGGCCGGTCTGGTTGATGACCTTGGATACCGTGGCTATGGACACGCCGGCTTCCCGGGCGATATCGTATATCGTCGCCACCCTCGTTCCCCCTTCCTTAACGCTGCTCTGTACTCTAAGTATAGGGAAAGTTCCAGTCTGTGGCAATTTGCTCCATGATCAATAGCGGGCCACAACCATTTTCTTGCGGGTGTAGAATTCCACCCCGTCCTTCCCGTTGGCGTGAAGGTCTCCGTAAAAGGATTTTTTGTAGCCGGAGAACGGAAAAAACGCCATGGGTGCCGGTACGCCTACATTGACCCCGAGCATGCCGGCGTCGATCGATTCCCTAAACTCTCGAATCGCTTTGGCACTGTCCGTATAGATACAGGCCCCGTTGGCAAACTCGGACTTGTTGGCAATCGCTACGGCTTCCTTGAGGCTGTTTACCCGGACGACCTGAAGTACAGGCGCAAAGATTTCGTCCGTCCAAATGTTCATGCCTGGAGCTGCGTGGTCAAAGATCGTTGGGCCAAGAAAATAACCTTCTGCGTTGGCCAAGGCATGATCCCTGCCGTCCAATACTAGCTGCGCCCCCTCCTGTACCCCCTTCTCAATATATCCAATGGTCCGGCTCTTATGGGAGTCCCGGATCACGGGTCCCAGGAAGGCATCCGGTTCCATACCGTCGCCTACGGGGATAT
Source organism: Paenibacillus favisporus (assembly GCF_040545415.1). NCBI lineage: Bacteria > Bacillati > Bacillota > Bacilli > Caryophanales > Paenibacillaceae > Paenibacillus > Paenibacillus favisporus. The sequence continues at coordinate 814,886 of NZ_JBEPLV010000003.1, read as the reverse complement.
TCTTGGCGGCTTCGGCCAGTCCGCTCACCAGCTCGTCGGCGATATCGCCGACGGCCACGACGACCGAGCAGGCCATACAGCGTTCGCCTGCGGAGCCGAAGGCCGCGCTCGTGATCTCTTTCACCGCGAGCTTGAGATCGGCATCCGGCATGACGATGGAATGGTTTTTTGCGCCTCCCAGCGCTTGTACCCGTTTACCGTGAGCCGCTGCCGTCTTGTACACGTACTCGGCCACAGGCTGGGAGCCGACAAATGAAATCGCCTTGACTTCTTCGTGCTCAAGCAGGCCGTTAACGACGTCATGCGCACCGTGAACGATGTTGAACACGCCGTCCGGGAGCCCGGCTTCCTGGAGCAGCTCCGCCAGCCGGTTCGCGAGCAGCGGCGTCCGTTCGGACGGCTTCAGCACGAAGGTGTTGCCGCATACGATCGCTAGCGGGAACATCCAGCTCGGCACCATCATCGGAAAGTTAAACGGCGTGATGCCGCCGACGACGCCGATCGGATAACGGTACATGGCCGACTCCAGTCCTGAGGCAATATCCGGCAGGTTGCTGCCCATCAGCAGCGTCGGAGCGCCGGCGGCGAACTCCACACATTCTATACCGCGCAGCACCTCGCCGTATGCTTCCTGGTAGCTCTTGCCGTTTTCCAGCGTAATCATCCGGGCGAGCTCTTCCCAGTGTTCCGTCAAAAGCTGCTGGAACTTGAACATGATCCGTGCCCGGCGCGGCACCGGAGTGCCGCTCCAGGACGGAAACGCCTCCGCCGCCGCGGATACGGCGCGGTTCAGATCATCCAGGGTGGATAAGGGGACGCGGGCGATCTCTTCCCCTGTGGCCGGATTATAGACCGGCTCCGATCTTCCTCCGCCCGAAGGAACCCACCGGCCCCCGACGTAGTTGTGAAGCTGTTGCACTTGATCCGTCATGTAGATACCTCCATCGTTTGGTCAGATTCCTTGCTGCACAAAGCGGTCGATCCGCTCCTGGATTTGCGAGGCTGTCGGCATCGCGTCGGAGCAGCTGTGGCTGGAGACCACGATCGATGCTGAGGCACTGCCGAACTGCTGGCACCGGTCGATACTCCATCCCTGCATCAGGCCGTAAATAAAGGCACCTGCAAAGGAGTCACCCGCGCCGAAGGTTTTCACCACCTGTGCCGGAAAAACGGCACCTACGTGCTTCTGTCCGTCCGCCGAAAATGCCGTCGACCCATCGCCGCCCCGTTTGACGACCACCAGCTTGGCCCGGTGCTTGAACCACTGCTTCGCGGTGGCTTCATCGTCCTGCATAAGCGGGCCGTCCAGCGCTTCGATCAGGTCGAACTCTTCGCGTCCGCCGATAATAATATCCGATTTCTCGGCGGCTAGACGGTAATACGTACCGATCTCATCGGCCGAGGTCCATGTATACGGACGGTAATCGATATCAAAAACAATGACGACTCCGTGTCTTATGGCCAGTTCCATCGCTTTGAAAGCCGCTTCTCTGGACGGGCTCTTTGCAAGGGCTGTACCTGAAATGAGCAGCGCTCTGGCACTTTGGATATAATCCTCGCTTACGTCGCCAGGCTCCAGTTTGAGGTCCGCTACGTTATCCCGGTACATCAGGATGCTGCAGTCCGTCGGCGACTTGATTTCCGTAAACGTGAGTCCCGTGACGCTGCCCGACCGGTCGACGATAACGTGCTTGGTGTCGATGCCTGCGTCCTGCAGGTACCGAGTGATGAAACGGCCGTGGGCGTCGTCGGACACCCTGCCGATGAAACCGGTTCGCAGCCCCAGCTTTGCCATGGCGATCGTAATGTTGGCCGGGGAGCCGCCGACGTATTTGGTAAAGGTGACCGTGTCCTCCATCGGGCGATGGATTTCGTTGGCGTTCAGATCGATGCACAGCCGGCCCAGCCCGATAAAGTCCAGGGAACGATGGTCTGGAAATGAAATCGTGGTCAACGCTTAGGCACCTCCTGTCCCGGGGTCATCAGCCATTCATGCTGAGGGTCGTTATGGAACTTCCAGGTGCGCACCGGCCCGGCCATGACGTTAAGGTAATACACATCGTACCCGGGAGGCGCCGACACCGGATGGTAACCGCAGGGAACGAGGACGGCGTCCCCGCTCTTCACGGCCAGCGTTTCATTCAGCGACAGGTCGTCGGTATATACGCGCTGCAGGGCAAACCCCTGACCCGGGGACACCTTGTGATAATAGGTTTCTTCCAGCAGGGACTCATGCGGGAGATCGAGTTGGTCATGCTTATGCGGAGGATAGCTTGACCAGTGCCCGGCCGGCGTAAAGACTTCCACGACGAGCAGACTTTCCGCTTCCTCCTGCTCCGGCAAAATATTGCGGACGGTCCGCTCCGTATAACCGGAGCCCCGCTGCTCCACCCCGATCTTCTCCGGCGGGATGAGCCTTGCTTCGAGCCGCCCTTGGCCGGGAGCGCTGCACACGGCCACCTCCGTCAAGGTAACGGCTTCCAGCCGGAAACGGTCGTCCGCAGGAACGTATACCGCATAAGGGGCAAGCGGCTCAAACACGCTCATCCGGCGGCCGATCCGCTCATAGTTTTGTCCGCCTGCTTCCACATTCGCCAGCCCGCTGAGCAGCACGAGGCAGACTTCACGGTCTCCCGTCTCCTGCTCGATCGTTTGACCGGGTTCCAGCCGGTACGCTTCAAAACCTACGTACTCCCACCCCGCCGATTCGGGCGTGATGCTGAGCAATCTGCCGTTCTCGTCCGGCTCTCCGCCGGGAACGATAAGCTTGGACATGTTCCTTCCTCCTTTCAGGCATTCAATTCCTGAACAATTTGAGCGAGATATTGCTTGGACTTGCTGGCATATTCATAAGGATTCGCTTGGCCGGGATCCTGCTCCGCCTCCAGAATCATCCAGTCGTCATAACCATGCCGCACGAAGCTGCGTAAAATCGGCGCAAAGTCGATGCATCCGTCGCCTGGTACGGTAAACACACCCTGGATTACCGCTTGCTGAAAAGGGATCCCCTCCCTTTTCACCCGCTCCAGCACATCGTTCCGGACATCCTTCAAATGAACGTAGGCAACTCGATCTGCATAGCGTTCATACAGCTCCAGCGGGTCGGATCCGCCGTAATAGGCATGCCCCGTATCCAGCAGCAAATGAACCAGCTCGGGATCCGTCGTCTCCATCAGCCTTTGAATTTCATCCGGCCGTTCGACCACAGTTCCTATGTGATAGTGGTAGACGAGCTTCATTCCGTTTCGTTTGCAGATTTCACCGGCCTGATGCAGCCCCTCGACCATGTGGTTCCATTCCTCGTCCGTCAGGGGATGCACGTCCTGCACGCCTTTCGGTCTTCTCGGGTCGCCGATGATCGAACCCCCAAGCTCGCAGGTGACGACATGGCGGCTGCCCATCGACTTTAAAAATTCAACATGCTGCCGGTACGATTCCAGCTCGGACGCCCTGCGGCGCGGCTCGGAGAACAAGACGCCCTTCCACTGAGAAGCCATCTGGAGTCCATGCTCAGCCAATGCCTTCTTGAGAACGGCTGCGTCCTTCGGGAATTTCCGGCTGTTTTCCGTTCCGGTGAACCCCAGCTGCGTGAAATCCCGCATCAAGTCGTCGAACGTATAATGGTCGCCCAGTTCAAGCACATCTTCATTAACCCAATTGATCGGTGAAATGCCCAATTTAATCGATCGGATATCCGTCATCTACGTCGTAACCTCCCTTTGGACTTAAATTTTCAGCGCCTGCTTCACATGTTCGTTCATCGTTTCCCTCGCGGCCCGCACTTTATCGCTGGTCGACACTTCCGGAACATCCACCCTCCACCAGGATTCGTATCCGCCCGACTGGGTGCCCGGCAGCACCTTGATTTCGATCAGTGTAGAGCCCTTCTCCTCCCCGGCCTGCCGGAGGGCTTCCTTCAGCTCATCCACACTGGTGGCGGAAAATGCCTTGATTCCCATGCTTCGCGCATGGGCCGCATAGTCGACCGGCACATAGTCCCCCGTCAGGCGCCCCGTTTCCGGGCTGCGCAGACGGAATTCGTTGCCGAAGCCGTCGCTCCCATTTTCACGCTGCAGGCTGTGTATGCACTGGAATCCGTGATTGTCCAGCAGGATCACGTTCACCTTTACACCTTCCTGAATGCTGGTTAAAATCTCGGAATGAAGCATGAGGTAGCTTCCGTCGCCGACGAGCGCATAGACTTCCTTGTCCGGTTCAGCGAGCTTCACGCCGAAGGCCCCGGCAATTTCGTACCCCATGCAGGAAAAGCCATATTCCATGTGATAGGATTTGGGCGCTTCCGATCTCCACAGCCGGTGTAAATCGCCCGGAAGACTCCCGGACGCCGCTACGATTACTTCGTTTGCCATGGAACGGTTCAGTTCACCGAGCACGCGGGTTTGCGCCAAGCCTTCTTCCGACTCCAAGCCGTACAGCCTGTCGACCTCCCGGGTCCATTCGGCTTTCAGTTTGGCAAGCTCTGGTCCGTTATGAGCAGACTTGTAGCTCCTTGCCTGGAGTGCGGAGGTTAATTCTTTTAATCCCGCTCCAGCATCCGCCACCACCTGGCACGCATTCAGCTTTGACGCGTCAAAACCGCTCACATTGATATGGATGAATTCTGCTTCGGGACTCGTAAAAGCGGTTTTGGACGCGGTCGGAAAATCCCCCAGCCGGGTTCCCACACAAATGACGGCATCCGCTTCTCTGGCAAGCCGGTTCGCGGCAAGGGATCCGGTCGCGCCGATCGCTCCCATATTCAGCGGATGGTCCCATGGGATTGCGCTCTTCCCCGCCTGAGTCTCGGCCACGGGAATGCCGAACGCTTCCGCGAACTGCCGCAGCTCTTCATAGGCCAAGGAATAATGAACGCCGCCGCCGGCGATCAGGATCGGCTTTTGCTTGCGCGAAATCAGCTCCGCCGCCCGCTCGATCGCTGCTTGGCTTGCCGGCTTGCGGTCAAGGTAATGCACCCTTTTCCGGAAAAAATCCTCAGGATAATCGTACGCCTCTGTCTGCACGTCCTGCGGCAGGCAGATGGTGACCGCGCCGGTTTCCGCCGGGTCAGTCAGTACGCGCATCGCCTGGATCATCGAGCTCATCAGCTGTTCGGGACGCGTAATCCGGTCCCAGTACCGGCTGACCGGTTTGAAGGCATCGTTGACGGACACGGTATAATCCATCGGATGCTCCAGCTGCTGCAGGACCGGGTCCGGCTGCCGGCAGGCGAAAATATCGCCTGGAAGCAGCAGCACGGGTATCCGGTTGACCGTCGCCGTCGCGGCGGCCGTGACCATATTCAGCGCCCCCGGGCCAATGGAGGAAGTACAGGCGAAGATTTCCAGCCGGTTCTTCTGCTTCGCGTACGCAACGGCGGCATGCGTCATGCCCTGCTCATTTTTTCCCTGGATAAACCTGAGGCTGCCCGGCTCCCGCTCCAATGCTTCGCCGATGCCCAGTACATTGCCGTGACCGAAAATACCCATGACTCCCTTAACGAACTTGTGCTCCTTTCCGTCCAGCTGCACATACTGCTGGTCCAGGAAGCGGAGCAAGGCCTGAGCCATCGTTAATCGAAGTACGCCCATTCATAACCATCCTTTCGCGGAATATTTCATTAGGTTAATCGCTTACCCTAAAGACAAACAAAAACCTCATGATGTAGACATCGAATACTCGGACAAGCTGACGGGTCTCTTCTCCAGCCATGATTTCTTGGCCGCATCCGCCAGCAGCTCCGCCTGATACCCGTCCTCTCCGCTGACTGGTACGTTCTCATTGTTCACGATCGCTTTGATAAAGCTCTCGATTTCATGCCGGTACGCCGCTTCATAACGTTCCAGGAAAAAATGCTTCGGCTTATCCCGGTACACGCCGCCGGCCGTGCTGATTTCCGCCGAGTTCGGAAAATCGTTCTGCACGTTGACCTGGCCCAGCGAGCCGAAAACTTCCACGCGCTGATCGTACCCATAGGCAGCCTGCCTCGAGTTGTCGATGACACCGATCGCACCGTTCCGGAATCTCAGCATGATGACCGCCGTGTCCACGTCTCCGAGCTCTCCGATGACCGGATCCACCAGGACTGCCCCTTGGACATACACCTCATCCACTTCGCTGCCGCTTAAAAACCGGGCCATGTCAAAATCGTGAATCGCCATGTCCATAAACAGCCCGCCGGATACTTTGATGTAGTCATGCGGAGGGGGGCTGGGGTCGCGCGAAGTGATCTTGATCAGATGGGGATCTCCAATCTGGCCGGAAGCGACGATCTCCCTGACTCTGCGGAAATTCGGGTCAAATCTGCGGTTGAAGCCAAGCTGAAATTTGACGCCGCTGTCGGAAGCGGCTTGCAGCGCAAGGCGGGTTCCCCGGACATCGAAGGAGATCGGCTTTTCGCAGAAAATGTGCTTGCCCGCCTTGGCGGAGCGCTCGATCATGTCAATATGGGTATTGGTCGACGTGCAAATAAAAACGGCATCGATGCCCGGATCACTGATGATCTGTTCCGCATCCTGGGTCAGCAAAGGGATCCCCAGCCCATTGGCCCATGCCCTGGCATGATCGATCTGCAGGTCTGCAATCGCTTTCACATTAACCTGAGGATGATTAAGCAGATTTTCGGTATGCAGCCTTCCGATCCTCCCTGCTCCGATCACGCCGATATTCAGTTGTTTACTCATGGACATTCCACCTTGTTCTCACGATATCATTTCAATGAATCATTTAGGGTAACCGCTTTCCTTGATCGGATTATAACACCGCACCGGACCTTTGCAAACCCTTTTTTGTTATTTAATACCACATTTTTTTGCCGCTCGCTATACGATTGCCTCTTTACGCTGCTTCGTGTCAGGTCATCAGATAACGGTTTCCATGACATATATATGAGTTTCCGCAAGTTAACATTCTATTTCCAGCCAATTGGAAAACCAAAAAAAGCGGCCTGCCGCAAACGGCAAGACCGCAAAACATCCCATACCGCATCCCGTACGGCATGGACATCAGGCTGTTATTGAATGACCCCGGTATCGATAATGGACACCTGAACCTGGGTATGAAACTGAACGTTACGGTACTCCTTGTTCCAATCGATCCGCTTCCACAATTTGGGATGATAAGCCATCAGCTGCCGGCCTACCCCAAAAATATCGCAGTTCGCCTGCTGCAGTTCCCGCACGACCTCCCTGGCTTCCTCGGTCATGATGGACGACAGCTCCTTGTTCACTCGCGTCACTGCTTTATCATCCAGCAGCTGCGGTCCGGTGAATTCCTCGATGACCGCCTGAAGCTTGAGGCTCAGCGTTACGTGAACATCGCCGTTCCGGGCGACGCTTACGTGAAACTCACGCTTCCTCTTCTTATTGCCGACATTGTAGCTGATCGATCCGCGAATCGGCTTGGTTGTATCCAGATTCACGGTTTTGGTAAACCGGGCATTGCCTCCCGATTTTCCTTTCATCAGAACCAGCATGATCGACTGATCCTTGCCTAGCGATCCGCTAAAGCTCTGATCGTGGAACAAGGCGACGCCTTTGGCAACGATCTCGGAGCCTTGTACCCCGATGTAAGGCAGCGCGAAATCCTGGCCTGGATCCGTCAAGGAACGGAAAACCGTATTCACAGTCTCCGGCGGGTAGAACAGGCTCATTTTCTCCAAGCTGCTGATTTTCTGCGACAGAAATTCGCCGATTTGCAGCTCTCCTATTTTTTTCTTTCCGATAATCTCTGAGGCGTCATTCTCCGTCACGATCAACCGAACGTCAGAAGAAGGGTTTCGAGGATCCCTGAAATTGACGTCCATCGGTGCCTTGAGCCCTTCTTCGGCCAAAGATTTGCCGATCAGCTGCACGCTGTTCTTGATCACCCGCATATTCCCTCTTACGCGAGCCCGGAGGATGTTGCTCGCCCCGCGTGTTGACAAACCCACTGCCGAATGAATTTCATTTGTCGTGGAGCTCTGTTCGGTTTTCGGGGGAATGATTAGCTCAACGGTTTCCTTGATCTTATGATCCTTGGTCAGATCAAAACCTGCGCTGTAGGCCAAATTCAAGTCTTTCAAATACTCCCGGTCCCAGCATCCGGTCAGCAGCGCCGTGCTCAGACCCAGCATGGCGCAGCAAAGTGCCCCGCGGCATCGTTTCATACGGTTCCACCCGCTTTCTTTTTGACAAATAAAGAGAACAGCATTAGCAGGAAGGGAAGGCCCGCAATGAACACGTACGCGGCATATTCGGAAATCTTGTTGATGCGCTCAATCGCCATCGGCGTGGTCGGCAGCAGAGCGATAAAAAAAAAGGCTACTTTAACCCATAGGTCAAAAATATGGTGATCCTTCTTTTTAAACAGGACCGCAAGCCCGTCCGTTGCTGCGTAGCAATAACTGGCGATGGAACATACCAAGGTAATCGACCAAATCGACAAGAACAGAATATCCGCCCGGTCGATGATGTAAAAATTCAGCGACTTGACCAGGTAAATGACAGGTTCCGGGATCATCGCCAGCTGCGTCTGGTTAAACACCATGAGACAGGTGCACACGACAAACACGTAGAACAGTGTAACGAACAGATTTGACAAGCTGATCATTTTCAATTTCTTGGCGTCAGATGCATCAATGAACGGATAGATGATCAGGAACATTTCGAACCCGTACATCGAAATCGTCGTATCCTTGGTTCCCTTCAGGATGTTGATCAGGCCTGCTTCGGTTAGCGGCAGCATGTATTCGATCCGTGCCTGTGTCAGGCCGTAGCTGACAAAAATGATCAAAGGAATGAACAGCATGGACGATAGACTGTAAAACCGGGCCAAAACCGTGAGCTTTTCCTTGGCCAGGTAATACGTCATGATACAGAACAGGAGCAGTACCACCCATTTGGGGGTGGATTGCAGAATCCAGCGCTGGAGTACCATGTAGGCATTGAGCAAAACATTGCTGCCCAGCAAAATAAAATATCCGACGTAGCATGCGATCAGCAGCCTGCCAATAACCGGTCCGCCAAGCCGGAAACAGATCTGAAAAAGGTTCATCCCGGGAAACTTACGCAGAAGAACCCACATCATCAAAATGATGATTTCGGTAATCGCTCCGGCGATCACAACCGATATGCCCCCGCCGCCTTTTGCCGTCTTACTAAGTTCATAGGGAATCGATAGCACGCCGACTCCGATTTGGGCTTGGATAATGAACAAAAACAGCTGTCTCGGGGACATCTTTTTTTCAGCCTGTTCCACCTTGTCCATCCCTCCCGGATCGTGTCAACTGATGTTAGTTGTGCTTTTTCTCGCCATGCCTGCCGCGGATCGTCCAGATCGGAAACCGAAGAAATGCATCCTTGAAGCCCTTAATTTTCAATGGGGCCAGCGGCGACAGGTAAGGCTTCCCGAACGACTCCAGCTTGCACAGATGAATGAACAGGATCGTTAGTCCGAAAGCAATGCCGATAAAACCGAAAATGGATGCGCATATCATCAGGGGAAACCGCAATATCCGGATCGCCGAGCTCATCTCATTGGACGGTATCAAAAATGACGAAATCGCGGTTAAAGCCACAACGATAATCATCGTATACGACACGAAACCCGCCTTGACGATCGCATCTCCGATGACCAGACCCCCGACAATGCCGATCGTTTGCCCTACTCGGCTTGGCAGCCTGAGCCCTGCCTCCCTCAGCAATTCAAAGATCAGCTCGAGCAGCATCGCTTCAACGAGCGGGGGATACGGTACCCGGGTCAATGAACCCTGCACAGTAAAGAACAGCTGAATGGGCAAAACATTCGAATGAAACGCTACGATGGCGATATAGAATGCCGGCAGCTGAAAGGCGGTGATGAAGCTGAGCAGCCGGATAAACCGCACAAACGATGCGATCATCCAACGGTTGCTGTAATCGTCAGGGGTTTGATAAAAGCAGAAAAAGCTCACCGGGACGATCAAGGCCGTCGGATCCCCTTCGAGCATAATGACCACATGTCCGTCCAGTAAATACGCGCCCGTATGGTCGGGCCGTTCCGTATTCAAAAACTGGGGAAAGATCGAAAACGGCTGATCCTCCATGAATTCTTGGATAAAGCCGGTCGAAATGACGGAATCGAGCGTGATGCCCTTCAGCCTGCCTTCCACTTTTTTGACTACGGCAGGGTCCGCCAGGTTATTCATGTACATTACCGCTACTTTGCGTGGAGCCGTACTGCCTATATTGTGATAATGCACCTTCAGGTCCGTCGAGCTGATCTGCTGGCGGATCTGATACAAATTGACCGTTAAATCCTCGATAAAACCGTTGTGTGCCCCGCGGATAATGCCTTCGTTCTCCGGCTCCGTAATGCTGCGTTCGTACTTGGCCGGCGTGGTCAAAACGTAGAACTGCTTCATGTCATCCTGGGTAAAAAACAAGCAATTGCCCGACAAAAGGGATTGCGTGCCCTTATCAAGCTTGTGTTCGGTCTCGAGCCGCAGCGTCAGGAAAAGCTGGGACAAGTCCTCATCTCCTCCCTGCCGCAGCGGGCGGATGACGTTGCGCTCGATCAGGATTGGGTCCACCGTAGATTCCAGATATACCAGCGCCGAAGATTGTCCACGGTAAGTTAGGTGCCTGACCTTCAGATCGTCGGTGTGACACAGCTTGTCCCGGATGTATGAAATGTTCCCGTCAAGCGAAGGATAGATCGTTTGCTCTGGTGAGGTCACAGCCTGCCCTCCTGCCATAACTAGTTAGACTGCGGTTAATTTCCCCCATCCCATGTAAAATTATTCCCAACCAATCCTGAACCTTCCAATCCAAAAAAACCGCTGGCCTTCACGGCAGCGGTTCGTCGAATTCAAGTTTTATTGTAATTGGCGGGCTGAAGTCATTTGAGAGGATCCTGGTCCCGCCAAATGGTTCTTCCGTCACGAGTTACATACGACATCCGCCGGTCCACTTGGACTTCAATTAGGCCGTTCCCCTTCAAAGTCAGGCTGCCGCTGCCTTCCACCTTCGGATATCCGGGCGCGGCTGCACCGCTAGAATCGATCAAAAAGGTTTCCTGCCCATCCGCGACCGATGCCAGACCATCTTGATAGGCCGACACGCGGGTATACGCAAAGTCTGTCAGTAGCCTGCCTTCCCAATCCGCAATCGCATAGTTCAAGCCGATAGACGGCTGCCCCGGATTCACGGCGTGTGCGAGTGCCAGCCTTTCCTCACCGAGATCACGAATCTCGTCATATTCAGGTGGAACGACGAATTGACCTGATTCATCGATGACGCCGTATCTCTTCGTGCCGCCCTCCCCCATGTTCACGATCGCCCGCTGACGGCGGAAGGGGGACGCCGAGGTAAAAGCAGGCTGTATACGGACTTGGCCGCGCAGATCGATATAGCCGTATTTTCCGCCGGCCTGCTGCTGACAAACGAGCAATCCGCCGCCGGGAGGACCGGCATACTCAAACTCATATTCATATAGACTGCGGCCGTCCAGCCCGATTAGCGCGTATGCACCATCCTTCATTTTGACCCAGGCTCTTCCACTGCCAAAATCGCCGGCTTCCTCATATCTTGCCGGGATGATCTCGTATCCCTGGGAATCCAGATAGCCGTAACGGCCGATATGTACCGTTTCCCCCGGATGGCCCTCTCCACGAAATACGGACCTGCCTTCCCGCATATCGGCGATATACGAGTACCCGCATTTCGTTACCACCTTACCTTGTTCATCGATCAGCTTGCAGACGCCGCCGTCCGTGACGACGGCCCGGTGTTCTGAAAACGGTGAAATCGAATCATACACCGGGGCAACGACCCACATCCCGGCTTGATCGATCAATCCGTATTTTCCTCGTTCCCGGACAATGGCAAGGCCGTTCTTCTGAAATTCCGCCGCCTCTTCGTATCTGGCCGGAAGTACCATCGTACCGCTCGTGTTGATATACCCCCACCGAAGCCCTTCGGCAGTCAGGGCCGAAAACCGCAGCAGCTCCGCCACGCGGGGCAGCTGCAGGATCTTCCTCTCCAGCGTCAAAAGGGTTTCCCTGGAAGGATACGGCTGGGCAAATCCTAAGGCTCTTCGTACCGAATGCAGTGCCGCCTGCGGGATACCGGCCCGATACTGCGCCTCGGCAAGATAGTACCAGTAGAACGGATAATCCGGATAGGATTCGGTCATCCGTTCATAGTAGCGGGCTACTTCAGGGTAATAGGCGGGGTAAACATCTTCTGCCGGGTGAAAACTCCCGTCCCGCCAGCGCAGCACCTCCGTCCGGTAGGCTTCGCCCGTATCGTGGATCCAGAGTGAGAGCTCGGATCTGCCGTCTGGACCTCCAGGGCCCGGCCAATCCGCCACGTCAATATAGCTGTAGCTCATTTCTGCAGGCGCCACATCCGTCAAACCATACTCCGTCCACTCATACACGGACAGCTTCGACCAAATGGAACCGATCTGCCAGCCTACGAGCAGGTTGTTCCGCCCAGGCTTGGTTACCGGTGCAGCGGTCAAGAACGTGACTCCATAGCCTGGGCCTTGGATCCTGGCCATCGTTCTCCATGCCCCTTCGCTGTACTGGAGCACAAGCAAGTACAACGCATCATTCAACCGGTAGACGGCGGATATCTCCGGGACCCGATCCCCAGTTAAATCTTCGGCAATCACGGCAGGTTGTCCGGCTGGAGTATTCATCGTAACCAGCTCAGCCCCTTCCGGCAGGTGCGTGCTGACCAGCTGTACCGGACTTTGCGGTTCATTTTCGTTCATCCGTATCCTCCCTCTCTCTTTGCTTTTGCCTAATGGTATGCCGAGAGCGGGAAGATATGCCAGGACTGAGACAGAAAGCCGGCGAACTTGTTCTTTATCATATCCCCGACATTGATGATATTACAAAGAAAGCCTAGCCCATATCGGGTTAGGCTTGTTATTTTGGTTCGGTTCTCTTCGAAGAATCAAATTATTGATGAAGCAGTGCGCACGAATAGAGCTGCGTCAAGGACGCTGTCCTAACCGGTCCTAGGCAGTTCTTGCTACCTGCCATGCCAGAATCCGATCCCTCCGAAAGGTTCTTGGGGCACCTGTCTTCAGGCATACTGCCCTGACGGTGTTCCCGCGCATCTCTTTCACTTCGATTTTACGCTGTGTAATGTTACCGGCCTGGTCTAAATAAACGATCTCCACGGTTTGCCCAACATATTTTTCTGACATAACAGACCCTCCTAACCGAACGTATGTTTTTATTATATACGAACACCCGTTCCTTATACCATGTAAATTTTACCCATTTATATCGAATTTCGCTGTCCAGGCCGGAAGGGTTTTATGAACCTAAAAAAAAATTTCATCATCGGGTAACATTTCGATAATATGTCAGCTTCACGGAAGGGATTTGAGGGGAATTTAGCGAAAAATGTAGTATCATTCTTTTTCAAAAATCATGTGCTGGATCGAAAAAAGTGTTGACGCATCTGTCGTTGCGGCATGCTGCGAGCGCAAGGAGGATGCAAAATTTCTAAGGAGCTGTTCAACCATGGATAAAATTATTCGTAAAATTGAAGAGCTTCGGTTGGAATTGAATAAACTGTCCGTATGCAGATGTCTCACCGATCCGGAGCTGATCAAGGCCAGTCAGAAATTAGACCGGGCATTAAACGACTACAACAAATTTTTAAAAGAAAACATGTAACCCAAAGAGGACCTGCTGATCCTGTCAGCAGGTCCTCATCCTGTTCTGCATCTGTGCAAGATGTTATGTGCCTGACCGGAAGCCATCGTACATCCGGGCTGCCGTCTCTCTTGCCTGTATCGCCGACAGATGCAGCCTCTCCTCCGTACCGCCATAACCAATCTCCTCTTTACCGGTTTGCAGTTCCCTGAATACCGAGTCGGCAAACTCGTCAAGAGGCGCGCCGAAGGTATGAAGTCCCGCCCCGCCAAGATCGGTGTTGACCGCAGGCGGCAGCACTTCGATCACCTTGGCGTTCGTTTGAGCCAGCTGAATCCGGAGACTAACGGTAAAGGAATGGATCGCGGCCTTGGTAGAGCTGTAAATCGGAACCCAGGCTCCCGGCGTAATGGACAATCCTGAGGTGACATTGACGATGACCGGATCTGGTTGCTTTAGCAAGTGCGGCATAAACAACAGCGTTAAATGAATCGGCGCATCTACATTAGTTGAAATTTCCTGACGGTAATACTCCCACTCTTTCTCCGCTTCGAGCAAATGAACCCGCTGCTGAATGCCTGCATTATTGATGAGAACGTTCAAACCAGGAAATTCGGACGTCACCTTACGGAACAATTCAAGCCGGTGGGACTCCACAGACAGGTCACATGCCACCGTATGTATATCCGGATAACGTTCCTTTAGCTCTTGAAGCTTGTCTGCGCGGCGCCCGCAAATGATCACGGTGTTACCCGCCTGAACGAACCGCTCCGCCAAGGCCAGCCCGATTCCGGATGCGCCGCCGGTAATGAGTATCGTATTTCCGCTAATCTTCACTTCTCCTTCACTCCCGTTGGATAAATTAGTTCACGATGATAAGATGTCCAATCTCCGCTCGATTCCATGTATCAGTAAATTTGACGAAAGCTTCAGGCTGATAAGCATCACGTCATCGATAAATGCTTCAATTTATTGTAAGATAACGATAGGTAAAAAGAAAATCGGACTGATTTTACATGAAGGAGATATCAACATTGAGTGCACCAAACCCATATCATTTTAAAGACTTAGGAGACCTCGGACGAGCTGCCCTGAAGGCAGATTGCGAGAAATGCTTCGGCCTGTGCTGCGTTTCCCTTCCTTTTGCCGCCTCATCCGACTTTGCCATGGACAAGCAGGCGGGAGAGCCCTGCCGCCATCTGCAATCCGATTTCCGCTGCGGTATTCATAACAGCCTGCGCCAAAAGGGATTTCGCGGATGTACCGTTTATGACTGTTTCGGGGCCGGACAAAAAGTTTCCCAGTTTACTTATAGCGGCATAGACTGGCGCCAAGCGCCGGAGACGGCGAAGCAAATGTTCGAAGTGTTTCCCGTCATGCGTCAGCTGCACGAGCTTCTGGCCTATTTAAGCGAAGCGCTAAGCCATGCAGACGCCCACCTGATCCACGAGGAGCTTAGAACGCAGCTGCACGAAACGCAGCGTCTCACCGAACTTCCGCCAGAAGAAATATTGAAGCTGGATATTCCCGCTCACCGGGCCGAAGTAAACCTTCTGCTCCTTAAGACCAGTGAACTCGTTCGGGAGGAGGCACGCCGACGTTACAAGGGACCGTCTTCTCGTAAGAACCTGAAGGGACGCGGGGCGGATCTGATCGGTGCCAAGCTGAAAGGCGCCGATCTCAAATTCCAGAGCTTTAGAGGCGCATATTTGATCGCGGCCGACCTTCGGGACGCAGACCTCCGGATCACGGATCTGATCGGCGCCGACTTCCGGGACGCCGACATCCGCGGCGCGGACTTGAGCGGAAGCCTTTTTCTGACCCAGTTCCAGATCAATGCCGCCAAAGGGAACGCAGCTACTAAAATTCCAGCACATTTGGAGCGACCTTTTCACTGGACCTAGCGCCTGCCAACAGTGCATAAAATAAAACAACCGCTGGAACCTCGTTGTCCCAGCGGTTAATTATTATTGGATATTAGGCGCGTTCTCCACGCAAATCGGGGAGGGACGGCTCAAAGGAACTGATAAATACGTCCTTCTGCTTCTTCTTGTTGTTCTTCTTCATGACACCAAACAGCGTAATGACAGCATACATCGGCACCACGTAGTAGAAAATCAGAATCAGATAGAACAAGCCGCCAGAGCTCAAATGCATTCCGGACGCAATCGCAAGACCCGTGAGCAGCAATGTATTCATGACGTTGGCAATCAACACCTCGTGCTTCTTCCCGAAGAACAACACACCGATCAACGCAGCGGTAAACACACTCAGCAGTAAAAAGGTCATGATGAATTCCTCCTTAAAAACATTGGATGCTATATCATACGCTATGGATCAGCGATGATTCACAATTTCGACAAATTGCTTTCACAATTTAGACACAATTAGATTACCTCAAAGATAACACATTTAAACACAATTGAAAAGGCTTTCACAAAAATATTTGGAAAAAGAAGCAAAAAAGACGCCGGAACCCTTGTTCCAGCGCCTTTTTTAAAGATTTATAAATTTCATCACGCAATCCTTATTTCCTTAACGTGTCGGATCTGAATCGGACAGCTGATCGTGGATGGCCGACTGTTCCTCATGCCACCACAGCGCTTCCTCCGGCTCTTTAAGCACCTCATGAACTTCGTGCGGCTTCTCCACCGCGGGCGCAGAACCGCGAAGTGACCGGCCCGAGGTCTCGGTAAACCACATGGTCACGATGACGAAGCCGATAATTGAAACCGCGATCAAATAATACGCCGGTACCAGGGGCTCCCCGGTCAGATTGATCAGCCAAGCCATGACAAGCGGAGTGGTCCCGCCGAACAGGGATGCTGAAATATTATAAGTAATCGCCAGGGCTCCATATCGGACCTTGGTAAAAAACAAGGCCGGAAGCACGGACGGCATCGTGCCTTCAAAGCAGGTCAGCAGCACGGCGAGGCACAGCAGACCGAGAAAGACCATCCCGCCTTTACCGCTCCCGATCCACCAAAACGCCGGCAGCGAGAGCACGATCAGCCCCAGCAGACCGCCTTGGATGATGCGTTTGTTCCCGATCCGGTCACTGAAGTAACCCATGAACAGCACAATCGGGATCATGATGAACATGACAATAAGGATGAGCAGCAGCCCTTCCGTCTCTCCGTAACCGAGCACCGCGGTAAGATGAGATGGCATGTATGACAATACCATATAGTCCACGACATTGAAGGAACACACCATGACGATGCAGAGCAGGACGACTCTCCACTGAACCTTTAGCAGTTCCCGGAAAGGCACTTTCTGCCTCCCTTCATCCTGGGCTGCTTTCTCCATCGCCTCAAAGGCGGGAGTTTCTTCGAGATGATTCCGCAGGTACAGGCCGACCAAGCCGATCGGAGCCGCGATAAAAAAAGGAATCCTCCAGCCCCAAGCCAGCATCCGGTCGGGCCCGAGCAGGTAGCTAAGCAGCGTCACCAACCCGGATCCGGCAATGTATCCCACCAGGGTGCCCACTTCCAGGCCGCTCGCCAAAAATCCGCGGCGCTTGTCGGGCGTCGATTCGGCAATGAAGGTCATGGCGCCCGAATATTCTCCCCCGGTGGAGAAGCCCTGGACCAGGCGGGCCAGCAGCAGCAGCACCGAAGCGGTAATGCCGATCGATGCGTAGCTCGGGATGAGGCCGATGCACAGCGTAGACACCGCCATCATGACCAACGTGATGGTGAGCACTTTTTTCCGGCCTAGCCGGTCCCCCAGCCTCCCAAAAAACAAACCGCCGAACGGCCTGACGAGAAAGGCGATGGAAAACGTGGCAAAGGTATAAATCAGCTGGATGGAACCCGTCATCTCCGGGAAAAACACCTTGCCCATAATGACGGCCAAATAAGAGTAAATTCCGAAGTCGAACCATTCCATGGCATTTCCCAATGCGGTGGCGACGACGGCCTTCTTGGCGTTGCCGGTGTCCACGACCGTGATATCGTCCTTATGGAGCCGGGGTCCGGATTTTTTTCGGAAAGGCAGCGCCCATTTACTTTTCTCGTGATTGTTGCTGTCCATATTCGAAGACTCCTCTGCAAGCGAAAATACCTTGACCAAACTAGTATTCGCCCGAAGCCTTACACCAATTCATCGAAGAACCGGCAGCCCCCTTCGTTAACGAAGTCAGTCTTCTTGGCCTCAATACGGGCTACTCACGAGACCGGCTGCTAATGAACCGTCATTCCTTCCATTCAATATGGAATAGCTCGCGCAGCACCTGCCCAATCCGTTCCGGCTCGACGTCTTCTTTAGATTTCATCTCTCCGTTTACCTGGGTTAAAGAGTTTCCGCTCAGCGTAACGCGTCCCTGCTCCGTCTGAATCATGGCGACCCGTATTTTATTGAATTTCGATTCGTGCTCGTACTGCGTCATATCGAACACGGCTTTGAAATCTTCCAGCAGCCGCGGCTCCCTGTCCAACTGGTACAGCATCTCCCACTCACCTGGGGTTTCCTTCTCCAAAACCAATCGGCCCTGCTCTTCTGTATACGGACGCATGCGCCATTTTCCATCCCAGTCCTCAGTCCATTCGCCGTTCAGCGGAACCGGTACTCGGGGGCTTCGCCCTCCAAAACCAACATCCACGAGGTAATCTCCACCCGGAAGATGAACGACATTTACGGCATGGGTTCCGTCGATAAACCAACCTTCCTCCTGCTTGACGGTACAGGCAGCCATCGATACGCTGAATCCAAGCGCTTTGAGAAGGTTGTGAAACAACCCGTTCAATTCGTAGCATACGCCTCCGCGCCGGCCTTCAATGATCTTGTTGAAGAGAATGTCCGGATTCATCGACAAAGGGACCCCATCCATGATATCTAGGTTTTCAAAAGGAATATGCATGACGTGCCGATATTGCAGTTCACGCAGGAGCTTCAGATCGGGAATGCTGTCGATTTGATGGGTCATACCCAGTTTGCTCATGTATTTTTCCAGGTTAAACATTCTTCTCTCTCCTCATTTCGGAATGTGAAATCTTGATTAGAATTGCGCTG
The DNA here is from genome assembly GCF_040545415.1 of Paenibacillus favisporus. NCBI lineage: Bacteria > Bacillati > Bacillota > Bacilli > Caryophanales > Paenibacillaceae > Paenibacillus > Paenibacillus favisporus. The sequence goes on along the minus strand of NZ_JBEPLV010000003.1, from coordinate 796,240 downwards.
ATTGATGTGCGATCCAAAAAATCCATTACTAATAAGGTACAGGGAGCGCTCTGCCGGGACAATGCGAATTTATCACAGCTGTACCGGTACAAATTAGATTCAGGTATAATGGTAATGAATGGAAACCTGTATTTTCCATAAAAGATGTGGCTTTGTGAAAGGCGCCAGAGCAGCATCACGTGGCATCCGCCGCATTGAACAAATTCTCGGCTTGCCTATCCGTCAACGCAATGAAGCCCAGCGAACCGCTGGACTAATGGGAGATGAACCTTCATGCGCAATTTTTTCAAATTGAATGCGATGAGCTGTATTTACGCTTTCCTCTTTTTCCTCCATGCGGAAAGTTTGGGCAATGTGTACAGGCTGGAAAGAATCACGAATTGGACTGGCATCTATCACGCATTGAACTGGGCAAATTTCGCCCTGCTGGCCGTATCACTGATTCTCTGCTATTGGCTGAGCAAGCGTCTCGTTTCCGGCCGCAAATCCGCTTATGCCGCTGCCGTTCTGTGGATCCCGTATTTCATCCTGTTGATTTGGGACTTCAGCATGCTGTTTCCGCTGACGAATCCGGGAGATGATCCCGCTCCGGTCACCGGCTTGATTTTAATGTTCGAAATGATTGTGTTTCCGTTCTATATTGCCTTTAACACGCTCTTGTCAGCAGCGGTTCCTGCTATCAGGAAAGGCTTAAAATCGTAGGTTTCGGGACAGCCCGTTCCACGGTCAACCGGTGGTGTTCCCGCCTGTTTTGGATACGGATGCGCGATAACGGTCCAGAGCTTGCTGTTCTATGTCGATGGCACGCTGGATATCCATCAGCCGGATTTTTTTCACGTATTCATCAAAAGAAGATACCGGCTCCATGCCCATAATGATTTTCAGCGACATTTCGGTCACGGCCTTGTTGACTTCCTGCATGATCACCGCCAGCTCGGTGCTCTCCTTCTCCGTGGTCGGAAGCGCAGGCAGCGTATGAAGCGCCGCATCCGTTTCGGACCACACCCGGACCGCCTCCTTCTGCTCCGGAAGGGAATAATACTGTTCCATGTAACGGATATCCTGAACGAAAGGCCCGAAATAACTTGCCCTGGTGTACATCGCCAGCGCCTGTGATGGCGCCAGCTTATCCGGGTTGTGCAAAATGACGTCCGTATACGCCGGATACCCGTCCTTCATCTCGTAGCTGACCCCTTCGATGCCGAAATTAAAGAGCAGATGTCCTTCCGGTCCGTACCCGTAGTCCAGCATCTTGACCGCTTCTTCGACATGCTTGCTCTTCGCGGAAATCGCCACCCCGCTGGATCCGACAGCCGGGGCCAGCTGCCCGAATTCGGGCCGGTCTCCGCGTTGAAGCACCGGATAGGGCGCCGGAACGAGCTCCACCGACGAATCCTGCGCTTTCATAACAGGCAGCCACGTGCCGATGCCGGCGCCCGCATTCCAAATGCCTGCACCGCTTCGGCTCAGGATCATGCTCGTGTCCTGTGTTTCGGAGTCCACGGCAGCAAAGTTCGGGTCGATCAGCCCTTCCGCGTACCACTGCCGGAACAGTGACAGAAATTGTTTATACCCCGGCTCAACCGGGCCGAACTTGACTTTTCCCTCCTCTTGGTAAAAGCCTTTCTTAATTCCGAATGCGCCGATAAACCCTCCGCCCTCGATGCCAAACAGTGGGTTCGGTACGCCAAGGAAGGTAAGCGGCGCTTCCGCGCCTTTCTTTTCCTTGAATGCCTTGAGCACCGTATGCCAATCGTCGATCGTCACAGGTACGTCCAGGCCCAGCTCATCCAGCCAATCCTTGCGGATAATCGGTCCCTGGTAAGTCCGCAGCTTGTCGTCTCCCTGGATAAACGGGAATGCGTAATAGCTGCCTCCGGCTGTACGGATTTGCATATCGATATCGGGATGCGCTTTCAGGTACCGCTTCAAGTTCGGGGCGTACTGATCGATCGCTTCATTCAGGCGTAAAATATAGCCGTCGTTGATCGCCTTCTCCGGTCCCCCCGGATAGTTGATCCATTCGTACTCCATCATATCCGGCAGATCGCCGGATGCCAGCAGCACGCTGATCGCTTCCTTCGCCTGGTTGGCCGGAGGCTGGATGAACGTCAGCTGGACGCCGGTTCTCCGCTGCCATTCCTGAAAGAACGGCACCTGGTTAAAGGTGGACTTGATCCCCGCCGCGTTGCCGTTCAGTTCAGCCCAATAGGTCAGCTTGGCATCCGAGGCGGACGAACCTTTGCCTCCTCCCGTCATCAGGGTTGTTTCAGCAGTCGGCAACGAACTTGCCGTCTTCGTCGTCCGCTCACGATCGCAAGCCGGCAATACCGTTATGAGCAGAACCATGCAAACCAGCCATCCCCACACCGCCGCTCTCCCGTTTCCTTTCCGTTTCATAGGTACCTCCCGAAAATAAACATCAAATAATTTCTCTGTATTTGCCCGGCGTGATCCCTTCATACTTTTTGAACACCCGGATGAAGGTCGCGGGGTCGTTGTATCCGATCTGCCTGGATATCTCGCTGACCGACTCGGGCTTGGTCCGCATCAGCCGTTTCGCCTGCTCGATCCGGTATTTATGAATGCTGTCCAGTATGCCTTCGCCCGTCTGGGTCTTATACAGCTTCGACAGATAGCTCCCCTTCAGCTGAAAATGCACGCCGATCGCGTTGACGTTCAAGTTCATGTCCATGTAATTCGCTTGGATATACTGGTGGACTTCCTCAATAAGGTTCCGCAAGGAATCCTCCCGCTCCCTGGATACGTGGGATGAACGTTTAGCTGATGCGTAGGCACACACTTCCTGAAGGAGGGACTGCAGCTTCTCCTGCATTTCCCGAAGCGTGCCGCATTCCATAATATCGTCGATCCAGCGCGGGTTGTCGGCAAGTGTGATCCCGCCGCTCCCTTCGCCAAGCTCGTTGATCGCCTTGATCATCGTCCCGACGAGATTGAACATCAGGCATCTTGCCAGTGTGAGCGGCATGACAGGCTTGTCCAGATTTTTCTCAATGATCTCGTTCATACACGATGCGGCTTCATCCAGGTCCCCCGCCTTGATCACATTAATTAGCTGCTGCTCGATTTGAAGCGGATAATAATAGCCGTAACCGATGTCTGCGGTGCTGTCGGCACGGATGTCCTCGTATGCGATGATCCCTTTTTTGCCGAGGACCATTTTGTATTCCATCGCGTCGACCGCCTCCCGGTACGCCTCGGAGATGCCGATCCAGGAAGCATGACGTCCGCTCAGTGAGATGGTCAGTTCCATGTCATACCGCTCCAGAAACCGCTGCGCCTCGGCGGCGATCTCATGAAGATCATGCTCCCATCCGGAAGTATCCGCTTTCAAATTGACAAGGCAGGCCATCATGTCATCCGTTTCGACCACATACCCGGCATGTCCCTGCTTTTCCGCCAGCTCTTCCACGACATTGGATATGATCAGATGGATCAGCTTACTCCGTTCATTCATGTCGATGCCCGGCAAAAATTCGTACAGCTTGTCTTCGTTCTCGATCACGAACAGAATGACGGCAAATTCCGTGGATACCTGCTTCATCTGAAATGAACGAAACGCCTCCTCATACGGTACCAGTGTATCCGGTTTGCCTTTCAGCAGCCGGTTGATCATATTGGACCGCAGCACCTGCTGGTGCTTCTGCAGCTGCATGGAAATCTCGTCATTTTCAGTGCGGGTGCGGGTGACGACTTTCTGGATGAACCGGAACTCGTTCGCATCGGCATAACTACGGTCGGTGTTTTCATCCTTGAGGGACTCGACCAGCTGCTGTACAGGCGAATAGTTGCGGCGCATAAAAAACCAGGTCAGAACGCCGGCACCCGCCAGGCTTACGAGTATGCTGACATACGTAAAATTACGTACGTATTCCGCCTTTTCCCAATAGATTCCGCTCGGGATGATCAGGGCGTACTTCAGGTCCGAGACAGAGGAATTGATTGAGAACAGTTCCGACGATCCAGCCTGCGCGGAATCCGTTTGAATCCGCTTACCATTCAGAAATGGCGCCAGCTCCTCCGAGTCCGGATGGTTGGACATCAGAATCTCGTTGTTATGGTTTAAAATGAGCAGCGTCGCTCCGCTGAAACCCGATATCCCCTCCACCGCTTCCTGGAACCGGCGGGTATCGGACATGACCACTACGCTGCCTGTGCTCCGCCCGTTCATGTCTTTCGGCAGCTGCGTAATATAGGCGATTGCCGTATGTTCATCAGCCGCATTGGCATGGGGAAGCACGATAAAGGAATTGCTCGTACCATTCAATACTTCGCTCTTCCATTCGTCGAATGTGAGCGCACCGGTTTGGTGAATTGTATAGAAAGCGGATTTCAAGTCGCGGATATTGCCGGACCTGTACACCGAGCCGTCCCGTCTGGAAACAACGTAAAACTCGTCAATGGAAGCATACGACGTTTTAAACAGCCTGAATTCATTCACCAGCTGGTATGCCGTGTACGGCACTTCCTGAGCCGCCATGCTGGAATACATCAGATGCTGCAAATTCGGGCTCCATGTCATTTCCATATTCAACCGCTTCATCAGGTCGATCTGATTATCGATTGTGTATCTCATCTGCTTCAGGAGCGAATCGTTGGCCCGGTGGATTTCGCTCTTCAGCGCATGGCTGGCCTGGGCATAGATCACCAGGCTGATGACGATCGGAACAAACAGCACCGCGCTGTATGATACGAGCCAGGTGACAATGATGCTCTCCCGTTTCCGCCATAGGTTTTGAATGTTCAGCAAAAGACCATCACCCATACTTCAATAGTTTGTCTCGATTGATTAGACACCCATTATATCGAATATCGCCTGGGATGCGTATAGATAAAAAGTGCAATCCGGTTGATAAAAAGCGTAATATCCCCTTGCTGGATACGGAATTAACGCGAAAAAGCCTCGGGAGACCTCACGGTCTACCCAGGCTCACGCGGATAAATAGACAGGCAGTCATGCATCCGGCATCAACTCGCTATACTTTTTAAAAGATCCGGTGCTTCCATCCGTTCAGTTTGGCGGCCGCCTCAATAAAAAAGTAGTCGCCGTAAATGAGAGACACATCCACGTTTTGTGATACCGGCTTATGGCCGGTTCCGTGCAGCAGGACGGCCTCATGATCTTGATCATTCCATGTTCCGTACGCCGTGTACAGGGAATGCAGAATCCGCTGCGCGGCATCAAGATATCCTCTTCCCCGGATATCGCCAAGCACTTCCGCGAGCTCCAGCAGTCCGGATGCCGCGATGGCGCCGGCCGAGCTGTCTCGCACGATGCCGCCCTCGGCCTCCACTGCTTCCGCACGAAAATCCCAGTACGGCACGCCATCCTCGGGCAGATGCGCAATAAAAAAGTTCGCCACCCGCTGGGCTGCCGCAAGGTAATCCAGACGGTCCGTATAACGATACGCATTCGTTAGACCGTATAGTGCCCAGGCCGCCCCCCGGCTCCAGGCCGAATCCGTCGCAAAGCCCTGTCCGCCGATCGCTTCGGCGGCTTCGCCGGTTTCGGCATCGAACCGGATGATATGATGCACGGACCCGTCCGGGCGGACGAAATGGCGGACGACTGTATCCGCATGCAGCCCAGCTATATGTGCATACCGCGGGTCGCCGCTCTGTTCCGACGCCCAGAACAACAGCGACAGATTCATCATCGTATCGATGATCGACCAGCCGGTCTTGTCGCCGTTCCAGGCGCGGATGAACCGGCCGGCAGGGTTGAAGCGCCCTGCCAGGAAGCCGGCGGCAAGAAGCGCGCGTCTTGCCGCGTCTTCGTCTCCGGTCAGCTTATGCTTGATGACTGCGGTCGGCAAAAACTGAAAACCGACATCATGATCATAATGATTCTGAGCGAGCCACAGTTCCGACAACCGTTCATCCCAGTTCCAGGCAGCCTCCCGGTATTTATCCTCACCGGTCATGTCGTACATCAGCCACAGCAAGCCCGGCCAAAAGCCCGAAGTCCACCAATCGATCCGCATATCATCGTATTTCCCGTCTTGGCCTGCGGCATGCGGCGATTTGTCTCCGATTCGTTCCAGCATTTGTCCCGCCTTGAGGACGATCTGCCGCCACATCTCCTGCTTAACTGTTTCAAAGTCCTTCATGCGAAGACCTCCTTTTTTGACCTAATTTGATTCGCAGCTACGTGCATCAGCCCTTCAGCGAGCCGACCATGACTCCTTTCACGAAAAACCGCTGCAGGAACGGATAGACGCACAGAATAGGCACGGTCGCCACCATAATCGTTGCGTATTTGATCGTTTCCCCGATTTGGAACCGGTCTCCCGCCGAAGCGCCCGATGACATGCTGTCGGTCGAGTTGGAGATCAGAATTTCACGCAGCACCAGCTGCAGGGGAAACAGGTTTCTGTCTTTGATAAACACCGACGCGTAGAACCATCCGTTCCACTTGTCCACCGCATAATAGAGAATCATGACGGCGATGACCGGCATGGACAACGGGATGATAATCCGGAACAAAATGGTGAAATGATTCGCTCCGTCGATTTTGGCCGATTCCTCCAGGCTGTCCGGAATGCCCATGAAGGCCGTCCGCATAATGATCAGGTTAAACGTGCTGACAGCGAACGGAACGATCGTGGACCACAGCGTGTCCAGCAGACCCACGCCTTTGACGACGAGATACAGCGGGATCAGACCGCCGCTGAAGAACATGGTGAACACGATGATGAACATGAACACCTTGTTCCACATCACGTTTTTGCGCGACAGGACATAAGCGCCCATCGAGGTGAGCAGCAAATTAACCGCTACCCCGAATATCAGAATGAACAGTGTATTGCGAAAACCGATTCCGATCCCCGGGTTGTCCAGCACGCTCTTATAAGCATCGAGGCTGAAGCCGAGCGGGCGCCACAGAAAGCCCTTGTGGCCGAGCAGCCGGGCTGAATCGCTGAAGGATGCGAACAATACATACACCAGTGGATACAAGGTCACGACGACCAGAAAAATCATCAGGGCATAGTTGATGACATTGAATATGCGGTCACCCCAACCGCTCTCTGTTTTCAAGCTTACCACCTCACCATAGGCTGTTTTGACTCACCCTCCGGCTGATGGCGTTGGCCGTTATCAGGAGGACGAGATTGATGACCGAGTTGAACAAACCGACGGCGGAGCTGTAGCTCCAGCCGAACTCCAGCAGGCCTTTGCGGTATACGAAGGAGGAGATGACGTCTGCTGTTTCGTATGTAACCGGGTTATATATAAGAATGATCTTTTCAAACCCGACGTTGAGCAGGTTCCCCATCCGGAGAATGAACATGATCATAATGGTCGGCAGCAGTCCGGGCAGTGTAATGTACAGCATCTGCTTCAGACGGCTGGCCCCGTCGATCCGGGCCGCTTCGTACTGCTCCAGATCGATGCTCATGAGCGCAGCGATATAAATGATCGATTCCCAGCCGATCCGCTGCCAGATTTCGGACAGCACGTAGATGGGCCGGAACAGATCGGGCTTTTGCAGCATGGCCTGGCCATCATAGCCCAGGAACATGAATAGGCGGTTGATGAGCCCGTCCGCGTTCGTAAAATCGGTGATGATGCCGCAAATGACGACGAGCGAAATAAAATACGGCATGTACGTGATCGTCTGGACGACGCGTTTGAATTTCTTCTTGCGTACTTCATTGATCAAAAGAGCCAGTATGATCGGCGCCGGGAACTCAAAAACCAGCGTATAGAGGCTGATCAAGATCGTATTTTTTAAAATTCTCCAAAAATAGTAGCTGCCGAAAAAGTCATGAAAATGCTTCAATCCGACCCAGTCGCTGCCCAGAATGCCCTTCATGGGCGAATAATCTTTGAACGCGATCAGCGCCCCGTACATGGGTGCATAATGAAAGACCAAATAATAGGCGATCACCGGCAGCATCATGATGTATAAATACTTGTTGAGCACAAAATCACGAACGAGCCGGCTTCGAAACGATTGCCGATTTGCCATGCCTGAAGTTCACCTCGATTATATTAGGGGGAGAGCAGCCCCTCCCCTTCCTTTGTGCTTACCGGCTGTTGTAACGCTGCAGCGCCGCCGTTTGAATTTCGATCGCCCGGTCCAGTCCCAGCGACTTCATCTTGGCGACATAACTGTCATATTGATCGACCGGCTCGGAGCCGAGAATGATCTTGATCGTCATTTCATCCACCAGCGTGTTGATATCGTTCATGATGGTGGCATACTCGGAGCTTTCATCCGGCGTCGGCGTAATGGATGGCAGGTTATACTTCGCCGCATCGGTGTTTTTCCAAACCTCCACCGCATCGCGCTGCGTCTGGAGCGCAAAGAACTGCTCCGCGTAGCGCTTATCCTGCACGAACGGCCCGTTATAGCTGCTGCGCGCATACAGGGAGATCGCTTGGGCGGGTGCGAGCTTGTCCGGATTTTTCATCAAGAGATCGGTGAATTTCGGATAGCCGTTCTCCATGTTGTAGCTGACGCCTTCCTCACCGAAGTTGAAGAACATATGTCCTTCCTCGCTGTACCCGTAATCCAGCATGCGCACCGCGAGCGCGGGATCCTTGGCTGCGGTCGTGACCGCTACCGTTCCTTCGGACGCGTAGGCCTGGTTCAGCTGTCCGAATTTGGGCTTGTCCCCTTTGTTCAGCACCGGATAAGGTGCCGCAACAAGCACGGCTTTCGGATCGTTTGCCTCAACGAGCGGCTGCCATTTGCCGATGCCTCCTCCGGCGTTGCCGATCGTGGCCCCGGTAGCGCCGGATGCCATGTTGCCGTCAACTGCCTTCGTGTCGGCCGTCGCGATGTTTTTATCGATCAAGCCTTCCTTATACCAGTCATGGAACAGTTTCAAATACTCTTTAAAACCAGGCTCGGCGGGGCCGAATTTGACCTTCCCGTCTTCCTGATAGAACCCGCGGTTCACACCGAAGGCACCAATAAATGCGCCGTTGCCGGATTCATTGAAAAAGCGCGGCTTGCTCACTACCGAAAACGGAGCTGCCGCTCCTTTTTTCTCCTTGAAGGCTCTCAGCGTCGCCGTCCATTCATCAATTGTCTCTGGAACCGGCAGACCAAGCTCGTCCAGCCAGTCCTTCCGGATAATTGGCCCCTGGAATACGCGCAGGTATTCGTCGCCCCGGATGAACGGGAACGCGTAATAGCTGCCGCTGTCCGTTTTGACCATCTTGTCGATGTCGGGATGCTCCTGAAGGTACTTTTTCAGGTTTGGAGCATACTTGTCGATCAGATCGTTCAGCTTCAAGATGTAACCGTCCTTGATCGCCTTTTCCGGTCCGCCGGGAAAATCGCCGATAAAGTTGTATTCGATCATATCCGGCAAATCCCCCGAGGCCAGCATGACGTTGAAGGCTTCCTTAACTTGGCCGGTCGGCGGCGCAGTGAACTCGAGCGGTACTCCGGTTTTTTCCTGCCATTTCTGAAAGAAAGGAATTTCGTCATGCGTCACCTTGATTCCGACCAGGTTGCCGTTGATCTCGCCCCAGTAGGACAGCTTCTCATCGGTTTTTAATGGGTAGGTCGCTGATTCAGCCGCACCTCCCGGACTTGCCCCCTTTGCCGCATCTTCGCCGCTCTTGCCGCCGGATGAACAGCCCGCCAGCACACTGCCCAGCATTGCGATGATCAGACCCGCAGCTGCGATTTTTTTCATGCCTACAACCTCCATTTGATATGTGGTGAATCTTGCCCTTTCAGACTATCGAAGCAGCGTTCCACCGGATATGAGCAGAAAATACAAAACGATGTTCTTTTTACTTGCGGCTGATGACGATTTCTCCAATCGAATGAACTAAAACGGTAAACATCATCGAAAAACTACCGTTTTGATGTTGTTATCCGAAAAATTGCAGGAAGGGCTGCATAGGTTGATATAGAGGCTAGAACGCGCTTTTTGGATATCGTTCCCACATTCTTTTATAATGAAAGGGCAATCTATCATTTTTTCGAGAGGAGTCCATGGTCTATGCATGCAAGCGAAACTCCGAAAAATGCGTTGTTTACAAGCGACTTTACCCGCAACCCTTACCCCGTGTACGAGAAACTGCGTCAAAGCGATCCCGTTGTGAAAGTCATGCTTCCGAACGGGCAAACCGGCTGGCTCATCAGCACTTACGAGGATGCGGCAGCCGTGCTGAAAGATCCGAGGTTCATCAAGGACATGACCAAATTCAGCGGGCAGGAGCATCCAAGCGTGTTCTCCAAAAACATGCTGTTCTCCGACCCGCCGGATCACAAACGTCTTCGCGGTCTGGTGCAAAAGGGCTTCACACCCCAGCGGATCGAGAGCATGCGGGATCATATCCAGGAGATTGCGGACAGGCTTCTGGATGCGGTATCCGGCAAGGATCATCTGAACCTCATTGACGATTACGCCTTTCCGCTCCCGATTATCGTCATCAGCGAAATTTTGGGCGTGCCCACGGAGGATCAGGACAAGTTTCGGGTGTGGTCAAACTCTATTATTGAAGCCTCGAATCAGAAAATGGGCGAGGATGTCACCCGTCACATGAACGAATTTATCGCATATTTAAAAGAATGGTTCGCGAAGGTCCGCGAGCAGCCAGGTGACGACATGATCAGCGAGCTGGTGATCGCGGAAAACCAAGGGGACCGGTTAACGGAGGAAGAGCTGTACGGGGTGGTCACGCTGATGATCATCGCCGGCCATGAGACGACGGTCAATTTGATCGGCAACGGCGTGCTGGCCCTGATCGAATATCCGGAGCAGCGCAAGCTCCTTCAGGACCGGCCGGAACTCATCCAGGGAGCCGTCGAGGAGATGCTCCGGTACAACGGCCCTGTGGAATTTAGCACCTCCCGCTGGGCGTCCGAGGATTTGGAATTCAGGGGCCAGCCATTCCAGCGGGGCGACCTCGTGATCGTCGCGCTCGATGCAGCCAACCGGGATCCGGCCCAGTTTGAGGACCCGGACCTGTTTGACATTACCCGCGGCAAGAGCCCGCATCTGGCGTTCGGGAAAGGGATACACCTGTGCCTTGGCGCCCCGCTCGCCCGCTTGGAGGGAGAGATTGCGGTCAACACGCTGCTGCGGCGTTTTCCCGACTTTGCACTTGAAGGAGAGATCGGGGATCTGGAATGGAGACCCGGCATGATCGTGCGCGGGGTGAAAGAAATCCCGCTTCGTCTAAGCTAAAATTAGTCAATTGTTCCCTGTTGGTCCATCCGGGCTCGAAGGTATGCTTTTTAAATAGTCCCCAAGATCAAGGAGGAGATCACTCATGAGAACAATCGGCATTATCGGAAGCGGAACGGCCGGGCTGCAGCTGGCCTATGCGCTGAAGGACGATTTTGACGTCACAGTGCTTCATCATGAAGAGCCTGATGAGGTCCGCAGCGGCAGAGTCCGTTCGACCCAGGTTCATTTCCAGCCGACACTTGCGCGCGAGCGGCGTGTGCAAATGCCCGCGAACAGCGATGCGCCGCAGATCCGGACCATTCACTTTCAGCTCGGAGGACAAAAGCTGTTTACCGGGCAGTTGACGGGCATCGCCACTTCCACCGATCAGCGCATCCGGTTTGCGGACGCCATGGAGGATTTGGCCAAGGATGGCGTTCGGTTCCGGCATGGACGCATTGCGGCTGGTGATCTGGATGCACTTGCCGCTTCATTCGACCTGATCATCGATGCAGCCGGCAAATCGGGACCGGTCGCCTCTTTTCCCGTCGATGAGAGCCTGACGCCCTTCCGGACGCCGCAGCGGAAATGCATCGTCGGTTATTTTTCCGGTATACGTCCGGTCGAGCCCGAAGGCATTTCCATTACGGTGATGCCCGGCACCGGTGAAATGTTCGAGATTCCTGCCGTTACATCAAACGGACGGGCCACCATACTGTTTATTGAAGCGGTTCCGGGCGGAGCACTGGATGCTTTTGTCGGCGTGAAGGGACCGGATGCTTTTGCCGAGCGGATGCTTGGTGTGGTGGAGGAACACCTCCCGGAGATAGCCGGGCGGATCGATTCGGCCAAATTCGCGCTGATTGACGACAACGCATATCTGCTCACGGCTGTCACCCCTGCGGTTCACCGCCCGTATGTCATGCATAATGGCACGCTCATTCTTGGATGCGGAGACAGCGTATTCCTTGCCGACCCGATCACCGGGCAGGGCTGCAATACGGCTTCGTACGCTGCCGAGCAGCTGTACGAGACGCTGCTGGCCCATGCGGATGCTGATTGGGACGAGTCTGTCGGCAGCGAATATTGGAACCGGACGCAGCCTTATATCAAGGCCGTAACCGAATGGACTAACGCCATGACTCAGCCGTTGCCGGGACATATTGCCGAGCTTCTGATGCAAGCGGCAGCAGACCAGAATACGGCGGACCGCATAGCCCATTGGTTTGAAGATCCGACGCAAGCGTACCGCAGCTTCTTTGAACAACACAACAGCCAGCCTTTTCCCCGCTAGGGGAAGGCTGGCTGTTTGTTTTTATCATTTTCGTTCCAGTGGACGATAAAAATGACGGCAACGCGCCTCGGACATTCCGGGCAGGTTGTTAAAATTACGATTAGGCCAAGTCACCGGGATAAGGCCGAATCAGAACCGGCATATTCCCGTTTCATATATACGCCTTTTTTGTACACCGACTTGATGACGAAATATCCTTGCAGTTTCTTGTTCGTCCGGTAAATCAGTGAATTGACCTCGTCAATGCCAACCAGCTCAGTATCATCGATACAGCGCTCGGGCCATACAAATCTCATAATTTCGTCCCGGGTCACAAAATGGTCCAGCCGGCTGTGCATCAGCTTAAACAGCTGGTATTCCTTCTTAGATAGCGGGACCGTCTCCTCATCAATCTGAACGCTCTGCATATCGTCATTCAAGCGCACATCGTCTTCAGGCCACCCCGAAAAAACATACTCCCTCGTTTCCTCCAGGTCCATGACCGTCTCCAGCTCCAAAGCAACCAGTCCGTTCACCATTGTTAGTCGGTCACCCGGAGACACCGCAGCGGGTTCATGGGGGTTCAAGCGCTGGCCGTTCAGCTCGGTCCCGTTCTTACTGCCTAAATCCTCGACTTGAAGCCCCTCTTCGGTCCACGCGATCCGGCAATGCTGTTTAGATACCAGAAGGTTGTATATCTCGAGCATCCCCTGTTCCGAGCCGGTATGTCTACCCACCGTCACGGTTTCTCCTTCTTCCAAGTAAATAAACGATCCATGGCCTTTCTGGCCGGCGGTATCAATCATGATTTTGATTTTGTCCGGCATATCTACCTCTCACTTTCCTTTGTCTCTTTCTCCCGTCAATGATAAATTCGTCAGATTTGTTCCATTGTTTGCCTACCCGGCTGATTTTATAGTTAGCCTATACCCGTTTCCATGTTTACTTGTGAATTATATTTCAAAAGCGAGGTTTATAGCAATGAAGCGATTAAAGCGAAAACAATTTTTTACATACGTGCTGTTAGCTTTTCTGGTTGCCAGCGGGATGGCGATATACGTGTTTATTCAGGGGCGGGATGAACCCGGTCCCGAACAGACGCTGCAGTCTTACTTCAACAGTCTGAAAGAAATGAAATTTGACAGGCTCTACGACCTTATGACGCCTGAATCCCTTGAGCAATCGGGAATGAGCCGCGAGCAGTTCGTCGAGAAATACCAATCGATCTTCAGCGGAATGGGCGTTACCGGCGTTAAAGTGACGCAGGGGCCTGCCTTCCAGTCCGAAGAGGATCATCATTATTCCATGGACTATACCGCTACCTGGCATACCCAGATCGGCGATGTTGATGGGGATTACCACTTGAAGCTGCTTCAGGTTGAGCTAGACCATAATAAGGTTTGGGCCATCGAGTGGCATCCTTCTCTGATTCTACCAGAGATGTCCGCCGGCGACAAAGTAAGGGTCCGGGTATTGACGCCTCAGCGTGGTGAAATCACGGACCGGGACGGGAACCCGCTGGCTACCCGCGGCACCGCATACGAATGGGGGATTACCCCTTCCGAGCTCGGCGACCATCCGGATCAGACGATCGCAAGCATCGCCGCCTACTTCAAACTTCCGGTGGAATATATCCAAAAAAAGCTGGCGCAGAAATGGGTCAAACCGGATTATTTTGTTCCGATGGCCCATGTTCCCGATGCCGATCTGTCCCAAAAACTGCCGGGAGTCTCGGTCAGACCGAAAGAAGTGAGGTATTATCCGATGGGCCAAGCCGCTGCCCACCTCACCGGTTATGTCCGTCAGGTGACGCAGGAAGATCTGCAGAACGATAAAGACGGCTATTATGCAGCCGGGGATTGGATTGGCAAGGCCGGACTGGAACAATCGCTGGAAAAGCAGCTGCGGGGACGAAAAGGGGGATTGATCGAAATTACCGACGCGAAGGGGAACCGTAAACGCATCGTTGCCCAGAAGCCAGCGGTAAACGGCGAGAACATCCGGCTTACGGTCGCCTCCGCTCTTCAGCGGGACCTGTACCGTACGCTATCCGGCGATACCGGCGCGGCAGTGTTGATGAACCCGAAGCATGGAGATCTGCTGGCCCTGGTCAGCACCCCTTCGTATGACCCGAACCAAATGGTCACCGGCCTGTCACAGCAGGAATGGGATGCTTATTCCAAGGATCCAGAGCTTCCTTTCTTTAACCGGTTCGCGGCCCGGTATGCGCCGGGTTCGGTGTTTAAAGCGGTGACGGCCGCTGCCGGCCTGACCGAAGGCATAACCAAAGCGGATAAAACCCGCCGCATTGACGGTCTGCATTGGAAAAAAGACGCGGGCTGGGGCGGGTACTATGTCACGCGGGTGAAGGACGTCAGCTCCGTGAATATGGTGGACGCCCTCGTGTATTCGGACAACATTTATTTTGCACAAGAAGCGCTGGAAATGGGCAGCGGCAACTTTATCGAGGGCATATCCAAATCCGGCTTCGGCGAGAATTGGGGGCTGGACATGATCAACCTGAAGCCAAGCCAGTATGCCAACGCCTCCCACCGGGACCTGGCATCGGAAGTTCTGCTCGCGGATACATCCTATGGACAAGGAGAAATGCTGTTGTCCCCGATCCATGTGGCGGTCGCATTCACACCCTTCGCCCAGCAAGGCAAACTTGTCCCCCCTATCCTCTTTCTACGGCAGGAAGATCAAGAATCTCCTCAAGCGATCCAAATCATCACTCCACAGGTTGCCGAAACGGTCAAAGATGCACTGACGCAGGTCGTCAGCCGAAGCGGCGGCACCGCTCACGCGCTGTCTTCTGCTGAGCTGAAGCTGGCGGCAAAAACCGGTACAGCCGAGCTGAAAGCCAAAAAAGGTGAACAGGGCGAGGAGAATGGATTCGTGGTCGCCTTCGACGCGGAGCAATCTTCTTTCCTGATATCCGCACTGATCGAAAATGTACATGCACGCGGCGGCAGCCACTACGTCGTGAACAAGCTGAAACCTTTTCTAAATACACTGAATCTACAAACAAAATAACGGTCAAAAAATCCGTCAACTTGCGTTGCATTCTGGTTAACCTTCTGGACGAGGTAATGAAATGGCCGGGGACGAAGCGGTCTTGTGCCTTTTGCCAGGCCGTGCCGACTTGTACCACTGGAGACAGAACAAAAAGATGAGGATCAGGTCAACGGCATCCCCCCCGTAATACATGAGCTGTGCTCCCGATTCAGCCTGGGCTATGGGGACGCCTCCCGGCGGATATGCATATAGAACCTTAGCCAAGATTCCATGTCCGGCAAGAGATAACACGAGGATGCCTGCACGAAATCCGTACCCTGCCCGGTGAGGACTGGGATCTATACAGAGCAGTGCTGCGGCGTATAAGTACCCTGCGACGAACATATGCGCATGCACCAAAACGTGAAGAACCGGATGGTACTGCATCGCCGAATACAAGCCGGAATAATACAGCACCCACAGTCCCCCAACGTTCAGAAGAGATGCCGTAACCGGGTGGCTCAACAGACGCATCGGCCGGCTTTTCAGCCAGGTTGACAAACGGCGAGCCCACGAAATCGTTAAGCTGCGCAGCAATAGGGTCACGGGAGCAGCGCATGCGATCAATAGTGGGGACAGCATGCCAAGAAGCAGATGCGCCAGCATATGATAGACAAAGTCATCATGCGCTCTTGCCCCCAGTGGTCCAGTTAACGCCGCTGCGGCAGCAAGGACTCCGAGGAACCAGCAGATCGTGCGCATGGCGGGCCATCTGTTAAACCGGCGATTCGCAGCTTTCACTGCCACAGTGTAGAGGCCGATAAGCACGAGAAATAAGAGGATGAAGATCGCATCATGGAGAGTCCCAGTCCCGGCATCATGGTGACCTCCGGCAGCATGACCTGCGTGATGTCCTGTCATGTTCACTTAACCGTCCCTTTCCGTTTCCCGCTTCGCTAATCTGCCCGTTTGAACGATCAGCATGATGCCGATGATCAGAATGACGACGGCGCTGACATTCCAAACGACGTCGTATACGAAAACGTTGTCAACGTACCGAATCTGATGAATCCGCATCCACTTGTGCTGAATCGTCCCGTCATACAGCTGAAATCCGCCGACGCCGAGGAGCATGCCTCCCCACCAGCGTTTCGGCCATATGGCGTTTCTCCGCCGGAGATCCGATACCATAAACATGCCGGCGACCGTCGCGAACCAATTGAGCGCATGAAACAGGCCGTCCGACACAAGCCCCACGGCCGACGTGGATTTGTCATAAAAATGATGCCAATGCAGCAGCTGATGAAACACGACCTCATCCACAAAAGCGATAAATCCGATGCCGGCCAAAAATCCCGACCAGAAGTTGCGACTGGCGTACGTGATCCGGGCTGAAAGTATGGAAGACTCCGTTGCGTTAGATCTCATGGTTTTTCCACCTTTTGTAAGACATGTTATTTCTCAATATACCCAGTCGATGCCAGGTTATAACATGTTCTGAATCCCACTTTCCCCCGTTTCATTTCGCAGCACGCAAGTAAGCCGCTTTGCTGCTTGCAAAGCGGCTTTTTAACCAATCGATTACCAATCCTGAAGAATTGCTGTAATCCCTTTATGGTCGAACCTGTACTATCATTTCTAGCTCTTTCACATACGATTTCACCATATTGCCGTTAGCGTCCAGCTTGAACAGCCCCGTTTGTACCTTTTCGTCTGCAAAGACAGGGAAATACGGCTTGATGGTAAATGAACGGACTTCCGGGTTTAACGGATCGACGAGATAATCGGTATACAAGTCGTCGTCCCCGTTATTTCCCCTCCGTCTGGCATTTCCGACCAGCAAATTCAGCTCATGGCCTTGATCATCGATAATGTCGTACTGCAGTTGGTTGGCATTTGCCGAAATTCCCTTGGTCATCAAATGCAGCCGCGTGGATAGCGTGGTGAATTCGACTTTCTCCAGGCTTAGCTGAATACCCCCTGCCTGCTTGACCAGCTTCGGTTCGATCACGAGCGGCTTCTCCCCATTCTTCTGGATCGGCACCGTTAACCGGAAAGGATCGTCTATGCCTTTCAGCGTAATCAAGGCCGTCAAATTCATCATATCCGGCAAGGCCAGCTGCGTATCTCCTTGATTAGCCCCATCGACCAACGTAAAGATGATTTTGTCGGGGTCCTGGGTTGGTTTAGACATGAAGTACGGCCCCTTCCCCCATTGTTCCTTACTGAATATCGACTGGCCATTGATCAGAAGATCTATGTCACTTATACTGGCTTTCTCCTGCGCAGGGCCCGTCGTCCCGCTGTCGATCGATCCGTTAAGAGGAGCGGAATACCCCGTGCCGCTTCGTTCAAGAGCAAATGACAACCGCGTTTCGTCAAAAGCCGCCGCCGGAATGCTGAGCGTGATCCCATCGTGGGTATCAAATACGTTCACAGGTAAAACTATTCCCCGTTCCTCCGCGTTTTGAAGACCTCGATCTCCCGCAAGCTTAAACACGTTGCTCACAACCGGCAGGTTTTTGAGCGCATCGGCCATAGCGGGGGATATCAAACCACCGCTTATAATGCCGATGATCACAATAGCCGATAACGCGGCAGCTGACTGCCGGATCATTCTGTGACGCTTGATCGCCGAAGCATGTTTCTGAACGTTCGCCGCCTGCTCTATCCGGCGGATCGCTTGATAAGCCTGGTCCTGACGCAAGCGAACGACATCGGGAATTTGAACCGGAACGGATTTATTTAACCGGCGCAGCTGTTTTTCCAGATCAAATGGATTCATAGTTTAACTCCCCCTCGTTGGCTGCCAAGTAACCTCTCATCAGATTTTCCCTAGCCCGGTGCAAGCGTGTCCTTACAGCCCCTTCTGTTAGTTCCAAAGCAACTGCGATTTGCTTGATGGACATATCCCGAAAATAAAAAAGCTCTATGACAATCCGCAGGTTGTCGTCCAATTGTTCTACCCGGTCGCGCAGCTCCACAAGCCGGGAGTCCTCGAACCCTTCTGTAGAATTCTTATCAGGCACTTCAGCCATCGAAATGGTCCGTTTCCGGTTACGAAGCAGTTGATTGCACTCATTAATTAATATCCTGATGACCCAGGTTTTGAAAAATCTAGGTTTTCTTAAGCCCGGCAAAGCATTAAATACCTTGATAGTCGTTTCCTGCATCGCGTCCGCACAGTCCGCATCTTCCTTGAGAATGCTTTTGGCCACACCATACATCTCAGGTTCAAGCTTTTGAATCAACCGAATGAACGCTTCGCGGTCACCCTCCTGCGCTCTTTGTATATCGCTGATACGAATCACTTTCGTGTCACTCCTTCTAAGGGCCCTCATCCAATTAGATGGACAAGTTGGCCTAAAGGTTACAAGGTATATGAAACTTTCCCTAACTACAAAAACAAGCACCAAATAGCGTGCCGTGTAAATGGAGCCGTTTTCGTGAGCCTCAACTTGACCCGGAAGACACGCCCAATTTATAGTTGGATCAGAATGAAACAAGAGGAAGGGTGAAAAGCCCAACAAAGGAGTGCATCGGTTTTGAAACAAAACAAGTATGACGATTCCGCTTTTTTCGCGGCGTATAAAGAGATGCCCCGGTCCATCGGCGGGCTTGGGGCTGCAGGGGAATGGCATGAATTTAAAGCATTGCTTCCGGATCTGCAGGGCAAATCGGTTCTCGACCTCGGCTGCGGCTTTGGCTGGCACTGCCGGTATGCGCGGGAACAGCATGCAGCTGAGGTGGTCGGCGTAGACATTTCGGCTAAAATGCTGGAATCCGCACGTGAACAAACAGATGATCCGGCAATCACCTATCTGCAGGCACCGATCGAAGATATCGACTTTCCCGACGGCCATTTCGACGTCGTCCTCAGCTCGCTCGCTTTCCATTACGTGCAGTCGTTTGATGCCGTATGCCAAAAAGTACACAGCTGCTTAAAGCAGGGCGGCACCTTCGTCTTCTCGGTGGAGCATCCTATTTTTACGTCTCGGCCCGAGCAGGAATGGATTCTGGACGACCAGGGGAGCCCGCTGTACTGGCCGGTGGATCACTATCAGGATGAAGGTGTTCGCAACACAGCGTTTTTAACGGACCATGTCATTAAATATCACCGTACCCTTTCCACTTACATCAACGATTTAATTCGCACCGGGTTTGCCATCACGGCGGTTCGCGAGCCGCTTCCCGACCCGAAATTGATGCACCACCCCGGCATGAAGGACGAAACCCGACGGCCGATGTTCCTCATTCTGTCTGCCGAGAAAAAATAAAACCAACAAGGACAAGCTTCCCGCCTGTCCTTGTTGGTTCGATGCCGGTGCTCACTGCAAGGCACCCAGCGTTACATTGCCGCCCCTTGAACCAATGCCTCCTGCACCGGAAGCTCATGAATCGTCCGCAGGTAGCTGATCGTCTTGTTGGCCGAATGCATGACGACCGAATAGGTTTCGGCTTTGTCTTCCTGCAGGTACCGCACACCGTTCAAGAATGATCCGGAAGTGACGCCCGTGGCAACGAACAGCACTTCTTTTGTACCTACGAGATCGTCCATCGTCAGCAGCTTGTGCGGATCCGGAATCCCCATCCGCAGGCAGCGCTCGAAATCCGAAGTGCCGGCCGGAAGCAGTCTTCCCTGCATCTCCCCGCCAAGGCAGCGGAGGGCGGCGGCGGCCAGTACACCCTCAGGCGCACCGCCTGAGCCGACATACAGATCCACTTCGCTTTCCATCGCCGCCTCAATCGCTCCCATGACGTCGCCGTGACTGAGCAGCTTGATCCGCGCCCCCATCGTCCGGAGCCTGGCAATGATGTCCTGATGGCGTTCCCGGTCCAGAATCGATACCGTTATATCCGATACCGGCTTGTTCAGTATGGCCGATGCTTTGGAAAGCGTCGTTTCGATCGGATCATCGAGGGACAGCTGCCCGGCCAGCTTCGGACCTGCCGCCAGCTTGGCCATGTACATATCCGGCGCATGCAGAAGCTGGCCTGCCGAAGCGGCGGCAATGACCGATATGGCATTGTTTAAACCGCTGGCTACCGTTTCGGTCCCCTCAAGCGGATCCACCGCGATGTCGACCTTCGGACCGCGACGATCCCCCACTTGTTCGCCGATATAGAGCATGGGAGCTTCGTCCATTTCCCCCTCGCCAATCACGACCGTTCCATCAATGGGCATCGAATGGAATTGCTTCCTGATCGCTGTCGTTGCTGCCTGATCTGCGCTGTTTTTGTCTCCTCTTCCCGTCCAGCGTCCGGCGGCAAGCGCCGCCGCCTCTGTCACTCTTACCATGTCCATAGCGATATGACGTTCCATTTCTTTACCTCTCCTCCTATTCCATGCCCCGTTAATTCTGCCGTGTGCTGCTGAATGAAAACCCAAGCCTCCTCCCGTTTCGTTTTATTGTGTTTTATATATTACGTCACATTAAGCTATTTATCAATATATATGACATCATTAATTTTTAATACAGCTATAGACGGGATGAATATCGTTTCCAAGTCCTATATATAATCTGAAAAAGCGTACTCCCCTCAATTATAACAAGAGGTAAGTACGCTATTGTTACGTCATATATACTATTGTAAAAGCTCGCGTGCCAGCAACTTATATACCTGCAGCCGCTTTTCCTGGGAATGCGGGATGCTGCAGATCATGGCCTCATCAAATCCATACAGCTCCTGCTCTTCCTTCAGGCGGGCGGCAATTTCCTTAACCGGGCCAACCAAATGCAGCCTCCGGTTGTCCTGGATCAGCATCCGGTCCATTTCGGTTAACGGGTAATTGTGCGCTTCTTCCGGAGTGAGCAGCTGCGTGATCTGCCGCCCCTTAGCCATCATAAGCCGAAACAGATCCTGCGGCAGCGCCTCATATTCGGCTTCTTCCCTAGTCTCAGCGGTGGTCACCAAATAGGTCACGCTGATCTGCGGTTTCTCCATAAATGCCGAAGGCTTGAACTGGTCTTTATAAATATCGAGAATTTCGCGGCTCATCGCCCCGTTGAAAAATTGCGCAAACGAATACCCCACACCCATCTCTCCGGCCTTTAACGCACTGTCGCCGCTTGATCCGAGCAGCCATGCCTCAGGCAGGGTGATGTGAGCCGGGGATGCGGCGTTTTTGGCGTACAGGCTATCTTCCGGAACCTCATCATTCATCAGCTGCAGCGTCGTCTTCAGCTTCTCGTACATATTGTGCAGCATCAGCTGCCGCCCTTCCGACAAGGCATACATGGAGCTTGTATCTCCGCCGGGTGCCCGGCCGACGCCGAAGTCGATCCGGCCAGGCGTGAATGCGCTCAGCGTCTTGAACACCTCGGCCAGCTTCAAAGGGGAATAATGCATCATCATGACACCACCGGTGCCGATCCGAATGGACTGCGTTTTGGCCGCAAGTCGGGCCGCCGTCACTTCAGGCGCCGAACTCGCAAACGTTCGCGCCCCATGGTGCTCGGCCATCCACATTCGGGTGTATCCCAGCTCGTCGGCCAGAACGGCCAATTCTTCCGCCTTGTGAAGCGCTCCTTCCGCCGTATTTCCTATCGTAACGGGTGCTTGATCCAATACACTTAATTTCATGAGGTTACCTTCCCTTCCAGGTTAAACATCATCCTGAACGCTATTTCTTTATCCTGCATTAAAGAGGATAAACATTATCCACGTTATCGTAATATATCCTGGTCGAAAAGTAAAGACTGGCATCAAATCAATTCGGTGATTCTCTGACCCGCTGTCAGCATGACAAAATCCGATGACATACCTTTTTTCGTTCCTGGCAAGTGCGCCAAACTTCAGCGTTATTGAAGCTTTTATTCAGCAGTATGCTCCAACCACGGGCGGAGAAAGCCCTCAATATCCTGCCTGGTTTCATGAAAATAGGTATTGTTATGCCAGCCGTAATTAAAAAAGCCATGCTCCATGCCATCATAAGTTTTGAACGTAATCGGGTTGCCGGCATCCTGCATTTCTCGAACAAAGCCGCGGTTCTGGTCATACAAATCGTCCCCGGTTCCGCATATCCAGAGCGTCTGCGGCAGGCAGCGCCGGACATGATGGATAGGCGAAATCTCTTCGGCAATAGGCAGCAGCTCGGGGTATCGGCGGGACATAATGTCCACCCCGTCCATCCCGGCCGCAAAGATGACAAGCTTATCGGGAACGGCATTCACGCTCACATCGTCCATATCGTCGTTCAAACGGTCGAACATGATAGAGGATACGGAAATATACCCGCCCGCCGAAGCTCCGCATATGGCCAGCTTCTCCGGATCGACACCGAGCTCCTCTGCATGCTGACGCACCCATCGGACGGCAGATTTGACGTCCATGATCGCCTGCAGCGGAGTAAATCCCGCATCACGGCCTGTCCTATAGTCCACGCAGATGGAAACAATGCCGATGGAAGCAAAATAACGGGCTTGGTGCTGAAATTGGGCCGGCGAAAACTTGGGATTCGGCTGAAAGCTTCCACCCTGAAAAAACAAAATCACCGGCCTGTTTGCCGCCTCCTGGTCCGGTTCGGACACATACAAACGCAGCTTCCGGTCATTTACCTCTTTGTAGGTCATTTCACGCACAGGATAATCAAAAGGGAATTGCATGGCATTCATCCTTTCAACGAATAGGATATTGCCAAAATTATACATGATCCGGTCGATCTTGTCGCTCGTTTTCACCGATCACCTGGGAATGTCCAGTACTGAAGCCGTATCCGTTTTGATTCTTCCCCTGCCCTCAACAGATCGATACGGTACTGTTCACGATCTGCCCATCACGGTCCTCCAAAATATGCGTTCCGCTCTCGCAGTTGCTCTTACGCTCCCAAGTTACCTTATATTGATGCCCGGTGTGCTCCACGGCGACGATTTTGAGCTCACCGAACCTGTTGTTGCGCTCCTCATATTGCTGAACGATTTGAACCGCCTGCTCCTCGGAAATAATGGCTGGCTTGGTATCCTCTGAATGCTCGCATCCGCTGAGCAAAGCCGTTGTCAGCAGCAGCATGATCATGGCATATTTAATCATAACGCCGTCTTCCCCTTTCGCCTGGATGGGCTGGAACTTTTGATTGAGCCTTCATTCTGTTGTTAAAAGAACGAGAACGCAGCGACAAATGTTGCACCCTTCCCTTATTTCCGTGTTCAAGCATACTCCATTATAAAGTTCCATGAGCCGACGGGACAAAAAAAAGGCTGACCTTATAAATAAGGCCAGCCTTTCTCAATCACGTTGATTTACACGAGTCATATGCGATTCATAGCTCTCACTTTTTCATGCCGGTAACTTCGGCCACGATTTCGTACGAACGCAGGCGGGCCGCCGGGTCGTAGACCATCGAGTTGACGATCATTTCGTCCGCCTGGGTCTCATTCAGGAAGGTCTGCAGCTGCTGCTTGACTTCTTCCGGATTGCCGATGACCGATGAACGGATCTGTTTCATCACATGCGCCTTCTCGAACTCGTTCCAGTTGCCTTCCAGCGATTTAACCGGCGGCGCGAGTTGGCCGGGCGTATTCCGGATCAGGCTCAGAAACTGCTGCTGATGCGATGTGGCGATAAACTCCGCCTCTTCCGTTGTATCGGCCGCGTACACATTTACTCCAACCATGGCGTAAGGTTTGTCCAGAACCGCAGACGGCTGAAACTGTCTCCGGTAAATGGCCAGCGCCTGCAGCGTATGATCGGGCGAGAAATGACTGGCAAAGGAGAACGGCAGGCCCATCTTGGCAGCCAAAGCAGCGCTGAAATCGCTGGAGCCGAGCAGCCAGATCGGAACTTGCTGTCCTTCCCCTGGAATGGCCCGGACGCGGTTATATTTGGACTTCTCGTCGAAATAACCCATCAATTCCTGAACATGCTGCGGAAAATAATGCCCGTTGCTCGGATCGCGGCGCAGCGCTTCCGCGGTCAGCTGGTCGGAACCCGGAGCGCGTCCGAGTCCAAGGTCGATCCGCCCCGGATACATGGCTTCCAGCGTACCGAACTGTTCCGCGATGACCAGCGGCGCATGGTTAGGCAGCATAATTCCTCCGGAACCGACGCGGATCGATTGGGTCCCTCCGGCTACATACCCGATGACGACGGGCGTTGCCGAACTGGCGATGCCCGGCATGTTGTGATGCTCAGCCAGCCAATAACGGTTATAGCCCCAGCGTTCGGCGTGCTGCGCCAGGTTCAATGTATTTTTAAACGATTCGGCCGCGGTTCCACCCCTGACGATGGGTGCCAAATCAAGAACGGAAAACTTGATCTGATCCAGCGTTTTCGTATCGTGGTTGCTCATAGGTATCAGCTTCTTTCCTGCAAATTTATATGAATGTCGGTAGGACAATTGAATCGTAAGTTGTCATGCAAATGAATGATATTGATCGATAAAAGTGCAGATGCGTAAGGCTCAATCGCCGGCCGTTAATCCAAATAGCGGCGAATCCGGTTTACAACGCCGGGGGTTTCCTCTTCCGTCTCCTCTTGCTCGGCCTTTACTTTGCGGACCTTCTCGGGTGTAACGTCATTGCCCAGCGGGTCAACCACCGTCAAACGGGAGAACGTGCCCAGTACCTGCCCGCGGATTTCGCGGAGATAATCCTCGCGTAGCGATTGCTGTTCCACGCGTTCCGCGTTGGTGAGCCCTTCTTCTTTTTCCTTTTTGGCAAGCTCATTGATTCGGCTTAAAATCGAAATCATGCTTTTCCCTCTTTTCTTGTTCGTATGTTATACGACCATTTTTTCGTGAACCCAATCCTTTAGCGATTCAATCTTCTGTCTGTAACGCTCCCGATGTGCATCGTCATAGATGGATGCTACCGTCTCCCGCTGAAGCACGGTCTTCCAGGCGGATTCTGCTTCTTCCATCAAATTGGCCAGAAGGCAGCACGGATCAGGATCGTCCCGCAGCTCCAGCATATCCCGGAAAATGCCGCTGGAGGAATAAAGGGACTGCTGCCCTTCAATGGCGATGTAAATATCGTAGATACGGATATCTTCTGTTTTTTTCTTCAATTTAAACCCGCCTTTTACCCCGGGCACGGAGGTGATTAGATCCGCGCTGACCAGCTTACGCAAAAGCTTCTGGAAATACGTCGGGGAAGTGCCGAGCTGCTGGCTGATCGCCTCGCCGGGCAGAACCGCCTTGTCCGGAAGCATGCTCAGCAGAAAAATCGCATAAACGCACTGCTCCACGCCGGTCTTCATATGCATAGGTCGTCACCTCCAATATTAATGTGGTCTTCATTAATCCCATTTGAGCAGAACAAATTGGTTTTACTGACTAAAGCGGATAATCATTGTCCGTATTAGATTATATGAAATCGGACCAAATGTAAACCATTAGTTTTACTATGAAAAATTTGCAGTAACTTTCACAGCATAACAAAAACGGATACCCGGCAGGAATGAGGTTTCCTGTGAATATCCGTTACTTTTCAAGGCACACCTGATCAGATCCATTGACGCTCGTGCAGATGGTCAAAAATTCGCTGGCACACCGGCGATACGCGGCTGCGATCCGCATAGGTCAGCCAGGCAAACTCCTCGATTTCCGCCGATGGGCGGAGCTCGCCAGAATAAGCGCCGGTGTAACAGCTCATTTGAACCGTCACATTTTCCGCTTTGCCATGTGCCTGAGCTTCAAACGTTCCCACGAATGCAAGGGTCTCCGGATCGATCGCAACCGTAAGCTCTTCCCTGATTTCACGGATCAGCGTCTGCTCATCGGTTTCACCGGGTTCCCTCTTTCCCCCAGGCAAATAATACGTGTCCTTTCCTTTGGAACGTGCGGAGAGTACCCGTCCGTCCTGAATCTGAATCCAGGCAACCTTATCAATCATGGTCGTCATATTCGACTTCACTCCTTATCTATTTCCTTGCTCGAACGCGGCAGTCTCTTTTTGAACGGCAGCAGATTTTCCCGCTGGAAGCCGCCCTTCGCCGATTTTGAAAACAACGATTCCGGCCACGATAACAAGCACGCCGATCACTTTGTTCGGAGTCAGCGGAACCTTCTCCAGTCCCATCCAGCCAAGCGAGTCCCAAATCAGCGCAAACCCAAGCTGGGACGTCATGACTACGGCGATAGCAAAAGTGGGTGCAAGCAGCTTCATGCTCTGCATCAGACAGAACACAACCCCCACTCCGATCATGCCGCTGAACCAGTACCATGGCTGCATATGCTGGAGCGTCAGCATGCCCTTGCCTTCGACCGCCAAGCCGATGCCAAACGAAGCGACAAACCCGAGGAACAGCACCCTCGTGGTTGTCGCCCATGAGCCAATCCGCTGATTCATTTTGCTGTTAAAAATGTTCTGCAGGCTCACCAGGGAGCCGGCGATCAGTGATAACACAAGACCAAGCATCATTGGTTTGCTCCTCCTTTCGTTACGACTTCATAAATATTTTGTCCAGCCAGATCGCTAAGCCCTTTTCTGTCGATTACACGGATATATCCTTTATCCCGCTCCACGAGTCCGTCTTTGCAAAACTTCTGGATCACCCGGTTGACGTGGCGATAGCTGGTTCCGATTAAGTTGGCCGCGTCCACCAGGTTAATCGCTGTCCGCTGTTCCTCCCCGAAAGAGTCCGCCTCGTCGAAAGAGATTGACAGCAAGTAGCTGGCCAGCCGGACTTCAACCGGATACATCAGATTAAGGCTTAGAAAATTGGATTTTATATAAAACTTATTGGTGATCATATCCAGCAGAAACTGGAGCATAGGAGCGTAATCCTGTCCAAATTTCCGCAGCCAGCGGTGGTGGATGCCGATCATATGCACGGTCGTGACTGCTTCAACGGTATTGACCGTATCCGTTTCCTTGAGATATTCGATATCTCCGATAATCTCCAGCGGCTTCATAAAGTTAAGGATCAGCGTTTTCCCTTCGGGTGAGGTGGTATAGATTTTAATTTTCCCGCTGACGAGCACATATAAATATTCCGCAGGTGCTCCCTGCGAGCAGATGAATTCTCCCTGGTCAAAGCCATAAAGCGATAAATGTGGTCTAAACGGTTCGTAAAATATCGTCTCCAGCTCATATTGACGCATGTAATCCGCCAGCAGCCCGCGGTCCTGAATCTCTCTCATCTTGAACGTCCCCCTCTAACTTAGGCCCATCATAATGGCGTACGGCAACGATGTCAAAATTTAAGGATGACGACGCCTGCAATCATCATCCCGATCCCGATAAACTGTGCGGGGCTGATCTTTCGTTTTTTCATGCCAAACCAGCCATTCAGATCGACAATAAATGTCAGGCAGAGCTGGGCGATCAATAATGCGGAAATCGTAAAGGTCACTCCGATCGTCTGAATCGACGTCACTTCGCTGAAAATGATGACTGCTCCCAAGGCCCCGCCGATGCGGTACAACGGCTTGACGCTTGTAAAGCCCTCCCGGCTGCCGTCCCGTGCAAACAGCAGGATGATCAACGCGAGGATACAGCCGGTCAGTTGGGTTACCGCCGCGGCCTGCCACGTCCCGATATCCCCGCTGATCCGCGAGTTGGCGACACCCTGCAGCGTAATGCAGGCGCCCCCCAGCAGTGCAAATATAATGCCTTTCATAGGTCCTCTCCTTCTGTATTTGTTCTGTCATTATTAAAAGGCAATCGCGGCGGTATAGGATAGGACATATGTCCTCAAATGGATGGAATCCCGCAGGCCAATGAATCTGAACAGCAGACCGGGACTGCATAAAGACCCTCCGACACAAAAAAACCGCACGTCAGTTAGCTCAGCTAACGTGCGGTTTATCTTCATCTGCGGACCTCGATCTTAGGTTATGTCATCCCGGTTCGAGAGACGGTCTATAAAATTCAGCATTTCCGAATTCCGCGCGTCCAAACGATGGTCCTCTTGTCCAAGTTATTGCTAGGTGCAAAAGCAATTCCGAGGTCATTTGTTCCCGGATCGCCGTGAAGCGTTCATCTCTGTACAAATTAAACCACTCGCCAGGATCTTCCTTCAGATGGTACAGCTCCCCCTTAAGCTCGTTCAGCCTGGAGTCTGCATCGTCCAATGGCCCTGGTAAAGACATGATCAGCTTCCAATCCCGTTTGCGCCACATGACGGACGGAGCGGCGAATCGTCCGTCTTCCGTCGTCCGGTGGAACTCGCAAAACGTTCCTGTGCGCCGCTTGCCTGCTAACAAGTCTAGACCGGGAAGCATAGGATTAAGTTCGGCTCCTGATGCTTTCGCCAGCGTCGGAACCAGGTCGATCAGCTCGGCCGGCCTGTCATCCGTTATCCCACGCATTTCAGCGGGAATCCAGCTGCCGGACAATATCATCGGAACCCGTACGCTGCTCTCAAACAAGCAATATTTACTGAAGCGGAACCGGCGCTCTCCCAACATTTCACCGTGATCCGATACGAAAACGATCAGAGCGTTGTCCAGGTATCCCTTAGAACGCAGACCGTCCAGCACTTCTCCGAAATAATGGTCCAGCCAAGAACAATTGGCCCAGTAACGCAGCGTTGTCCGCCTGCGCTCCATCACGCTCATCCGTTCCCACTTCTGCCTTCTGTCCCAATATCGGCTGCCGCCTTCTCCGTGGATCAAAGCCTCTTCTTCCACATGCGTTTCCTGTTCTAATTCCCAAGGAGGCTGCTCAATGTCCGGAATGTCCTCGAGCCGATACCAGTCTTCGAACTCCTTCGGAACATTAAAGCCCGCATGGGGCTTTAAAAACGACAAATACAGAAACAACGGCCGCGAACCATCCAGCCCGTGTTCGATAAACTTTTTGCATTGCTCAGCCACCCACCCGTCACGATGCCGGTGCATCGGCACTTCGCTGGTGCGGCCGATATATCCGAGCACATTTTCTTCCCCGCTTCCGTAATCGCGGGTTTCCTCATAATATGCGCTCAATCCTTCCGGATCATCCTCATCCATCATCAGCGCATTCTCTTCGTAATGCCCGCTGTCCCGGCCGAGCCCGATAGCCCGAACCTCAAATCCGCGCGCCGACGGATGGGACCGCCGGCCGTGATTCCAGTGCGTTTTGCCGAAACCGGCCGTCTGGTACCCCTGCCTGCGCAGCAGCTCCGGCAAAGGCGGGATGGGAAAACCGTCCTCGTCGTCAAGGCCGTCCCGGTTGGTTCTTACCCCGATTTGCGAAGGATACAGGCCGAACATCATCGAACTGCGGCTGGGAACGCACATTGGCGCTTGGCAAACCGCCTGGCTGAATACGATCCCTTCGTCCGCAAGACGGTCGAGCGTCGGTGTTTTGATATGCTGATTGAATCTCCCGATGCAGTCCCAGCGCTGCTGGTCGGTCATCAGAAATATAATATTCGGTTTCGTTAAAGCCATTGAACCCTAACTCCTCCCTTATTTGCACGGCTTACCTCTGCCGGTCATCCTTTGATAGAGCCGACCATGGCTCCCTTGGCAAAATGCTTTTGCAAAAACGGATACACGAGCACAATCGGTACGGTCGCCACGATAACCGCTGCCATTTTCAGCATTTCGGAAGGCGGAGGCGCAGCGGACACATCATAGGCATCTAGAGCCGCGTTGTTGGCGCTGAGCAGCATATTTTGCAGCAGAACCTGAATCGGCCATTTGGTGGAATCGTTCAAGTAAATCAGTGCCGAAAAAAATTGGTTCCAATACCCTACCGCATAAAAAAGGCCAAAAGCAGCCAAAGCAGGCATTGACAGCGGCAGAATGACGGAAAACCATATCCGCACATCGTTGGCGCCGTCCATCGCTGCAGATTCATCCAGATCGGCAGGAATGCTCTCAAAAAAGGATTTCATCAGCAGCACGCTCCATCCGTTAGCCAGCGACGGGATAATGAGCGCCCAGATACTGTCGATCAGGCCGAGCTGGCGCACGAGCATATAAGCCGGTATTAATCCCGGGCTGAACAATATCGTAATCAGCACGAACAAAAGAACCTTGCGCCGCCCGCGCATTCTCCGCCGTGACAGCGGGTAGGCGAGCATGGCCGTCACAATGAGTGATAATGCTGTGCCGACGGTCGCAAGAAAAGCGCTGTTTCCCACTGACCGCAGGAACGCGTCCGTTGAGAGAAGGTAGCGGTAAGCATCGAAGCTCCAGTGATCGGGCCACAGCAGCCAGCGTTTCTGGGCAAATTCAGCTGGATCCGCAAGCGAAACGACCAGCACATAATAAATAGGAAAGCATGTCGCCAGCCCCAGCAGTCCAAGTCCGACTCCATTCAGGCTTTGGAATGCCTGGTTTCTCCATCCAATTCTCATACTTTTCTCTCCGATCTGCAGAAAACTCTAAAATATCCCACCATTCCCCCATTTATTGGCCAGCTTGTTGGACAGCAGCACGAGCACGAGTCCGACCACCGACTTAAAGAGTCCGATCGCCGTACTGTAGCTGAACTCTCCGCGCTGAATGCCGATGCGGTAGACGTAGGTGTCGAACACTTCCGCAACATTGGAGACTGCCCCGTTGTACATGAGGAACACCTGCTCGAAACCTACGTCCATCAAATCCCCCAGCCGCAAAATCAGCAGCACGACGATGACGTTACGTAAAGCGGGCAGTGTGACATGCCACATTTGTCTGAATCTCCCCGCTCCATCCATTTTCGCTGCTTCGTACAGCTGCGGATCGACGCCAGCCATCGCGGCCAGAAACACGATCGTCCCCCAGCCCGCGTCCTTCCACATCGACTGCAGCGTAATGACGATCCAAAAGCTATGGGGATTGGTCAGAAAATCGATCCGGTCATACCCTGCTGCCTCCAGCCAGTGATTGACGAGACCCTCGCCTCTGGCGAACAGCGTGAACGTCAAACCGGCAATGATTACCCAGGACAAAAAGTGCGGAAGGTACAATACAGACTGCACCAACCGCTTATACCCTCCACTGCGCACCTCGTTCAACAAAAGCGCAAGCGCAATCGGCAGCGGGAAGAAAAAGACTAGGTTCAGCACATTGATCGCCAGCGTGTTGCGAAGCAGCATCCCAAAATCCGGCGTGGCGAAAAATGTATGGAAGTGCTCCAGACCCACCCAAGGGCTCCCCCTCATTCCGGCAAACGGGGAGTAATCCTGAAACGCCATGAGCG
Source organism: Paenibacillus favisporus (assembly GCF_040545415.1). Lineage (NCBI taxonomy): Bacteria > Bacillati > Bacillota > Bacilli > Caryophanales > Paenibacillaceae > Paenibacillus > Paenibacillus favisporus. The sequence goes on along the minus strand of NZ_JBEPLV010000003.1, from coordinate 764,750 downwards.
TTCCCCACATCGGTATGTATTTAAACACGATGAAGAAGAGAATGCCGGGCATGGCCAGCAGATACAGATACGGGTTTCGTCCGATATCGCGAACCAGCCTATGAAAATACGTCCGTTTGGACATGGACTCGCCTTTGTTCCGATATGCAGGATGGTTGTCAGTCATTGTTTTCGCTTGATTCAAGACTCCGCCTCCCATCAATGCCCGTTGCGTTTCCGATAAGCGTCTGACATTTCTTTCGTCGCTTGGATGAACTGCGGATCGCTTTTCGTTTTGGCAACCAAGTCATCCCATGCGGACAGCGGTTCTTGGCCGATGACGATCTTGGCGGTCAGGTCGCTGATCCGCTTCTCGAGGTCCGGCAGCAGCTTTTCCGCAACTGGGGAGTACAGGCCTACCCCGATATCCGGTACGTTCTCCTTGCTCCGCTGAGCATCCACCTGGCTTCTCAGGTCCTCCAGCTCCTTCAGTTCCGGATTGGCTGGCGGGGGATTCAGCGCAGGATCGATCGAATTGACGATCTGATTGAAGTCGGATGCGTTGTCCTTCAGGAGTTTGTCTGGATCGACGATTTTGACCACGTTTTCTACCCGATAATGAATCCCCTCGATGCCAAACCGTTGAACAGCGGATACTTCCGGCGTCAGCCAGGTGTCAACTAGTTTCAAAATTTGCTTGAGTTTGTCTTCCGGCACCGTTTTTGGAATGGCCAGAATGCCATTAAAACCGGTCCCTTTCGGGACAAATCCGTTAAGCGCAGCCAGTGGATAAAAATCCGCTTCCTTGTAAGACGGTACGAGCTTTTTCAAACCGGGAGAATAAACCTTGGGCCCGGTTCCCGTCTTGTCGATTACACCGCCGGCCCGATTGCCGATGTAGTAGTCTCGCACCTGCGTTGTTTTCAAGGTTAGCAAGTCTTCAGGCAGCAGCTTTTCCGAATATAGCTTAGCTAAATAAGCCAGCGACTCGCGGGCTTCCGGCAGAAAGGGGGCATAGGTCAATCCATCGCCTTCTTCCTTCCAGGAGCCGGTCACGCCGGTAAAAATTTCACGGAACGTGCCTGTCAGCGTATCAATCCCAGCGGACAGTCCGAACGTATCGGCTTTTCCGTTGCCGTCGGGATCCTTTTCGGCAAATGCCTTCAATACACCGTACAGCTCCTCCGTCGTTTTCGGAGTCTGAAGGCCCAGCTTATCCAGCCAGTCCTTGCGGAGAATCAGGAAGGATACGTCATTCGCATCGCGTCCACGGGGAATGCCGTAGTTTTTCCCATCCTCCATTTTGGTAAGCTCCCACGCAACTTCAGGGACTCCCTTCTGCAAATTCGGGTAATCCTTCAAATACGGTGTTATGTCCCAAATGGCCCCCTGCTTGACCAGATTCCGGAAAGACGGCCCGAACGGGTCGCTGATATAAGTCAGATCAGGCATCTCGCCTGAGACGAGTGTAATGTTCAATTTATCATCATACACATTGTTGGAAATCCATTGAATGTCCAGCTTTGAATCCGTCAGCTTTTCAATTTCCCGCTTGATGACATTATCATCGGATGCCGGAGGTGTGCTGGGCGTTATGGTCATAATGCTGATTTCGGCACGCTCGGGAGCGCCTTTTGAATTTTGCCCACCGGCTTCGTCATTCGAAGAGCCCGCAGATCTCCCGCAAGCAGACAATGACACCAGAACCGTGCACATGAAAATTTGAAAGAACAGGCGTGGCTTTACTCTCATCCGTTATCCCTCTCCCTTTTATAACTAAGAATTCACCCTTGTTTAGTAGGATTTATGAAACCATCTTAGCTTAAAATGGGACTTGGTAATTGTATAATCGGGACAGATAATTGACTCTTTGAGCCAAGGACCGTCACTGGCCGTCCTGCATAGATCGTGCCTGCTTCTTTAATAAATCGTTTTCCACAAGCATTCCTTTCGGTATCTGCTTGGCGTGCAGCCCGCTAGTCTGACAAATGTACGGTTAAAATGCGAAGAGTCGCTAAAGCCTGCGAACGATGCAATCGAGTCCACACTGCGGTTCGTTTCCGCCAGCATCTGCTTCGCTCGCTCGACCCGGATTTGCAGAAGCGTTTCATGAATACTTCGGTTCGTTTGCTCGCGAAATACACGGCACAAATGCCTGCCGCTAATCGTGAACGCCCGGGCGAGTTCCTCGATGGACAGCTTCCGGTGGAAGTGCTGCTCGAGATACGCAATCACCTTTCGAACCAAGATTTCGTGCTGGATCGGCGCGGGTTTGGTGCGGGAGATATCGGGAGATTGCCGCAGTAAGATTCGCGACAGCCGGATGAGCAAATGCACTAGCAATTGGACAGCGATTACGTTGGCGCCTGGGGCGCCTGTCTTTAATTCCTGAAGCACTGCTTCCAACTGGCCAAGCACTTCCGTCGATTCCGCCGAAGTCAAGGACAGTTTCCTCGGAGGGCGTTCGCCGCTACCGCAAAATGGCCTAATAAAGGGAAGGTCCGTCAGAACGTTCAAGCCTTTCGGCAAATATGCAGGAATCGTCTCCTGCCGAAACAAGCAGTTCACGATTTCAAGATGACTATTTGGGGCATCAGGAAAATGATGGCTTTCCCCTGGCATGATCAAGAACACATCCCCGGTGTTCAGCGCATAATTCGTTCCGTTGATCCGATGCATGCCTTGTCCCTGGACAACATAAATAAGCTCAACGAAATCATGAAGATGTTCTTCGAACAGGTTGTGCTTTCCGTGGGAAGCGCGTTGAATCCACACGTCATACTCCCCTCGATCGTATTCCGAAAATTTTTTCCGCTCCATATGGACCTCCCTTTCGCTGTCTCAAAAAACGCAAGGAGACCTATCGGCTGAATGGGCCAACAGGTCTCCGTTTGTACGGTAGACGTTAATATTCTGATACGCCTAACTTTGCGATCAATTATAAGCAATTCCGGAGGAATCGTAAACATGAACTACCCCTTGCTAACATAGACGCCTTTTTTGATTAGTGATTAATCAATAACAAACGCTTAAACTGTTCTAGAGTCAGCCGTCTGTGATGGCTGAACCGATGCTGCGGTGTTTGCCTGCTGCAGTGCTTTGACTGTCGCGGTAATGCCTTCCTCGAACGGTGTTGCGATAATCGGCCCGATCCACTTTTCGTACTTGGCTCCGCTCAGCGTCAGCGGTTCCTCGGTCAAGTAAAGCATCTCTACGATCTCTTTCATCACGGGCACGCCTAATCCGAGCAGAGATAACCCTATTTTCTTCAGCGAAAAGACCGGTTTACTGCTTCCACTGGCCGCTCTCGCGATCCGCACGATCTCCCGTCCCGATATCAGCCCGCCCCCTGGAATGTTCCAGTTTTGACCGTAAGCTTCGTCATGACCCGCGACTTCGGCAATCATGGCGGCGGCGTCCGGCAAGTAGACATATTCGCGGGGAACAGTCATATTGCCGATGAAAAAGGCCATTTTGCCCGCCGCAATCGCTTCGAGCGTGGAACCCAGATAGGACGCTTCATTCGCTGTTGGCCCATAATAATCCGGCAGACGGACGATCATAACCCTTGCCTTTTTCCAGCGCTTATCGAACAGCATGCGTTCGAAGTTCAAGCGAACCTTCCCTTTTCTCGTATGCGGCTGTTTCGGATGTTCTTCGGTGACCGGGTCGGACTGCCTTCTTCCATAAGGATAGATCCCATCAATCGCAACCACTTTGATAGCGAGCTGTTCTGCCGCCTCCATTACGGATTCACCCAGCGGGATCAGCTTGCTGGCCATCTGATGGTACGGTACGTTCGCACAATGAAACATGACGTCTGCATCCCCAGCTTGCGCGATGATCTCCTCAGGCCGCATGGCATCTCCTATGGCCAGCTTCAAATGCACCGGGTTTCCCAATCTGCCGGCGAGCTGCTCCAGCTTTTGGCGTGATCTTCCGAACGCAATCGTAGGAATTCCCCGCTTTACCAATTCCTCTGTAATGGCTGCACCTGTTCCGCCCGTTGCTCCAACCACCATCGCTTTGTTTATCGTCATAATGAAATCGTCCTCTCTGTTTTGTATTGTGATTGATCAATCACTAATTTGAACTCATCATAACATTCAGTTAGTGATTGGTCAATAACTAATCATGAAAAAAAATCCATTTCGATAAGGAGACCTCTCTCTCGTCCCCTTATCTTTCTTTTAATTCGGGCAAACTGATCGCATCCGCTACGTTGCACAGCATCCCTCTGGCCAAAAAGAGCATCGTTCTTTCTTCGGGATGTGGAATCCCCGCCTCGCGAAATGCCTGCAGTACGATTTGACGAACCTCCCGGAATCCGTTTCTCATCGCTTCCTGGATCGCTTCTTCCTGAATCGTTTGGGACTGCATCTGCAGCAGAATTTCGTTCCGGTGGTTCTCCATGATTTTCTCGTATTCCGTAATCAGCTCCGCTTCAAGCCGCTCCGGCGACGCCGACTTCACGACTTGCTGAAACGACTCGATCATCCGGGACCAGGACACTTCCAGAGCCGCAAGCAGCAGCGCTTCCTTCGTTGAGAAAAAACGAAAGACGTAAGGCTGCGATATGTGGGCCCGCTGTGCAACCTGTGCCGTGGTGGCCCGGTAATAGCCCGTTTCGGCAAAAACCTCGATGGCGGCCGATATAATATCTGTTCTTCGGTTGACCGAAGTAGACGCATCTCTTGCCATGGCGCAACTCCTTTTCATGACGCAGATTAGTAAGTAATTGATCACTATCTAAGAAGTATAGGGGATAACGAAGCGAAATGCAATTCGCTTCCCCTTGCTGAGCGGTGATAAACCAAAGAGACGGACCGCCGCTGCGGTTCGCCTCGTTTTACGATGATATTTAAATGGTTTGTCCTTTGACTTCGCTGTCCTGCCTCCTACCGCTTCAAGGACGTCGTGCTCACCACGCCATATCTCGCAAGCAGCCTGCGCCCGAGCAGTCCAACTGCGCGATCCGTCAGGAAGCCCATTAGCCCTAAGCAAATCAGACCTACGAAAATCCAATCCGTCCGGAAAAACAGGCGCGAGTTCCAGATCAGATACCCGACTCCCTCATTGGAGGCGATCATTTCGGCTCCGATGATGGCCATAAAGGATGTGCCCATGGCCAGCCGGATGCCGGTAAAGATGTACGGAACCGTTGCCGGGATGATGACATGAACGACGATCTGCCATTCGGAGGCTCCCATGCTGCGGGCTGAACGAATTTTATCCTCCTCGACGGAGAGAACGCCGGTGAACGTATTCAGAATGACGATAAAAAATGTGGCGTACATGATCAGCATAACTTTGGACGTCTCGCCGATGCCGAACCAGACCAGGAACAGCGTGATGAATGCGATCGGCGGAATAAACCGGATAAAGTTCAAAAACGGCTCAGCGAAGGTTCGGATGAATCCGACCTTACCGATAATGATCCCGATAGGCACCGCCACCAAACTGCCGAGCGTCCATCCGAGAAGGACTCGATAGGCGCTGATGCCAATGTACTGCAGAAGGGTGCCGTCCATCAGCAGTTCATATCCGCCTTTCGCCGTGTAAATCGGCCCAGGCAGAATCTCCGGCCCGTATACGAGCGAGACCAGCTGCCAGATGACGATCAAAGCGATCCAGAACAGCACTTGAAGCGGTCCTTTCTTTATTTTCTTGCTCATGGTGATTCCTCCGATCGGATTCTATTCGTCAAAATGGGCCTGAATGCGGTTGTACAGGTCATGGAATTCAGGCGCGGCCAAATCTCTCGGGTACGCCAGCGGCACCTCGTAAATATCGGTGATCCGCGAAGAGGGTCCGGCGGACATAATACCGATCTTACCGCCTAGTAGCAGCGCTTCCTGTATGTCGTGGGTAACGAAAATCACCGTCTTGTCGGTTTCCTGCCAAATCTTTACCAGTTCGCGCTGCATCGTTCGTCTGGTCATCGCGTCGAGCGCGCCGAACGGCTCATCCATCAGCAGAATCCCGGGATCGTTGGACAGCACCCGCGCAAGCTGCACCCGCTGCTTCATCCCGCCGGAGAGCTCGCGGGGGAATTTATTTTCATGCCCTTTGAGCCCAACCATGCCGATAAAACGATCGGAGATTTCCTTGCGCCGGGCGGCGGGAATGCGCTTCATCCGCAGGCCGAACTCCACGTTCTCCCTGACGGTCAGCCAAGGGAAGAGCGAGGAATCGGCCTGCTGGAAGACGACGGCCCGATCCTGACCTGGCCGATCCACCTCTTTCTCGCCCACCCGCAAATGCCCCGAGGTTTTCGACACGAACCCGGCGATCAGGCTGAGCAGCGTCGACTTGCCGCAGCCGCTAGGGCCGAGGAGAACGAAAAATTCTCCTCCCTTCACGACCAGATCGACATCCTGAATAATATAATGCAGATCGCCTGCCGTCTGCTGTTGACTATAGCTTTTATTCAAGCGCTCAATATAAATCTCGTTTGGTCTGGTTACTGCCCCCATCATCCCAGCCTCCTTATTTCAACTCAATCACGCGGTCCGGGAACGCTTTGCGCACCAGGTCCAAATTCAGCTTGTCGTTCAGGTTAAAATCCTTTTCAATAATGCCTGTTTCCACCATATATTTTTTCTGGCCGGCTAGCCCGTCGTAAGCCTGCTGGGTGAAGCCGATCTTCCACGGATTTTTCGGCAGATCCTTAAGCGTGGCCTCTTTCGGCTGCTTCACTTCGTCATACATAATGTCGGCCGTTTCGTCTGGATGTGCCTGGACGTAGTCGGAGGTTTCGTCAAGCGCCTTCAGTAGTTGGACCAATTCATCCGGGTGGTCCTGGATCAGTTTGGTGCCGGCGATCAGACCTGTACCGAGCCGGACAGGCGTCTGGGACATATCCGACAGCTCATGCGCTTCGGACAGCGCGGCGAACTTGTCGTTCAGCACCGAGCCGTACACCCAGGCCGCGTCGATCTCGCCCTTTTTCAGCGCCACATACGTTTCGTCAAATCCTCCCTGCCCGACCAGCGTGACGTCTTTCAAGGCAATGCCGTTTTGCTGCAAATAAACGTCCCACAAATAAGGAATGAACGTTCCGCGCGAGTAGCTCAGTTTCTTGCCCTTCAGGTCGGCGGGGCCGGCAATCTCTTTACGGGCGAACATTTTCCATTCGCTTGCGCTCAGATCCGTTGCCGTTCCGGAAGAAGCGAAGATCGCATAGTCGCCTTTGCTGACGGCATTCAACAACGGGAAGTCTGCGCCAAAGGCAATATCCACCTGCTTGATGAACAGGGCGTTGACCCCTTCGGCTGGCGTGGCAAAGTTGACCAGCTCCGCATCAATGCCATGTTTTTCGAAAAATCCTTTTTTTACGGCGACCCGGAAAATCGGGTTGGTGGAAATATCGGCGATTTTCACCTTAAGCTGGTGCCCGCTGTCTTTTCCCGAGGCGGTTCCGCATGCGGTGAGCAGCACAGAAACCAGCAGGACGGCAGCGGTCATTATGCTGATGCGTCGAAACACATGCCTACTCATCTTGATCCCGTTCCTTCCTGACGACTTCGTCCGTGGTCGCTACGCAGAAGGCTCCATCGCCATAGGATACGGTACCCTCAACTTCGACTGCGGTCACGGCTCCACGCGGTGCCGCACCCGGCAGCCGGTAATCGGCTACATCAAGCGGAGCGATTTCCGTCTCCACCGGCTTCTCCAGCTGCGGAATCCATTCATAAGGTACACGGTAAGCGCGGTAAACCATATTTGCGTCTCTGGAGTTTTTATAAGGAGAGATGTATTCCCACACCAGTTCATGCTCCCGCGTGACTTCAAAAATTCTTCCGTCCGCTCCTTCGGTAATCAGCGTATTGCCGTTAGGCAGCCGCTGCGCCGAGCTGATATAAGGGCTGTAAAAGCGATAAGAGTCCAATGGCGCCTGGAATCCGGCTTCGGTCGGCGTGTACTGCCATTCGATCTCCAGCGTAATCGGATGAATCTCCAGAATCCGGGAATGATCGCGGCGCGCCACCTTGACGCCATCCGGCGATTCGGGGTTCGGGCTGCCATAGCCGCCCCAGCCTCCGTTATCGAATACCAGAATATTGCCCTCTCCCGGCAGTCCCTTCGGAATCAGATGGGCATGGTGCTGGCCGATAATCCAGCCGATATGTTTGGTGTCTTCTCCGGAATAGTCCGGGCCGAGCTTCCATACGATGTTCCCGGTCCGTTTATCGATGATCGCGATAATGTTGGATTCCCGCGCGTCCCAAATCAGATTATCCGGATGAAAGCGCTCGTCTCCTGCATCATAGTGCTTATTCGGACCGAGCACCGAGACGGAGTTGATATGCATCCAGTCTCCGGAATGGGTGCCGAACGCCCGGGTATTCGGGTCCCGGTACAGCGCCTCCTTCGCCGCTTCGTCAAATCCAAGCTCTTCAAAGTGATCGCTGACGGCCCATTCCCAGACGACATTGCCCTCCCAATCCACTTCGATGATCATGTCGTCCAGCAGCTCGACGTCCGAAATTTCCGGACGGTTGACGTTTTTATGCGCGAGAATGATCGTATTGCCTGAACCGACTTTCGGATCGGCTCCAGGCACATAATATCCGACCGGATTGCCTTCCCGCTGGTAATCATGATGCTGGCGTGCCATCCACTGCGCGGGATGACCCGGATCCTCGATCCATTCGTACCGGTCGAATTTCCAGACGACATTGCCGTCCCAATCAACCTGTACCAGATTGGCTTCATCCTGGAAACCATATTTGGGATCCCGCTCGGCAGTGCTGCCCAGCACATATCCTCCAGGGAATATTTTGTTCGGGAAACCGCGCAGCCCCTTCCACAAATGCACTTCTCTGCCGTTCATGTCGATCAGCAGTGCCCCGGTGTCAGCTGCCTGGTAGATGGTGTAACCGCTCCATGCCTTTCCTGGTTGGTAAACGGTCGTTCCTGTCGGATAAATGGTTGGATGTCCCATATGATCTGTTCTCCCTTCCCTGCTCACAATGATTTTAATATGAAATAAATCGGTTCGGTCTCTGCGCTGCCTTCCGGTGGCCGGGAGGCGGCTCCTCGGCGTTCTCCGGCAGATGCGCCTGCTTCAGCACGGCGTCGGCAAAGCCTTCCAAATGCCCGTAGAGTCTTTTGAAATTTACGATTTGTTCCTCTAGTTCCTTGGCCGTAAAGCCTCCAAAGATGCGTTCAATCATGTATGTACCTGCGTCCCGGTTGCGTGCAAGCATGTCCCTGCCCTTATCCGTAATGTCCAGGACAACGGATCTGCGGTCGGTCTCCAGGCGCTTTCGCTGCGCGAAGCCGAGCGATTCCAGCTTGTCGCAAACCGCGGTCACCGCGCCTGTGGTGAAATCCAGCCGTTCGGCCAGATCCCCAAGCTTCTGCTCGCCTTCATGCAGAATCGCGTTCAGCACGAGCATCCCGGGAAGGGACACGCCTTCAATCGATACTTTGTCACGTTCCTTGACGAATCTCCGAACCAGCCTACGAAAATGCCAATCGGCTTCCTCCATCAGAAGCCACTGCTTCTCTTCCATATCTCTCCTTTCACCATTCATCAACCACCACCTCGCTCTCCCCATGGAGTAGCGGCCATCCGCATCAACGTGTCTGTTGATATACAAAAAGGCCCCCGAATGCCATCACCGCAAGAAGCGGTATGGATTACAGGAGCCTTTGGTGGACCAATCGGCTGATATTTAGTTTAATGTTAAAATAATGACTACTCATTAAATGAATGTTAATCGATTTCCTTGACGTAAGATTAAACCAATTATTCTCACCTGTCAAGTAGGAATTAAAAATCAATTTTTGTTTTTAATTAATAAACAAATAAACCCTGCTCACAAGAGCAGGGTTGTTCTGTCATAGAGACAGGTATGTCACATGCTATTTTGCGTTTCCGTGCATCGTTATAAATTGTCCGATCCGCGCGGCCGCTTCACGCAGACGCGCCTCCTCCTGAACAAGGGCGATCCGCACATAACCTTCCCCTTCCGAACCAAATCCGTCCCCGGGGATCACGGCCACCCCTGTTTCCAGCAGCAGTTCCCGGGCGAACTGCCGGGAGCTCCAGTGCTCAGCGCTTTCCAGGAAAGCTGCCGGCAGCTTCGCCCAGGCAAACATCGTCGCCTTCGGCTTGGGTACGGCCCAGCCCACCCGCGCGAGCGCATCGATCAGCGCGTCCCGGCGGCGTTCGTACAAACCGGCCACCCCGGCAGTGGACTGAGAGGGGGCCATCGCCTGCTCCAGCGCAGCGATCGCCGCCGTCTGGATCGGTCCGAAGACGCCGTAATCGATGTTGTTCTTCAGCTCCAACAGCGAAGCGAGGACATCGCGGTTCCCGGCCAGAAATCCGATCCGGCAGCCCGCCATATTAAAGCTCTTGGAGAACGAATGGAACTCGACGGCCGTTTCGATTGCACCTGGGGTTTCCAGAATGCTGGGCGGCCGGTAACCGTCAAAGCCCATTTCCGAATAGGCCAGGTCATGGACGATCAACACGTTCCATTTTCGAGCCAAGGCGACAAGCCGTTCAAAGTACGGCCGGTCCGCCGTTGCCGCAATCGGATTACCTGGGAAGTTCAATAGGATAAATACCGCCTGCTCCCAAATTTCGTCCGGGATGCTCTCCAAATCGGGCAGGAAATCATGCTCCTCCCGAAGCGGCAATTCATATGCCTTCACGTCTGCAATGGCCAGCGAACCGGCATAAATCGGATATCCCGGATTCGGGACGATCGCGAGATCGCCGGGATTGCAGATCGCCTGGGCCAAATGCGCCAGCCCGTCCTGCGAACCCATGAGGGACAGCACTTCCGCCTTCGGATCCAGGCGCACATTGAAGCGATGCTCCATCCATGCGGCACATTTCTCCCGGAACGCATCGCTGCCCGCCGAGCCGGGATATGTATAGTTTTTTTCGTCAAGCACAGCTTCGCTTAGGGCGCGGCGCACCGCATCCGTGGGTCCGAGATCCGGGCTGCCGATGCTTAAGTCGATCAGGTCACGACCGGCCATTTCGGCTTCTTTCTTCCAAACAGCCACCTCCGCAAAAATAGAGGAACCTAAACGCGACAGCTTATCGGCGCGCCAAGGTCTGGATGTATGATTCGTCAATTCCGTCCACCTGCTTTTTCCTTTCATTATACCATGCTTTTAAGCGAGGCTCCTTCAGCCCACCGCACCGTTCGACAATTTTTTTATTGACTTGAAAAGCCTTTCATCCTGTAAGATCAAAGAAAAAAACAGACATCCAGGAGAAGAGAGAACCATGACAACTAAAAAAGAAACCATTCTGATCTTTGCCTTCACTTTTGCCGCGTTCGTGCTGGGGACGACCGAATACGTTATCGTCGGCCTGCTGAAGGACATCAGCGTCAGTTTGGGCGTATCCCTGGCGGCCGCCGGCATCCTCGTATCCAGCTTCGCCATCGCTTATGCGGTCGGCACACCGTTTGCCGTCAGCCTCTTGGGACGCATCCCCCGGCATGTGACCATATTGTCGGGCTATGCTGCCCTGCTCGTGCTGAACGCCCTTACGATTTTCGCCGGCAATTTCGCCCTGATGTTTGTGATCCGGGTCATCACAGCCATTTTGTGCGGGTTGACCTTGTCACTGTCCATTGCCGCGGCCAGCGAACACATCCAGGCTTCCCGCCGAGCAGGCGCCGTCGCATGGATCATCGGCGGCTTCTCGATCGCCAACGTCCTGGGCGTGCCGGTCGGCACCTATATCGGCCAGCTGCTCGGATGGCGGGCGGCATTCATCGTCACCTCCGCGGTGGGCATCATTCCGCTGTTCATCATCGCATCGGTTCTGCCGAAAAGCGATACCGTCAGCGTCAGCTCCATGAAACAGCAGTTCGCCTTGTTCGCAAACCGCCGCATCCGGATGGCTTTCTTGATTCCGGTGCTCGGCGTGGGCTCGGTCTTTATCGTCTATACTTATATCACACCTATTCTTGAGAACGTGCTCGGCATTCCGAAGCAGTGGACAAGCGCTGTGCTGCTCGGTTATGGCGGCCTGACCATCCTGAGCAATTGGATCGGAGCCAAGGTAGCCGAAGGGGATTCGAGGTCCAAGCTCAAAATCGTATTTATCGTTCAGAGCCTGATGATGCTGGCCCTTGCCTTGACCCTGAGCTTCACCTGGGCAGCCGTTCTCTGCCTGATGCTCATCGCCTTGTTCTCCTACGCCCTGAGCGCCGCCGTTCAGCTGTATCTAATCGATCTCGCCGACGCATCGGCCGGCGGGTCCAAGGACTTCGCTTCCACCCTGATGCCGGTGGCCTCCAACCTTGGCATCGCCTGTGGCTCCCTGCTCGGCAGCCTGGTCGTCGACAGCATCGGTTTGGCCTATTTACCGTGGGCGGCACTGGCTTTTTCGATCGGTGCTTTTGCCGTAACGGCCCGCTGCCATCAGCTGGATCAAGAGCATTTAAGTATCGGGACTGCCGCCCGGATTCACACGATGTAGCCGTTCGATGTAGCCAATCGACGTACATTCAAAGGAGACAAGCCGCTTTTAGAGGAAGTTTTTCTAGCGAAATAAGGATGTTTGACCTCGGAAGTTCATACTTTCCTATCTCTTAAAAACGCCGCAGCCGGTCGTCCGGCTACGGCGTTTTTTGCGTGTCCAGATCCAGCTTCTCCTCGGTTCCGGTTCCGGCCAGCGGAGAATAGACGCAGCAGTGCAGGTCTTCATTGCCATTAATATGAGCAAACGTGTTGATTTCAAAAGATAATGGCCCAAGGCCCGGATGGTTCAGCACGAAGGGCTGTACCTGCTTCTCCCGTACATCGTGTGAATCCCAGAGCGCCGCAAATTCCGGGCTTTCTTCGGACAACTTCTGGGCAAACGCCTCATACCACGGGTCCCCCTTCGACTGGCCATGATACGCGCGGAGAATGGCGGCGCTGTAACCGGCAAACTCTTCCCAGTTCAGGACGCGTTCCCGCAAATACGGATTCATGAAGATGGACCAGACCATGTTGCGGCCCATGACCGGATCTTCCAGAAAGTCATACAACAGCCGGGGAGCCTGGCGGTTCCAAGCCATAATTTCGGTCCGGCGGTTGACTAAGATGGCGGGATAGCGCAGCTGATCAATGATTTTCTGCAGTCCCGGCTCCAACTTCGGGACGGCAGCCGGCGCGGACCAGTCCGGAAGATCGCCGAATCCCGCCAGCCGCATGACATGCAGCTTCTCGTCAGGAGACAGGAGCAGCGCCCTGGCGATGTTCTCCATGACCTCCCTGGAAGCAGCCACGTCTCTCCCCTGCTCCAGCCATGTGTACCAGGTGGTGCTGACATTAGCGATTTCTGCCACCTCTTCACGGCGAAGTCCGGGGGTTCTTCTTCTGCCATATCCCCCGCTAATCCCGACGTCCGCCGGCTGAAGCTTTTCCCTGCGCGATTTCAAAAATTCCCCGAGCAGATTCCGGGTTTGCATCATTGAAGCAGCACCTCCAAGTTGTACAACGTTCCATGAACTCTACTATTCAGATGATATCATCCACCCCGCCGTAAAAGAAAGCCTCCGCTCCGCATTCAAGCGGGCAAGAGGCTCATATATACGGTTGCAGATGCAGACTTTCAGGCAGGCAAGGGGCTATTCATAGGCTGTAGTCTGACAATACCTGTGGCATAGAACGCCAGAGCAAAGACCTGCCGCGCTTAGCCCATCTGCAGCACCAGTTTGCCCGTCGTTTGGCCGCTTTCGAGCAGACGATGCGCCTCAGAGGCGTCCTCCATCGGGTAAATGCCGTGCACCTCCGAGCGGACCTCTCTGCTGGCGAGCAGCTGCAGCGCTTCCCTGGCCGCCTGCCCAACGCCAACCGGATCATACATGGCATACGCCCCCAAGTTAAAACCGGCGATGCTCTGGTTGCCGAGCCAAATCTCGTTGCTCTGATGCGCCAGCTCGCCTCCGCTGGCGTTGCCCAGAGCGACGATTTGTCCCAGCGGTCTCAGGAGCTCGAGGCTGCGTGCCCGCGTCTCGCCCCCAACCGGGTCAAATACGGCGTCGACTCCCTGTACTCCCGCGATCCGCTTCACTTCGCTCACAAAATCGGAGCGCAGCAGCAGTTCGTCGTATCCGAGTGGTGCGGCCAGTTTGATTTTATCCGGCGAACCTACCGTCCCCAGCACCTTCCCAGCGCCAAACCGTTTGGCGATTTGCCCCAGAAAGCTGCCGAGTCCGCCTGCGGCGGCGTGAACCAGCACCGTGTCCCCCTGCCTTATCCGGTTCACCTGTTTGACCGCGAAGTAAGCAGTCGTCAAGTTGACGATGGAGGCTGCCGCCTCGGCCATATCGAGATCTCCCTCGAGCGAATCGAGCGGAACCGTAAGCTGCGGCGTCACTCTGGCCTGAGTAGCGTATCCGCCAAGCTCAAGCAGCTTCATGGAAGCGACCGGCTGGCCGATCCGGAACCCTTCAACGCCGTCCCCGATTGAGCGGACGAATCCGGACACCTCAAGCCCCGGAATCACCGGAAACGGAAACAGCTCCGTAAACCCGCCTTTGCGGATCAAAATATCCACGAGCCCGACGCCTGCATACGCCACATCCACGATCATTTCCCCGTATCTTGGAGCAAGATCCGGCATTTCCCTGACCTTAAGCACTTCTGTTCCGCCCGCTCTTTCAATGACGATGGATTTCATATAAAGAACCTCCCTGGTAGATGGTTTATGCCGTTATCTTACCAAGGAGGGTATGAGGCAGACAGGTTCAGATTATACGGGTATAAAAAATAACAGGCTACACTCGCGGTTGGATGCGGCTTTTAATGTTCTCGGACAACCGGCTTACGATTTGATGAATCTCCTGGTCTTCACGAATAACCGAGGCGATTTTTTCATGGGCGTGGATGACGGTCGTATGGTCCCTGCCGCCAAAAGCTTCCCCGATTTTGGGCAGCGAGTAATCGGTCAGCTCCCTGGACAGATACATGGCGATTTGCCGGGGAAAAGCTACGGCTCTTGTCCGTTTCCGTGCTTTAAAATCCTCGATGCGCAGACCATAATAATCTCCCACCCGCTCCTGGATGTCCTGGATCGAGATCATTTGGGGACGCGACTGTGAAATCATATTTTTTAATGCTTCGGCTGTCATATGCACGGTGATGTCCTGGTTCACGAGCGAGGAATAAGCGATGACGCGGATGAGAGCCCCTTCGAGCTCACGTACGTTCGTATGAATATGGCTGGCGATGTATACCATCGCTTCGTTCGGAATGTCAAGATGCTCCGCTTTCGCCTTCTTGCGCAGAATAGCGATCCGGGTCTCCAGATCCGGGGGCTGAATATCCGTGATGAGTCCCCATTCAAAGCGGGAACGCAGCCGTTCCTCCAGGGTGGGGATTTCCTTGGGCGGACGGTCGCTGGAAATGATGATCGCCTTCCCCATTTCTTTAAGGGCGTTGAAGGTATGAAAAAATTCTTCCTGTGTCTGCTCCTTGCCGGCGATAAACTGGATGTCGTCGATCAGAAGCACGTCGATGTTGCGGTACTTGTTACGGAAAGCTTCGCCGCGGTTGTTCATGATGGCATTGATAAACTGGTTGGTGAACTTTTCGGAGGATAAATAGAGCACCTTCGCCTGCGGATTGTGCTCCAGCACATAGTGGCCGATCGCCTGCATCAAGTGGGTTTTCCCCAGGCCGACGCCGCCGTACAAAAACAGCGGGTTATACGCCTTGCCCGGCGCCTCCGCTACAGCCAGTGCAGCTGCATGGGCAAAACGGTTGCCGAGTCCGACGACGAACGTATCGAAGGTGTATTTTGGGTTCAGCATGGCGGCAAAAGCTGGATCGTTCAGGATATTATCCTCTATGAGGGCAGCCGGTTCGGGTAATGCGGATCTTCTCTCGGTCTCCAGCTCATCCTGGGTAATGATATGAAGCTCCGGCTGAGTATCCATGCATTCGCGAACCGCTGTCAAAATGAGCTTGGTATACCGATTCTCCAGCCATTCCTGCGTAAACGTGTTGGGCGTGCTGATCGTCAGGACGTTATCCTGCAGACTGACGGCCTTCGTCGATTTCAGCCACGTATCATAGCTGGGCTTGCTGATCTTCTTTTGAATCATGGACAGGACCTGGTGCCACAATTCTTCGACTTGCCTTTCCACGGGCGCTCAACTCCTTATACTTCGGTAAAACGAAATGATCATCCCGGCGGGCTTACGCAAAAAAGCATCCGTTCTTCCCTGCAAATGCTGTTCCTGGAACCATCGCAGTAAAGGGATGCCTTAGATCATCATGCTTATGTACAAGCTGCTATTTTCTATTCTAGCATATCCGGGAGCCTCCAAGAAATATGGACAGCTCCCGAAAATGCAATCTGTCAGTTCCCCATGCCGGTTATGCTCTATGAAATAATCAAGGAGCACTCCTAAGGATACCTGACTCTATCTGCGGCTCATCGCGATCGGATAATGTTTGACGCCGAAGACAAAGGAGCTTTGGATCGGCTGGAGTTCAGCGTCCGCGGCTCTGCGCAGATCCTTGAATCTATCGAGGAGCGCCTGAATCGCAATTTTCCCTTCCAGCCTGGCCAGTGGAGCCCCAAGACAGAAGTGGATACCGAAGCCGAACGTCATATGCGGGTTCGGTTTGCGGTCCAGACGGAAGCCGTCCGGGTCGTCGAACCGGGACTCGTCGCGGTTGGCGGCCCCAACCCAGGAAATGACCTGCGCTCCCTGCTCAATCGTATGCTCTCCGATTTGTACCGTCTCCGCGGCTTTGCGTCCGATCGCGATGATCGGCGGGTAATAGCGCAATACTTCTTCTATAAAGGAAGGGATGAGGTCCGGCGCTTGATACAGCTGCTCCTGCAGCTCCGGTCTTTCGGTCAGCACGCGCACGCCATTGGTGATCAGGTTTGTCGTCGTCTCGTTTCCGGCAGCCAGCAGCAGCACGCAGAAGCTGATAATATCCCTTTCCGACAGCTTCTCTCCTTCGATTTCAGCGTTCAGCAGCGCAGTTACGAGATCTTCCTGCGGCTCTTCAGCCCGCTGCGCCATAATTCCTTTAAAATACTCGGACAGCTCTCCCATCGCTTTCATCCGCTTGTCGGTAATCCGCTGGAATGCTTCGTCGGTGAGGTCGTCGGCACTTTCCACGAGAATATCGGACCAGTGCTTGAACTTGTTCCGGTCTTCCTTCGGAGCACCCAGCAGTTCGGCAATGACGATGACCGGCAGCGGAGTGGCGAATTCGCCGGAAATGTCCATGGCTCCATCCGTTACCGAATCGAGCAGCTGCTCGGCGATGGACTGGATACGGGGGGTCAGCTCTTGAATCGCCTTGGGCGTAAACGCTTTGCTGACCAGGTCGCGCATTTGCTTATGCTTGGGCGGATCCATAAACAGAATGGAACCGCCCGCGCCTGCTCCACGCTGAGAGGAGAATGTTTTCGGATCCTTCAAAATGCGCTGCACATCTTCATAGCGGAAGACGTCCCAGCAGTTTCGGCTGCTGTCGTAGCGCACTGGCGTTTCTTGTCTAAGCTGGCGGAGGATATCAAAGGGATATAACATTCGGTCCGGGGTCGAAACCTCGGCCATGTTCAGCATGTTGGCGTATTTTTCCTGGATCATCGAGTTCAAATCCTTTCCTCAAGTATCGTGCAATCGTGTGCAAATTCTGCTGCATATACTTATGCAGGTTCTTCTGAAGGCCGTCGTTCACGATGTTCGGCAGCTTGCAAACAACGGTCTAAAAAAATGATAGCACGATTCAAATGGGAGTCTCGACTTACCCAGGATGTATTTTTGGGAGGTACTAAAGCATTACATGCACCTCTATTCGTACGGATGATCCGGATGCAGACACGGCCAAAAGGGCCATATAGTTTGTGTTACCCAAAAAAACAGAGTCCGGAAGAATCATTTTCCCCGTGAAGCCCGATTTGCCGGCATCCAGGGGACCGATGTCATCGATCCCTACGTCTTGTTCAGACGCGTTGCCGAAAACGCCTGACGGTACTCCGTCGGTGTAACGCCGGAGAGACGCTTGAACCATTTAATAAACTGCTTGTCGTCTTCGATGCCGACCCTGTCCGCAATTTCCTTGATATGCAGCTTGCTCGACACAAGCAGCTCCCTTGCCGCTTCCAGCCGGATCCGGTGAATATAATCCCTGAGCCCCGTACCGAATCTCTGCTTGAACATCCGGGACAAATAGTTGCGGTTATACCCCATGTGCATCGCGACCCGGTCGACGGACATATGCCTCTCGAGGGCATGCAGCCGGGTCCATTCCAGCAGCTCCGACAGCCGGGGGTCCATCGCTTCAGATGCGCCCGCATCCTGCAGCTGCTCCGCCAATTCAATCAGCAGCGACGTCAGAAAATAGTCCCCCGCCTGCTTCAGCCGGTATCCCCCGCTCGCCGCGTGCAGAAGCTGCCTGGCCAAAATGTGAACGCGGCTCGGTTCCGGGCAGTGCGCATAATGAGGTATGGCCCCGTCCGGCTCTCCGCCCGTCTCCGGAGGAAGCAAAAAATGAAACCAGTAAAATGAAACGCCGGGGGAAGACAGCCTGTATCCACGATGCTTCTCACCCGGCCGCAGCAGCAGCATGTCTCCTGCCTTCACTTCGTACAGCTGGCCGCCGGCTTCGAGAAAGACCACCCCCGCAACACCGATAATCAGCTCATAATCGGAAATGGTCCGTTCCATATGGGACCAGTCCTCATCGCTGACAAATTGTCCACCCATTTGGAGCTTGTAAGGTTGTTGTAGATAAATAGGCAGCATGACAATCCTCCTGCTCGACTGTAAAAATCAATTTAGTGGGCTAATGACACTTTTTATGCACGTTCCACTACCGACAATCCTTGGCTTGATTCGATATGATAAAGCTGCAGATGATGATGTTAGGAGTGAACGAAAACTTGTCTACCAAAAATGCGCCAACCCATCCACAGCCGCTTGATTTGAAATCCGTCCGCATCACCGATTCCTATTGGTCCAATCATGTGGATCTTATCAAGCATACCGTGATTCCCTACCAGTGGGAAGCCCTGAATGACCGTGTTCCCGATGCTGAACCCAGCCATGCGATCCGCAACTTCCGGATTGCCGCAGGACTCGAGGAAGGAAGCTTTGCCGGATTCGTGTTTCAGGACACCGACCTGTACAAATGGCTGGAAGCGGTCGGGTATTCGCTCGCCCAATCCCCAGACTCCGATCTGGAAAAAGTCGCCGACGAAGCGATCGAACTGATCGGAGCCGCACAGCAGGAAGATGGTTACCTGAACACATATTTTACGATTGACAAGCTCGATCAGCGCTGGACCAATCTGATGGACTGCCACGAAATGTATACGGCCGGCCACCTGATCGAAGCAGCGGTCGCCTATTTTTACGGAACAGGCAAAACCGAGCTTCTCGACATTGCGCGCAAGATTGCCGACCATATCGATGACCGTTTTGGGCCGGAAGAAGGCAAAATCCGGGGTTACGACGGTCACCAGGAAATTGAGCTTGCCCTGGTCAAGCTGTACCATGCTACAGGCGAAGTTAGATACCTGAATCTAGCCGGCTTTTTGATCGATGAACGCGGGAAGGAGCCGAATTTCTTTGAGGAGGAATTTGAACGGCGGGGCCGGATTTCGCACTGGGCACCCGGTGTCGTTCAGAAGGGTCCTGTAAATCTTGCCTACCACCAGGCGCATAAGCCGGTGAGGGAACACGAAGTCGCGACAGGCCATGCGGTAAGAGCCGTCTATATGTATACGGCCATGGCCGACCTGGCTCTCCTTAAGGGAGACAACGCTTTGCTGGAAGCCTGCCGCCGCTTGTGGGACAACATTGTGCAAAAGCAAATGTATGTCACAGGCAGTATCGGGTCCACGCATCACGGTGAGGCTTTTACGTTTGATTACGACCTGCCGAACGACACAAACTACAGCGAAACCTGCGCATCGATCGGCCTGATCTTTTTTGCCCAGCGGCTGCTTCAGAATGAAGTGAAGGGCGAATACGCCGATGTGATGGAGCGTGCGCTGTATAACACCGTAACCGCGGGGATTGCCGGCGACGGCAAGCATTATTTTTACGTGAACCCGATGGAAGTGTGGCCGGCGGCCAGCGAAGGCAATCCAGGCAAGCGTCACATCAAGCCGGTCCGGCAAAAATGGTACGGCTGCGCCTGCTGCCCGCCAAACGTGTCACGCCTCTTGTCCTCGCTCGGTCATTACATTTATTCGGCGAGCGACGAGGCACTCTTTGTGCATCTGTATATTGGCAGCCAAATCAGCCACGAGGCGGCCGGCCGCAGCGTTCAGCTGGACATGGAGAGCCGTTTGCCTTGGGAAGGCAAGGTTCGCCTGAACGTGCAGGAAGCGGATGGCGCGGGTGACTTCACGATCGCACTTCGTCTTCCCGGCTGGTCTGCCGCAAGCGCGATCCGCGTGAATGGCCAGCCTGCCCAGTACGAGCTGCGTGACGGCTATGCCTATATTCGCCGGGACTGGCAGGCCGGTGACGTAGTTGAGCTTGAGCTTGATATGCAGCCACGGCGGATCTACGCCCACCCGAACCTGCGCGCCAGCAGCGGAAAGGTTGCGCTGCAGCGCGGCCCGCTCGTCTACTGCCTGGAGGAGACCGACAACGGAGCCACGCTCGCTTCTCTAAGTCTGCCGGCAGATGCAGAGCTGCAGGTCGTCATGGACGAATGGCGCGGAGGTGTCGCCGTAATCGAGGCGGATGGCCTTCGAACCGGCACGCCGGCGGAAGCGCCGAACGATCTCTACAGCACGTCGCGGCCGCAGCTGGAACAGCAGCGCCTCCGGGCCGTCCCGTATACGCTATGGGGCAACCGGGAACCTGGCGAAATGACGGTTTGGATTCGCGAAAGCTGATGTTCATCAACATGCCGCAAGAAGGCATTGCAGCACAAAAAACGCTCCAGATACGAATCTGGGGCGTTTTTTTCTTCTATATATCGTTTCCTGAATGTGTGAAAGCATAGTTAAGTCAAACTTGCGGCAAGTTTGTCGAGAGACTGGTTCATGCCCGTAACCGCGTTGTCGGCCATTGGACCCGGGCTCCAGTTGGACTCCCTGATGATCAGCTCGGTTTGTTCGCCCTTCGAGATGAAATCAATGACGAAATCGACCACAGCCGGGAAGTCCTCCGGCATGCCGACATCGGAAGGCTTAACTGCGTTTCCTTCCGCATCGGCCAGAACCTGTGTAAATTCAAGACGCTGCTGCGGAACGATTCGTTTGTACACTCCCGCAGAGTAATAATCCTGCCCGCCGAAGGATTCCGGTGCGCGCATGCAGAACAGGTAGCTTCCCCCTTCGCGAAGATCGATCTTGCACGATGGTGAGCTGAAATGGGCAGGCCCCCACCATTTCATGACCAGGCTCGGATCCGTCCAGGCATCCCAGACCAAATCGACCGGATAATCAAACACACGGGTAATGACGAGCTCCTGCTTGCTGGCATGATGATTCATTTATTCATTCTCCTTTATTTTCATGATTCGCCTGATTGGCTTTTCGTTTGGCCATCTCTTCAGCGAGCACACGGTCCATGGCATTAAGTCTTCCATCCCACTGCTGCCGGATGGCTTGTGCCCAATGCTCGAGTTCTTTGACCGGATCGATGTTCAACGAGTAGATGCGCTGCTGCGCCCTTTTCTCAACCCGGACGAGCTGCGTTTCCCGAAGGATTTTCAGATGCTGAGAAATGGCCTGCGGGCTTACATCAAAACGTTCGTAGATCTGTGTGGCGGATAGTTCGGGATTCCCGGCCAGCAATTCGAGGATGCCGCGACGTGTTGGATCTGCCAGTGCGGAAAACGTATCATTTGCCATAAGATGAAGCTGTCTCCCCTCCCTCTTCTCGAATCCGCCCTGCGGCGGTCTGCCTCTGTGTTGAGCGAAGTTTAGTTTGTTCATGTAGTTATCTGGACTGTTACGTTGGTGAACCCAAGGATCATCAGGTAAAAGATGGTTCAGCTCTCTCTGTTGTTATAATAAACCATTTCCTTAATAAAGTAAATACTTAAATAAAAAAATTGACCTTCGCTAATCCCAGTCTTGTTCCCTTGAAAACGGGTCATTTGATAAGAGAAAAAGCCTGAATATCCAGGCTTTCAATCTGCGTACCTTGTAGTTATTTTCTCAGAATAGGGGCATTCTACAGTTCGCCTTGGCCACGAAAATACTCGATAATAAATGAGCGAAACAGGTCGGCGGAAGGAGGAAGCTTCCGGTCCTCGACCCAGGCCAGTCCAATTTCCCTCCGGCAGTAAGGCTCCGTCACGCGCAGCCGCTTGACCTTTCCATGTTCAATACCCGAAAAAGCCGGGATGATCGTAACTCCAAGTCCTGCGGAGACAAGCCCTGCGGCCGTCATAATATCATCGCCCTCAAACCGGATGTTCGGCTCAAAACCGGCTTCACCGCAAAACCGTTCCATCAGCGTCCGGACGCCATAACCCGGCTTAAAGGATATAAACGGTTCGCCCGCTACCTCTTCCAGCCGGATCGATTCACGTTCCGCAAGCCGGTGATCCGCAGGCACGTAGACGTACATTTCTTCCTCAACGAGCTTGTGCCAGACGACACCGGGCTCTTCGCCGAATGGACCGATAATGCACAGGTCCACCTCGCTTCGCAGCAATTTCGGCAGAATAACCGTCGTCGGGTTTTGATACAGCGCGAATTCAACGTCCGGATATTTGCGGTTGAAGCTTGCGATGACATCCGGCAGCATGTGAACGCCAAATGACATCAAAAATGCAATCGAGACCTTGCCAGCAAACGGATCGTGGAACTGCCGGATCTCTTCGATCCCATCCTCAATCTCCTGCATAGCCCGCTCTACTCTAGCCAAAAACAGCTTTCCTGTTTCATTCAGCTGAACGGATCGGCCATGCCGGTCAAACAGCTGTACCCCAAGCTCTTTTTCCAGCTTCGTCATCGACCGGCTCAGCGCCGGCTGGGAAATAGCCAGCTGCTCCGCCGATTTGATGAAATGCTCCAGCCTGGCCACGACGCGGAAATACTCCAGCTGCTGCCATTCCATGGTTGCCTGCCCTCTTCCCAATCCCTCATAACCCAGAGGCATTAATTTGATAATTTTAATTCATTATACAACATAAGCGAACCAGGCGTATACTTAGGGACGTCACCGAAAGAGGAGTTTACAGAACTTAATAAAGAGAGGCGTTTACCGTGCAGTACATTCAAATCGGTACCCGTGCCTATTTCCGGGTACTGGTCAGCATGCTATTGGGCAGTCTGGTCACTTTTGCGATCCTGTACAGCCCGCAGCCTTTGATCGGCACGTTTACGAAGGAATTCCACGTGTCCCCTTCCAGTGCCAGTTTCATCATTTCTTTCTCAACGATTACATTAGCGGTCACCATGCTGTTTGTCTCCCTGCTGTCTAATGCCTGGGGGCGCAGAGGCGTCATGAGCGTGTCGCTGTTCGTTACATCCGTGCTGGCTATGGCTTCTTCGTTCAGCACGAACTTTCATCTGCTGCTGGCCGCCAGGCTGCTCGAAGGCGTCAGCCTTGCGGGCTTTCCGGCCATCGCCATGACTTATCTCAACGAGGAGATCGAACCGCGCAGCATCGGGCAGGTCATGGGATTCTATGTGGCAGGCACTGCGGTAGGCGGTTTTGCAGGAAGGGTTATCATCAGTCTGATCACCGATTTTTTCAATTGGCATATTGCGATGTTTGTCCTAGGCTTGGTCAGCCTTCTATGCAGTGTGATGTTTTGGCTCTACCTGCCCAAATCAAACCACTTCAAACCGGTCAGCATTTCGCTGCACCACTGGGTCGACGGCTTCCGGAACGGATTTGCAAACACCCGGCTCCTGTGCCTGTACCTGATCGGGTTTCTGCTGCTCGGCGCGTACGTTACGCTGTTTAACTATATCGACTTCCCGTTGTCCCAGCCGCCTTATGAGCTGAGTCAAACGTTGATCGGATGCCTGTTCGTCTTCCAGTTGATCGGCTCCTGGTCCTCCGTCTGGTTCGGTAAGCTGGCTGACCGTTATTCACGTGCCGGCTTGATTGCCAGCGGCCTGGGCATGCTTCTTGTCGGTGCCCTGCTCATGCTGGCGGGCAACGTGGTCTTTATGATCACAGGCATGATTCTGTTCGCATGCGGCTTCTTCGCGGGACACACCGTTGCCAGCGGCTGGGTGGGCAAAGCGGCACCGATGCGCTATAAAGCTTACGCTTCATCCCTTTACCTGCTCTTCTACTACACGGGGTCCAGTCTGGTAGGCTGGTCCGGGGGATTCTTCCTGTCCGGTTTCGGCTGGAACGGGGTGATTGGGATGATCATCGCGTTAATAGTGGTCACCGCGCTGCTGCTTCTGTACGTAACTCGGTCTTCCCGGCAGGAGCGGCACGGCAGCGAAGCCAAACCAACTGCCCTGTAATCAAACCAACTGTTTTGTAATCAATCCCAACCGATTGTAATGAAAACGGCATGCCTCCCATGTAGACCATGGGAGAGCATGCCGTTTTTTTATGATAGGGCCGCGATCTTGCTTACGGATTCCAATTCATCCCCTGAACTGGCAACCCAATCCGCTTCAAAACATTAGATCCAACATAGAGCCGGTCACCGATCATCATGCTGTCAGCACCCGTGACAGTCGCTGTTCCCTCTGGCCCTTTTAAGGTAAAAGTGCTGCTGCCCATTTTTCCAGCCACCTTCTGCTGTATCACTTCCAGACCTGCCTGCTCCATCAGTTCCCGTACAGGAATCATCGTGCGTCCGTTTTGAATAAAGGCAAAACTGAGATATACTACCTTGCCGCCAATCGTGGCTCTTGCAGTGATCTGATCACGAATTTGAATGGGTGTCACAGGCAAGTTTTGTGGTTGTAAATCGGCAGGGGGCTTGGTCGATGCGTTTGGCATAGGTGCCTGGTAGCTCTGAATTGCCAGGTTGGAAAACTCCTTGAAATCCTGTTCCGTTGCCTTGCGTGCTTTTCCATTGGACAGCGTTATGACTTCGCTCGGACGATTCGGCTGATTATATCTGACAAGTAGGCGTCCACCTTCGACATCATAGTAGCCGAGGCTCGCATAGACAAGATGCTTCCTAATTCCCGTTGCCGGATTCAGGATCAAAATTTCATTCATCTTGGCTGAGGAGCTATACTGAACGGCGAGCACACGTCCGTCCGGCATCGGGATAAATCCTGGACGTAATGGTGCACCATCAACTTCCTTAATCACGCCGTCTCCGGTGCGCAAAAATACACTGAAATAAGATGTGGAATACCAATTCTGCTGTGCATCCTGACCCATCTCATAATTTTTGATATAATGCAGACCGCTCCGGTTATCCTTACTGCCAGTGAAAAACACTCCGGTGGTTCCCGTCCCTTGGGCTGGATCAAATACAGTCGAAAACAGCCCATTCAAATAATTACCGAGACCTTTGCCAATCAAAACGGGTCTCCCCAGATCATAGTCCCAAGTTACGGAGATGCCTTCTTCCAGAGCATTCCATTTCCCATTAGCGTCGCGGAATATTGTGCGGTTATAAAATTGTTCTCCGTCATAAGCGGACGCATCGTAATAGGCACGTCCCGTGCCCTTATCATAAAATTCAGCCCTGAAATCCCATTTGAGTTCGGGTGCCTGCGTTGCTTGGGAATCGGAAACTCCTTTACTCTGTGCACGATCCGCTTGTACTGCAGCCGCAGGCGCCTCCTCCGCCTGTACGCTGGGGCTTGGCACCACCGCCGTACCCGCCGCAGTCAGCAGCGCTGCAAACAACAACGAGGCCTTCCGCTTGTGCTTCTTGTTCATCGTTGATTTTCTCCTTTCACTATGTAATTCCTAGTTTTTCGGATTGAGTAACCATTAGATGGATCTATGATCAATCCCTTTTTCAAAGATGAGCCAATCTCCATATCCCCCCCTCATTTAATTAGGGATTCCAATTCACCCCCTGCACCGGCAGGCCAATCCGCTTCAAGATATCAAAGCCAATAAAGAGCTGGCCACCAGTCATCATAGGGTCAGTCGGCGTTAAACTTACGCTGCCCCCAGGTCCTTTCAAGGTAAAAGATGTGCCGTCCGCTTTTCCAGACACCTTCGTTTGCTTAACCTCCAGGCCTGTCTGCTCCGCCAATTCGCGAACGGGGAACAGAGTCCGGCCGTTTTGGACAAAAGCAAAGGATAAATTCACCGCACGACCGCCAATCGCAGCTCGGACCAAGATTTGATCTTGAGATTGGATCGATGTCACCGGCAAATCCTGTGGCTGCAAATCAGCTGGAGGCACAGTAGTAGAGTCGGGCATCTTAACGCGATTACCTTCGGCCATGCTGATGCTCTCAAACTCTTTCCAATCCTGTTCAGTGGCCGGGCGCTGCTTACCGTCGGCTAACGTATACACCGCGTGTGGGCTTACCGTTTTATTGAGGGTGATGAGAAGCCGCCCCCCTTTTGTGTCATAGTATTCTGGTCGGCCATATGTCACGTGCTTCTTCTTCCCCGTTTCGGTGTTGATGATCAGTATTTCATCCGGTTTATGAGGAACGCTGTACTGGACCGCAAGTGCATTTCCGTCCGACATCGCCTTAAAACGCAGACGGTTAGGCACGCGCTCGATCTCGCGGATCACTCCGGAACGGGTTCGAAGGAGCAGGCTGAAATCGGAAGCAGTATACTCCTTTCCCTGCGCGTCCTGCCGCTTGTAATAGTTTTTTATGTAACGAAATCCATGCTGGAGGTCCGAGCCGCCTGCAAAATATACCCCTCTCGTCGCAGTCTCCTTGGATGGGTCATATACGGTCGAGTAGAGCCCTTCCATAGGATCGCCGTATTTCGTCCTGTCCACGACCGGTGTTTCCAAAGTGTAGTCCCGATGTATCGTTACGCCTTCTGCAAACGCATGCCACTCCCCCTTCGGATCCAGATAGATGGTGCGACTGCTCATTTGGTCGGCGGTGGCGGAGTAGTAGGAATAACCGGTTGCCTGATCATAAAACGAAGGGCTAAATTTCCATTTGATCGCCGACTTTTGGACGGGCACCTGCGCCGCCTGTCCAGTTGCGGATGGGTTCTGAATGCTCAGAGCCTGATCCTGAACTGCTAAATCCTCTGCCGCTACATAAGGACTGGGTAACACCGTAACGCCCAAAATCGCCAGCATTACGGCAGACCGTGCAAAGGTGCCAAAGTGGCGCTTTTTATCCATAACTATTTCATCTCCCTGCCCCTTGTATCAAATATGTATCATCTTTGTCCGGTTTTCGATCCGGATCGAACTACATGTTTAACGCTTTTTCGTTAGTGAAAGTTGCCGATTTTTGCAAACACTGTAACCTCACCAGTTCTAAAGATTCAGAATCGTTCAGAAAAGAAAAATGAGGAGCCTACGCTTGCTCGCAGACTCCTCATTTGACGTCGCTTAACACGACAATTCATTTCAATATCCTTCTATTTCAGCGTTTTCACCCACTTCAGCAGCACCGCTGCCTGATCCGGCGTCAGCTTCTTGCCGCTTTGGGCAGTAACCTCCTGCTCGAACGCGGACAGCTGTTCCTGTGCCGCTTGAGCCTGATCACGTCCGGCAGAAGCCTTGGCCGCCAGCAGCTTCGCGTTCAGCGACTCGGCAAAGTCGGCATCCCCAGGCAGGAACGAACGCACAAGCGCGCCCAGACTGTCGTACGTTGCCGTAATCTCGAATGAAAACTCCTTTGTGCTTTCATTGCCTGCGGCATCTTTAGCCGAAGCCGTGATCACGTTGGTGCCAGGCTCCAGCTCATATGCGGGTCGGTCTGTCCCGATGCACGGTTCCGATGCGACACCGGATAAGCTGTCGGACGCCGCGCACTGAATGGACACCTTCTGTTCTACCGTATAGGCTGCTTCCCCGGTAAACGTAATTTCAGGTGCCGTTTTATCGATCTTGACCGTAAGCTCACGCGCATCCTCCTTGTTGCCGGCCTGGTCCTCGGCCGAATAGGTCACCGTCGTGACTCCTTCGGCAGTCACATTGAAGGATGCGGTTGCTCCTTCTACTCGAACCGGTTCAAGCGAACCCGCTCCGCGGGCAGCATAGGTTATGGCGGCCACGCCGCTGCCCTCGTCCTCCGCCTGGATTTGCACGGATGCGTCACGGTTCAGCCAGCCGCTCTCGCCTGCAGCGGGCGATACCTCGGCCGCAGACACAGGCGCTGCCTGATCCACCGGTTCAGGCGCCCCTTCAACGGACAGGGAGAAGTCGTCATAATATGCCGACGCCATGTTGTAGCGGCTGACCACTGCGATCAAGCGGGCGTAGGCCGCATTGTCGGGAGCCGTGGCGTTTAGCGTCACGGTCTGCCACTGGGCCAGCCGGCTCTCGTCCAGATGGATCTCCTGCGTTGCCAGTGTTTGATTACTGCTGTCAAAGAAGCGCAGCATCGTTCCCGGCTGTCCCGATTCGATATACACCTGGACTTTGGACGTGTATTTCTTGCCCGGTTCAACGGTGATCTTATCGCTTTGCAAGGCGACGGATCCCGTACGGGTATTATCTTTCAGCTTCAGGCTGGCACTGCCGGAGGAGCTCCGGTCCGTGCTGACCGCGTAGCTCAAATCGGAACCGGTGGCAAACAAGGACGTCCAACCTGGGATCGCAGTACCATTCACGGCATCCTCAAATCCTGGATTTTTAACCGGAAGCGGAATGCCAGGTGGCTGCTCGACAATTTCCCCATCGACCTCAATCCGGTACATGATCGTATTCGTGGCATTGTCCGTAAAGTAGATGTTGCCGTCCTTGCCGAGCTCGAACCGGGCGGCATTGGTGATCGTGCGCGATTCCAGCGTTTGCGGATCGATGACCGTCAGTTTGTTGTTGAACAAAACGTACATAAGACCGTCTTCCGACCAGCGGATCATGTGATGAGCCCACTGCGTATAGCTAACGCCAGACTGCACCTTTTTGCTCTTTACAACCTGATACGTATTTGGATCCAGCGCAAACACGTATTCATACGCCGCGCCCCAGATCAGTCCGTCCGGACCTACGCTCAAATCGCCGATGAAGACCGGTTTATCGAGTCCGGCGATCCGAAGAGGGAATTCCGTGATCTTCTGCTCGGTCTGGGTGTCCCATACGAATATTTTCGCTTCATCCGCCGATGGCTCCGAACCGAGTCCCCCGCGAATCGTCGTCGATCCGAACAATTTGCCGTCTTTATAGGCAAGGCTCAGGACGCTTTGATCCTGCACGACGTTGCGGTGAACGCGGCTTTCCCCCGTAGCGGGATCATATACCGTAACCGATCCGCCAAGGGTACCGTAACCCGGGATGGTCGCGATATAGAGCTTGCCGCCTCCCGATGTCATATTCACCAGGCGTTCCTGCCCATTTTCCAGGACGAACGTCTTCTTCGGGTTTTCTGTCCCCGGCGGCTGAGTCATGTCGTATTCGAACAGCGCTCCTTCAGGATAGACGCCCATATACATTTTATCGCCGAGCGGATACACGCTGTCTGCCTGACCGATGGAGAATGCCGAGGAAGTCAGGGTATTCGGGTCGATAATCGAACCCCGGCTCGTTTGTACCCCGGTGACGAACAGTTTCCCGTCCGGCGCGGACTGGATCCGGTTCACCACGCCCGGCAATCCCGGAACGACGGATGGCATCAGGTGCACTTGCTTGGTCTCGATGTTCATGATCGCCACTCCACCGTCATAGCGGACGGTAACCAGGTTTTTACCCGGGAGGTCGGGATTGTTCGGAAACTCTACCCAATCGGCTCCCCGGAATCCGCTGTTGTACTCCATTCCTGTTTCGCTGACTTCATGCGTGGCAAGATCGAAGGTCTTCAATTTTTTGTCGGACATAAAATAAATTTTGCCGTCCAAGGAATCGGTCTCGTGCAGTCCGGTCACGTTGTCCAGCACCGTATCGAGCCAGGAACCGGTTTGTGTATCATAAATGTACGCCGGACCCGGTACACCGCTGCCATCCGTATAACGGGCGAACAGGTAGCGGTTGTCGATGGTGTCTAAATCGTATACCGTATCGTCCCCTTCCGGAACATTCAAGGACGCGGCAATGTCCGTCTTCTCGCCTGTCTCCAGGTTAACGCGGACAATCTGATGATGCGCCGTTCCCGCATAAATGTTACCGCCCTGATATGCGATGGAGCGGACATATTCTTGGGCAATGTTACCGATCACGCGGCCATAGTCCTTGGTTTGGCCGGTGGCTGGATCGTACTGAATCACCTTGCCTCCAGGATAAGTACCGACGTATACCCGGCCCGCCTCATCCGTTGTGATGCAGATCGGCCACGATTCGCCGGCAAAGGAGGCGGCCTGTTCCACGGTATGCGTCACCGGAGAATATTTCCACAATCTGGCCCCGCTGCCGTCGGCCGCGACGTACAGCGTGCCGTCCGGCGCAACTGTATGCGCCCATGAGCTCTCCGAGGGCGGGATCGGAATGCTGCGCAGCAGCTTGTAATCCTCCAGGTCAATGACATTCAGCTGGCCCGGTTTCCCTTTAGACACGGTATACATGACCGGCCGTCCCTCTTCATAGCCTACGGTTCCGTTAAAAATCGAAACGGTGTAGTTCAGCGGCGGCAGCAGCTCTTCCGGGCTGCCATACACTTTCTGTGACAGACGGCTGTCTTCCGCCTTTGCCGTGCCGCTGCCTCCCCATCCAGTCCAGCCTGTTAACAGTACAACACATGCCAATAGTGCAAACCATGACTTCCGCATTCACACATCCTCCTTCAGGATTCGTATTCGAGAATCGTTCCCAGACAATCCGTAGGATTCAAATAGTTGGCGTAAGCCGCTTCCGCTTCACCTAGCGGGTAGCGGTGCGATATGAGCGGCAGTACCGATATCCGTCCTTCTGAGAGGAGGCGGACGTATTCCGCAACGTTTCTGCCCTCGGTCCACCGCACATAACCGATCGGATAATCCCGGTTATCCTTCTCGTACCCGCTGTCATATCTGCCGGGTCCGCCGGCCCTGGAGATGAGCACCTGCGCCTCCTTGCCGAACATCTGACCACGGGAAAACGTAGTGGTCAAGTCACCGACAACCACGATATTGCCGCGGTCGCGAATCCAGGTGAGCGACCGGTTGATCAGCTCCTCCCCCGGTCCCCCTGCGCACAAGATGACACTGTCCGCCCCATGGCCGTCCGTGAGGATCTGCAGCTGCTCCTCAAGCTGTTCCTGCCGGTTATATGCGTGACGGATTCCTTGTTCCTGCAGCATCAGTACGCGCTGCGCGTTCAAATCGAGCGCTGCGACGCGAACTGCAGCCGCTGAAGCGATTTGGGCAATGATCTGGCCCAGAATGCCAAGTCCCACGACCACCGCCGACTCCCCGAACCGCAGATCCGCTGTCCGCAGGGCATGAATAGCTATCGCCCCAAGGCCCGCAAAAGCGGCTTCCTCCGGCAGGACGTGGTCCGGTACCGCGGCCACCAAATTGGACGGAACCGTGAGACGTTCCGCATGCCGGACGTAAGGGGCTCCATAGCATGCCACCCTTTGACCGGGCAGCAGGCCGGTCACGCCTTCGCCGATTTCCTCGACGATGCCGGCCGCGCTGTACCCGAGCAGGGACGGATGATCGCCTCCCTTTTTCAGAAAAGACAGCTCCGTGCCGGGACTAATGGCCGAATATTCGGTCCGGATCCGGACATGCCCCCTCTCCAGAGGCGGGTCTTCCGTATCCGTGACTACAATGCTTCCTCGTAATGCGGCAACGGCTTTCATGATGATGGTTCGCTCCTTCTACCCCTCCCCCGCCATTTTCCGGTATTCGCTGGGGGAGATGCCGTAGTATTTTTTGAACGTCGTGGTAAAGGTTGACGCGTTCATGTACCCCGTCTTTTCCCCGATTTCCGATATGTTGTAATCGGTGTTCTTCAGAAATTCACGGGCGTGCGCCAACCGCACCTTGTTCAGGTATTCGACGTAGTTGATGCCGAACGTTTTCTTGAAATAATTCGAAAAGTATTTCGGGCTCGTATCCAGCACCTCCGCCATATGGTCGAGGTACAGGTTGTTCATATAATGAAGTTCGATGTACTGCGAAATAAAGGCAGGATTCAGCTTGCTTTTCGGCTCGCCGCCGCGGCTGCCGGCAACCCGCTTCACCACTTCCAGGAGCGCCTCCGTAATTTCGCGGTGATCATATGCCTGCTCGATCCGCCGGATGAACCTGGACTCCAGCTGCATCAGTTCCTGATCGCCTTCGGCAGTTGCTCTTGCCGGCTTGATCAGATAGAGGAACATGCTTTTGGCCACATGGGCCAGATGGTAATGATGAATGTTCCGGCGTGCATTTTCGTGAATAATGTCCGTCACGATTTGGATGCTCTCCTCGGTCAGTCCGGCCGTCAGGCAGCGGGCCAAATGATCCATTTTCTCCAGTGGAAAATAAACGTCACCCACATACTGTACCGCCGCGGTATCGATCACGGTCTGCGCCTCATCCTGTACGTTCCGGTAGAGCATCCCGTTCAAGATGTCCTGGTAAGCGGACAGAAGATTCGGGACATGAGCCTCATAATCCTTGCTGACAAAGGAACGGAGCACATATCCAGGCAGCACATCGCGGTTCGCTTCCTGAATGAAGGCAGCCCAGCCGGATATCACCGTCTGCCGGTCGCCGCCTTGCGGTATGCCCAGCAGGATAAGAAACTGCATCTCCCGCTGGTGAAACACTGCCGTATAGCCCGCACCCGCCATGCTGCCAAGTTCCTTGCGCAGCAGCTCAGTCATTTGCCGGGGCTCCATCGCCGGATGAGAACGGTCCCCCTTCTGGGAAAGTCTCAAATCAAGGGATGCCATCACAAAGCTGCGGTCCCGGAAGAAAAACGGCTCATACTTCAGCACATCCCGCGCGATGTCGCTGGAGCGTTGGCTTTCCAGCACCCGGAAGAACGCGTTCCTGCACATATCAGCCTCGGCTCTCTCCATCCGCTGCCTTAGCGCTTCGTTCTCGCGTTGGACTTTGACGATGCCGCTGTAGATTTTCCGAAAGTCATTCCCTTTGACGCGGCCCTCTCCGAACAGCTGGAGAATGCCTTTGACCGGAAGGTACAAATAGACGCTGAGCAGCCCCGACAGCAGCACCGCGCTCACAATGGCGATCACCATAATGAGCCGGCTGCCGCTGGCCACGGTATCGATATTCTGGAATTGATAAGGCATCTTATCGATGTAAATGAAATCGTTGTAATCCGACTGGTACACATGATACTCGAAGTCACCGCGGGTCAGTGAGTCTTCCTGGGATTGGTTAAAATAGACGTCGTTCAGCACTTCGACCAGGTCCCAGTTTTTTTCCGTGCTGAGCACGATTTTCCGGTCGCCGTCCAGCACGATCATGGACGATCCCGGAATCATGGAGGACATGTTCACATGCTGCAGCAGCTTTTCCGCATTGATCAGGATAATCACGTTTTTATCCGACAGCTTGTATTTGTTGCCGTCCATGACGGCGATGAGCTGCCGGCTTTGCGGTTTGGACCCTTCCGTCTGCATCATGTAATCGGAAGAAGGAAATACCGTAAACGGACGTTTGGATTTGGAAAAGCTGCGCCAATACGAGGCATTGTACGTATCGTGCCTGTACTTGTTCTGAAAGAGCAGCCTCATGTCGCTCGTTCCATTGGCCGTAATGGCCAGATCCTGGTTGTCGTAAAAAACGATGACATCTTCGATATAATCGACAGAAGAAATCAGCGATGCCAGATTATCCTGCAGATTATAGACCTGTGCCATATCCATGCGGCCGCCGTCTCCGGATTTGACCGGATCAAACGGCAGTCCGTGGATCGTAAAAATCAGGTTGTTGACCGTCGTAAAGCTGCTGTCGAACGCCTGGATGATATTTTTAACGACGAGCCGATTGTTTTGTGTAACTTTGTCATAGATGCCGGAAATGGATTTTTTGTAAACGACATAGCTTGATGCAGACATGATCATGATGACTAACAGCAGAGAGCAGAAGATTTGCAGTAGTCCCCGGTTTGCAAGCAGCCGATTCATTGGCGTCACCTCTCATGATGACAACTATTCCACATCCGTCCGCTTAACCCTTCTCGGAACCTAACATGACCCCTTTGGCAAAATACTTTTGGGCAAAAGGATAGATCAGCAGCACCGGAATCATCGACAGCACGATCGTGGCGTTCTTGACCGCCTGCGGTGCGAGGGCCGCCCGGTCCACGAGTCCGGCATCATTTTCGCTGTTGAAAATGAGCATATCGCGCAGGACCACCTGAAGCGGATACATCTCCTTGTCGTTCAAATAAATGAGCGGAAGGAAGAAGCTGTTCCAGTGGCCCATGAAAAAGAACAGGCCGATGGATGCCAGCGCCGGCTTGGAAAGCGGGATGACGATACGGAACAGAATCCGCGTCTCCGATGCTCCGTCGATGAGGGCCGCCTCCCGGATCTGCGACGACATATTTTCATAGAAGCTCTTCAGAATGATCAGCTCCATCGTCCAGATCGCGTTCGGCAGCACAAGCGACCAGACCGTATCCGTCAGTCCCAGCTTCTGAACGACGATGTACGTGGGGATAATGCCGGGATTGAGAAACATCGTGACAATGATCCCCAGCATGAACACTCTCCGCCCGAAGAAGTTGGGCTGGGACAGCGGATACGCGGCCACCGCCGTAAACAGCAGATTGATGAAGGTACCCAATGCCGTATAGTAAATGGAATTCAGATAAGCTCTGGGAATCGTGTTGTTGCTCAGCACTTCTTTGTAGGCATCGAGATTAAAGCCTTTGGGAAACAGGAATACCTTGCCCTGAATAACCGAAGCCGTGTCGCTGAACGAAATGACCGTGATGTAGAGCACCGGATAGAGCGTCGCAATCGCGATGCAGGCCAGGATCAGGGCGTTGACGATGCCGAAGACCGATATTTTGCGTTCTCCTACCATAGCCCTTTCCCTCCGATCTTCCGGCTGATTGCGTTTGCGCCAAGGAGCATCGTCATGGCCACCAGCGCTTCAAACATGCCGACCGCGGCGGCATAGCTGTAATTGGATTCGAGCAGTCCTTTCCGATAAACATATGTCGAGAAGACGTCAGCCACGTTGTAGGTCATCGGATTGTACAGCAGCAGCACCTTTTCGTAGCCGATTCGGATCATCGAGCCTGTTTTCAGGATGAACATAATGAGCATCGTCGGCATGAGCCCGGGAATCGTAATGTGCCGGATCATGTGAAACCGGGATGCGCCATCAACACGGGCCGCTTCATACAGCGTCGGATTGATTCCCGCAATCGCGGCGAGGTAGATGATCGACTCGTAGCCGATCGTGCCCCAGATCTCGGAGATCACATAGATCGGACGGAACCAGCCGGGATCGACGAGAAAGTACTTTTTCTCAAAGCCGAACGCAGCCAGCAGCTGGTTGAGCAGTCCGTTCGTCGGCGACAGGAAATCGATGATCATGCTGCTGATAATGACGACTGACAAAAACGCCGGCAGGTAACTGAGCGTCTGCACCGATTTCTTGAACCACTTGGTCCGGACCTCGTTCAGCAGGATCGCCAGCAGAATCGGAAACGGGAAGCCGAAGATCAGCGTGTAAAATCCAAGCAGCAATGTATTACGGAACAGCATCCAAAAGTCCTGATTGCTGAAAAATTTAATAAAATGCTTCAGGCCGACCCAATCGCTGCCCATCACGCCCGAGAATACGCTGTAATCCTTAAAAGCGATAATCAAGCCGTACAGGGGACCGTAGCGAAAAATGATATAAAAGAGAATACACGGGATAAAGAGCAGCAGCAGTTCACGGTCCCGCCGGATGTGCTTCAGCGTTTCGGTCAAACGTCCCTTGTTCGGTTTCTTCATAAGTCTTCAAATCCTCATTGATTTATTTCGCCGCGTCGTAACGTTTTTGGGCATCGTTATAAATTTTCATCAGGTCGTCCAGGCCCTGCTTGGCGATTTGCTTCTTGAAATTTTCGAACTGTGCGTCGCCGTAAGATTTATCCAGAATATATTTGGCGTTGAATTCCTCCGCCGCTTTCTGAAGCGATGTTTGCAGCTCCGCCAGCGTGGAAATTTCGTCATCGGTGAAGTTCAGGATCGGATCCATCGGTTCTCTCTTGTCCTCTTTCATGATTTTGTCCTGGGCTTCCTGTTCTTTTTCGGAGAACTTATAGTACACGCTGCGTTTATCCGGTCTGAGGTAAGCTCCTTCCAGCCACATGCCGTAGCGGTCTTCCAGCACGCCGATATCGACGAGCGGGAGATCCTTGAGCTCCGGATACACCGGACGGCCGTCCTGCCCCCATTCGAAGTTGACGCCCTCCACACCGACGGTCATCAGCTCGCCGCCCGAAGGACTGGTGAGGTAATCGAGCAGTTTAAGCGCCGCTTCCTTGTTCTTGTTGTTGGCGACCGCAATGCTGAAGTCGGATACTTTCGGAAGGGTTCTGACATGTCCCGTTGGGCCGACTGGGTTGGCGTATCTTAAATCATAATCCGGATTTTTGTCCTTCACCTGGTTGTAGAACAAGTCGAGTCTGCCGATCCAATCCCAGGTCACAAACGATTTGTCGGTCGTCATCTTCGTCGTCCAGGAATCCTGCGTATCCGTCAGAAACTCGGGATCCATCAGCCCTTCGTTGTACAGCTTTTTCATAAAATCAAGCATATCCTTGTGCTCCGGCTGAACCGTCGCATATTTCCACGTTCCGTCCTTTTCGTCGTAATACGCCGGATAGTTGTCGCCATTACCGATGCCCCATCCGAAGGACCAATCTCTGAAGATGTTGGCCAGACCTTTGGAAGCATACGGATAAGAATCCGGGTAAATTTCCTTGAGCTTCTTCAGAGCCTGGTAGAATTCTTCTGTATTTGTCCATTCCTTGATGCCGTTCTTGTCAAAAATGTCTTTCCGGTACAGGAAGCCGTGATTGACATCCCGGTTAAGATCGTAGATGGGCCAAGTATAAATGTTGCCTTTTTCGTCGCCAAACGATTTAATGACCCAGTTGTTTTCCTGCAAATACAATTTGGAGAAGTTCGGCAGCATGTCGGCATATTCGTTGATCGCGACTACGCCTTTTTGCTGGCCGATTTTTTTCAGTTCAGCCGGCTTCAGCCCGATGAAAATGTCCGGAAGTTTGCCGGATGCCACCACAACCTTCAATTTGTCCTGATACGTTTGCGGGGAATACGTTTGGAACTCGACCTTGATCCCCGTACGCTTCTCGAGCTCCTGGACGATCAGCTTGTCGTCGCCGATTTTGGCCGAGTTGCTCGACAACATAAATTTAATCGTCGTCGGCTTATCAACCAGCGGCAGCTTTAATCCGCCGGTGTCGCCATACTGCTCGGTGCTGCTTCCGGCTCCGGCGCCTCCGGTTGGTGCAGGTTCCGCTGCCGGTGTTGCTCCTTCATTGGAAGTTTTGCTTCCACCGCTGCAAGCGCTGAGTACGAAGATGAGCATCGTGACTGCCGCAACCATACTGATCCACTTCTTTGCCATACTCTTTCCTCCTTCATGTTTTGGGGCTCATCTTGGGGGTGTTACGATTTTCGGTGTTCGTGATTCACCGGTAATCCCATCATAAAAACGCTTCCACCTGCGGTAAACAGCGTGATTTCCTTGAGCTTGGAATTTGCCGAACCATGAGCACCGAAATGGCTAAAAACGCTGCTGCATCAAGCTTTTGAGCGGTGTGGAAAATGCTAAATCGGTAGAAATATATCAAATTCTCCGCTTTCGGGATGTCAGGTTTTTATCATTTTCTATGCGTGATTGGATTTCGTTTCCAGCCACTTATTCAGTTGCTCGCGGACAAAATCGTCGTCGTTCAAATGGGGATAATCCCGATAAATCCGGTCGATTTCTTCCGCCTGCCCAGGAGAAAGCGTCTCTTCCGGATTCAGGCACCAGATCCCCCGCATCAGTCCCTGCCTCCGCAGCACTTCATGAATGCCCGGAATGCACCCGGCGAATTGGTGGGCGGGATCGAAAAATGCAGCATTGGTGTCGGTCACCTCCACATTCCGTCTTAGCCATTCTTCCGAAATGGTGCCTCCACCGCGAACCCGCTTGATTTCCTCCAGCAGCTCTACGGCTTTCCGCGTCCATACCGCCCAATGGCCGAGCAATCCGCCGACAACCTTCTTCTCCACGAGCTCACCGTCCACCCGGAACCGGTAAGACGTGAGAAGATCAATAATGATGTTGTCATCGTTGCCCGTGTACATGGCGATTTCGTCGCGGCGGCTGGAATAACAGACGGCCCTGGCAACATCGAGGGTTTGATACCGGTTAAACGGCGCCATCTTGATGGCGACGACGTTGGGGATTTCGGCGAATTCCCGCCAGAAGTCGAAGCTGAAAATCCGTCCGCCCACGGAGGGTTGGAGATAGAAACCGATGACGGGTATCCTTTGAGCCACTTCCCGTGTGCGCTGCAGCAGCTCTTCCTCGCTCCAATCCGCTAGTCCTCCCATGCTGAGCAGACCTGCATCATAGCCGAGCTTCCGCGCGGTTTCCGCCTCCCTGAGCGCTTGGGCGGTCGGCCCGCATATGCCAGCCACCAAAATGAAGGGACGCTGCAGCTGTGCGCGCTGGACCTCCTCGGCCGCCATCCGAAGGACAGGTTCGAACAAATCGACGCCGGGGTCCCGGATTTCAAACTGGGTGGAATGGACGCCTACGGCGATTCCTCCTGCGCCTGAATCTATATAGTAACGCGTCAATGCCCGCTGATGCCGCTCATCCAGCTTCCGGTTTTCATCCAGTGCCAGCGGGTGGGCCGGGATGACCAGGCCGCCGTGCAGCGCTGCGATTTGCTCTGCGGTTAGCGAATGCTCCGGATTTTTCATATCAGAACTTCCCCTTTCTTTCCTGAAAATGCGTAGGTTTGCTCCATGTCGCGCCGCCCTGCCGAACCCAGTCCGCGATCCAGTCGATCATTTGCAGGAGGGATACCTGCGGATAGCCGAACAGCTGATGGGACTTCGACGCGTTGCTGAGCAGCGCAGTATCCGCTTCCGTCCCCGTAAACACCACTTCTTTGCCTAAACGGCGCGCCAGCTCTTCCGCCGCCCAGCGGATCGACATCGTTTCCGGTCCCGTCACATTGATGATCTGCGGCGGGTTGGCGCATTGGGTCAGGCAGCGCAGCGCCATTTCGTTCGCATCCCCCTGCCAAATGACATTGGCGTAGCCCATCGTCACATCGACCGGCCTTCCTTCGTTGACGGACTTCGCCAGCTCCAACAGCACGCCGTACCGCATGTCGATCGCATAGTTCAGCCGGTAAATCGCCATCGGTGTACCGTACTGATGCGAGAAATACTCGAAGATCCGCTCCCTGCCGAGGCAGGACTGCGCATATTCTCCGACCGGTTCCGGTGAAGTATGCTCACTGGCTCCACCGCTGGCGACCGGGGTGAAGGGATACACGTTGCCGGAAGAAAACACAACGATCCTGGAATCGCGGTATTTCTCGGCGACCCTGCCGGGCAAATAGCTGTTCATCGCCCATGTAAAATACTCCCTTCCCGTCGTTCCGAATTTATGTCCGGCCATGAAAATGACGTTCGGCACGTCAGGCAGCTGCTGGAGTTCCTGATCATTCAGCAAATCGCACGAAATCGTAGTCACCCCGGCATCCTCCAGTTCCTTGCGGGTCTCTTCATTCGAGAAGCGCGATACCCCGATGACCTTCTTGTTCATGCCCCCCATTCGTATCGCATTCGCGGCCAGTCTGGCCAGACTCGGACCCATTTTGCCACCAACGCCCAGCACGAGAATATCCCCTTCGACGGACATGAGGTCGGCAATGAGCGCTTCGGACGGCTGGGCCAGCCGTGCTTCCAATTCAGCTACACTTTTCATCCTTGTTCTTCCTCCCATTCAATCGTTTTCCACTTCATCATAAAGACTCGGCCTATATAAAGACAAATCTTTTAATTGTCTTTATATAGGCGGGGTTTTGGCGTAAAAAAAGCGATACAGGTTCATTGCCTGTACCGCTAAGGTTCTGCATATTTAACTGTTTGCTAAAGATTTTCTTTATAAAAGGCCCCTAATTTTTCAACGGCTTTATTCACTGGCTCGGGTCTGTCGTACAGGTCATAGTGGCTTGCCCCTTCAATAACGAACAAATCTTTTTTCTCTGAAGCTGCCCGGTTATAAAGCTCGTGGCCATCCTTATATGATCCAAACGCTCCTTGTACACCACCGACAATGATTTGCAAAGGTTGAGTCAGTAAAGTTTCTGCCAAATGGAAAGCATCAAAGGCAATGATTGAATCTACACTGGTGAATTTCAATTTGTTTGGAGCGTTAGGGCTCTGACCTCTTGGTGTTCTATAGTAATCAACCGCTTGTACAAGATCCAGTTCAGTCATTCCCGCTTCTTCTCTTTCAGCATGACTGTTAGGAATCCACTGAACAACCAGAGGCTCGGCTCCACGTGCTTCAGCCGTACGTTGCAGGGCAACCTGCTCTAACATGTTGATTGGATCGTTTTCACGATATCCCCGACCTATATTCGCAACGGAAACTGCACCTACAGCTTTGATCCGGCGTTCTGTCATCGAAGCATTTACAGCATACCCGCCTCCTGCACAAATACCTAACACGCCAATACGATCTTCATCGACATAATCCAGAGTAGTTAGGTAATCAACCGCAGACCGGATATCCTCAACACGTGAAGCCGGGTATTCAGCATAACGAGGCTCGCCATCGCTTTCTCCTTGATAAGATGCATCGAATACAATCGTTACGTAACCTAGCTCAGCAAGTTTCTCCGCATAAATGCCCGCCGTTTGTTCTTTACAGCTGCTGCCCGGATGAACGCAAACTATAGCTGGATTTTGTTTCTTGTCTTCAGCAAGTTCAGGTACATTTAAAATCGCGGCTATTTGTAGCCCATGTGCATGAAATTTCACGTTCCTTTTGGTAACTGTCACAGTTAAAACCACCTTTATTTATATTTAATATACACTTGTGCGTATTATTCACCTCATGTATATTTACTTTAAAATAAGGGGGCTGTTGATTCAATGACCATATCGCGCAATATGCGTGTTAATACACAAGTTGTTTTCATTGTGTACAATCATCAAGGAGGACTGCTGCATGGTT
This sequence comes from Paenibacillus favisporus, assembly GCF_040545415.1. NCBI lineage: Bacteria > Bacillati > Bacillota > Bacilli > Caryophanales > Paenibacillaceae > Paenibacillus > Paenibacillus favisporus. The sequence goes on along the minus strand of NZ_JBEPLV010000003.1, from coordinate 723,651 downwards.
AAAACAGATCGAAGAATTTTAAAGTCTCGGCAAGCGATTCAATCGACTTTTTTGCAAATGTTACTTCAGGAAGGGTTTGATGAGATTACGGTTAAAAAACTTACGGAAAAAGCTGATATTGGCCGAAAAACATTCTACCTGCATTATACTGATAAATATGATCTGTTAGATAAGATTGTGGACGACCATATAGCACAATTGCGAGAGATATGTGATCAAAAACAAGACAAGGGGCTTATCGAAGGCTCGATATTATGGTTTTCTTATTTTGAGCAGCATAAATCATTTTTTGCAGCCTTGTTTAAAAGTGAAGGTGCCTCAACATTTCGCAAAAAGCTATTGTCTTTTACTATGGCGGAGATAGACAAAAAGCTTAATGAGGATTCGCTTCCGATTATTGATAAGCATATTTTTTTGAAGTTTTTAGGAACGGCAACCATGGGAGTATTGGAATCCTATGTATTAGAAGAATTAGATAGTGATATTGAAGCTGTAGCAACGCAAGTTGTGCAGTTGTATAAAACGCAATTAACAGGCTAACAGGATCGTTCATATCGTCAAATCCGCTGCCTTGGCATCCCCAAACAAAAAAGGAGAATCTTCTTTAAAAGATTCCCCGCAGATAAACATCATTTACAGTTCTCGTGTTCGTTAGGCATTCCATCTTCTTCCCTGTTAAAAAAAGCTACTTGTTCTCATAACCATTATCTTGAAGTACTGGTGGTTGGTTATCGCTCGTTCCACCACAAAATCCGAATACCCAGAAATTCAATCAGGCACGTCTCCTGCTTCGGACGAAGTCCTGTCCAAACAGGTGAACCTGAATATTTGCCGCGGCCGCCCGCGCGGCACCTTCTCCATGCCGGCAATTGCCACCAGCCCATGATCGATCCACTGCAGCAGCAGCCGATGCGCGCTTCGTACCGTAATCCCGAGCAATGACGCCAGCTCATGGACCTTATAATCGGTTTGGCCGTACTTGGCCCGGTTATGAAGCAGCCGGCTCAAGTACGCGCTGGTCATGCCGGCATCCACCGCATGCTTCATCAGCTCCGCATCGGTGAAAGACAGCACCTCCCGGACCGGATCGGCCATCTCGAGCGGTCCGATCAGCGTCTCGTCCTCCCTGACGATAAAACAGGCATTCCCTCCTGCCTCCTTCGCCTTCCGCATTGCGGTTCGGGCATGGGTGCCGGCCAGACTGGCCGAACGGCCGAAGCCGATCCCGATGCTCAGCGAAATGCCGTGCGTCGTATTGACATCCTTGGCCAGCGGAATCGTCTTGTATCCGCCGCTTTCGCGTTCGAAAATGCCCCGCGTCGTAAAGAAAAGGTATTCGTCCCCGCCCTGATGGGCCAGAAATCCGTCCAGCGATTCCACATAATCGAGCACCATGCGGTGGATGTCCAGCTTCAGCTTCTGGACCTCATGCTCATTGCTCCGCTGCATGGCTACGCGTTCGAAATGGTCGACGTTGATCATCCCGACAACGATTTGGGACTCTTTGCTGCGCCGGGTCTCCGTGGACAGAAGCGCCCTCTCGAGCGCGACGACGATGTCTTGATCGGAGGGAAGCAGCCACTCGGAAGGGATGCCCCTTTCCTCCAAGCGCTGAGCCACTGCCTGCTGTCCTGTAAAAACGACGGAGCATTCGCCGGATTCAAATCCGGCTTGATGGAATGCAATCAGCTTATCCGGCGACGCATATACCGGACCGTCATACACGTTCCACCGTTCATCCGTCATCCCTAAATCCCTGCAGGCTCTCCGAACCATCGTTTCGGTGAGCGTATCCACCGAGATTCCCCGGTCAAGCAGGCTGCGCTGATGCGCTGCAAACAGCGCCTTATAGAGGCCCGCATCGGTTAACGGTACGTAATGGGCAGGAACGGTTACCCGTGGGTTTTCCTTGACCTTCCTGTGAGACAACGGGTCGGACAGGAGCAGCACCTCTGTCTCACTGGCTAACTGTTCCGCCAGCATTGACGCCTCCGCCGCATCCTCAAATACCCGGGGAACGGCTTCAAAAGAAGGAAACGTCTCGATCACGCGCAGGATCTGTTCAACCAAACGTTTAGGCCCGATGATCCCGATCGGGATCTGATGAGCGGCCTGCAGACGTTGATAAAAATGATTCTCCTCGTTAGCTGGCACTTCATGTCCCCCCGTTCGTATCCATTAGGAAGAAAACTCCGCTGTCTCTCCCAATATTCCTTCTCTCAGCCCTTTAAGGTCCAGCCCATCGACGACGAACGCGCGGCGAACCAGATCCGGAGCGACAAATTCATCGTACTTGCCGAGGTACGGGGCTTCTTCCGGAGCGAGGAGCTGTTCTTCGCCGCACCGGGAGCATTCGGCCGCGATCTCATGGATCAGCGTCCCGGCATCGCTGTGACCAGCGACGACCATATAGTAAGGCTCCATCGGCACGATGGATCTCAGGGAGAGGCGATCCGCCAAGTGGTGCTTCAGCATCCGTTCCAGCGTGCGGAACTGCTTGCTGCCGACCCACGGCAGCACAAAGAGCGAATCGCCGCCGGCCGGAATGACGATATCGCGGAGCAGTCCGCTTTCTCTAGCCAGGCGCCGGGCTCGTTCCAAACGATTCACCGCCTGTGGCGACAAGTACGGATAAATCGCGGAATCGGCAAGCACTTCTCTCATTTTTCGCATCACTTTCGTGTGAATGTCGCCGCCCGACCCCAGCCACAGTGTGTCCACCTTGCCTTTGGCCGCCTTGACATACACGGCTTTGTGCTTGGTGTCCACCTCCACCACTTTCCACAGCTTCCCGGCCAAGGAGAAGCAATAACCGGGCGGCGGTACCGTCGTGATGGAGCCGATTTCCTCGGAGCCGTTATACACCACATGGTCCTCGTCATCCTTAAACACCGCATAAAAACGGTAGTTATTCACGATCTTCTCGCCCGTCAGCCCGATGATGAGGGTCTGTTCCTCGGTCCATTGAATGTGGTCGGTCTGGATCAGGTAGCTGAGAAACACTTTGAACTCATCAGGTGTCACATGTTTAAACGAAGGAAGCGTAAGGACCGCACGCGCCAATTCGGCGGGTTCGGATTCCCCTATGCTCTTCAGCATGCTCATTGTTTGGTGGTACAGCGTCCCGACAGGCATCCGGCGGATATCATGAGGCTCCACCCATTTATAGCGCACATAGAGTTCAATGACCGCGATGGCCCGAAGCAGGGTCCAGGGCATTCTGGCCGGAAGCGGTGCTTCTTCATCCTCTTCCTCCTGTACGACAAACAGCATTTCCGAAGCCGAATCGCCCCTGCGTCCGGACCGGCCAAGCCGCTGGACGAAGCTGGATGCGCTGTACGGCGCGCCGAGCTGTACCACCCGCTCCAGTTCTCCCAGGTCGATGCCCAGCTCCAGCGTCAGCGTTGCCGCCGCCACGGCCGGACCCGGCCCGATCTTCAGCGCGCTTTCGGCTTCCTCCCGCAGCATGGCTGAAATGCTGCCGTGATGCACATAAAAGACGTCCGGCTGGCTGCGTCTGGCCGCGACCCTGCGCATTTCCAGCGTCGTCAGCTCGGCATCGGACCGGCTGTTCGTAAAAATCAGCGCCTTCTTCAGGTGCGTCGTCTCGTAAATATACTCGTAGTACGCTTTGCGTGCGTTTTGCAGCTGCTCCGCCTGCTCCTCGTCCCGAGCATCGGGAAACGAAAAATGGTCGACCCGAAGCCGCAGCTTGCGGCCGCCCGGCGATGTGACCACGGATACTTGCTCGGAACTGCCCGCTCCGAGCCAGTCGGTTGCGGAATCGTAGTCGCTCAAAGTGGCGGACAAGCCCACTCGTCTAGGGCGGCAGCCCGCCATCCGCTCTAACCTGGTGATCTGGCTCAGCACTTGAATCCCACGGTCTGCACCCATAAACGCATGGACCTCATCGATAATGATGTATCTGAGGTCCTGAAATAGCGCCGGGATCGCATTTGGCCGGTTCATCAGCAGCCCTTCCAGCGACTCAGGGGTAATTTGCAGAATGCCCGAAGGATTTCGCATCAGCTTCGTTTTCTCCGCCTGAGATACGTCACCGTGCCAATGCCATACCGGGATCCGCGATTCGATCAGCAGGTCCTTCATCCGCTCAAACTGGTCGTTAATGAGCGCCTTGAGCGGCCCAATGTACAAAATCCCCACAGATTTCGCCGGCCGCTCATGCAGTTCGGACATGGCCGGAAAGAAGGCCGCCTCCGTCTTGCCGGAAGCCGTACCCGCCGCGATCAGCAGATGATTCCGCGTATCGAAGCAGATGTTGAGCGCTTCGACCTGTGCCGGACGAAGCGACTCCCACCTTTTTTTGTAAATATACTCCTGAATGAAAGGGGCCAGCTTGTAAAACGGATTGCCGCTCATAGCTCGAACTCCGCCAAAAAGTCGCTGACTTCGTCCGGATCGGCATCCGCCGGCTTCACGCTGCGCTCCCCGACCAGCTGCTCAAAGGTAATTCCCGGATTCTGATGCAGGGTATGAAGCAGATCCATATAATCGCGGATCACTTCGCGCGGGGTCAGCAGCTGATCCGCCCCGAGCCGCCCGGCCGCATTTTCCATAAACGTAATAATTTCGCCGCTGCCTACAGCAGGCTCATATCCATAATGCATGGCATGAATCCGCGTCAGCTTTTCCAGCAGGATGAAAATTTCTTCACTCGACAGCATCTCCAGCTTAATGATCGGTCCGGAGTAATTGGCGAAGCCGCTTCCCGCATACCGGCCTTCGATCAGGCGGGAGCGCAGCGCTTCGTAGCTAAAGAGTCCCCTGCGCTCATCTTCCACAAACTGGGGCGTTCCCCCGATAAAGATGCCGAGATGCTCGGCTTTCCCCTGCATCGTATCATTGAACATCGTCAGCAGCTTCTCATAGTTGCTCTGCCGGGAAACGCTGTTCGTAATTTTGTACAAATTGACCGCTTCGTCGATGAACAGCAGCAGTCCTTTATATCCGATTTTTGCCGTAAACTCCGCCCACAGCTTCATGTAATCGTACCAGTTGTCGTCATCGATGATCACGCCCACCTCAAGCTCGCGCCGCGCTTCCGTCTTCGTCGGGATTTCACCGCGAAGCCAGCGCAGTGCCGCCTGCTTACGGTCGTCGTCACCCAGCTTATAACCGTTCCAGTAGACGGACAGGACCTTGGCGAAATCAAACCCGTGCACCAGGCTCTGCATCTGCGAAGTCACCGTGAAAATCCGCTGCTCCACCTCTTCATGGAGTCCAGCGTCATTCGGACGGAGTCCCTTGTCCTGCATCGCGGATTGCTGCAGGCCGGCGATCCACTTCTGGAGGATCGCTTCCAAAGCACCCCCGTCCGGCCGCGTGCGGGTAGACAAATGGGTCATCAGCTCGCGGTACGTGGCCAATCCCTGGCCTTTCGTTCCAACCAGCCGCCGTTCCGGAGACAAATCGGCATCCGCCACGACAAAGTCGCGGTCCATGGCATAATTGCGGAAGGTCTGGAGCAGAAAGCTTTTTCCGCTGCCGTAACGGCCAGTAATAAATTTGAAGCCCGCTCCTCCTTCGGCGATGTTGTCCATATCCCTTAAAATGGCATCCACTTCGGCCCGGCGTCCCACGGCGACATGCTCCAGCCCTACGCGGGGCACAACACCCGCCGTCAATGAATTCACGAGCGCCGTGGTCAGCCTTTTGGGTATCTTCACTTCATTCATTCGGTTCATCCTTTCAAGTTCTCAAAGCAATCGATATATTCTTCAGCGATTCGATCCCCGTCAATGACCAGGTCGCCGATCGTCTCCATGGCCAAGTCATTAATCTCATCGATGATCAAACCGGGCATCGTCCCGTGACGGTCAGCCACTTGGTTTAAGTCTGCATTCGGAATGGATCCTGTCAAAACACGCAGCGCCTCCAGCTGATATGGTGCCAGCATCTCCGCAAAGCGGGCCCATTCCTCATCCAGCCCGGAGGTGTCCCAAGCTGCCGAGCCGGCATTCGTCGCTTCGACGGATTCTGAGGGCCTCGAATCTGTACTTGCTGCATGATGATCATCTGCCAGGAGTTCCGGACTGTGATCCGTTTCCGTTACGGGGGCAGGTTCCTGATCGGAGCTTACATCTGTATCCAATACTTGGCCAGATCCCAACTCCAACCGGGGATCCGTCTTCAGAACGCTTGCAGGTTCCCTTGACTCTTCAGAATGAAGAGCAACGACCGGATCGCTGATCGAACCTTCACCAGACGTATCCGAATGGACGGCGCTCGACTTATTTGCAGGGGCAACCGATTCCTCGTCTTTCTCCTCTGTCGTACCCGGTTCTTCAACGGTGAGCATGCTCCGGACATATTCGGTGTCCTTTTGCAGTGAAGCGAGCTTGTCCGAATCGATCACAATCGCCGGTCTTTCCTCCTGCCGAGCGGTCAGCTCACGCTTCAGATAAAGCTCCACAAGCCGCTCGATCGAGGGGGCGATTTGTACGCCTCTCAGACGCCCCTTAAATCCGCGGTGTTCCCGCAGCTTGTTTTCCGTGTACCGGATAATTTGCGTCACCCAGCTCCGCAGCGGAGCATGGTTGCGGATCGGAATGGTGGTCACCGGAAGTAAACGCCCATACAAACGGGCATCGTACACCGCTCTGTGGAACAAATACCGTTCAGTTGTTTTTGGCGGAATATCCGGTGCAAACAATGCCTTCCATTGATCGCTTTCCTTTTCGCGCAAATAACCGGCAGCCAGCGATACGATCCGCGGAATATGATAATCTAAATCCTCTTGGCCCGCTTCCACATAAAACCTGCTGTCCTGGACATCATAATCGCTTAAAATAAGCAGCAATTCCATCGGAATCTGCAGCGGTTTTTCTTGGAACAATCGCACGAGCTCCAAATCCATCAGCTCATGGGACAGCAAGCTGCCCGCCCTTTGCGTAATGTGAATCAACGGAATACCAAGCTTGTGAATAAGCACAAAGTCGGCGGTCCATTCCTTTAAATAATGATCCAGCCTGGGGAACTTATCCCGGTAAGCCGTCCAAATCTCATCCAGCAGCCTGTATCCTTCTCTGGGATCGGTCCAGCCGACTTGATGAATCAGCTCATAAACGTATATGAAGATATAGGACAGATCCGTACGATGATAACGACCCTGCCGCACTTCGCTCCTCCAGTAAAAATACCATTTCCGCTGAGCTTCGGTCATCTGCTGATAAGTCGCCCAATAGCTCATAAAAGGAACAAATGGGGCCGGCTCGCCAGCTTCATCCGCTCTTCCAAGCGCTTCCTCAGCAAAGGCCTGCTCCCGGCTCTCCATACTAAACGTTATGGATTTCGACGGAGTGACGGCCGCGGGGTCCCGGGCGGGAATGCGCATGCCTTCTCCGGCATCTCCGCCCAGGTCGATTTCCGTAAATTTAATGGGTTCTCTTTCGTTATTGTTCACGTATATCCATCCCTAACCGGTGATTTCCAAACTAAATCCGAACCAGTCTATCTAGATTTGCAAGACTAACATCATGAATTAAAAATATTATATCATGGCAGCCCCGAAACTTTATGGAATTTCAATTTCATTGTATGTGTTGATTATAGAACGCACGTTCGCCGGTTTCAAGGCCGGAATCGAAACGCACGCAAGCCGGCGCCAAAATTTCTGGCGCCGGCTTGCGGCAGGCAGGAAGGCTTAACCGCCGCTTTCCCCCTCTTTTTATTCATGCTATTTTTGCGCGATGAGCGTATACATCATTTTCGCTGTTTCTGCGCGGGTGACTTGACCCTGCGGATCGAACTTGCCGCCGCCTTTGCCGTTCATCAGACCGAATTGACCGGCTTCCGTAACAGCCTGCTTCGCCCATCCGGATACGTTTTGCATGTCGGCAAAGCTGCTGGATGCAGCCGATTCGCCGCTCCAGTTCTTCGCTTTGGCTAGCTTCACCAAAATCGCTGCGGCTTCCTCGCGGCTGATCGGATCCTGAGGTCTGAATTTGCCGCCGCTTCCTTGGATGAGTCCGAGTTTTGCGGACTCAGCCACCGCACCGGCGTAATAGCTGTCCGCCGGAACATCCGTAAAGGCCGCACTTCCCGAAGCTTGCGAAGTCGTGCCCATCATTCGCATCGCCAGCGTGAGGAAATCCGCACGGCTGACGTTCAGCTTAGGCCCGAATCGGTTCTCGTCGATTCCGTTGACCAGATGTTTGGCTGCCAGCTTACCGATGTATTCGTCCGCCCAGGAGCCGTTCACATCTGCAAATTGTTTATGATACTCCAGCACAGCGAACGGAGCAAGGTGATCTGCCGTAAAGCTCACGGAGCCGCTGCTGAAGCGACCTCCGAGAAATTTAGGCTGGCCGCTGCCCAGCTCATAAACCCCAGCGTAATCGGTATCCAATTTTTGCAGCTGCTTCGTGGTGAGCTTACCCTCAACCGTAACGGGGCCGCTCAGATTCTGGATTTCGGATTCCGCCTGACCATTGACCTTGACCAGCTTAAGTGTGTACACCGGTCCGGCGAGACTATAGTCGGATTGGGAGCCAATGGCATCTCGTACAGCCTGGCTGGCTGTACTGTTCATCGTCGCATCCATACGCAGTACCAGCTGCTGTGCATCGGTCAGCGAGCCCGGCCACGATGCCGCAGGCACCGTAACCGTCATGTCCGGTGCGGCAACGATCAGCGACAGACCGTTTTGTTTGGCTTTGGCCACGCTGGCTGCAGGCAGGGACAAGGAAGCCGCCTGTTGTCCTTGGCCGCTCGCTCCGTCGAGCGTGATGACGATTTTGCCGTTCGTGCTTTCGGTCATTGCTTGGTCCAATGCCTTCACATCGGCTTGATAGCTTCCGTTCGTGCCCGGCTTCAGCACCACGGTTCCCTTATTGCCGCCCGCTCCCGGATCAGAAGGCGTTTCAGGGGAATTGGCGTTTCCGTTACCCGGTTGTGACGGCGTTGGTCCGCCGCCATTTCCGCCACCGTTGCCTCCACTGCCGCCCCCGTTGTTTCCACCGTTGTTTCCTCCGTTACCGCCGCCAGGGTTGCCGGAATTGTTTTTCCCGGTATAGAAGCCCCAAATATCGGAGAGTGTGCTGCCGCTGTGCGCGTCTTCCGCTTTTACGTACCACTGCTGGTAGCTGTCCGCAGGCAGTCCGTTCCATAAGACAGATGCCTGGGACCCGCTGGCCACATCACGGCTGCTTCCGATTTCGCTATCGGTGAACACTTTGACGCTAATGTAATCCGTCGCAACCTGCTTGGTTTTCGGCTGGAGATCCAGGTCCAGGTCAAACTCGTCCTTACCCGGATTTTCCTGCGGATCATAGTAGTTATAATCGTTCAAATATGGCGAATACGTTTTGATGTGAAGCTTGTTGTTTTTCATATCGAACTGCATAAGACGGATGTAGCCCAGCCCGCCCTCAGGCGCTCCCTGGTAGTCGGCGAGCATCTGATAGACGTTACGGTCTGGCACGCCGTCGCCGTTGTCATCAAGCTCATCCACCTTCAGCTCCGCGTCGTGATAATGCCCGGACAGCGCAGCGATGACATTTTTGTTCGGCTTCACCACTTTTTCGAAAATTTGGTCCGCAATCGGTGCGCGGTTATTCGATACGAGCATGTACTCATGCAGGCACAGGATCGCTTTGCGTTCCGGATACTTGGACACCACTTCGTTCATCCATTCGATTTCGTCGTCCCCGAGACCCCAACCCATGTAGACGATGATAAAGTCGTTTCCGTTCGAAGATACCAGATCGTAATGACCGCGATTGTTGTCATAGGAGCCGGCAAACGTCGAGTTGTTCTTAAAGCGTTCCTCTCCGAAATACGCTTTGAACTTCGTATAATCGTTATCCTGATGGCCCACGTCGTGGTTACCGGCCAGTACCCCGTAAGGAATGCCGGCATTCTCCAGCACCTTCATGTCCTTGTCGGCTTCGACCCACTGATACTCCTCATAGGATTTGTCGACGACGTCGCCCGTGTGAATGACGTATTGAATATTCATTTTTTCCTTCTGGGCAGCGATCCAGTTGACGATATCCTGATAAATTTTTGGATAGCTCTGCGAATAGTACTGAGTGTCGGACATCCAGACGAACGAGAAGTCATAAGGATCTTCCTGCTCCGGCGAAGGCTTGGTGCCTGCGACCGCACCCTCACCCGCCGGGGCGATTTCGTCTTGCACCATGACGTCGATCGCTTGGCCAGACGCATAATCTCCCGCCTTCACGGTTGCGTTCAGCTCAAAGTCTTCGGTTCCGGCGATCACATGATCAAGCTGGATCCATTGGTTTTGCGCTGGGCTCCAGGCATACAAGCTGACCTTGCGGCCTTCGAGCGACTTTCCTTTCCAGTGGATATCCACGCGGTCCGACGCTTTCACGGATGGGTCAAGCTTCACTTCGAACCGCTGGTAAGGGAACTTGTCTACCGACTCGTTCACCAAATATTTGCCGTCTTCCGCACTGATTTTGGCGTAATCTCCCGGATTCATTTGCGTTTCGCCTGCAGGAGCCATTTCCTTCGGAGGCTCGGTCACCGAAGCGTTCAAGTACCCTGTAAAGTCCTCCGTCCGGCTTCCGTCGTATTTATACCCCTTGTAAAAGAGCACATTCATCGGGTCCTGGCTCGGGTCTTGCACCTTGACGGTCAAATTGGCACTGCTTCCCACGTTTGTCTGTCCTTGCTGTGGGCTGATCAGCTCCGGAGCCAGCGGATTCTCGTCCGGCACTTTGAATTTTACGGTCCGTGTGGTTTCATTCCCCGCTTTGTCCACCGCATGAATGGTCAGCGAATGTTCTCCGCCTTTCAGCGATCCGGACGAAGTTTGATACGGAAGCTTGATGCTTTGATCGTCCAGCTTCACATCAACCTTATCCACACCCGCATAAGCGTCCTCGATTTCGGCATCCAGCGTAAACTCGCCGCGGTATTCCTTGCCGTTTTCGATCGATGGCTTGATCTCCGGAGGCGTATTATCGACGATGACGGTAGACTTATATTCATCCGTTCCGTCCGTCACTTTGATTTCGTGCGGGCCGTCTGTCGCTTCGAGCGTGTTCCAGGCGTAAGCCTTGGACTTCAGCTGGTCGGCAGTCAGGTTAAACTTGAACCCAACAGACTCGTTTTTTCCGGCGGAATCCCCCATTTTGATCACTTGATCTTTAACGGCATAGGCCGGATCCCAGATTTCGGTTCCGTCCGCCAGCACGAGCCTTACGTTCTTGATCTCAAAATCGTCCTTGTTCTCTTCCGGTCGATCGTCAAACGGACCCGTTTTGGAACCGGCGCGAACATAAATGATATTGTCCTCATCCGCCTTAAGACGATCGGCGCTGATCGGGAACGAAAGCGTCGTATACGTTGTGATCGGGTCCAGGAACGTATACAGAATCGATTTGTCTCCGAGCTCTGCCGGTCCCATCGTCACTGCATTTTTGAAGTAATAGTCGACATTGACCGCATCGAAAACAAAGTAAGCGTCATGCTCAAGCTGGGTGAACGTGCTGCCATCCGCAACCAGTTTATCGTCAATGCTCAGCTGCAGTTTGTCCGATCCTAGGGATTCGGCCGTGCCTTTAATAGTGCTTGTCCCCTTAATGATCTGTTGGTCCTTCACGTTCAACCGAAGTGGAGAAGAATCCGGTCCACCCGTGACGTTTACTTTGACCACGTCGGATTTCGTTTCGTTCACGCCGTCTGACGCGACAAAATAATATTCGATATATTTTCGGCCGATCAATTCGGCAGAGGACAGCTTATAATGGTACATCGTATCGTTGAAGTCCTCGGACAGATTATGCAATGTAAAATCGCTCTGCTTGTCGGAGCGCACGTATACCTGAACGGACCGGACTTCCTTGTCGTCCTGCGCATCGGCGATCAGCTCGAGGCTCTTCGACTGTTCGATTTCCTTAATCTTCGTTACATCCACGATCGTCGGAGGATTGCTGTCCTCTTCCTGATGGACAGGCTCGCTTGGAACTTGAGAAGCTGCAATTGTCCCCGGGGATGCCGCTTGTGTCCCGGTGCTTGCCTTAATCATCGTCGTGCTGCCGTTCTGAGGGTAAGCATAATGCAGCCCCATATTTTCCTTGGTTTCGTCGCCTTTCGTGCCGTTCTCGTACAAGGTATCCGCGTCATAATAAGCCGCCGAAATTTCCCTGCCTGTATTCGTTTTAATGACAATCGCACGGCGCCCGGAATTGGACATCCCGTCGCTCTGAATCATAAACAGGTTTTGGTTTTCTACCAGATTCGTTTTGTAGAAATCGTTGAATTGTTCCGCCGTGTATGACTGGTTGGCGCTGTTTTTGATCCATAAAACGACCGTTTCCTTGGATGGGATGACATAGTCCTCCATCGTCGACGGCCATACGACATCACCGGCCGCCCCATTATCCGGGTAGCGGTAATACAGCTTATAGTTTTTAAAAGATACCGGCTGGTCCGTATTGTTGTACACTTCAATCGCTTCATATGCGTCGGTCGACGTACCGGACACGTTTGTAGTATTCGGGACAAGCTCCGTGACCAGCAGCGAAGGTGCCTTATCCGGATCAAACTCGGGCAGGTTCACCTTGACGGAGTATGCTTTCTCCGTTTGGCTGGCTGCGATGCGGTAATCGATTTGGGGCTCAACCAGCGCCGAGGCCGGAATGGTCGCCTTATAGTCGCCTGTTCCTTGAGCGTCTGCCATCGGGATCACCGTATATCTCGTTTGGCCAGGCGTTTTGTAGAGCAGCTGCACAGGAGCCGGAGTGCCGTCGCTGTTCTTGCCCGGATTCTCGACATGCGCCTGAATTTCGAGGTCCTTCACTTCGACGGAAGTTGGCGGCGTATGGGTGATGACCGTCTCGCTTCCTTCCGGCACCTCGACCGGAACGAGCTGTGCGGAGTCAACCGTTCCCGGTGTCGCCGGGACTTGTCCGGAAGCAGGCATCACTGCCATTTGCACGCTGCCTTCGGCCGGATGCTGAAACAGGATCCCCTGATTCATCTTGACGTGCGGGGCCTCATAAGATGCCGTCACAATTATGCTGCCCGCGCTATCCTTAATGGACAGCGTTCTGGCTGCCGTGTTGGCCATGCCACCGCCGCCGTTGATCCGGAACAGGTTCTGACCCTCCACCAGGCTCGTCCCGTAATTTTCGTTAAACGCTTCCTGGGTCTCGCCTTTGTTGCTGTCGTTCATAATCCAGAATACTGCCGGGCTGTGAGCAGAAATGATCATATCCTCGCCGCTGACCGGCGTCCAGTTGTCTTTATAATTGTAAAAGAAAGAATAATCCTTAAAATTGATGTTCTGATCCGTGTTGTTATAAACTTCGACATATTCGTAAGCATCTGCTGAAACACCAGCCACGTTGGCTGTATCCGGAACCATCTCGGTAATCAGCAGCGGCAGCCCGGCTGCGGAAATGTTCGCCACCGTATCCTGCCCGGTGCCTGGTTCTATTTCGCTGCCCTTAATAGGCGCGCTATAAGCGATTGTCTGGAGCACCTTGGACTGCTCGTCCAGCAGCGTTATCGAATAATTCAGAATCGTGCCCTTTAGCGCCTCTGCTGGAATGATTGCATTGTATGTATCCTGCTTGCCTTCGACCTGTACTAACGGTACCGATGCTTCGGTGTTCCCGTCCACCGCATACTTCACGACGCCTGACCAACCAGCCGCGGCTGTTCCTGTGATGGCTGCGCTCACCGTGAAATCTGCCGAAACTTCAGCAGGTGCCTGATGAGCGATCTGCAGCGTATTTTGCGTCTGCTGACCCTCCTGCGGGGTCTCCGTGTTCGTGCTGTTGTCTGCTGCGGGGGCGGTGGGATCGTTCACCGGCTCCGCCGTAACGACAGGCGCCGTTTGATCGTTTAGGCCGTCTGCGTAGCTGACGGGTGCTGCTGCGCTGATCAGCATACTGCCAAGCATCACGGCGGACACGCTGCGCTGCAGCTTACTAGTCCTCTTCAATGGGTAAGTCTCTCCTTCACTCATGAAATGTTGTCTGCATCCTGATGTCTGCATACTTCAGTGTAGTGAGTTTTTATTTACGCCATGTCATTGGAATGTAAAGGGATGATTAATCTCATTAAACTTTCAGTCCGGTAAAGCGATGAAGGCGTATTTCTTACACTTGACGCAGCAAAAAAGGACTGCAGCAAAAGCCTGCAGTCCTTGTCATGTCATGTAACAGCAAACGAAATGGATGATAACCATTCATCCGCCTTGATAAGTTGGATTCAACTGGTTAAGCCTGCACTGCAGGGCCAGCCTCCATCACTTCCCGGATCAGCACCTTGCTGCCCGTCTTAGCGCTTTCCAGCGCAGCCAGCACCATGGCCATGCTGTAGATGTTGTCGCTGCAGTCCGTTTCCGGCTTGCGCCCCGCTTCAAGCGCCGCGAACATTTCGTCCAGGCAGCCGTGATGGAAGGTGTTGCGCATGGAATCAAGCACGCCGGGCACGCGCGTATATTCGCGGATAAACTTGCCGTCCTGATCCCCTTCGGCTACGACTTCGGCATAAGGTTCGCCGTGCCCGTCCCAAACGGCCGTCCCCTTTTCTCCGGTGACGCGCCAGGATGCTTCCCAGGATGTCGGCATCCCCTCGGCGCACCAGGAGCCGCGGTAGTTGAACACCGTGCCGTCGGACATCTCAAAGATGCAGATCGCCATGGCGTTCCCCTCATACCAGGACCCCGGAGGATTAAATTCGTGGCAGTATACGGAGACCGGATTGGCTCCAGTAATGAGGCGGGCCTGATCAAACGTATGGATCGCCATGTCCAGGAGCAGCGGGCTGGCCATCGCTTCGCGGAAGCCGCCAAAATGGGCGCCGATAAAGAAGTCTGCTCCGATAAACCCCGTCCGTCCGATCGTTCCCTCGGCAATCAGCTTGCGGAAGGCCCGGATGCGCGGGTCGTAACGCCGGTTCTGCATCACGGCATGCGTGCGCCCGGTCCGCGCCGATCTCCGGACAATGTCCAGACAGTCCTCCATCGTTTCAGCCAGCGGCTTCTCTGCAAATACGTCGCAGCCCAGCTCCAGAGCCGTCGAACTTACACCATGATGGCTTGAAGGAATGGTCACGTCAAAAACGAGATTGGCTCCCGAGGCCTGAATCGCTTCCTTGACATCTGTAAATACCGGGCAGTTCAGCGACTTGCGCTCAGCCATCGCCAGCGCCGCTTCCTTTTTAATATCCACCAATCCGACGATCTCGGTGTCTTCCCGCCCGGCTGCGTAATCGACCCAGGTATTCGCCATGCCGCCGCAGCCTGCGACGACGACTTTGTACTTCGCAGTCATCTGCTTGTCCTCCTACACCGGATTCGGGATGAAATCCCCGCCCCGGCACCGTTTTAAATAATTCAATGCGTGTACCTGGCCCGTCATCTCCAGTTCGCCCCTGTAAACCGGGTCATGCCAGCCTTCGATGTCGATCGTTCCCTGATATCCGTTCTGCCGCAAAATGGTGATAATGTCCGCCCAGTTGCTGTCGCCGAATCCCGGCGTCCGGTGCCAGACGAACGGCTGATTGCCGTGAACGCCGTGCTCTCTGACGACATCCCATGCGATCGTGGCGTCTTTTCCATGCACATGGAACACTTTCGGGGCCCATTTGCGAAGCTGCGGGATCGGATCGATCAGGCTGACCATTTGATGGCACGGCTCCCATTCCAGTCCGAGGTTGTCCGCCGGCACGGCATTGAACATCATTTCCCATGCAGCCGGACCATGGGCGATATTCCAGTCCCCGGTCTTCCAGGTGCCGTCCATGTCGCAGTTCTCAAACGCCAGTTTGACACCTTGACCTGCCGCCCGCCGCGCCAGCTCTCCAAATACCTCCGCAAATTTCGGGATGGATTCGTCAATGGGACGTCCTGTCAAACGGCCCGTGAAACCGGATACAATTTCAGTGCCGAACAAATGGGCATGATCGATCAGCCGCTCCCACGTCGCCAGCGTATCCTCATTGTTGCCTTCTCCAGTTAAAGGATTGCCGAACACACTGATGGCCGAAATGACAAAATCATGTTCATCCGCCAGCTCTCTCACTCGCACAGCAAGCTCCTTCAGATCGGTGCCCCCCGAGGTTTGCCAAAAAGTCAGATTAAACGATTCAAAGCCGTGCTTGACGATCTGCGGGATCACCCGGACCGCGTCAGCACCGCCGACCAGCGTTCCGATACGCATGATATTGGTATCCAATATTGTGATCACTCCTATATTGACATATAGTATTCGTAACATCACCATTATAGCGGGGAGGACCGCCGTTTTCTCTAACCGATCTTGTGGAATACTAGTCTGATTTTGAGGGGGTGTGGAAATGACCTATCCCAGGGACCTATGGGAAGATACCGCGCTGGAGAATACCGCTTATCCGTTCCAGCTTTTTCAAAACCGCTGCCTTGCCGCCCGCGCCGGCCACTGTATTCTGTACCTGCACTGGCACGAGCATTTTGAGCTGCTTGTCATGAAGCGCGGCAGCGCCGTGTTCCATATCGACAGCCGCCCGTATGCTGCAGCTGAAGGGGATGTCCTCATCATTCCCGGCGGGAGCCTTCACGTTGGCTACTCCCTCGCCGAAGGCGACGTCCATTATGACTGCATTGTCGTCAATGCTTCCCTGTTTAATGACTGGCTGCATGATCCTATACATATTCAATACGTCGCCCCCTATCTGGAAGG
The DNA here is from genome assembly GCF_040545415.1 of Paenibacillus favisporus. NCBI lineage: Bacteria > Bacillati > Bacillota > Bacilli > Caryophanales > Paenibacillaceae > Paenibacillus > Paenibacillus favisporus. The sequence goes on along the minus strand of NZ_JBEPLV010000003.1, from coordinate 706,987 downwards.
CCGGCTTCGGTTCCCTGTAAAAATTAGCTCTTTTGAAGAAGGGCATCCCGGTTATTTGGCGCACTTGGAGGAGATCATCCGGGAACTCAGCTCCAAGCCTCCGGCTTACCAGCTGACCGTGAAATCCAGACTGCATCTCTTCTTGACGCTGCTGGCCAGGGAGAATAATCCGAGCATGCTCGAAGCAGAGGCACATAACGCTTATTTTCCCAACCGGGAGAGGTTTAAGCAGCTGATCCGGCATATCGAATCGAACTTTTCGGATAAAATGACCGTTGAGCAGGCGGCCAGGCAGGTCAGCCTGAATCCATACTATTTCTGCAAGCTGTTCAAGCGGCTGACGGGCCGCACTTTTGTTGAATACGTTAACATTTGCAGAGTAAAGGAAGCCCGCCGGCTCCTGACCGAAACCAACGAATCCGTGACGGAAATCGCTTCGCGTGTAGGGCTTGATAATCCGAATTATTTTACGAAGCTCTATAAAAAGTACATGGGGACGACACCAACCAGGGAAAGAAAAAGCTGAATAGGATTGGCCCCGGTGCCAAAACTCCATTTGGTCCAAAGAAAGCAGGTGCGATCCGTTTGCAGATTTACGTAATGAAGATTATGTAAACATCAGGGCGATAACACAGGGTTGTTCGCACAGACTCCCTTGTTATACGTACCCAACTTTTCTTCGGGCTTCCATTTTCAGCTGCCGTACAAATGCAAAGGGCTTAGCTGATTAGCTAAGCCCTTTGAGAGATTAATAGATAAACGCCTTGGTGATAATGACCAGGAGAATAAACAGAACGAGAATGGCAGCTACGCTGTTCCCCCACATTCCGCCGCCGTATCCAGCACCAGCTACTTCACTCATGTGCGAGTCCCTCCTTCGTATCGGAATACATCACATTCTATGATTCGATCCTGGGAGAGGAGCGGGCTAAGAGGAAGGTTCCCGCCAATATGTGCTGCTGTTATGCAGGGCGGTTTATCCCTTAACCTGGATAGGCTCCAGCGGCGCCCGGTTGCCGTAGACCGGGGCCGCCGCCCCGCTGGGGACAGCCCACTGCACGGCGTTTGTGATCACCCGCTGAATTTCCTCGTTATGATAAGTCGGATAGGTTTCATGACCCGGCCGGAAGTAGAAAATTTTGCCCCTTCCCCGGTAGAACACGGCTCCGCTGCGGAATACTTCCCCGCCCTCGAACCAGGACACGAACACCAAGTCATCGGGCGCCGGGATGTTAAAATGCTCCCCGTACATCTCCTCTTTCGGCAGTTCGATATACTCGCCGAGACCGGCGGCAATGGGATGAGCCGGGTTAATGACCCAGATCCGTTCCTTGTCGTCCGCCTCGCGCCATTTCAGCTGCCCGGTCGGCGTTCCGAGCAGCCGGCCGAATATTTTGGAGGCATGGCCGGAGTGAAGTACGATGAGCCCCATCCCGTCCATGACCCGGCGGTACACTTTGTCCACGACCGAATCCTGGACTTCATGATGGGCAAGGTGGCCCCACCAGACAAGCACATCCGTCTGCGCAAGCACCTCATCGGTCAATCCGTGCTCCGGTTCATCCAGCGTCGCCGTTGCAACGGTCAATCCGGCCTTCTCTAGAAATCCGGCGATCGTGCCATGGATGCCATCCGGATAAATCTCGCGGACGGCGGCATGCCGCTGCTCATGACGAAACTCATTCCAGACCGTAACTTTCATAATGTTCAGCACTCCTTCGAAAAGCCGATACTGACGGTCTGGAATCGTCCGGCGCGCTATTTTACGCTGTTGTAACGCTCATAGGCATCCGTCCGGATCGTCACCAGCCGTTCCAGACCCATCTCATTCAGCTTTTTAATGTAAGCGTCCCACTGCTCGTCGATACCGCCTTTTGTAATCCACTGTGCGCGGGTCGTCCGCACATACGTATCGATATCGGTCGTGAGCGTCGGCAGCTCCTGAAATTCCTCAGCGGTGTACATGACATTCGGGAACGGGGTCGTAACGTAATCCTTGCCCAGCTTGTCGATGGTCAGCTTGAGGCCGTCCCCGTTGCTCGGGTCGAGGATAATATTTTTCTCAAAGCTCGGGCTCACGTATTTCGGGCCAAAATCACGGACGGAGGACTCCCAATACCACGCATCCGCACTGGTCCCTGCCGGCGGATTCATCAGGGCATAGGTGCCGTCGTCGTTTTTCTTAATGACGGTGTCGATGGCGCCCCAGAAGTTTTGGATGCTGGCTTCGTTCGTATAGAACTGGTCCGCCCAGCGCGCTGCCGCTTCCGGATATTTGCATGTCGTGGTGATCAGCAGCTCGTTACGCCGGTAGCTGAGCCCGTTTGGATCGCCGACTTGATAACGCTTACCGTCCGGTCCGGATATCGTCGGAATGGTGACATATTCGTCCTTCCATTTGCCGAACACCGCATCCGGCGTCCACTGATGGGTGAAGCCGACCAGCGATACGTCCGGATTTTGCTGCTTGGCCGTCAGCATTGTGTTGTCCTGGGTAAACAGCTCCTGGTCGATCAGTCCTTCCGAGAACAGCTGATGCGCCCACTTGATCGCTTCCTTGTATTCTTCGGACGTCGGATAATACACCGGTTTGCCGTCTTTGATCATCATGCCGGTACCATTCAGGTCCGTAATGCCGAATGGATTGAGCAGGTCCATGCTGATGTCGCCGGATCCGCTGTACGGAATTTCGTCCTTTTTACCGTTTCCGTTCGGATCGTTTTCTTTAAAAGCCTTCAGCACTTGATGCAGCTCATCAATCGTCTCGGGAACCTGAAGCCCAAGGCGGTCCAGCCAGGCTTTGTTGATGACCGGCTGATTCTGCGTCACCGGACGGGACGGCAGCCTTGCGGGCAGGGAGTACATTTTTCCGTCCGGGAAAGTGCTGATCTTCTTCAGCTCCGGCGACTCCTTCATGGCCGCTTTCAAATTCGGCATGTACTTGTCAATATAATCGTCCAGCGGCTGGAAGAGGCTGAGATTATTCACGATATCCGAATCGGAGAAAGCGATGTCCCCAAAGACAATATCAGGCAGCGTGCCGCTGGCCAGCATGATCGATTTCTGCTCGCCCCAATCGTTGGAAGACATGACCTGCCAGTTGATCTTGATATTCGTTTCTTTTTCCAAATTTTGCAGCCAGGTGTTCTTCGTGAATGTGTCGCCCATATTGCCCCACCGGACGGTCAGCACGTTCAGCGTAATCGGCTCCTTCACAATAGGAAGGCCTGTTTGATTGAAGCTGTCGCTGCTTTCGGCCGTTTTTCCGCCGGAGTCGCCGCCGCTGCACGCCGTCACACCGACCAGCAGCGTGGACACCAGCCCCAAGGTAACCAACAGTTTACCGGCTCTTTTTTTGCCCATTCCAGAAATCCCCCTAATATTTATTAAATGGCCTTGCCGTTTATTCCTTGACCGCTCCGATCATCACCCCTTGGTTGAAGTACTTTTGCACGAACGGGTACAGGCACATAATCGGAAGGGTCGATACGATAATGACCGAATACCGCATCATGTTCGCCAGCCGCAGCGCGATATTGGCCGCTTCCCCGCTGCCGAGGCTCGACTGCATTTGATTCGTGATCAGGATGTTTCTCAGAATTAACTGCAGCGGATATAAATTGGGATTTTTCAAATAAATCAAAGCATTAAAATAGGAGTTCCAGTAGCCGACGGCGATCCACAAAGCGAGCACGGAGATGACCGCCTTGGACAGCGGCAGCACGACCAAGACATAATAGCGCAAGTTGCCGCACCCGTCGATCTGGGCCGCCTCCCACAGGTCCCCCGGTATGCTGGTCTGGAAAAAGGTCCGAGCTACGATGATGTCGTAAACGACGACCGAAAATGGCAGCACCATCACCAGGAAAGTATTGTACATGTGAAAATCCCGGATGGTCAGGAAGGTCGGAATCAAGCCGCCGCTAAAAAACATCGTGAAAATAAAAAACAGGGAAATCGCCTTACGGCCGACCAGGTCTTTACGGGACAATGCGTAAGCAGCCGATACGTTCACGATAAGGCCGACCGCTGTGCCGACGACCGTATAGAGAATCGTATTGCGGTATCCGATCCAAATGTTCTCATGCTTCAGCAGCTCTTTGTAGCCGTCGAGCGTAAAGCCTCGCGGAAACAGCCATACCTGGCCGTTGCCCACGGCCGAGGGGTCGCTGAAGGAGGCGATGACGATAAAATACAGCGGATAGATGAGGACGATCAGCAGCAGCACCGCGACGATGTAGAGCAAAACTTCCAGAGCGCGGTCGGATGACCGGCCGCCGGCCCTTCCGGTGGCGGTGCTTGCCGCCTGCATGGCTTCCACGGTGTTATTCCCTCCCTTACCACAGACTGTTGCTGCTGAGCTTTTTGGAAATCTGGTTTACCAGGATCAGCAGCACAAAGTTGATCAGCGTATTAAACAGGTTGATGGCCGATGAGAAGCTGTACTGGCTGCTGAGCAGACCGATTTTGTACACGTACGTGGAAATGACTTCGCTGGATGAGATGTTCAAGTTGTTCTGCATCAGATACACCTTCTCAAAGCCGACGCCCAGCAGCCCGCCCATCCGCAAAATAAACAGGGTGACGGCCGTCGGGATCAGCATCGGAATATCGATGTAACGGATTTTCTGCCAGCGGCTGGCCCCGTCTACGGTTGCCGCTTCATAGAGGCTCGGATCTACGGCTGACAGCGCCGCAATGTAGATAATGCTGTCCCATCCCGCGTGCTGCCACACATCCGACCAGACATACACGCTGCTGAACATCCCGGCAGATCCCATGATATTGGGTGCCTCCGCACCGAACAGCCGGTAGATGCTGCCGATCAGGCCGCTCCCCGGAGACAGCAGGATCAGCATCAGGCCGACCATGACGACGGTAGAGATAAAATGAGGCATGTACGTCACAGTTTGAAAAAACCGTTTAAACCGGTTTGCCCGCATCTGATTGACCATCAAGGCCAACACGATCGGGATCGGGAAGGTCACGATGCTGTACAGGCTGATGATCAGCGTATTTTTGATCGTGACGTTAAATTGGTAGGAATGAAAAAATTTCTCGAAATACTTCATCCCTGCCCAGGGACTTCCCATAATGCCCAGCGCCGGACTGTAATCCTTGAACGCAATGAGGACGCCGTACATCGGCTTGTAGGAGAACAGCAGCAGCAGGATCGCCGCCGGCAGCAGCAGCACGTACAGCCCCCAATTCCTTTCGATTCTTCCCCAGGTTCGCCGGAAGCCGGATGACTCTGATTTCAACGCAGGTCCCCCCTCTCTCCTTTCTTTCGGAACAAGACTCATTATAAATGGACTTGAGGAGCTTAATCGGACCTCTTGCCGCCGTTATCCGGACTCCCGGGTACGGAAAAGTCTGTCCGCGCAGCCACGCCAACCGTCCGATCCGGACGTAAGGATGTCACTTTCCGGACTTTTGGAGCGGATGCGCAGTATTTCGCATTTTGTTACGGGCCGGGGTTATATATAATGAAAAATAAAGCGCATTCATAAGAGGAGGCGTCAGAACAGAACTTTCATGCGGCTAATCATCCACCGTACCGGCAAACCTTACCCGGTCAAACATTATGTCAACATGCTGATTGTCATTTTATTTACGGCACTGGTCCTCGATTTTATGATCAGCTATGCTTCGATCTCCATCGTCAAGCAGCAGTCCGGCCGAAGCCTGCGGGACACAGCCGATCTGTACATCAACCGGATCAACCATGATTTCGCCTACATCAATCACTACATGGGCTGGTCGCTGGCCAATGACCAAATCATCGAGACGATGGATGAGAACGCTTCAGGTTCGGCTGAATTTCTAAAGTCCAACACCCAGCTTCATCAGCGATTTACCGAGCTGCAGAAAAATTACGGCCAGGCCTATCAATTTTTCATCTATCTGAAAAACAAAGATTTTTTCCTGAACTGCGCTCCCTTAAGCATCGGGTATCCCGATTATTTGGAACTGAAACGGCAGATCATTTCCTACGCCGAGGACAAAAATGTATACGACAAGTTTTATTCCCGCTGGACGCCGGTCCTGGTCCGGAATAAATACTATATTGTCAATATCGTCCCTTATCATGACCGTTATTTGATCTGCCTCATCTCTGCTGACGAACTGATCCGTCCGCTGCAGAGCATCGACATGGGGAAGAACGGCACCGTCTCTCTTGTTGATGAGCAGGGGATCAATATTTCCACACCGATCCGCGTGGACGAGACCCAGGCGCTGGATAACGCCAAGCCTTCTCCCTTCGGCCTCGCCCACTCCCGGGCCGCCGTGACCAGCCGGTTCTCCGACGCCTCATTCAGCGTTCAAATGATCGCCAGATACGGCACGTTCGAAAAAATTATGATCGCCCAGCTGGTCATCATTCTGCTGGCACTGATGATCGCGATCGTCCTCTGCATCGTCATGCTCTATTTCAACAAACGGGTGCTGCGGCCGATCCAAAGCTTCTCGGATACGCTCACCCGGTGGAACGAGGAGAGTGCCGCATTGGATTTTAAAAACAGCAAGATCATCGAACTGGAGCAGGCCAGCCAGCAGTTTAAGCATCTGATCGGGCAAATCCGCAGGTTCAAGATCGATATGTATGAGCAGGAGCTGGAAAAGCAGCGGATCCAGCTGGATTACATGAAGCTGCAGATCAACCCGCACTTTTTTCTCAACTGTCTGACGAGCATGTACAGCATGGCCCAAATGCAAATGTATGGCGAAATCGAGCGGATGGCCATGTCGACGACCCAATACTTTCGCTACATCTTTCAGAACGGGCACAACTTCGTGCGGCTGCAGGATGAAATTGAGCATGTCCGCATTTATCTCGACATCCAGCGTCACCGGTACAGGAACGCCTTCGCCTATCATATTTCCCAAGATGCAGGAACCGGAGATATCCGCATTCCCCCGCTCGTGCTGCAGACCTTCATTGAAAATGCCGTAAAATATGCCGTATCACGCGTCACCGAGGCAAACATTACGTTATCGGTCTGCAGGGAAATGCCGGATGATCTGGCCAAAATCACGATTTCGGATTCGGGACCGGGCTTTCCTCCGGACATTTTAGAACAGCTCATGCATGGTGGGCCGCTGAACGCGGAGAACGGCAACCGGATCGGTATAATGAACACGATACAGCGCCTTGCGCTGCTCTACAAGGGTCAAGCAGACGTCTCCTTTTCTAACCGCGAGGGAGGCGGAGCCGAAGTAACCATCACCATCCCCGTATCGCCGCCGGAAGCCATTGATTAAGGAGGAATCGCATGAACGTGTTACTGGTGGATGACGATTATTTTGTCGTAACGGCGCTCGAAAGCAAAATCGACTGGCAAGCACTATCCATTGAGCAAATTTACACAGCTTATAACGTTTCCCAAGCGAAGGAAATTTTGCAGCAGCACGCCGTAGACATTCTCATATGCGATATTGAAATGCCGCAAGGCAGCGGCCTGGAGCTGCTGGCCTGGATTCGGGAGGAGCGCTACCGGGTGCAGGCGATATTCCTGACGAATTACGCGGACTTCAACTACGCGCAGAAAGCGATCGAATTGCAGAGCTTCGATTATTTCCTCAAACCGATCGAGTTTGACAAATTAGCCCTGATTATCCGCAAGGCGGCCAACAAAGCGAGCGAGGAACGGTCGATTGAGGAGGCTGCGCGCGAGGGGCTGCTGTGGAAAAAAAACCAGAACCGCCTGCTGGAGCTGTTCTGGCGCAAGCTGATCACGGGCAAAAGCTTTCCCTCGGAACCCCGGGCCATTCAGCGTGTTATGGAGGAACAGCATTTGCCTTATCAACTGTCCGACCGGTTTACGCCCCTGATCATCAAGGTGTTTCCTCATGACGGGAGTCTTGGCAAAAACGACAAGGACCTGTTTGATTACGCCTTGCTCAACGTGTTGAACGAACTGCTGCGGAGTCCCTTGTACAAGGTCGAAACGGTGCTGGAATACACGGAGAACCACTGGATTGTCATTTTACAATGGAGCGCCGAGCCTTCTACCGGTCAGATTGAAGACACATGCGCCTCCCTCATCCCCAAAGCCAACCGGTTTCTGAAGTGCGACGTATACTGTCATTTGGGACTTACTGAGAGCTTGGCGTCGGTGCATCCTATGATCCGGCAGCTGATTCATCTCAATGAAGAAGTGATCAACATCCGTAATCAAGTCTTCCGTATAGATCAACGGCCGGTGGACGAGGCGGCTTATATCCCGCCCGACCTAGAGCTGCTGGAAAGACTGATGAGCGATGGTGACGCTTCCACATTTTGTGCGGAAATAAGCCGGTATCTGCATGAATTGACCGGGCGGCAGGCGCTGAATGTGTCCGCACTGCGGCAGTTCCGGCTTGATTTGATGCAGATGATTTACTCTTTTCTGAAGCAGCGGGAAATCCAGGCCCATAAGCTGTATTCCGGGAGTGCCAACGATCAATTGTTTCAGCAGTCGCTCCAATCGATTGAAGATATGGAGCAGTATATCGCCTATCTGGTAGATACGGCTCTGGCGTACCGGACGTTTGCAGAAAAGCCCAACTCGGTCGTGGAGGAAATCAAGCTGTATATCAGCAAGCATATCGGGGACGATCTGACGCGGAACAGCCTTGCCGAAACCGTCTATCTCAACCCGGATTATTTGGCGCGTTTGTTTAAAAAGGAAACGGGTGTGCCGTTAGGCAACTACATTATCGAGACCCGAATTCAGATGGCAAAGCATTGGCTCGCCACATCACAAATGCCAGTTCATATGATCGCCGGAAAAGTTGGCTACGCCAACGATTCGTACTTTTCCAGGCTGTTCAAGCAGGAATGCGGCATGACTCCTTACGAATTTAGGCAAAAGCAGCAAAAAGACCACCTGGGGTAGGCGGTCTTATCAACAGCATGGACGCGGCAGTTTCCTTCAGTGAAATCAAGGGGAACAGTCACGTCGCCGGGCTGAACTCCGTCAGTTCTTCTTCCTGGGCTTCTTCGCTTCCCACCCACAGCTCCACCAGCCTGTCTCCATTGTACAGCTCGATGTTCAGTTCATCGGCATACTGGTACGCACCCGCCGTGAATTCCCCGGTCGTCGCTACATACCCGCCGACGGCACCGCGCTTCACCATCTGGGAATGGACCACGGCAATGGGGCCGTAATCCACCGGATTCCGGTCGTCAGCACAAACGGCCAGCCCCAGGTACAAGCCATGGTCGGTGTGCTCCTCGATATCGATTCCGTAATTGCGTGATGCTCGGGTGACATAGGTCCGTCCTCCCCTTACCGCTTCCATCATTTCGGCGACAAACGCCTCAAATTCGAGGGACCCTTCGTCCTTGTCTTCACCCTGTTCCTTTTTATATCGATGATATAAGCCTATTTTTAGCGTTTCTTTCATCTCGTCATGGGTGGTCAGCGTATCGATCGCACTGGATCGGTAATGTATCAACATCCCTTTCTGCCGGAGATAGAGCAGCAGCCAGCAGACATTGGTCACGATTAATATACTGATGATCACAATCTTCCAACCTCCTTCTATGAAAATCAGTGTAACCAGTGCCGATCGTTTTCAGACCTTCAAGCCACGGCCAAACGAAAAAAGCTGCCTGCAGTTAGACCTGCAGACAGCTTTCAAATGAATATGATGACATATGAAATGATGAATGAATTCCAAATCGAATGAATTCGCTTAGACTCTATCGTTTACTCGATATAATCCTTTAATCGTTTGCTCCGGCTGGGATGTCTCAGCTTCCGCAGCGCTTTCGCCTCAATCTGGCGGATGCGCTCACGGGTTACGCCGAATACTTTGCCGACCTCTTCCAGCGTGCGCGTGCGGCCGTCTTCGAGGCCAAAGCGCAGACGGAGCACGTTCTCTTCACGCTCTGTCAGCGTGTCGAGCACATCGCCCAGCTGTTCCTTCAGGAAGGTGAACGCCGCAGAGTCAACCGGTGCCGGGGCGTCGTGATCCTCAATAAAGTCACCCAGCTTGGAATCATGCTCGTCCCCGATCGGCGTTTCGAGCGAAACCGGATCCTGCGAAATTTTCATAATTTCACGGACCTTCTCTACGCTGAGCTCCATCGCCGCAGCGATTTCTTCCACTTCGGGTTCACGCCCCAGCTCTTGAACCAGCTGCCGAGATATACGGGCCAGCTTGTTAATCGTTTCGATCATATGGACCGGAATCCGGATCGTTCTTCCCTGATCGGCAATGGCCCGCGTAATCGCCTGTCTGATCCACCATGTAGCATAGGTGCTGAACTTAAAGCCTTTCGTGTAATCGAATTTATCTACGGCTTTGATAAGCCCCATGTTGCCTTCCTGGATCAGATCCAACAGCTGCATGCCGCGGCCCGCATATCTCCGGGCAATGCTGACAACCAGGCGCAGGTTCGCCTCAACCATAATTTTCTTGGCTTCCTCGTCCCCTTCGGCGACGCGCTTGGCCAGTTTGATTTCTTCTTCCGTGCTCAGCAGGCCGACACGGCCAATTCCCTTCAAGTACATACGCACAGAATCATCATTCTTCATGCCCGTCGGCAGCAGCTCGACGTCAGCGTAGGGCTGATCTTGCTCCTGTTGATTCGACTCGGCTTGATTTCTCATCACTTCATCGCGTTCACGTTCTTCCATCATCCTGTACGTTCCTCCCCCTGAAAATAATCTCTCTGTATCGCTTGATACGGCTTTCTGAGGTGTAAAAAATATTGACAATCACCAATCGTTGTGATACGATAATTGGTAATAATGTGATTAATTTTGGAGTACACATTATAATATCATATACGCATTTACATTTCAATATGTTTCATAGAATTTAGCCTTTTGGATGAAATTACATAATATAGACCCGCCGGAGTAACGCTGATGTTCTCCTGCGGGTCTTTTTTGTTGGCTTTATCCGGATGAAGAACGGTATATGATCCGGTACGGGATCTGCAGCTTTTCCCTGGAACCACGGGTCACGAGCCTTAAAGCCTCCTCACCTACCCGGAAGAGCTGATGGTCTACCGTGGTAAGCTGAAGGACTTGGCCAATCGGCTGATTTTCCTGTCCGATGATGGCAATATCGTCCGGAATACGCAGCCCGGCAGAGAGAACAATTTGGTGGATTCCGGCTGCCACCTCGTCCCCGTTGGCATACACGGCAGTCGGCCGGACTTTTCCTTCAAGAAAGTGGCGGGCGGCATCCATACCATCCTTTAATGTGGTGCAGCTATCCTGGCACCGGCATGGAGGTACTTCCCCAAAAACGTCCCGGTAAGCCTGCATCGTCAGCCGGGTGCTGATGCTGGTCTCCCCTCTTGCTGTCGTGAACGCTACCTCTGTGTGTCCCCAGTTTTTCAGGAAGGAAAACACCTCGAGCGTCGCGGCATACCGGTCAATGTACGCGCAGCCGATTTCCTCCAGTTCCGTATACTCGCAGGCTACGATGTGACCATATCCCGCAAAGGGGACGATGGACGACCAATCGTTGGCACGGGACGTAATGATGATCCCGTCGAGCAGTTTAGTTTTCAGCATCGTTAAATACTCCAGCTCTTTCTCCGGATCATACCGGGTTGGAAGCACGGTCACGGTGTAATCTTCCTCAACCGATTTGTTCAATACACCGCTTAGCATCCGGTCGAAAGCCGGGTTGTTGTTGTACGGGATGATCACGCCGATGCTGCGGGTCCGGCCGCGGATTAAATCAACCGCATTGCGGTTTGGCGTGTAATCCAGTTCGTCGATGGCTCGCTGCACGGCGGCTCTTTTCTCAGCGGAAACGTACGGATGCTGGTTGAGAACCCGGGATACCGTGGATACCGAAACACCGGCTCGTCTGGCGATTTCGTGAATGTTGGCCATAACTCCCTGCCTTCTGACTTTTTCATTTCGAATGGTTCCTTTATTATATCACGCTGACTCCGGTCCTCATTACGATAGTGGACCAGCCGCAGCGGATTATTCATCCCGGGACTGAATGTCGTACTGATCTGCCTGCAGCAAAAGCTGCTCGTTGCCTGGTGCCTGAATGACAACCCGTGTCCCGCTGACAATCGGCGCTCTTCCGTCCGGAAACCAAGGCCGTTCGCGGTCCACCACGATCAACAAGCCCTCGGCGTCGCCCATCGCCGCAAATTGCCGGCCGTCGCCGCTCCACATGGACAGTCCCAGCTTCGTTTGAATCTGTTCCACGGCAGCGGCTACTTCATCAACAGGGAGCCCGATTTCGCTGATCCGCAGCAGCTGGCTGCTTGTAAAGTCTTCATTTTCGGCGTTATCAAAGGAATGGTGGGCAATGAATTCAATCAGATTCTCATCCGGATCGTAAAAATACAGGGCATCGGCATTCCAGTTCCCGAAATGAAATTGATCCCCGTCCTGATCGCGGAACAGTGTAATTCCACGCTGAGCGGCCCATTTTTTGGCTGCTTCGAGCTGATTCGTCGGAATCGTAAAGGCAATATGGTACATCGATTTTTCGCCGGGCGCTGCCGCCTTCTGAAGAATGAGCTGGCTGCCGCCGGCTTGAATGGTGACCCTATCCGGCTGTTCTTCGGCCACTGGAAGACCGAGCTTCCCGGCGTAAAATTGCTTCATCTCCGCAAAATGCCGGGTATTTATCGTAAGTTGTTGGATTTTCATCGTAAAAGACCTCCATGTGCTTCTGATTATCAATGTATTGCTCTGCGGCAGCGTATGCAGCATTTCAAAATGCGGCATACCCCGTTCACCGTAGGGCACATGACCTGGCCCGCTTCCGTCGCAGGTCAACGCAATGCTTCCCTCTTCCACGAATCTTTCAGCGAAACGATCCGGTTAAATATCGGTACCGGCCCGGTCAGATCTTTGTGATCCAGGCAGAAATAGCCTTGGCGGATAAACTGGTATTTGGCATCCGGTGAAGCATTTTTCATCCATGGCTCCATGATCGCTTGCCTGAAAATGATTCGGGAATCGGGAGATACCAGCTCTGCCCAATCATTGTCCGATTCCGCCACGGACGCGGCATCTTTCAGCAGGCTGCCGTACAAGCGGATCTCGGCGGGAACACCGTGTGCGGCGGACACCCAATGTATCGTCGACTTCACCTTTCTGCCGCTGAACCCGGTCCCGCTTTTTGTCTCGGGATCGTACGTGCAGTGCAGCTCTTTCACTTCACCGGTCTCCGGATCCTTGACGGCATGATGGCATTTTACATAGTACGCCCCCTTCAATCGAGCTTCGCCTCCCGGAAACAGACGATGAAAGCCCGGTACCGGATGTTCCATAAAGTCCTCCCGCTCGATATACAATTCTCCGGAAAAGGGGACATCCCTGCCGCCAAGCATCGGATCAGCATCACTGTGGTTGAGATGCAGCATTTCCACCTGATCCTTCGGATAATTCGTGATGACGACTTTAAGCGGATTAAGCACAGCCATCACAGCGACAGACTTATCCTTTAAATCCTGGCGGATGAAGTGGTCGAGCATCGCCGCATCCACCGTGCTGCTCCCCCTCAGCATGCCCACTTCCTGCATGAACCGCCGGAGGCCTTCCGGCGTAACGCCTCTTCGCCGCAGCCCCTTCAAGGTCGGAAGGCGGGGATCATCCCAGCCGTCGACGAATCCGCCTTCGACCAGCTCCCTGATGTACCTTTTGCTCGTGACCATTCCGGAAACGTTCAGACGTCCGAATTCCCGCTGCTTCGGGGGTTCCGGTACTTCCAGCTCGCGCAGCACCCATTCGTACAAGGGGCGGTGATCCCTGAATTCCGCGGAGCACAGCGAATGCGTAATGCCCTCGATGGCATCCTGGATCGGATGGGCAAAGTCATACATCGGATACACGCACCACTCACTCCCTGTCCGGTAATGCTCAGCGTGGATGATGCGGTACAAGACCGGGTCCCTCAAGTTGATGTTGGGCGAGGACATGTCGATTTTGGCCCGCAGCACCTTGGCGCCGTCCGGGAACCGGCCTTCCTTCATTTGATGGAACAGGGATAGATTGTCCTCCACAGACCGCTCGCGATAAGGACTGTTTCTTCCAGGCTCCGTGAGCGTTCCGCGGTATTCCGTCATTTCCTCCGCCGACAAATCGCAGACATAAGCCTTTCCTTTACGGATGAGCTTCAAAGCCGCTTCGAAGATCTCTTCCGAATAATCCGAGCCAAAGTACACCGGCAAGTCCAGACCAAGCCACCGGACATCCTCCCGGATCGCCTCCACGTATTTCATGTCTTCCTTCAGCGGATTCGTATCGTCAAAGCGCAGATTCATCTTCCCGTGAAATGCTTCGGCAATGGCTGCGTTCACGTGAATGGCATAGGCGCTTCCGATGTGCAAATAGCCGTTCGGCTCAGGCGGAAACCGGGTCGCGATCGGTCTAGAATACGTTTCGTTCTCCACATCCTCCATCACGGTTTACGTTAGAAAATCCACGGCTTCTTCTTTCCTTACTTTTCCTTCCATAAACTGTCCCCTCCTGCTCTTATATCAATCAAAAAGAAAACAAAAAAATCCCGCCTCCAAGACGCTGACGTCTTGGGGACGAGATTGTATTTCGCGGTGCCACCCCGGTTCGCGGATCTATCGCTACATCCGCCTCTTCGGGTACGGCATGGACGCATGCTTATACCCTAGCTCTGTAACAGGAGCTCCTGTCGCACCATCCGAAGAAATGAGGATCCCTCTTCCGATGCGCCGCTCGGAGGCTTGCTTCAATGACGGGCGGCCTGCTCCTTCACAGCTGCCGGAGCTCTCTGCAAGGCTGCTCGTTCATCTACTCTTCTCTTCACCGCGTTTTCGTTCCGATTTGATTTTGACCATATTAACATCATTTTCGGCCAATGTAAACCGCATTATGCATGCTTTAACCGGAAAGGCGGGGATTAAATAACCTCCAGGCCATCGTTATCCGGCAGCGGCGGATGCGGGGTGTGCGGCTCGGACTGATACCAGAAAGCGACGGAGGCGATATCGTCCTGCAGCGGCAAATAGCGGCCGCCGGAACGCCAACCGAGCGCCTGGATCGTTACCTTCAAATCCTGTTCAAACCGGATCGGATCCATCACATGCCAGCGGTACATCCCGAATCGCTGCTGGCTCCGGTACAGGCCGTCCGGTCTGATTTGCTGGTGAAAGCCCAAATAGGCAGTGGAAAACGCACCGTACTGTCCCTGTGGATGCTCAAAATTCCAGGCGCCGCCAAAATAATCTTCGGTTCCGGTGCCGCAAATCGTCGGGAAATCGCGGTCGCCGTCCATATAGAACTTGATCTCGCCTTCTCCCCACCACCCCGTGTTGTTCACCTGCCATGCGATGTACGTGCCGACATACTGTCCCCTCCCCTTCACGCCATCCAGAAGCACATGGTCCTGCTTATACGGCAAGGGGTTGCTCCGGCGCCATTGGGCGTGAAAATAGGCCGCATCCTCCGGCACTTCGGTCAGCGTATAGGTGAACTGGTAATACAGCACGACGGGTTTGTCCATCCGGTTCTCTACCGTAACCCGGGCTTTCTTGCGAAACGGCATCACCCAATAGCTGTTCATCCCGCCGGCGGGATTGACCGCCACAGGCAGGGAGTTGACATTGCTCCGCTCGCACCATCCGTTGCAGAAGAAGTCGCCGACAGGCACTTCTACGGAAGGCTCCGGCTCATCATCCCAATAAAAGCGCAGAATCATATGACGCCAGCTGTCCGGAAAGCAGGTCAGCCAAATATGCTGAATGGCCCCGGGTCCGTCGATTTCTGCGGCGGTAAACACCTCACCCGGTTTGATCTCCACCGATGGCGATATTTTCCATCCTTGACCCAAATCCCGGCCGGCATTCGCTCCGGTTCCCTGGGTGGCCATGCCGCCTTTTCCTTTAGCTCCCGTCACATTTTCCGCGCTGATCGATCTCGTCTGTGCCGAGGACATCCGGAATAGATTGCCCAGGCCCATGTTCAGCCCGTTAAAAGGTTCCATGCTCATCTCTCCTGTCATTGGTCAAATCGGATTTGCATTAAAGCGGTTACAAGTCATTCTACAGGCGTTTCCCCTCTTTATCGATGTTGGGACTTGTTATTTGTTATCCATTCTTGCTATTGTCAGAATAAAGAACCGCCGAGCCGCTGAAAGAGCGGAAACCCGGATACGGGACCATTAGTGGAGGGAGCTGTCAAAGCGTATGGACCGGCAACAGCTGCTGCAAGCCTTATCCCCCTACGTGCGAAGGGCGTGGCATCACAAAGTTGACCGTATGAAACTGGCGCCGCGGATCATTTTTGATTACGAACTGCTGTATGTTGAACAAGGCGAGCTCGACATCCGGATTGGCGGGGATTCACTGACTGTGTTTCCAGGCGACCTGCTGCTGTTCAAGCCCGGTATAGAGCATGAATTTGTCCGTTCCAGGGGCCCCTGCTGGATGCCCCATATCCATTTCGACGCCCTGTATTATGAAGACTACGAGGAGGTACCGATTAACTTTAAGCTGCGGGCGGAATGCAGCCAACAAGAGCTTTCGTGGCTCCGGCCGGATTGGCTGGGTTCCGTGCTGGAAATCCCCCATCTGATCCGGGTACAGAACCATGCGGAAATTCATCAGGAGCTGATGCGGCTCATCCACGCCTACGAGCGCCGGGATGCCGAATTTCCGCTGCTTCAGAAATCGCTCGTGCTGGATATTCTGTATTTGATCATCAAGGGCCTGAAAGCGGCCGGACATGGTCGGCTCTCGCTGCATCAGGCTGCGATGGAGCGGGCGGTGACCCACATTATGGAGCATTACGATACCGTGATCCGGCTGGAGGACTTGTCCAAAACGGCCTGCTTGAGCCTGTATCATTTCTCGCGCGTATTCAAGCAGACGTATGACGTGTCCCCGCACCAATTCCAGATCCGGTACCGGATGGAGCGGGCCAAGGAGCTGATGATGTACAGCCGGTTATCCTTGTCCGCGATCTCCGAGCAGGTTGGCTACAGCAGCATTTACGCTTTCAGCAAAGCGTTTAAGTCCGCCTGCGGAATCTCTCCGAAAAAATACATGAGCACCCATGCCTCCATGGGTGCTCCGGAAATCCATCATTAAGCCGCTGACGCGTAAACGCGAAGCGGCCTTTATTTACTTTGCCGTTGTGGCAGCTTGAACCAGCTTGTCCAAAGTGCCGCTTCCGAGTTCCCCCAGCCTCCAGACGGCCACATGGCTAATCCCGGCTTGGCGCAGCGTGTCGATCC
Source organism: Paenibacillus favisporus (assembly GCF_040545415.1). Classification (NCBI taxonomy): domain Bacteria; kingdom Bacillati; phylum Bacillota; class Bacilli; order Caryophanales; family Paenibacillaceae; genus Paenibacillus; species Paenibacillus favisporus. The sequence continues at coordinate 689,797 of NZ_JBEPLV010000003.1, read as the reverse complement.
AGGAAGTCAGCGTTGAACCGTCCGCATACCACACCGTATGTTTTACGTTCTTATCATCGGTGTACTGATAGTGCAGACTTCCGCTGGCCGTGTCCCGCTTAAGCTCCGAGCCGTTCGTGTACCGTATCTTTACGGCCTGCTGTTCGGTAATGGCAGTCACTTGATCCCCATGCCAGTCAAAGCCCCCGGCCGCAATCGCGATCGTCTTCACCCCCGGAACGGCTGTCATCCGCTTGGCTAATTTTTTCAGAAAAGCTTTGTCCGCTTTGGGTCCCGGACCGCTGTGCGTACCGTACAGATTGTAGGCCATCATCACATATTCAGGCCCTTCGGGCAGCTTCAGCGTTTCGACGGGAGCCATTGACTCCAGCACGATGCGGAGCGATTTCCCCTTGGCATGCATTCGCTCATACAATTCGCGGTAAAAAGCGGTCATATAACCCCAGTCCTTGTCCGGGATGCGCTCATAATCGATCTCCACCCCTTGAAACGAGTATTGATCGAGCAGCGCTTCAATCTCGGCAATGTGCTTCTCCCGTGCTACCTTCGTGGATACCAGCCGCGAGACCAGCTCCGAGTCTTTGGGGGACTCGCTGCCGTCCTGCCGCACGATATCGTTAACAAGGGTCAAGTTCAACTCGTCGATGCCGGCAGCCTCCGCCGTTTCCCGGATTTGCGGCAGCGCTTCATGGAACGCCTTCGTAAAATAGGGCTGATCCGATTCGTCAAAATAGGCGGCAAACGCCTGAACACGGCTCAGAGCCTTGCCCAGCTCTCCTGTATCCGCAAGCCCCGACTCCCACTGCCAATCCACCACCCATGCGGTAAGGTCCACAGGAGTTCTGGCCGGCGGAGCCGCCGCTTGCATCGCCGGCTGCCTCATCCAAATGCTGAAACCGACCCCTACGGCGACGATGACAAGCATCAAAGTCGTCCATCCGGATTGAGCCACTTGCTTCATACCCATCTTCTCATTACACCGCCATTTCGCCTTTGAAATTGCTCTTTCGTCAGAACGTATCGATGGCCCAATCGATCGTCGCGTCCATGGCATGCTCAACCTGCGCAGCGACTTTTTTCCAGCCGAGCAGCTTATTCGTATACCACACCGAGGTTTTTCCATCCGCCGCATTTTCCGTAGTCACCGTGACATCCTCAAAGATTCCATCATAGATATCGTCCTTGGTGTTTTGCGGACTATAGGCTGATCCCAGTCCAATGGCACCGCCCTTCAGCGAAGGATCGACCGGGGCTTGGAGAACGGGCTGCCCGTCCACGATGACCTCCAGCCGATTTCCCGACACCTTCATTTGAATCTGTCGGGTATTTTTGATGTTGAGGGGATATTCATCCTCGTCATTAGTATTGGCGCCAGCCTGCGCTTCTTCTGCGGAATACACCGTTGCCTTGTCAAAGGCGAGGTCCTCCGAAGACCACTTGACCGGATCCAGCTTTTGTGAACCCAAGGTGGTTACAGACGACCCGGACAGCTTCTGCTCCACCTGGATTTCATTGCGGTCCAGCGTGACACGCACGTACTGCTGACCGTTTCCAGGGTCCCTCAAGTAAAAAGACTGCTTGCCAACCACGTTGCCGGAAACCTTCGCGCTTAAGGTGAAATCCTCCGGCGCCTGTTCACCTTGATCCAGCAAAAGCTTGCCTTCCCCGGCAGGCGGTGACGTCAGAACGATCCGGTTATCCTTGAATTCGGCGGCGCCTCCAGCCTGCTTCCACTGCCCCGACTGCTTCTGGTCCCCGGTCACGTACGTCATTTGCTGGCCGCTGTCCTTGCCGATTTTCATCAATAGATGGTTGGTTGACCAATAGGGCTCAGGCTGGACGCGGGTCAGGTTGTACACATCCTGTGACGGCCCGTTAAACGCATTGCCCTCCAGGTTAAAATGCATCTGGAATAGAGAACGAATATTGCGGTCATTTACATCCGTCACAAGCGGGTTCATGCTCCCGTACATCGCGTTGGCATGCATGATCATATAGACGCCGGGCACGAAGCCGAGTTTGTCAGTATAGACCGTGTCCATCAGCTGATAGTCCTTGCTGATCCGCGCCTGCATCGTATCCCGGTCCTCGAGCGGAATCATGTTTTCATCGCGGATAAAATCCATAAGGTAGTGATTATAATGCTCGATGTCCTCTTTGCTGTCCAGCTTGTTTTCGTCCTTGACGCCGATGTAGCCACCGTTTTTATCGAAAATATTGATGTAGGTCAAACGGTACCCGTTGGTCCCCATTTCCCAATATCCGCTTTTCATCATGCGGCGGAGTTCCTTGGGCTGCACGAATTTATGATCCCCGTTCCCCATCTTGTTGGCATAGGTGAGGAAGGTCGCCTTATCATTGTATCTCTCCAGCAAAGGCTGGGCATAAAGACTGGAGTCATTGCGCCCGTCCTCAAAGGACAAAAACAACGCCTTGTCCGGCAGCGCCTTCCCTTTATGGTAGAAATCGAGGATGTCCTGCTGTGACACCGTGACATAGCCTTGATCATGGAGGGTTTGCAGCTGGGCTTTGAGCTGTGCTTTATCGATCAGAAGCGGCGTTCCGGTTCGGCTGACCCCAAAATAAGACAGTGCGACAAACCCGCTTCGATTATGCCACGTCGACTTGTCCGGTTCGGCGTAGCGGTCGGTTCTTGCGACGGCTTGGTAGATCAGAAAGATGACCATGATCACCAGGAAGAGCTGGATCCAGGTTTTGATCCACTTCCGCCGGTTTTTGCGCTTCACATCAAGCGCTTCGCTGCGTTTTCCTTTTTTCATCCTGCATCCTCATTTAAATTTCGCGGTTCCGCCGGGTTACAGCGGCACTTCCGTCTTCGTATTTTTTCGGTTTTTTCTTGCGGCCTTTTTATTTCTCGCCTCGACGTCCTGCGGCGTTTCCCTTGTCCCCCAGGTTGATTTCCAGAAGGTGAACCAGGCGACCGGCATTTGCCAGAGCAGCACCATTTCGTAGAAAAAGCAAAAGACGAAGCCGAATACCCACAGCTTGCTTTTACGGAACAAAAGATGGGCCAGACTCATCAGCAGGGACATCAGCAGAAGCCCCATCAAGAAGGTTCCCGGAAACACATGGTGGAAAATAGGCACATACAGCAGGTTGTAGAGCACAATCAGCGGCGCAGCGATCGGAACGATGACACCGATGTAGAAAAAGAGGGCCATAAACGGTTCCTTGCGCCAAATAAATCCGGCCGCCCTAAGGGATTCCCGCAGCCAGGAACGCTTCCAGCGCATCTGCTGCTTCAGGAAGACATTCATCTCTGAAGGAACGATCGTGGAGCAAATCGCTTTATCCTGGTACGCCGTCCGGTGTGTCTTTAGGATAAAGTTGGTCATGCTGCGGTCGTCGCCGAACGTAGCGGGCTGTCCCAGAAACTTCTGGTTGAGCCAGGCATCCGCATGCTTCAGCACAAGCCTCTTTTTATAACAGGATAACGGCCCGGACAGGCAGGTGACGCTGTCAAACCAGGACTCGGCCGCTTTCATGATCCGGAACGCGATATAATAGCGCACGGTCTGGAGCTTCGTAATGGAGTTGGTGTACTTGTTCTCCACATCCGTCCGCCCGGCAACCCCGCCCATACGCGGATCTTGGAAGGGCTGCACCAAGTGCTTGATGGCGAGCGGATCCAGGAAGCTGTCCGAATCCACGAACACGACCAGATCATGCTTTGCCATCCGTACCCCCTGCACCAAGGCTTCCCGTTTCCCTCCGTTCTCAGGGAGGATATGCATCCGAAGCCGTTCTTTGGTTTGAAAGCGGTCGGCTTCCTGATGAAGCAGGTCGATCGTTTTCTGAATCTGCTCCGCGGACCGGTCGGTAGAGCGGTCATCGACGACGATGACTTCCAGCTTGTCCACTGGGTAATCCTGGTTGATGCAGCTGATAATCGTCCTATGGATCCACTTCTCTTCATTAAAGCACGGAATAATGATCGATACGCCCGGCGTAAAATCCGGATTGACCGGCACATCACGGTATAGAGACCCGAACAAGTATCTCGTCAACAAAAATGCCGCGGCGATCAGGCTGTATAAATACAGCAGGAAATTGTACTTAAAATAAATGATGCTCTCCGCCCGAAGCAGCAGCACAAAAACGGCGGCAAGCAGCAGCAGGCCGCTGGCCGTATACACGGAGTACCCCCAGCGTCTGCGCTGAAAATATTCATGCAGCGGGTTGGTGAACTCAAAAGCAGCCATCGTAACGGCCTCTCTGCCGGTTCCGCGCTCAAAGGTCCGCACGACGACTCCTTCGATATCCACTTTGGATTCAAAGCCTTCCGGCATCGTGCCTGCCGGAATTTCAAAGTGCATGGACACTTTGCTTCCCGGCTGGATGTGGTCCGTCGTGAAGGGCAGCTCGAGCAGGAGGCCCGTTGAAGATACATCGACAGCCTTCGTTTTCAGTTTTCTCCGGTTCTTTCCTTTACCCCAAGTCAGAAGCACGGGAAAATCCGCCTCGTAACGCAGGCTGAACTTCCGCATCCGTTCCAAATAATCCGAGCTGAACTGGTCCGCATCGTTATCCCGCGAGCCTCTCCGGTCGACTGAGCGGCGAATTTGTTCCGGGTCAGGAACGTTCGATAAAATCCGCCGATCCGAACGGGGTAAGGTCAGAACCTCATCGGTTTGTTTTTTCTTTCGTCTGAACACGGTTCTTATTTCTCCCATCTGCTCTCGTTACAGCCGCCAATAAATGTAACCCTGACGCTCGAACTCTGCTTTGTCATATATTCCCTTAACGTCCAGCAAGATCTTTACCGAGTCCTTTCTGAACATCGGATCCATATCCGCATAGCCCATGGCCGCAAAGCATTGATGCGGGACGGCCGTGACCAGCACATGCAAGTCCAGCAGCTCCTCCACGCGGGACAGCTCCAGACCGTATTCGGCATAAGCCGCTTTCGGGTCTACCAGCGGGTCGACGATCCGGGGTTCAATGCCGTAATCCTGAAGCTCTTTGATGATATCCACCACTTTGGAATTCCGGATATCGGCGCAATCCTCCTTGTATGCCAAGCCGAGAACGGCGATCTTCACGTCGCGCAGGTCCAGCCGCTGCCGGACGAGCAGCTTGATCAGCTGCTCGGCGACATATTTGCCCATCCCGTCGTTGATATGCCTTGCCGCCAGAATGATCCGTGAACGGATGCCGGTATCCTCCGCTTTGTATGTCAAGTAGTACGGATCGATTCCTATGCAGTGCCCGCCAACCAAACCGGGAACGAAGTTCAGGAAATTCCACTTTGTCCCTGCGGCGCGCAGCACTTCCCGGGTATCGATGCCCATCTGGTGGAACAACATGGACAGTTCGTTCATAAAGGCGATATTAATGTCCCGCTGGGCATTTTCAATAACCTTTGCCGCTTCGGCCACCTTGATGCTTTCCGCCCGGTATACGCCGGCATCGATGATCTGTTCGTACATGCCGGCAATGATCCCGAGCGATTCCTCATCCATTCCCGACACGATCTTAACGATATTGTCGAGCCGGTGAACCTCATCGCCTGGATTGATCCGCTCGGGCGAATATCCTACTTTAAAATCGGTTCCGCAGCGCAGGCCTGACTCCGCCTCCAGGATCGGAACGCAAATCTCTTCGGTGACGCCAGGGTACACGGTCGATTCATAAACCACGACCGCACCTTGGCGCAATCTTCTTCCGACCATGCGGCTCGCTTCTTCCACAAACCGTAAATCCGGCACGTTACCGCTCTGCACCGGGGTCGGCACGGCAATCACATAAAACATGGCTTCGCCAAGCCGGTCCGCGTCGGATGTATATTCCAATCCCTCAGACGCTTGGTCTGCGTCATCCACGGACGTCTGCGCGTCAGAAGAAGCTTCCTCCTGCAGCCGGCTGATCTTGTCCGGGTTGACGTCAAAGCCGATCACCCGCATCTTTTTCGAGAACGCTCGTGCCAGGGGAAGGCCTACATACCCGAGTCCAATGACCGCGACCGGGCTGTAAGTATACAGCACATTTTTATTTGGTGTTGACATATTTCCATCTCCATCTATCTTTCATTACCTGATGGATTTCCATCATCTGAAATCCAGTCAGACAGTTTCACGAACGTGTATCCTTGTTTCCGCAAGTTTTGAATAATGCCCGGCAGTGCCTCCGCCGTGTGGGTATCGTCCAGTGAATGCAGCAAAATAATTCCGCCGCTGTGGCTTTGCTGGATAACCGAGTTCACGATCTGTGAAGCGGTGCGCTCCCGGTTCCAATCATTCGGATCGATATCGAAATCGACAATATTCCGGTAACCGGCCGCCGCGATAATCCGGGCTGTGCGGTCGTCAATATCGCCGGTCGGCGGCCGGAACAGCATGGCCGGCTGCTGCTGGATCGCATCCGTAATGATGCGGTGCGCCTTGACCACTTCATCCTGAAGCTGCTTGACGCTGAGCTTGGTCAGGACCGGATGGCTGTAAGTATGATTTCCGACATCATGCCCTGCTTGCGCGATCGCCCGCGCCAGGTTCGGATTTTTCTCAACTCCGTCCGCACGCAAAAAAAACGTACCCTTCACGTGGTACTGGTCCAAAATGTCGAGCAGCTTCGTGATCGTTTCATCCGTGCCCCAGTCGTCAAAGGTAAGGGCGATTTCCTTCTTGGCGGTCTTGTGGCTGTACACGAGATTGTAATCCGCTTTGGCGTAATCCCTGTTATACTTTGCAGCCTGATACCCTTGAACGGTGTCGGCCGGTTTACGTACGCCGCCTGTGGCGACCAGCTTGTCTAAGGTAACGAAATGATAACCGGCTGCCGAAGCTTCCGCAGCGATCAGGTCCACAGATTCATTCAAAGTCCGGTTCTCCGCCAGGTCAATCGCCACGATCCCACCGCGGTTGATGTATTTCCGGATATAGTTCTTTTTTTGCTGAGGGGTCTCCGCCTTCCAATTATGTAAAAACAGACTGTAGGATATGACCGCCTGCTGTCCGCTCTGTGCCGCAGCCAGCCGGATATCCTCGCTGATCGCTCCCGTTTGCGTTCGGACGAACTTCGGAGTGACCCCCGTTTGTTTGCGGATGACATCGTCGGCTAAATGGATTTCCTTGTAGATCTGTCCGTAGTCCATCCGGCTCATGTCGACCGCATTCAGCGTATTGTTCTCGATCTCATGTCCCCGGGACAAAATTTGCCGGGCGATGTCCGGTTCCTCCGCGACCCGCATCCCCGGCAAAAAGAAGGTTGCTTTTATGCCTAAGGCATCCAGCTGATCAAGAAGCTTGTTCATCGTTTGGGCGTCTGCCATCCCGTTAAACGTTAAGGCAAGGTTCCGGCTGGTCGTGTATGCCAGAGAAACGGCTTGGCTCATCTCACCGGTATAACGCTGGACCGGCTTGTCAGCCTCAGACGTTTTCGCGCCGCCGTCCGTATCGTCTCCCCCCATCCAAGAGCATCCTGACAGCATGTTTATTGCCAGAACCGCGAGCACCAGCCATCCGGCCGGTTTTCTGGGCGAGAAGTCTTTCATCACTTTCATAGATATCTCCTTATGACACACTCTTAAGTCCTACCAAAAGAATAACGTGTAAAGCCTATTCAACAAATGACAAAAAGATGTCAATTTTTCGACATTCAAACTTTAATCCCAGGTACCGGGCTGGATCGATTCGGAATGCCGGTATCTTCTCTATCGCTGACATCCTTTGGAACTCTCCGACTTTCGCTGCTCCAGCAGCAGTTTAACCCCTCTGATCAAATAACGGTAACGCAATTCGTCTTCATGACTAAGCTTACGCATTTCTGTAAAATAACGGTCAAGCATCCTAATAACCACTCCATTTATCTATGTGTATAGAACTAGATTACTAGATTCAACTGTACAAATTCTGAACATGCCCATAGACCCGGTCTATACCGTCGATTTTCGTCGTTTTGCTGGATTCGATAAACACAAAAAAAGTGCTGCCGGAAAGTTCATCAAGAACCTTCCTGCAGCACTGTTCCCATGCTTTATTTCTGCCCTTTTTTCGCCTGCTCCTCCATGTAATTGCGCATCCGCTTCATATATTCCGGCGCATCCATCGGGTCGGCGGCGATCATTTCAATGATGCAGAGCTTTGCAGCCCGCTCCTGGTCCGCTTGAGCGAACGCCTGCTCGAGCTCCCCGTTTGTCCGCACCGTCGCCGTAAACGCCTCTCCGCCGAAGGCTTCGGCCAGCTTCGTGTACGACCAGCGCGGAATCTGGTTATAGCGCTGATTCTCCGTTTTCACGTTCAAGTATTTTTCGATGGTGTATCCGTCATTATTCAGAACGAAAATGATCGGCTTGCAGCCGTAATACAGCATCGAGCTGATCTCCTGCGCAGTCAGCTGCAGCGATCCGTCTCCCGTAAACAGCAGCACCCTTCGGTCCGGGGCGGCAATGCAGGCACCGTAGGCTGACGGCGTGGCATAGCCGATCGACTGCCACCCTCCCTGCGTAATATACGTAACGTTCCGGGGCAGCCGAACATAAGCCATGCCGTTATAGAACGTTCCCGTCTCGGCGACGACGATGTCGCCTTCCTTCAGCATTCGCTGAATCCTTGGATAATAAGTCGAGGCGAGCAGCGGTGCTTCGGGTTCACCCGTAACTTGATCATACGGAAACGCCCCCTTGCCGGCAGCGCCGCTGCCTTTATAACCGATCTTTTGCAGCTCAAGCAGCATGTCGGCAGCCAGCACGTTCGGGAATTCAGCCCCTCCCACCTTGACCATCTTGGGCTGAACATCGACGGTAACGAGCGGATTCAATTTGGCGGTGTACGTGCCCGTATTGCTGTCCGCCCACACCATCCCGACCGCGATGACGCAGTCGGCTTGTTCCACCGCCGTTTGTACTTCAGACGAACCAAACGAGCCGCCGTACACCCCGATATAGTTGGGGTGTGACTCATCGAAAGCACCTTTACCGAACATCATCGTCGCCACCGGAATATTCATCGCATCTGCCAGCTGACGCACCGCCGTTTGAAGTCCGAAACGCATCGCATTCACGTCAACCAGCAAAACCGGCTTGCGGGCCCGGTCAAGCAGCTGGCGCACCTGATCCGCCGCTGCTTGAAGAGTTGTCAGGTTGGATGACGGTTTTGGCGGTGTCGGTTCTCCCCTTCCCATAACAGGCTTTGAGACCAAGTCGTCGGCGATCACCAGATAGACCGGCTTTTTCTTCTCCTTGGCGATCCGGATAGCCGTCGGAATTTCGATCTCGGCATTCTCCGGCGTGACGACGGCCGTATAAGCCGTAATCGGCTCGTACACCTTGCGAAAGACGTCAAAATTGCCGTCCATCAAGGTGTGGTGCATCAGCTTATGCTCTTTCTGATCCTTGTCCGGAGGGGATCCGACGATATGAATCAGCGGAATATGCTCGCTGTTCGCCCCGGCGATCGCGTTGCAGGCACTGAGTTCACCGACGCCAAACGTCGTAATCAGCGCCGAAATGCCTTTGATCCTGGCATATGCGTCTGCCGCGTATCCCGAGTTCAATTCATTTCTTCCATTGATAAATTCAATGCCGTTATACTTCTCCAGCGTATCGAGCAGGGTAAAATTATAGTCTCCGGGCACGCCGAAAATTTCGGTGATTCCCTCAAGCTTTAAGCAATCGAATAAATACTGGCCGAGACTTTTCCCTGTGGTGCCAGACTTCTGATTGGTACTTCCCGTCGCCGTCATGTTACCCATTCTTCGCTCACTCCTTATCCATTTCTTGGGCTGTTTCTGTATAACATTACCCTTTCCGTGGACAGGTTATTCTACACGAGGATTCAAATCGCTCCCCAGAGTGGAAAATAAGGAAACTCTGTCTTTGAAGCTTAAGTTTTTTTCATTTACAAAAAAAGACCTTGGCATATGTCGTATGCCTCGGTCTGTATTACAAAGTTGCAAATCCTCAGGTTATGCGTTGTTCTTCAGCGGGAGCCAGGCGAGCACGTCTTGAATTTTGGCGTCCCAATATCCCCATTCGTGGCTTCCCGGGCCCTCCTCGTATGTATAGTCCAGACCCGACTGCTTGCATGCTTCACGGAACATAACGTTGTCCTCGTACAAAAAGTCCTCGGTGCCGCAGCATTGATACAGCATCGGTTTCGGTCCTTCCGACTTCGCGCACTGCTCCATCAGCCAGAACAAGTCTTCCTCGCGGTTCTTTTCCGGCTTGTCGCCATAGATCAGCTTGTAGTCCGTGAAAAGGTCCATATTTTCCGGAACATGGAGACCATTCATCGCACCTGACAATGAAGCGGCAGCCGCAAAGCTTTCCGGTTTGCTAAGCGCCCATTTAAACGCCCCGTAACCTCCCATGGACAGCCCTGCAACGAAATTGTCCTCCCTTTCCGCCGACAGCGGGAAGAAAGAACGGGCAATGCTTGGGAGCTCCTCGCTGATAAACGTCCAGTACTTGTTCCCGTAAGCCATGTCCGCGTAGAAGCTGCGGTGCACCTGAGGCATAACGACCGCCAGTCCCGTCGATGCGACATAACGCTCGATCGACGTTCTGCGCAGCCAGATGGAATCGTCATCCGACAAGCCGTGGAGCAGATACAGCGTTGGATGCTTGTCCGCAAATGTGTTATTCTGCATCCCGATCTGATGGCGGGTCTGCTGCGGAAGAATGACCGTCATGGAAGTACTGAGCTGCAGCACGTCCGAAAAAAAGTGACATTGAATCAAAGCCATGATATAAGTCCACCTCTCTATAATCGATCCATTGGATCGGCCGCCATTTCTTCCCGCCTGCTCCAATGCCTGCTGCAAGCGGAATCCGTTTGTTCGGCCTCCATCATTATTGTAACGCGACATGGCAAAAAGTTCATGATGATTTTTGGGTGTAACGAAGGTCGGATCGAGGCTATCCATTGTGCATGCTGCCCGCCAAGTTTGTCAGAAGCCGCATGCCGGTCCGAATCTGCTCCTCATTGACAAAGCTGTAGCTGAACCTTATCCAGGAGCGCATTTCGCGCTTCGGGTCAAACACCGCGCCCGGAACGAACGAAACCGCCTCCGCGGTGGCGCGCTGCCATAACATGTCCACAGAGAGATGATCCGGGAGCTTCACCCACAGGTTGAGACCGCCTTCAGGCACATTCCACAGCCAGCCGCTGTCCTGGAGTGACTCGATCATCAGATCCCGCCGGATCTGAAGGGCAATCCGCAGCTTTTCCAGGTGATTCTGCATCCGCTCTGATCCGAAATAGTGCAGAAACAGCTTCTGATTGACGAGCGGCGAGCCGTTATCCGCAAGCGACTTCAAGGTTAACAGCGGCTGGATGACCGAGCTCCGGCCCACCACAGCACAGATCCGGAGACCCGGAGCTACGTATTTACTGAAGCTGCTCAAATAGACGACCCATCCCTCCGTGTCATAAGTAAAGAGCGGTAACGACGGAGGCTCGCCGAAATAAATGTCGCGAAACGTATCGTCCTCAACGAGCAGGCACTGATATTTCTCGGCCAAGGCGACCAGCTCTTTCCGCTGACCGGCAGGGACCGAATAGCCCGTTGGGTTATGAAAGGTCGGATTCATATAGAAAAAGCGGGGCTTATGCCGCTTCATGATCTCCTCGACCTGGTCAAGGTCGTATCCGCCAGGCGAAATGTCGACGGGGAGAAAACGGACCCCCTGAGCGCGAAAAATATCCAGTGCCGCGCTGTAAGTCGGACGCTCAACCATCACGGCGTCCAGCGGACGAATATAGAGCCGGGCTAACAGATCAATAGCCTGCTGCGCACCGGATGTAATGATCAACTCGTCCGCCGATATACTCACCTTGAGTCTTCCCGTCATGTAATCGCCCAGAAAATCCCTTAGCTCGGCATCCCCCTGCAAATCGGAATAAGTGCCGATCATTTTCGGATAGCGGTCAAACACCTCTTTGACATATTGGGACAGATACAAATTGGGCAGCAGATTGGGATCAATCAGCGCCTGCGAAAATTGATAAACGGAAGGCACGCGCTGGATGTCGGACATCTCGTTCTGATAAGTCCGGGCAGCAGCGAAGTTTTTTTCACAGGTTGGCAGTCCGGTGATTTCATGCATCGGAGCAACATAATATCCCGATTTTTCCTTTACGTAAGCCTTCCCCTCTTCCTTCAGCAGCTGGTAGGCGCGAAAAACGGTGAGCCGATGAACCTGCAGCTCCCCGGCCAGCATCCGGATCGAAGGAAGCTTGTCATGGGCTGCAAGTTCTCCCCGCTGAATCCTGGCGACAATATGATCGTAGACCTGCCGGTACAGCAGCGGATGATCCTTCTGTGTGGTCTGCATTTTCATTTTCCCTCCGCACATCAAATGGGTTGTAGACTCATTGTACTATAAACCCGCGTCCATCTGTTCTGTTATCATGCATCTGTTCTGTAATCCTCCTAGTATGATGGGGAGACAATCAAAGGAGGATTTAGCATGATACTTGTCAACTACTTGCTGATGTGTCTTATATTTGGCACAACGTTTCTGGCCATTAAAATCGGGGTGGACGCGTCCGCTCCGCCCTTTTTCTCGGCGGGACTTCGCTTTTTTGCGGCCGGCATGGCGCTGTTTTTGTGGATGGTTTGGCGCAAAAAGTCCCGTTTCCGTCTTCTGCTGCGCAAAGAAATGCTGCTGAGCGGCCTCCTGCTGACCTTCGGCACTTTTGCGCCGCTCTATTGGGCCGAGCAGCACGTTTCTTCCGGATCCGCCGCCGTCTTCTCGGCTACAGGTCCGCTGATCATTTTACTCATCCAAATACTGGTCTTCAAAGCAAAAAGCACGGCGAGGACCGTCGCCGGCTGCCTTCTAGGTTTCGCGGGCGTCCTGCTGCTGCTGCTCTCGGACCTCTCTCCCTCCACCGGAGGCACTTGGATCATCGGCGGTCTGGTCATCCTTGCCGGGGAAATCTGCTACGCCGCAGGAACGCTGTATTCACGAAAGGTGATCCAACGCTTCCCCGAAGCTTCGCCCATTGCGCTGAATGCGGCGCAGATGATGCATGGCGGTTTCCTTCTGCTTGTGCTATCTCTACTGACTGAACCCATACATGCCGCCGGGCTGCCCGCCGGTGCCGCGCTCGGTTCGCTAGTTTATCTGATCGTCATGGGATCCATGGTCGCCCACAGTCTCTATTATTGGCTGGTTGCCAAGACGAATCCCGTTTTTCCGTCGACATGGCTGTACATCTCGCCCATGATCGCCATGGCGGCAGGGGCCGTGCTGTATCATGAACGCATCACCTGGCTCTCGGTCGCCGGCATGATTACGATTATTGCCGGAACGCTGATCACCAATCTGGACAGCATTCTGCGAGTGATCCGCAGGCCGGCGCAAGTCACGACAGACGTAACGGCCGTCCGGGATTAGCCGCATTTCCTTTCACCATTGTCAATCAACATCCGGCACATCTGCAACCGTGGCAGCCGTGTGCAGATATGCAAATTTATTCTTCTCTTCGACCTATAACGAATATGTAAAAAAAAAGGAACAACGGACCTCACATGCAGATCCAAATCGAACTATAATCGGAAGCGTCCGAGAATAATCGGCCATTTTACGCATACACATGGTTGTCGTCTCCGAAATGTCGTATCTATAAGGAACAACCAATACCTCCGCAGGGTCTAGCGGAACGGGAACGTACAGCATTTCGGGCAATACGATTACCCTCAAGTTTACTGGCGGTACAGTTGAACGTTACGTCTTCTTTATCCATACCGGCAATGATGGAAAACCAAATGTTCAGGATGTTCAAATCGGCATCCGGAATTTCTTTGTTGATGCGGAATAAGCTCTATACAGCTGTTTTGGCATAAAATCACACAATCAAAAACGGCCGATCAGGGTTTATCCTGGCCGGCCGTTTGCCGTCTAACGATGTTTTGCATTGAACCATCTCTTAAATTAAGCCCGCCTCCCGTAGAAATGATCGTACCACCTCGGTTTGGTAATTGATCCGTATGTTCATGTCGAGGCTCCAGCACGTTTCAACGGTTACCGCTTTGGCCTTTAGCCGATCGGCCGCAGCTGTCCGGGAAGAGCCCTTCAGCTTGTGCATCCGGATATGAAAACGATGAGAACGGCGGACCACCCTCCCGTTCATATGCTTGATCACCCTTCGGACAGCAGGTACAGCCGGGCTTCCTGAATTCGTAATCAGCGTCTGTCCCAGCACGTCTTTGCTCGCGGACGACAGGCCGTTGGCTTCGTGAAGATCCAGGTACCAGGCAGGTTTATACTTTTGCATGATTTTATTACAAAGCACGCGACATTTCATGCGTGGCGCGGCCTGACGGACCTCGCGGGAACGTCCGGTTCAAATCCGGCTTGCCCCGGATCCGTTTTTTGAAGGCAGGCCGATTAGCAATAGGGACCACGATCAGCGTGCCCCGTTCAATCGTCCACTCGCCGTTTTTCAGCTGTCTAACCAGCTTCTGGGCGGCGCGAATGCTCCCCACTTCCCTGCCATGAATGCCTGCCACGATCATGAATACAGTACCGGGAGTATCACCGTCAAAAATGTGCATCGTTGTTTCAAACGAGGTTCCTTTGGCGAGTTTGCGACTTTCGTACAACATAGCCTTCACCACCTCCGATACGGTATCCTATGCTAGATTGATAGGAGGTGTACAGGCAGGAGTTGTCCGGAAGTTATGAATTTATCCCCATTTCAATACGATCACTTTTTCAGCATCCTCATCAGCATTTCCGCCGACGGTGTTCCATACGGCTTCTCATCCGCTTCCTCGACGATCAAGGCGTTCACGATGTAAAAATACCAGTGAAGCAGCTCGCGAGGATCGCCTTCGGCAAACTCCCCGGCTTCCTGCCCCTGCACGAACAAAGGAATCAGCGGCTCGATCATGGCATCCGCCGAGTGCTCCTTCAGAATGTCTGCGGCGTCCTTGGGAATGGCATCAAGGCTGCGGACGGCGCGGAGAATGAGCATAAAAGCGAATTTGTTCTCGCTCAGCATATTTTCCGTCAGCGCTTGAATCTGCTCATATGGCGTGCCCGGCAGGCTCGGCACATTCCCCGTCTCTCTCCGCCCTTCCTCCATCAGCTCCTGGACGATGCTGGTAAACAGCTCATCCTTGGACGTGAAATAACGATAAATCAGCCCCTCGCTGACGCCGGCTTCCGCTGCGATCATGCTGGTCTTCGTTCCTGTAAAGCCGCTGCGGGCAAAAAGCTTTGTCGCGGCCTGCTTGATTTGATTTTTCCTCTCATCCCGGATATGGGCCAGCTGTTCCTTATTTAATGGTGACAATAGACTCCGAACTCCAATCTCTCAAAAATAATGTATCCCTATTGTACCATGACGTTCCTTTTGGATCACCGTGCTTGCTTTATTTCCGCAGTCATCGCCAAGGGGAGGATTTTATTCTGCAGAAATGCGTAAAACTGTTCCGGCCGGGAAAAGCACGCCAAATGGCCGGCCTGATGGATGAGCACGAACTCTTTGTATGGGGCATCGATGCGGCCGTAATACGCTTTGGCCGTTGCCGTCGGCGTTATAAAGTCCGAATCCCCTTGAACAATAAACACAGGCAGCTCGAAGCGGTATCCGATCTTGTCAAAATCAAAACGGACCATGTCTTCATGAAGAGCCTCAGCGGAAAACTTCATTCCTTTAAACAGATCCGACATATCCTTCATCGTATGTTCCGGAGATGACAGCATCGACGGCATGATCAAATCCGTGATCATATTGGGGACACCACGTATTGCCTTCACCATAAGCCGGTTGCGTGTATCGACATCCCTGCTGTTCCAAGTAGAAGGATCGGTCCCCATACGCTCAAGCAGTTCGGCTCCCTTCTTGCTGCCCGTAGCCCGGAATGCCTCCAGCAGCAATCGATGCCCAACGTGTTCGGGATCGGGGGCGTTCTGATCCGTCCCTACATAAGCGTGGTATAAATCCGGACGTCGCGCAGCCATCATGATGCCGGTAAGGCTGCCCGCCGAACTGCCAACCAGAATCAGCTTGGTCTGCTGGAGCTTGCCGCTTAGATATTCGGATAACTCGATCCCATCCTTCGCCAACCGGTCGAAGGTCAACGATCCGCTGCCTTGTTTGCCGTTGCGCCGGAAGGTCTTTCCTGCTCCCCGCTGATCCCACTGCACGATCGTAAAATCCTTCTCCCAGGAACGCAGCAGTGGACTGAAGATGGAGTACACCGATCCCGGCCCTCCATGAACAAACAGCAGCACCGGATTGCGCCGGTTTTCCCCCCGGATGGTCACCCATTGATCAATCCCGCCAATACGTACAAAGCCGGATTCAGCGATTCCTTCGGAAGCTGTTATACGAAGCAGCCGCGCATTTTTCTGTTGATTTCTTTTCCGCATCACAATTTGAACCAAAGCATTGCTCATATGAATTCCCCGCTTTCGTTTTATAATGAGTGAGTTACTCACTCATCTTTAATCATAAAGATAATGGATTCCTGGATCCTTTGTCAATGGGTATACTGAGTTTTTTCCCTAATAAGATGCCAAAAGCGGCCAACGCCTTTTCGCGTTGACCGCTTTTATTATAATCCTTGATTTACGGATTTTTTGGCAGATGATTCGCCTCCCGAATGAGGGAGAAGTATTGGTCCGCCAGCACCGGCTGGTATTCCGGTCCGAGCGAATCCGTCAGCTTCACCACATCGGTCGGTGTCATATTCCAGGCCAGCAGCCCGAGGGATACGAACAGTGGAGATTTGCCATCCCACTTTGCTTTGGCGTCCGCCAAAATCTTTTGTCCGTCTTGTACGGTACTAATGCCCTGGATCGTCGATACCGGCAGGTTTCCATTCAGGATTTCCACACCGAAATGATCTTCCCAGCTCAGGAGCAGTCCGTTTGGACGGTAGTTGTCCTCATAAGCTTTGACGACCGAGTCGCTGAGCGGAACGTTTTGGTTCGCAACGCGGTTCAGTACGTAGGGTACGGTCATTCCGGTCTTTTTCAGGTAGGAGGAAGTCTTCTTCAGGAATGCAGGCAGCGTCTTCTCCGGCCAAGCGTTCGGGTAGAAGTACCCGCCGCCGGAAGGTCCAGCGATCAGCTGGTCGTTCGCCGTAGCCGTGCTTCTGTAGTAGTTCAGCATAGCCGGTGCCCCGTCGTACAGCATCGGACTGGACGTCCAGTTGATCGGCACTTTGCCGCGGTTCGGATCATCCCACAAATTGCGCATCCGGTGCTGGTTGTACTGGAAGTTGTCGCCTTCGCTGAAGGTGTATGTCACATAAATTTTATTTTCGAGCTTTGGTGTCTTGACCTTGTCGGACGGAAGCGGCCCTTGGCCTTTGTTCTCCGTACCGGAAAATACGGTCAGATTACTGAACCAGTCGGCAGCAAGGACGTAGATGCTGTGGTTCGACAACAGCTCTACCCCGTTGAACTCGCCTTCGGTATCGTTGCTGAACCAGCCGAGGTAGGGTGTTCCTGCAGGAACATCGGCAAGGATCTTATCAAACAATGCCTTTTGCTCAGGCGTATTGGTGCCCAGCCAGAATACCATCGCCTTATTGGCGACCGCATAATCGCGGAGATAGCCGTACGGCTCTTTCTGTTCCGATGAAGGCGGAGCTTCGTTGCCCGCAAGCACCTTGAATTGGTTCCACATGTCCACCGAAGCGGTCAACGACTTCGTGCCGGCAGGTACTTTAAATTCGTAGACAAAGTACCGCCCATTGTCTGCGAACCGGTGTCCGCCGCTGCCGGTGGAAAGCTGCGAGCCTTGGGCGTCGTACAGGAAAGGCTTCTCGTCGTCGGTTCCGGGCACGAACTGGGCGATCGTCTGGCCATCAGCCTTCACGGTCACTTCATGAACGGCCGATCCCCATCCGTCCTGCTGGAACGCATCCTCAAAGCGGAGGTATACCGCATCCGTACCCAGGAAAGAAGTCAAATCCAGGTCATAGATCTTGCGGTTCTTCGCATCCCGCTCCTGCGTCTTCTCCTCAGCCACCACTTTAAACGACTGCGGGAGACCCGGAGGCAGCTTCACTGACGTATCCGGGCTCAGCCCGATCAGCATCCGGTGCGTCGTCTGCTTCCACAAATTTTCGTACTGCCAGGTGTAGGCATCCAATTTATCCTTAAACTTGCCCTGCAAATCATCGAGCACTTTCAGGCCATAAGGAGCCGCTGTCAGCTTGGCGCTGAGCTCAGGGCTGGCAACCACCGCATCCTTCAGCCCGGCAAGCGTTGTCGCCACGTTAATGCTGTCCGGCACTTTCGGATCGTAGACGATGATTCCCTTCACTTCTTTTTTAAAATCGCTTACCAGTTCCCAAGGATCGTCATGCACCGTATAAGGCACCTTGAGATCGTTCAGCCAAGTCATTTTGCCTTCTTCCTGATTCTCCAGCAAATAGATGCGAGGCTGGTTTCGGTTGACGATGCCCTGCAGAGTCGCCAGCATGATCTTGACGTCTCCGGGGGCGTCATAAACGTCCGCAACGTCCAGATGCTTCACCTTAGCAAAGCTTGGAAGCGCTTGCGATTCCGGCCATTTGATGCCGCTGGATGAGGATGAGGGGTTTGCCGCCGGTTCGGCGGACGCGCCCATGGAGATGGACAGCGCACAGACCGCAGCGAGACAAACCGTGGTGAACTTTCGAAGCATGAACAATACACCTCAACTTTACGCTGATTTGGTTGGCAATTGAAAGAAACACCCTACTCCCGGCCCGTATTTGAAACCTCGCCATGCTGAACGCCGAACGGAATCGAGGTTCTCCATTGCTGTTATACAATCTATATTTAATATATCTAATATTGCTTTACAAGGCTTTCGACAAAAATAGTTAAAAAATTAGTACTCGTGGAGCATCCACTTAGTCCATTGTTCCGAATAAACGGACAGAAAAAGATATGTCATTTTCATACCAAAAAGCCTCAGGTCACGGATGATCCTGAGACTTTTGATTCGCACTCTCTACTTAATCGTCAATCGTCCAAGTCGATTGCATTCTTCGGCAAACCACACCGTGCCGTCCGCGGCCACAGCGATGCCATGCGGTTCCGCCCCCTGTGTCGGAATGTCATATTCGGTCAGTTTACCGTCCACGGTAATGCGGCCGATCCGGTTCGCACCCCATTCCGTGAACCAAAGGTCTTGGCCGATTCCGGACGTGATCGCGTGAGGCTTCGCCCCTGCGGCAGGCAGCGAATACTCGCTTATCTCACCGTCCGTCGTGATTCGGCCGACCCGATTCCCGGCGATCTGCACAAACCACAGCGCGCCATCAGGCCCCGCCGCAATCCCGACCGGTGCGGAACCTGGCGTTGGAAGCGCATAGTGAGTAACTGAACCGTCCGGTGCGATGGTGCCGATCCGATTCCCTTGGTTTTCCGTAAACCACAGCTTCCCGTCACTGCCTGTGGTGATGAAGGATGGAAAAGCACCCTCATGAGGAAGCTTGTACTCGGTCACTTCACCCCCAGGGCTGAGCCTGCCGATCCGGCCGGTCATCATCTCGGTGAACCAGATCGCCCCGTCAGGCCCTTCAGCGAGACCAAACGGCGCACAGCCCTGGTCCGGCAGCTTATACTCCGTGAACTCTCCGCCTGGCGTCATCCGGCCGATCTGCCCGGCATGATATTCGTTAAACCAAAGGTCCCCGTTTCGGTCGCACAGGATCGACATCACCCCCGCATTGGGTGTCGGCACGTCAAAAGCTGTAAACCCGCCACGCTCGTCCCGGGCTCCGATCCGGTTTCTTTTCTGTTCCGTGAACCACACGGTCCCGTCTCTGCCTGCCGTGATACCGTACGGCCCGAGTCCGGCAAAGGCAAGAGGAATTCCTCTATTTCAATCCTCATCTGGCCTCCCTCCTTCCTCTTGCTTCGGCTTGCCCATCTGCCGCAGCAGATCCATGTCGCCGCTGGCGATGGCGCCCATGAACCGCTCGATTTCTTCGATGTCGTGATCCCACCAGCGGATCTCCAGCAGCTCAGCGATCACCTCGGGTGTGTAGCGCTTGCGGATTTCCTTCGCGGGGTTGCCGCCAACGATGGTGTAAGGCTCGACGTCCCTTGTCACAACGGCTTCGGCCGCGATGATCGCTCCGTCGCCAATGTTCACGCCCGGCAGGATGGTTGCCCTTCGTCCGATCCAGACGTCGTTTCCCACAATGGTATCCCCCTTGATCGGGAGCTGATCTAGGGTTGGCGTGTGGGCTTCCCAGCCGTTTCCGAAAATGTTAAAAGGAAACGTGGAGCCGTCCATCCGATGGTTGCCTCCAGCCATCATAAAACGCGCCTCTCCGGCAATCGAGCAAAACTTGCCGATCATTAGCTTGGTGCCGAGAAATTCGTAATGATATAACACCTGATCTTCAAACGACTCTCCATTGATTGCATAGTAGTAAGAATAATCTCCCGCGATCAGGTTCGGCATCGTGATCACGTTTTTGATAAACTGCATATTGTTGTCCCCGGGTATCGGATACTTCGCGTTCGGATTAGGACCTGGCACGCAAGTCACTCCTTTCGATTGTTCAGCAGATTGGATAGCTTGTTCGGTCGCCTCATTGCCACACAAAAAAGCCCCCTGTCCCGATGTTCAGGACAGGAGGCTGTATACGCATGGAAATCCGCTGAATCCTCTCGTCAAGAGAGTGTGCCATGATCCCGTATTTAAGAAGCATATGCCCAACCGGCATGACTTCTTAAAAAAGCCCGCACGAATCCTATCCTAAACATCGTTTCAAACGATTGTTTTGTGTGGATAGGATTAGTAGATCATTGGCCTAAGGTCACCCTTTCATGACTTGAATGCCCTTAATTTACCATACCGCAGGCACAGGTTCAACCTTTTTTTCCATAAAGCGCTGCACGATTACTAGTTTAAGTTTTGGCTATGTACACCACATCCGGCTCGACGTTCTGCGGCTGCTCAATGCGGATTTCTTCCACTCCGGCAAAACGGCACTCGAGGAGCGCCTTAAATGCCGGAGACGCCGAAGCACTCCAGAATGACATGACGCCTTCGGGATTCAGCAGGCGGGTAAGCGCCTCCAAACCTTCCGGAGAATACAGGCTTTCGTTGTCTTGAAACACCGTCCAGTCCGGCCCGTTATCGATGTCGAAACATAGCGCATCGAACGTCTCGTCCGTCTCGGATATCCATTTCAGCAGGTCGGCGCATATGACCCTCGTCTTTGGGTGGGACAGCGCGTTTCCGGAAAATGGCGCCAAATAGGTCCGATTCCAGGCGATGACCTGGTCTTCGATTTCCACGACAGTGACTTGACTGGTTTGCGGATGATGCACGGCCTCTCCCAAAGAATAGCCGACGCCCAAGCCTCCGATGAGCAGGGTCATGCCGTCTTTGGCACAGGCCTCGATGGCCGAACGGACAAGCCTTTTTTCCGACTCGCCGTTATAGGTGGCCATGAGAAACGTGCCGTTGCTGATCAATTCGTATTCACCGCCCCGGCGCTGCAG
Organism: Paenibacillus favisporus; assembly: GCF_040545415.1. Lineage (NCBI taxonomy): Bacteria > Bacillati > Bacillota > Bacilli > Caryophanales > Paenibacillaceae > Paenibacillus > Paenibacillus favisporus. The sequence goes on along the minus strand of NZ_JBEPLV010000003.1, from coordinate 668,358 downwards.
CTGAATTTCACCGCGCGGGGTATCGCAGCGTTCCAAAACTTCCAATGGGTCTACTAGCACGTAACCGCCTCCCTAGAGATACTCCCATTTTTCCCACATTTCCACCGGGTTCAACTCATAGATTTCTTTTTCACGATACAGGTAGTGATGCATAATGAATTCCCTGCGGATCGTGGCAAAATCGGGGTGAAACGTTTTAATGAACTCGTTGATTTCCTTCTCCGTGTATTTTCGTCCCATATCCAGGTTTCGCACCATAAACTCAAGCACAATCAGCTTTTTCTTGAGCTGTGCCGGGATGTTCTTCAGCCGGCCGTCATCCATGATGAAGCTTTTGAGCACAGTGTCCCGAAGCTTCTCGTTCTTAGCGGACAACTGCGTCCCGGGCTGATCCTCCTGGGGCTCATAATTGCGGATCAGCTTCAGCAGCTGGCCTTCCGTACGCTCGATCATGTCCTGCGAAATCCGGTAGTACGACACGTTCTTTTCCCGGCGCTCCATGACAACCCCGACTTCCTTTAATTTGGCGATATGATGCGTGATCGTCGCAGGGGTAACACCAAGCTTCTCCGCAAGAGTCATTCCGTTGATTTCTTCTTGAGACAGGAGTACCAGAATCCGAATCCGGTTCCGGTCGGCTAAAGCCTTATAATAATTGACCAGTTTATCGAGCTGCAGAAAAACCACCCTTTATATGCATATTAAATTTAATGTTTATTAAATATAAGGATAATCAATATTTTCGTTTCCGTCAAGAAAAGCGCTGGGGAAGCCCCACTGTCCCTAAAGCTTGCAACGGTTATTTATAAAGATCAAACTTTTGCCGGAATAGGTACCTTCCTGAAAAAAAAGACCCCATAACGGGAGTCTGGTCATTGTGAAAATATGCTGTGTGTGAATAAAATCTAGATTGAACGCATTCTGGCTATACTCTTCTATGCTTGGCTTCCTGCTCTTCGGTTACCCGATCAAGCCATTCTTCCACCAGGACGTGGAACAACCTGCTTTGTTCGATCTGCAGATTATGGCCGGCCCGATCAAGCATGACGAAGCTTGCCCGCGGATACTCATTCGCAAACGCCCACTGATTCCGATAACCGACGATATGATCCTGCCGGCCGGCCAGAATAAGCACGGGCTTCACATAAGGGGTGTCCAGCTGCTCCATTTCAGGCGAGAAATCATAACGCTGGCGTAAACGCTCCAGAAACGGCCGATTGGCTTTTTTGAGTCCGGTCACAATTTCCCGTTCAAACCGATTCCAATTGTACTCGTCCTGCACCGTATGCATTCCGCTAAATTCACCGGTGTCCGGATGGTTCAACTGCGACATAAATTCTTCATCCCGGGCAATGAGCTGAAATGCCGGCGCGTCGTGCTTCGCCTGTCCGGCCGTCGGACAAATCAGGAGCAGACCCTCGATTTGATGCTGACGCTTCTTGAGCAGTCCTCTGGACAAATAGCCGCCGTAAGATTCTCCAGCCAAAATAAAAGGTTCATCCCCCAAAATTTCTCCAACAAACTCATCGAGCGCCTCCAGCATATCATCCGTACTCTGGATACCGTCCGTAACGGTGCTGTCCCCCATTCCCGGCAAATCCGGATAGACCCTTTTCCAGCCGGATTGGCTCTTGAACACCGGTTCCATACATCCTGTCATAAGGTGATGGTCACAGGAAAACCCATGCAGCAGCAAAACCGGTTTACCGTTGCCGTGAATCTCGTAGTGAATCGTCGTATGTTTCAGCTCGCATTTCATAAAGAATGCCTCCTCGCTATTTACATAGATATCTATGTATTACAGTGTACCGAAATATTATATAGATGTCTATGTATTTGTGAATGAAGCATTAGAACCTCTTGAATATTTGCTCTAACAAGGATTCAAGCTGAATCTGCTCCTTGTCGGAAAGTCCGCCGTATATGGTCTCGTTGAGACGGGCGGACACTTCCTGGAACACCGGCTCCAATTCTTTTCCTTTCGGCGTCAGCGAAACCAGCGTCATGCGGCTATCTTCCTTGCTCTTCACTTTGCGGACATATCCTAGCTTCTCCAGTTTGTTTACGAGCACAGTGACCGTCGGCTGCGTCCGGTCGATTTTTTCGCTAAGGACGGTTATGGGCTGCATGTCCTGGATATACAGCGCCCACAAAATATCCCCGTGTGAGGAGACGATGCCCTCGATGCCGCGCTGTTCCAGCTCGGACACGATCATGGTGTTAATGGCGTTGCGGATTTTGCTGAACATGGTGGCTGCGTTTTTTTTCATCTTAATCCCATCCTGTTTCCCAAATTATATTTAAGCTCTACGAGAAAACTTATGAATAACCGGCTATATATGTCAGCTATTCCTGCTTAAATTTATGAAAATGCAGCGTAAACGCAGTCGACTCGCCTTCGGCAGAATCAACCGTCAGGCGGTGGCTGAGCTTCAGGGCCATCTGATGGGCCAAATAGAGCCCCATACCTGTGGATTTGGCTTCGGTTCTGCCCGTTCCGCCCGTAAAGCCTCTATCAAAAACACGAGGCAGATCCTCCGCCTTGATACCAATCCCCGTGTCTTCAATAACCAGCCGCTTCTCGGCGGCATCTTCCTCACAACGGAACAGGATGCGGCCGTTCTCGCCGGTATATTTGAGCGCGTTGGACACGATCTGGTCGATCATATAACCCAGCCATTTGCCGTCGGTATGAACGATAAGCCGCTTGCCGGCCATCTGAAACTGGATTCGCTTGTTTATGAACAGCTTGGCGTATTTCTTGACGCTTGCTTTAATCAGGGACTCCAGCGCGGTTTCGGTAATCAAGTAATCCCGGTTGAACGAGTCGATCCGTGAATAATAGAGCGCCTGCTCCACATAATGATCGATTTTGTCGATCTCGTCCTCCAGCTTGTCCATGACAGCTTCCGCATTGTGAGTCATACCGTTCTCCAACAGGAGCCTGGACGCGGTAATCGGCAGCTTTACTTCATGAATCCATGACATGATAAAGTCCTGATGATCCTTCTTCTCACGAAGCTGCTGCTGGAGCTGGGCAGAGTGCAGGCGTTGAAGCTGCCCGACCCATTCATTAACGATAGCTTGCTGCGGGTGCTGTGGTTCGGGAAGGAGGGCTGTTACTTCCTCCATTTTGCTGATCTTCATTTGTTGAAGCATCTGATAATAAGGCCTTCTGTAGTAATATCCGATCACCAGGTACAGCACGGCACCGGCAAAACAGATAATATTCAAATATACCATGTTTCCTATTCCGGAAGAGCCGTCCGAATCCATATACATAAACAGCGTAACAACGGTCATCAGCAGGATGTAGAACGCGATAAACCAGCTTTTGACCTTTACATAGTCCACAAATTTCATGGTATCAGATACCCTTGCCCCTTCTTGGTCACAATATAATCCTTCTTCCCGAGGTCAGCCAGCTTCTTCCGGATCCTGACAATATTCACGGTAAGCGTATTATCGTCAATAAAACTTTCGTCCGCCCACAAGCTCCGCATCATCTTCGTTCGTCCGACGATCGTGCCTGCATGCCGCATCAGCATGTTCAGGATGATAAATTCGGTTTTGGTCAGCTCTGCCCGGTGCTCTCCGACGGACACATCCCCGTCGTTCAGGTTCAGCAGTACGCCTTGATGCTCGATAACATGGGTTTGTACATCAAGGTAGGAGTACACTCTTCGCAGCATTGCGTTGATCTTGGCCATCAGCACGTCCATATGAAAAGGCTTCTGTATAAAATCGTCCCCGCCCATATTCATTGCCATCACCATGTCCATCGGCGTTGTCCGCGAGGATAAAAAGAGGATTGGTACCTTGGATACCTCCCTGATCCGGCTGCACCAATAGTAACCGTCGAACTTTGGAAGGTTGATATCCAGAATGACCAGTCCAGGGGCCTGTTCACTGAACAAAGACATCACTTGTTCGAAATCGTTGACCAGGATCGGTTCGAATCCCCATTTCGCAAGCGAGTCCCCGATCATTTCCCGGATTACGGGTTCGTCTTCCACGACCAAAATTTTCATGTTCATCCGGTTCATCCTTTGCTCACGCACTTATATCGTATCCTTATTGTAAACGACATCCTCCCCTGCCTCCAGCTTTTCCGCCCAATGTGACAAAATCGTTAGGTTCTTCCTAATACCGTAAGCTTTGATGCATTTTGACTCCTCTATAATGAACACTACCGGGCTTGGTAACAGCAAAGAACAAGGAGAGATTTTATGCAAGGACATGGTAAAATAGCGCTGACCTCAACAGTGGCGAAGCAGAGATTTCCCGGACCGTGGGCCGGGGGAATCGCTTTGATCGTTTCGCCCATACTGCTTCTGGCGGGCATCCTGCTCCGCTCACCGTATCACTTTTTCTTTCCCGACCAGTTGGCCGCTTATGACGAGCATCCACTGCAGATGACGGCTTCGTACAGCCTGTTTGGGGCCGGGATTATCATGCTCTGGCCGGCCGTCCTGCTGCTGGTCCAGTTGATCGGCGTTTCGAAACCGCGCTTCGCGCTTTGGGTCGAATTATTCGTCATTTCAGGCCTGTTTGCCCGCACCTTCCATGCAGGTGTCGACCATCTGGCTTTTCAGCTGGTGAAAACGGGCGGCGTTGGTCAGGCGGTGAACACGGTCGGAGATGCGTACGGTGCCTTCCACATCTACAGCACTTTTAATCTGGCTATCATCTTAGGATGGATCGTGCTGGCCATCGGCTCTTACCGTTCCGGAACGCTCGGCTTGGTCCAATCCGCAGCACTGGCACTGGCCAGCGCACTCCCGCTCGGCGTTTTGAAAGGAACGACGCCATGGTCCATCGCGGCAGCCGGAGGGCTTGCCGTCGCTTTTATTCCATTCGGGTGGACCATACTGCGCAGCACCCCTTTTCCCGGATGGTTGAAAATAGGAACTTGGACGCTAATCGTTTGCGCCGGGATTTCCCTGTTCACTTTGTTTGGTCGCATGGGTTAATGAAGTCTAATACAGACCCCCATTAAGGAGGACACAATCAATGAATGTCGTCATCGAAGGCAAACAAATCTCCAAAGTATACGGCTCGGGAGACAGCGTCATATCCGCCCTGCAACACATTGACCTAACCGTCATGGAAGGCGAAAGCGTGGCTGTTATGGGACCGTCAGGCTCAGGAAAGACGACGCTGCTTAATATTTTGGCCACCATCGATTCCCCGACCTCGGGCGAGGTGGTGATCGACGGACAAAACATCCTGAACATGAACGAAGAGCAGTTGTCTTCGTTTCGCCGAGACCGGCTGGGCTTCGTTTTTCAGGATTACAACCTGCTCGACACGTTGACAGTTAAGGAAAATATCGTGCTTCCGCTGGCCATTGCCAAAATGAATGTCGGGCAGCTGGAGCAGCGGGCAAGCGAGGTTGCGGTCCGGTTCGGGATCCAGTCGATTCTGGACAAGTATCCGTACCAGATATCGGGTGGGCAGAAGCAGCGCACAGCCGCTTCCCGGGCGATCGTGACGAAACCCGCGCTGCTGCTGGCCGACGAGCCTACCGGGGCGCTCGATTCCAAATCGGCGACCGACTTTCTGGAGAGCTTGAAGGAACTGAACGAACAGGAAGGAACTACAGTTCTGATGGTTACCCATGACGCCTATGCCGCCAGCTACTGCAATCGGGTGATTTTCATCAAGGATGGAAGCCTGTTCACCGAATTGGTCAAGGGAAGCCAGTCGCGAAGGGACATGTTCAAAAAAGTGCTGGATGTACTGGCCGTACTGGGAGGCGGAGCCATTGACGCTGTTTGACGTAGCGAAGAAAAATATTCAGGGGAACGCCAAAAACTATTTAATCTACCTGCTGTCCATGATTTTCAGTGTCATGATTTACTATATTTTCGTGTCGCTTCAATATAGCCAGACACTCGCTGAAGGACTTCAGTCCTCCGAAAGCCTCCGGGCCGTTCTGTCCCAGGCATCCGTCATCCTGATCTTATTCACAGCCATATTCGTATGGGGCTCGAATGCCTTCTTTACCCGAAAAAGAAAGAAGGAGGTTGGTTTATATGCTCTGCTCGGTATGCGAAGACAAACGATCGCCCGGATGCTGTTCTATGAAAACCTGATCATGAGTCTGGTTGCCTTGATCTTGGGCGTCTTTCTCGGCACCCTTTTATCGAAGCTGTTCACGATGATTTTGCTGAAGCTGCTGGATAACCCGGTCCGAGCCGGGTTTGAAATTCACATTGAGGCCATTGGTCAAGTTACATTGGTATTTGCGATCCTGATTTTGATCACTTCCATGCAGGGCTACAGGCTGATCTATAAGTTCAAGCTTGTGGAGCTATTCCAAGCCGAGCGAAAAGGCGAGCATGCCCCCCGAATTTCTCGGCTCGCTGCAGGGCTGTCCGTCATCCTCATTGCTCTGGGTTACTGGGCTGCTTTTAAACCTATAAGTACGACCCAAGGTATCCTTGTCAACTTCTCCATCATTTTTATAGGACTAGGCGCAGGCACCTATCTGTTGTTCCGCTCCCTTGTCATTGCGCTCTTACAGCTGTCATCACATCATAAAAAAAGGTATTACCGCGGCATCAACATGATCGGGACTTCCCAGCTGCTCTACCGCATCCGCAGCAATACGGTCATGCTGACAACGATCGCGCTCCTCAGTTCCCTGACCTTGTGCGCGGTAAGCGTAGGCTACAGCTTTTTTTATACCCAGAAGCAGAGCGCCGAACAGGAAATGCCGTTCAGCTATACCTATGCCGCTTCGGAAAACGGGCTTGATGCCGCGGCCAGACAACTCATTCTCTCGGATGCCAAGCATCCGGTTATCGCTGAAATCGACCTTCCTGTGATTGAGACCGACGCCGATCTGACCCGGTTTGCCTATCATCCGGGAAATTACGAGCCAAATGAGGTTCCCGTAAAGCTGATATCTGCATCAACGTATAATCAGGCCGCTTCGACATTGAGCTATAAAGAACGTCTTCAGCCCTCAGGTCGGGATGTTGTCCTCGTTCGCCCATTGTACACGAACCTATCGGCTGATGAAGTACAAGGGAATCGAATATCCGTCACCACGGGGAATGAACAGGAGAGCTTAGAGGTGACTGGGGTTGCTGAAGGACGCATCCTTCCTTGGGGCTATCCGGATCTGTGCGTCGTCATGAGCGACAGCCTGTTCAGCCAGTTGAGCAAGAGCCTCGAAGCCAGCACCTACAAGGCCTTTAAAGTCAGGGGCCAGGAAACGACCAAGGAAACCGCAACGGCGCTCATCAAGCTTTCTGGAGACGGAAGCGGAATGGCAACATTCTATCAGCAGTACCGCCAGAATGTGGAGAACGCCGGCATCAACGTTTTTACGCTCGGATTTCTCGGGCTGGTCTTTCTGGCAGCCACCGGGAGCATCATCTACTTTAATCAGTTGACCGAAGCGGAAGCCAGCAAAGGAAGCTATGGCATTTTGCGAAAAATCGGCGTAAGCCGTAAAGATATCCGCCGGTCGGTCGCCAAGCAGGTGCTGTTCGTGTTTGGACTCCCGCTGATTGTCGGACTGGTCCACAGCATCATGATGCTAAAGGCACTTGCCGGCATTAACCTGATCAGCGGCCTGTTCGCCGTTCCGATCCTACTCTCCGGCGGGGCTTATCTTCTGATCTATCTCGCCTATTATGCGTTTACGGTCAAAACCTATTATCGGACCGTATCGGCACAGCTATAAATATAGCAAAGGGGATGCCCGTGGTGTATAACCACGGGACATCCCCTTCTTCAAACGGTGAGGGCAGCACGCAATCCCTAGTACAGCAAATCCTTGCCGTACTGCTCTCCCTCCAGCATATCATAAACCACAAGCTTGTAATCGTTCAGAAGCTTCTGCTGCTCCGGCGTCAAGGCAGAGATCACGGCGTTATCCTTGCCGATTAACACGCTTTTGTTCAAGCCGGGAATTTCGGACTTCACTTTCTCCAGCAGCTTGTAATACGCCGGCATGCTCTGGCCGGACAGCTCGAACACGGTCGGCCCGATAAAAGCGGGACTCATCGTGCCCGGAGATTTGCTGCCGATATCAAAGTTAGCCAAGTAGATCAGCTTCGTCTCATGCTTCAGGCGCGGGTTGTCGTTAAATCCGGCCTGCGCATACACCCCGGAGGACAATGCCGGCAGGTGATCGCCCCAGAACGCGACGATCGTCGGCCGCTGAATCGTCTTCAGCTGTTGGCTCAAGTAAGCTACCGCCTCATCCGTCAGCTTAGTATCATGTGTGTACGTTTCCAGCTCGTCTTTGTATTCCGGTTTGACGCCGGAAACCGTAATCGTGTTCGAACCGTTCAGCCCTTTGGTAAACGGAAAATGGTTCTGCATCGTCACCAGGTGCAGGAACGTCGGCTTGCTCGCCGACTTCAGCTCACGGACGGCTTCCTGCACGGCGGCCATGTCGGAAATGTAGCCATTCGGCGTATACCGCTTGGCGTTCGGCAGGTCCTTCTCGCTCGTGAATTGGTCGAAGCCGAGAATCGGATACACCCGATTGCGGTTGTAGAACGTGTCATCGAACGGATGCAGCGCCAGCGCCTCGTATCCCCGGTCCTTCAAAATGCTGACGATGGAAGGCAGTGAGGACATTTTGACAATTCGCTGCTGGTACGGAATCGACCCGTCCTTCAAAAAATACATCGACAGGCCGGTCAACGCCTCGAATTCCACGTTGGCCGTGTTGCCACCGAACTCAGGGGACAGCAGAAAACCATCCGGCGTCGATTGGGCGTTCTGGTGAATGAACTTCAGCGGATCCTCGCTGAACGTATAGGACGGCATCCGGGTCGGATCAAAAAAAGCCTCGTCCATCATATACATAATATTCGGCTGCTCTACCGCTTTGGTTGGCGGCGTACCGGTAGATGTTCCGTATTTTTGCGCGATGGCTTCGATCGCTTCTTTGCTGTAACCCTCCGGTTTTTCGATCAGGTTCTGCATCAGGTTGCCGGCGAAGGCGTACACGAACCCGTTCTGGGCGTAGTTGACCTTCTGGTTCCACGGAATGTTCTGATACTTCAGCGATGTGGCCAGCGCATGCTGGCCTCCGACCATTTGTATAAATCCGCCGACTGCCACCAACGAGATAATGCCAAGCGTAATCCGCAGCGGAAGACGGACCTTAACCTTTGGCAGCTTCAGCATCAGATAGATCAACGCCGCAACGAGCAGCACCGATACGATGACTGCTGTCGGCGAAATCATGCCCTTCGTAATTTTCGTCATTTCCTGGGCATTCTTGATCTGCATCAAATCCCATGGGAATAGAGGCTCGCCCGTTGTGGACAGCTTCTCATAATTGGCGATCCCGAGGACCACGCATACGAGAAAAGCGATCAACGCCCCCGTATAGACATTCGGAATGATCATGGCACAGACCAGCAGTACGAAAAAGAAAAACAAACTGCCGGACAAATACAGCCAGTAATATTGGGAAATCCAGTTCAGCACGCTTCCGATATTCATTCCGAGCGAAGCCGCCTGCATGAAGAAGTTCAAAATAAAACCGCCGAGCAGCAAGGAGAAAAGGGTTATCCCCACCCGCCTGGACGGCACAAATAATTGGCGCACGGTATCACTCCCATCTGTTCTCAAGCGAACAGTATACGCCAATTATCTTAAAAAAACATTAAAATCATACGAAAATTTAACATTCTCTTTATACTGACATTACAATTTTGTGAATTGACAAACCCCCACGGAAATACCGTGAGGGTCGGATCATACCTATATCGACTTGCGAACTTTGCTAGAAGCTGTTCACAATCGCATCGATTTCTTGCATTTGTTTAGCCGATAATGGGCCAAGGGATACAGCTCCTGCCAGTTCCTCCACCTGCCGTCTCGTTTTAAAGCCCGGAATCGGGATCGCGGCATCGCTTCTCGCCCACAACCAGGCAAGAGCTCCCTGCACCAGCGTCCGCTCGCCGCTCGTCAAAATTTCTTTGATGGCGTCAAGCTTCTCAATGAACTCGGGAAGGGGGCTGCCGTCTTTAAAGTATCTCACCCAGTCATGCCCGCTGCCTCTGACATCCGTATTCGGCAGGCTTGTCTCCGGCCGGAATTTGCCGCTCAAAAGCCCCATCGCCAGCGGCGTGTTGTTAATACTCGCAAGACCCAACCGCTCGCAAACGGCCACGACGTCACGGTTGTCATGGAGAACATTTTGCTCATGCTGAATGGCAGCTGCATGCGACCGGCTGGCGAAAAATTCGGCGTTCTCCGCATCCCCCGTGCTCCACCCGTATGCCCGGATAAGCCCCTCCCCGCGCAGACGTTCCAGCGGATCGATCACGGACTCCATCTCTTCGCGGGTCAATGAACCCGGATGAATTTGCAGCAAATCGATGTAATCGGTCCCCAGCCGCCGGAGCGAACGCTCGCAGGCAAAGCGGACATAGGAGGGCGAGACGTCGTAACGCAAATGTACTTCCCTGTTCGCGGCGTCCTGCAAAAATCCGAATTTGGTGGCGATCACCACTTGATGGCGGCGCCCCTTGACCGCGCGCCCCAGCACTTCTTCACTATGTCCGGTTCCATAAGCGTCGGCCGTATCAAAGAAGGTTACTCCCATATCCAGCGCCGTATGAATGGCCGCCTCCGATTCCGTATCGTCCACTTCGCCCCATCCGTCAGGCAGGCCGCCGAGCGTAAAGTTTCCGCCAATCGCCCAGCACCCGAGCCCAAGCGGACTTACAGGAATACCGGATGATCCCAAGGTTCTGTTCATCAACATTTCCTCCCTTTCGCTTGTGTATGGCTTCATTATAATAAGGGAAATGGCTTATGATCAGAGCCAATACATGCGATTTTGGAAGAACCAATTTAGATGAATTACCGACAAGGGTTTGTCGACCGCCTGGGCCGGTAGGTCCGAATTATTATGAGTTTGTAAAGTAGTTCTGATCGATGTCAGCAATCAACCCGGGCTGCACGGGAGACCAGCCCAACTGCTCTTGGGTCCAGGTGCTTGAGGCCGGGTTGTCCATCTTTACCATGGCCGCAAGAAAACCGAAATGTTCATCAGCCTTCTCGGGGGAAATGGCTGACACCGTCACTTCAAGGTGTTGGCCAATAACATTAGCGATATCTTTAAACGGGATCGCTTCTTCGCCGACACCGTGCAGCCGTGCGCCGGCAGGAGCCTTTTCCAAGGCCAACCGGAACAGGTGCGCGAGATCGAGAAGGTGCACAGCGGACCAGCGATTAGAACCATTGCCTAAGTATGCCGAGACGCCTTTGGTCTTGGCTAGGTGTATGAGTGCCGGGATGAAGCCATGATCCCCTTTGCCGTGTACGGACAACGGGGGCCGCACCACCGATACACGCACACCTCGTTGGGCGAATGACAATGCCGTCTCTTCGGATGGGATCCGAAGCGCTGCGAACGACTGTGAATCCATTAGGTCCTCTTCCATTGCGAGATGGCCCGGTCTAAGAAGGGCGGTACCGGATGTGACAACGAGGGGCCGATTCGTTCCCGCGAGCGCTTCGCCCAACGTCTCGATCGCTCGCCGGTCCGCTTCGGCGGTGTCTATAAAGTTCGTGGTTTCGTCAAAGTTGTTAAAATCCGTGTTAAAAGCGGTGTGAATGACACCTTCCGATGCCTCCGCGCCAGCTTTAAGGCTGTCGAGATCATGGAGGTTGCCCCGATGCACCTCAACCCCGGCGGCGGCCAATGCTTCAGCCGATTTGTCTGAGCGGGCAAGCCCCACCACATGATGTCCGGCACCCACGAGTTCGCGGACGACAGCGGCACCGATAAAGCCTGTTGCTCCTGTAACAAAAACACGCATAGTAAAGTCCTCCTAAAGCTGTAGAGTAGTTTAGCTGCTGCATCTCTTGCGGCGGTAATCTCTTATCCCCTTGCCGCCGATTCAACGCTAAACTTAGCATACTCCACAGCTCACCCCGATCTTTGCCTGATCCTCGCCACTCTTTGCCTGATATTCTGATATGCTTCCCTAATCTGATCGAACCCCTGCCTCACCCACACAACACCATTCGATCAGTCCATGATTAGTTCTCTTTGAAGCAATCTGGAAACGTCCCTTCTTGGCGGGCGTCCAAAATAAGCGCTGTAATCCCGGCTGAACTGGGAGTCGCTTACATACCCTACAAGCCGGCATGCTGTGGTTGCGTCCATTTGGCGAGATAACATCAGATGCCGGGCTTCTTGAAGGCGCAGCGCTTTTTGGTATTGCAGCGGGCTCATCGACGTGACTGACTTAAAATGCTTATAAAAAGTAGACACACTCATATGCTCCAATTCCGCTAAGTTTTCAACCTTTATTTGCTGAGAAAAGTTGTCACGGAGCCAAGCAATGGCCTTCACCACAGGCTGCATTTCCGAGTCAGCAAAACCCATTTCGGCAACATGAACGCCGACGGGGCTGCGCAGAAGCCGTATTAAAATCTCATCCACTGCGAGTGGAGCCAACAATTCGGCATCACCGGGGTGAAATAGATACTCTATCAGTCTCGACATCGTCCTTACAATGCCTAAGTCGGCGTGAGTGACGTAGCATGCACTCCGTTCATGAATTGGAGGCAGTCCCTTGGGATACACTTTCAGGACCAACTCGGCGATTCTTTGCGGATCCAGATCCAGTCTGACACCGAGCAGCGGTTCGGAATGACTGGCTTGTGTGGTCTGAACAGCAACCGGCAGGGCCGCGGGAGTCACAAACATATCCGATTGGCCGATCCGATGAACCTCCTTCCCGACCGTGATGTCCTTGGCTCCTTGCACAACGATTCCCAAAGAAGGCGAGTAAAAGGTTTTAACGTTGTCCATATCTACTCGTGAATAGCGGCCGATGAACAAACCAGGGATGCGCTGATCAAAGGCACCGTCATGCGGAGCATACAGGTAGATCAGCTGTATCAGCCGGGCTGTTTCGGCTTCAAGCGTCCCCCTAGCGTCAGGATACGCCGATGGAACCGCATGTTCATTCGTTAGCTGCACCGTTTTTAACAACTCCTCGTATCATATACTTCCTCCCTTAACGATAGCTTCGATACTCTCTCATCTCAAGGCTCAATTAGAATGAACACCGACAGCTTCCACCTCAGAAGCAAAAAAAGTGCTGCGGATATACTCCGGATCTCCCAGCAGCGGCCGACCAATGGCGATAAAGTCCGCCAGTCGATCCGTTAGGATAAACTCGGCAAGTTCTTTGGTGTAAATTTTACCTACGGCAATGATGGGAATACTCACGTATTGCTTTATAATGGAGGCATAGGGTACCTGATACCCGTCGGGCGTCGCGGCGGGATTGACCGGGAGCAGGCCGCCGGAAGACACGTCAACAGCATCGATCAGCGGCTCCAGGGAAGCGGAAATTTTCGCCACATCTACGGGCGTAAGGCCCCCTTCGGTAAAATCGGACGCGGATACGCGGATCAGTACCGGATAGTCGCGTCCCACCTCCGAGCGGACGGCTTCCAAAATGTCACGCAGGAACCGGATTCGTTTTTCCGGCGAGCCGCCATATTCATCTGTCCGGTGGTTGGACAGCGAGGAGAGGAACTGATGCACCAAATGGCCGTGTGCCGCGTGCACTTCGATGCCGTCAAAGCCGGCTTCCAGGCTTCTTCTGGCAGCTTGCCGGAAATTGTCGATCTCGCTCTGGATATCCGACAAGCTCATTTCTTCCGGAATCCCGTATTCGTCGTCGTAGGCAATCGGACTCGGTGCTAGCAGACGAGATCCCCCGTTTCTCCACGACTTTCTGCCGCCGTGCGTAAGTTGAATGAAAACCGGCGTGTTTTTGGCGTGAACGGCTTCGACCACTTTTTTCAAAGGGGCGACATGCTCATCCGTAAATATGCCGATGTCGTTGCTGAACAGCCTTCCGTTCGGCGATACCCCGGTCGATTCCAGCATCACTATCGCGGCTCCGCCGGCAAGCCGGCCGTAGTGGTTCACGTGATAATCAGTGGCGAACGCTTCGGGCGTCCCCTGGTTCTGCTGCATGGGGGAAACGATCAATCGGTTGCTCAGCTTTAGCTCTCCGATATGTTTTTCGCTATATATGATGGTTTTCATGGTTATCTCCTCCTAAGACTCTTGTGTTTGGATTTCTTAAGCTCCATTGTAAGAGTCACAGGGGCATCGTTACATACAAAAACCAAGTTATTCCTACCCTTATACTTTGAATTTGAAGTTATCCGCCGTTCCGGAATTTATAATTTGAAGGTTCTGTCCGGATCTGAATCATGAGGCTTGCTCTGCCTGGTTTTTTTCAAATGACGAAAGGAGTTCACTTTATGGACCAAATTGACCTGCGTATTTTAGATATTCTGCAAAAGGATGCCCGGATTTCCATTTCCGAGCTGGGCCGCATGATCAACATGTCCGGTCCGGCCGTGACCGAGCGGATCCGCAAGCTGGAGGATAAAGGCGTCATAGCATCCTACCGTGCGGTGCTGTCTCCTGATAAAATAGGCAAACCGATCACGGCGTTTATTCTCGTGCAGGCCGATCATTGCAACGCATTGACCGAATTCTGCTCCCAGTCTCCCGACGTGCTTGAGCTGCATCAAATCAGCGGTCAATATAATTTTATCCTGAAGGTGGTTGCGGCTTCGATGCAATCGCTGGAGGAGTTCCGGATGGCCTGCAGCAAGTATGGCTTCACGCAGACGATCACCGTGCTGTCAACGACGTTTGATTCCAAAGCTTTTGCGCTGGACGAACCATAAGCATCCGCATGAAACTTATGCACCGCTAGTACGGCGTTTCGTTGAATGGATAATTGGGGGGGATGACAGAACATGAAGGATGATGGAAACAAGCCTGTGCCATTTTTCGAGCTTGTAGCCCAAGGTACGGGCAATGGATTGAAGCAGCACGATTTGTCCGGTTTGATCTGGCACGATGAAGAAATGACGTTTGATTCGATGTATGAAGCCCAAGTATGGGCATTGGACGAACCCTATAACAAACTCGGCTGGGTGTATGACGGGTACACGACGGCCGATCCGAAGATCGCCGGCGCCCTGGTATGGGAGCTGATGAAAGCGAAGACCGCGGGTGACGGGAGGCGTGAGGTGTTTGCCGACGAGCAGCACGTCGATAAAACAACGATCTATCGGGTATGGGTCAAATGGCCCCGCCCCGAGCCCGGGGCGTTACATTCGGATTAAAGCGTTCTTTGCAGCTTAACCTCAAATTCCGGTCTCGTGATGTACTCCATATAATGGATTTTACCGGTAAAGTCCAGGTAAGCCTGATAGCGGAGCCGGATCGCCGGCGCGGTTACGAGGTCGAGCACCTGACTTTTCGGCACCCAGCGGCTGTCTGAAGTCTCTTCGGATGTGCACAGCTCCCCTCCCGTCGGTGTACATACAAAGTCCAGCATCAGCTTGGTCGGAACCGGGGTTTGTCCGTCATGCCACAGATAGCTGCCCGTATTGGAATAAATCCCGATCAGATGCGACACTTCGGTGTCGATGCCGCTCTCTTCCTTGATTTCTCTGGTCAGGGCATCGATCAGGTTCTCACCATTCTCCACCTGGCCGCCGGGAAAAACCCATCCGCCGTGCCGTGTCTTGACCAGGAGGATATCCCCGCGGCCGTTCTCAACAAAGCCTCCGACGGCTCCGATATGCGTAGGCATCATCATGCAATCAACCTCCAAGTAAATGATTATGTTTCAGCAAAAAACAAGGCTGCCGGGCAGGCCCGACAGCCGCTTCCCTATCGAAGTGCTTTAGACTTCGTCCCAGATCCGCTTCAGGTTTTCAAGGCCAAGCTTCGTGCCTTCCCGGCACTCCTCCATGCCCTCGAACTCTAGCGTAATGTAACCGTCGTAGCCGGATTCCTTGATCAAACGGAGCACCCGCCGTACGTCGATATCGCCCTGCCCGAAGATAGCTCCCCGCAAATAATTGCCGTGCGAGGTGAGGAACCAGGCGCCGCCTCCCGGATTTTGGTCCGCCGGGCGGATATAGAAATCCTTCACATGCACAAGCGATGCATAGGGGAGATTCCGCTTAACGCCGACAAGCGGCTGCTCATCGACGCAGAGGAAGTTGCCGATATCGAGCGTCGTTTTGAAATTGGGACGGTCAACAGCTTGAAGCACACGCTGAACGCGGTCACTGGCCTGAACGCTCATGCCATGATTCTCGACAGTGGTCGTGATGCCGAACCCTGCTGCATAATCGGCGATCCGCCGGCAGCCTTCGACGATCTGGTCCAGGTTGGCTTCGAGATAATCGATGCCCCGCTTCTCCGGCGGCAGCGTAAATGCTGTCACGTCATGACGCATATGCTTCATGCCCAATCGGTGAACGGTGTCCACATGCCGCTTGATGCGTTCAATTTCCTCTTCAAAGGCTTCCGGCGTATCCTGCACGAAGTTGGCCGGCATCGAATAATTGGACAGCTCGATTCCTTTGGCAGCGGCCCGCTCACGAACCGCATCGGCCAGCTCAGGCTGATCCTCCAGCGTAAAACCGTACGGCACGATCTCCATATGTTCCCCGCCCTGCTCCGCAATCCAGTCGATGACGTCCAGTACGGTCATTTCTCCCGCCTTAATCGCTTGCAAAAGGCTGTATGTACTTACTCCAGGCTTCATTCGCGTAATCCCTCCGGTCTGATGTTAAATTTCTTCTGTCAGTTCCAGTTCGATGACCGTATCCAGTTCATCCGGCAGATCGCCGCCGGCCAGGTGAATAAACGCGCCGCTGTCCGTATCCGAATATTGATCGGCCATCCAAGGCGTTTCCACGTGCAGCTCGCTGCCGTCCGACAGCAGGCGGGCCTTCTTGATCTTCCCCTTCAGACCCTGGAAGTAGATCGGGCCGATGCCTCGGTCAAAAATATGGGCGTACAGCTTATTGCCTTTTTGCGTATACCGCCCCCACTCCGGCTTGGGAAGTGCCGCAATCCCGCAGCCGTAAATACTGTCCCCGTTCCGGCGCAGCCATTCACCGACAACGGACAAAATGGCCAGGGACTCCTTCGGAATTTCCCCTTTGGCGTCCGGTCCGACGTTCAAGAGCAAATTGCCGTTTTTGCTGACGCATTCCACCAGCGCACGGATGACCTGTCTCGGAGACTTATAGTTTTTGTCCGTCGCATGGTAGCCCCAATGGTCGTTTAGGGTGATACATGCCTCCCACGGAATCGGCTCGCCCAGGTCATTCACGATGCCGCGCGGCGGAATAATCTGCTCAGGCGAGAAGAAGTCGCCCGCGTATTCCTCCGGCTCCGCCGCCATAATATTGCCGCCCAAGCGGTTGTCGATGACGATGTCCGGCTGCAGGGAGCGGATCATCCGGATCAACTCGGTGGCGCGCCACTTTTCGCCGATCATATCATCATATGAGAAATCGAACCACATAATATCGATTTTTCCGTAGTTGGTTAGCAGTTCCCGGACCTGTCCGTGCATATACTCCAAATACCGGTCGAATTGCTCCTCCCGGTTCTTGTACGATTCTTCCGCACGCATCGGGTGCTGGCGGTCGCCGAAGGCAGGATAATCCGAATGGTACCAATCGATCAACGAATAATAGAAACCGACCTGCAGCCCCTCTTCGCGAAACGCATCGACATACTCGCGGATCAGATCTCTTCCAGCCGGCGTATTCGTTGCTTTGTAATCCGTCAGCTCGCTGTCAAACAAGCAGAAGCCGTCGTGATGCTTGGTCGTCAGCACGGCGTAGCGCTGTCCGGCCGCTTTGGCCGCCTTGGCCCATGCACGCGGATCATACAGAGTCGGATTAAACTCCTCAAAATAGGCTTGGTACTGTTCATTCGTGATGCGCTCCTGGCTCCGTACCCACTCGCCTCTGGCCGGAATCGCATACAATCCCCAATGAATAAACAGGCCAAAGCGGTCGTTCATTAATGTTGCCGTTCTTTCAAAACGCGGATTCATGCCCTATTCGCCCTCCAATAGCTGTTTTCTTGACTTGTGCCGCAGCAAAATTCGACAGCGTTGCTTACTGCCGGACGGCACTCCCTTATTCTTCGTTCCGGCATCCGGGATACCCTTTTATTCAAATTCGCTTTTTTCGCACGATCTCAAGTCATCCGGAATGGTTAAAATTTGAAAAATACAAACAAACGTTCTATAATGGATGAAACAAGATGCCTTGAATGAAACCGAATCGATACGGAAAGCGGAGGGAATTCCATGAAACTGCACCTGATCAACAGCACGCGGACGAATAATTTTAATGACCCCGGCATGATGGGAAAAATCCAGGCCATTTGGAACGAAGCCTCGGACAAGGTTGAGCGGCATCACGACATGATATACGGTATTTATTATGATTATGAAAGTAATTACAAGGGAGACTATTCGTTAAGCGTCGCAACCGAGAATGACCCAGGCGATACTTGGATAGAAATCCCGGATGACGCGACGTACGAGGTTTTTACGGTAGACACCGCTGATGAAATGGGAATCGTGAAAACGTGGAGAAGCATCTGGGAGAAAGAAGAAGCAGGGGCGTTACGTCGGGCTTATACCTATGATTATGAGAAATACCACCCCGGCGGAGAAATAGAAATTTACATAGCCGTAAAGTAACCAAACCGCTAAGTAACGAAGAATAATGAATACCGTCATGGTTTATGAAAAATAGGTCACACCTGGATTCCCAGGCGTGACCTATTGGCATAGGAAGATTAAGTTGTTCTCCTATCAGACCCGCCGGTCAGCATACGCCGTTTGTCCGCGTCCGGATCACGGGTAACCGCGCTGTCTGCACCGAACACCATCGTCCAGCGTTCCTCAGCATCGTACGCAGGCCACGGCAGAGAAGGCGTTGAGGGCTGTCCGCGCTTGGCAAAAGACGTCCAGGCCTCCTGCATGCGTTCCGCCACGCTCCTCATCTCTTCGTTCACCGGCATACCTGCGCCTGCAAGCAAGTCGAGATTGTTAAACACAAACGGAATTTCGGCGGAATGAAAGGCCGTTCCCAGCAGCGGATCGCCCGGCACCATCGCATAATCGTAACGGTACATCCATACCGCCGCATGCGGCAGCTGGGCTTCTGCGAACTGAAGGGCCGACCTCCAGAAGAACAGTTCGGTCATCGCCTGACGCTGTCCCTCCACGGTGGCCGGATATGCTTCGATCCAGCTCGCCGCTTCCTTTGATCCGGTCACCGCTGTATACGCCCTGGCGTTTTGTTCCTTAGTCAGCATCGGCATGTCTTCCGGTATAAAAAGCGCCCCCTCATCCCGGTTCGTACCAATGATGATCTCGATGCCGGCTGCGGAACCGGCAGCCACCGCTTCCAAAGGCGTGACGGGCAGCAGCTTCCCGTCGACGACCGGCTGGAACAGCATGACAGCACTTGCTCCAGCCGCCTGTTTTAACTCGTCTGCCGCTCTTAAGATCTCCTCGGCAGGCACTTCTTGCAGCCGCTCCAGCTGATTCTCCTGAATGCCAAGGATACCCAGCAGTCCCTTCGTAAGCAGTTTGCCATGGGAGTCCGAAATCGCCTGGGAAGCCCCGCTCTGCATAATCGCCCGGGTGAACAAGCCTCGGGCTGCAGGCATTGCGAGCAGCGCTGCGATGCTCATACTTCCCGCCGACTCACCAAATACGGTCACCTGCTGAGGATCTCCGCCGAAAGCGGCGATGTTGTGCTTCACCCAGCGCAGCGCTTCGATTTGGTCCAGCAGACCGGCGTTGCTAACATAACCGTCTTCGGACTGTCCGGAAAATGGGGAAAAATGCGTAAAACCGAGAGGACCCAGCCGGTAGCTGAGGCTGACGACAATTAAGCCTCCCCGGCGCGCCAGCTCGGAGCCGTCATAAATGGGCAGTCCGCCGCCGCCCGTCACGAAGGCGCCGCCATGGATCCACACCATGACCGGAAGCGGCTGTGGGGCCGGCTCGTCAGGGGCCCACACATTGACGTACAGGCAGTCCTCGGACTGCGGGATCTGATCCCGCTTCAGTCTAAAAGCGCCACCCGTAGGGTTGACGCGCTGCGGGGCGAGCGGTACCGTCATGTCCCCGGATCTGACGCCTGCCCACGGCCGTGCAGGAAGCGGTTTCCGGAAACGCCGCTCTTCAACGGGGGGCTCGGCGTAAGGAATCGCCTTCCAGGTCCGGACGCCGTTCTGAACATATCCTTGAATCAGGCCATTATGAGTACGGATGAGGAGTTGGTCCAATGTCGTTAACATCCTTTCTAGCGTTGGAATCGTTCTACCATTGTAACACTAAAAATTGGACAAAGCCTAACCGAAGCTCGGTGCAATAAACCATCTATCGACGACCACTTAAGGAAGCCAGCTCCAAGAAAAAAACCTGTCTTTATAGACAGGTGCTAATCGCTTGTGAAGCAGGCCGGTATCGGCTGCCTTTATCTTGCTGCCCCTTCCTTTTGGCTGCGATAGGCCCAATGATTCGTCGGACCGCTCCCGCCTCCAATACCGAGCGCGTTCTCGATGGCCGCCTGGATGAATTCACGGGCCGTCCGCACGGCCTCGTTGACCGGGTTCCCTTTAGCCAGCTCAGCGGCGATCGCAGCCGAGAAGGTACATCCCGTTCCATGCGTATGACGCGTG
This sequence comes from Paenibacillus favisporus, assembly GCF_040545415.1. Taxonomy (NCBI): domain Bacteria; kingdom Bacillati; phylum Bacillota; class Bacilli; order Caryophanales; family Paenibacillaceae; genus Paenibacillus; species Paenibacillus favisporus. The sequence goes on along the minus strand of NZ_JBEPLV010000003.1, from coordinate 647,792 downwards.
TCAATCCGGCTTCCTTCCAGGGTCGAGAAGGATTTTCCGTCGAAAGTAAGATCAACCGCCTTGTCAGACGATTCGTCATGTCCGCCCTTGATCACAACCATCGCCGGACCGTAAGCCGCGATGCGGTAGGCCGCCTCGCAGCGTTCCTCCATCGACCGGATCGCCATCCCGGCGAGCACTTCCGCCTCCGGAATGTTCGGCGTGACGACAGCAGCCAGCGGCAGCAGCTTGTTCTTCAGCGCGTCAACAGCGTCCTGCTGCAGCAGCCGCGCGCCGCCTTTGGCGATCATAACCGGGTCGACCACCACGTTCCTCCAGCCAAAAGCGGCTATACGTCCTGCGACGGCCTCAATAATATCCGCGCTGAACAGCATACCGGTTTTGACCGCATCCACGCCGAGGTCGGTGCCCACAGCATCCATTTGTTCGGCTGCCGCAGCCGCAGGAAGCGGATATACACCTTGTACTCCGAGTGTGTTTTGAACGGTAATGGCAGTAATCGCGGACATACCGAATACGCCAAGCTCCTGGAACGTTTTAATATCCGCCTGAATGCCTGCCCCGCCGCCGCTGTCAGAACCGGCTACCGTCAAAGCTTTCGGGATGCTCATTGCACAAATCCCCTTCCTGCCGACTCCAGAAGAGCGGTAATGGTTCCTTCCTCCAGCGGGTGGCGGTCCATCACAGACAACGCGTCGAGGAAAGCGATTTGGAAGCTTCCCGGCCCCTCCATGCCTGCCCGCTCAAATGCCCGAACGGCCGCTTCACCGTAGTACGCCAAGGCGGCCGCGCCGGCGGACAGCAGATCGGGTTCGACCGCTCCAAAAGCGGCGATCACCGATGTCAGCAAGCAGCCGGTCCCCGTGACTTGGGTCAGCATCGGATGTCCGCCCCGGATCAGGTATCCCCTCGTTCCGTCGGTGATTACATCTTCTTGCCCGGTAATGGCGACGAGCGTCCCCAGACGATGTGCCGCCCGTGCCGCCAAGTCGGCGGGAGCGGACTCCCCGGACTCCCCTGCGTCGACGCCTTTTATCGCGCCGGATTCACCAATGAGATGGGCAACCTCCGCTGCGTTGCCCCGAACCAGTGACACACGGACCTCGCGCAAAATCCGCAGCGCAGCCTCCGTGCGAAATGCGGTTGCTCCCGCGCCGACGGGGTCCAGGAACACCGGAACGCCATGATCATTCGCCGATCGGCCGGCGCTGATCGCCGCTTCCACCAATTCGCTGCTCAGCGTTCCGAGATTCAGGACGACGGCTTGGGCGACCCGAGCCATATCGGCTACCTCCTCTTTGGCATAGGCCATTACCGGGGAGGCGCCAAGGGCAAGCAGGCCGTTGGCCGTAAAGTTGGTCACGACCACATTCGTCATGTTGTGAATGAGCGGACGCTGCTCTTTTATCCGTAAAGGAAGCTGGATGAGTCCGGACGGAAACATATCGGCGGTCATCGTCCCACCCCTTCCGCTGCAGCCAGGGAAACCGGCCAATCCTCAAGCGTAAACGCCATATCCCAGAACATGTACTCCAGCTGACAGCTGGTCAGAAAATGCTCCATCAGCCGTTTTTTTCTTGCGGGAGGCAGACCCTCCGCCCATTCGTCGAGCAGCCGCCGCAGCTCTACCGTCACGCCGCTTTCCCGGTCCCCGTAAAAGTGCATCCATTCATAAAACGGATGGGATTTCTCCGGCTGGACTTCCTCCAGCAGACGTTGGCCGATTTCCGTATAGGTCCACGGGCAAGGTAACAGCGCAGCTACAATATCCTCAAGTCCCCCTTCGTGGGCGACGTTCAGCATATGCCGGATGTAATGATTGGCCGATGGAGCCAGCGGATAGCCTTGCAATTCCTCATATGCAACACCGGCGACATCACAAAAGTTTTGGTGGGGATGCGTTTCGCTGTTCAAAATAAACGAGATCTGTTCGTTGAAAAGTGCGGTCGTCTGCCGGCAATCACATCGGGATATGGCAATGCCATAGATCCGGATGTAGGCGTTCAAGTATTCAAAATCCTGCTTCACATAGTGAATCAGCTGCTCCTTGGACAAGGTACCTTCCGCAATCCCCCGTACAAACGGATGTTTGAAGATCGCTTGATAAATAGGATCTGCCGCGTGTCTCAATTCTTCGGTAAACCGGGCCATGATCATGCACCTCCGTAAATTTTGACGAAAATCGCTTGTCGGGGCGCGGGGAAGCCAACACAAAAAAGCCGCCCCGAAATGGAGCGGCCGCTATTTGCAGTATCATCCTGAATGTATCTCATCAAGAAAGATGCGTATGTATAGGCCTGCTCCACTTCCCTCCGCCGGTATTAACCGGATCAGGTTCAAAGGGTCCAAGCGATCACTTGTCTCAGCTGCCTCCGCAGCTCCCCTAGTGGATTTTCGTATGATATTTTACAAGTTCATGATTAACTGTAGCTCCGTTTGCCGGTGTTGTCAAACAAAAAAAGCTGCTGGCGGGATACCGGGAAAAAGCTTGTCGATCGTTTAAGCGGATTTCCTGCCACCTTCAAGTGTTTATCTTTTCAACGCGTAAGAAAGGATCATCTCGACGATGACGACAGCCGCATAAATGACGGCGGCCGTTCGATAACCCGATCCGTACAGCGCAGCCGCGGCCAGTCCAAATACGATCAGCTGCAGCACAGCCCGGACGGGAAGCGTCACCGGGAAGGTCGCTTTCGGTGCGACATACATGCCCCAAAAAACAGCAACGACAACCGGCGAACCTATTCCTGCCACGATACGGATCCACAAGGCGGTATCCAGTTTAAATCCCCACAGGCAAAAGGCTGCCAGTGCGCACAGCTCCATTAGAAAAAAGATAAGGTCGATCACAATCATTGCCAAACCCTCCATTTTGGGCCGGTCAGGGCCTTTGGAATGAAGCCATTCTCAGTAAAATTATGCCGATCGTTTCTTGCCTCTCGCGGCGACTCTTCCTCTCTCACTCCGGCTTGTGAGCTTTCACAATTAAAAAATGCGGGTGATGCAGAATCCGCTGGTAGAAGTCGGCCGACTCCGGCAGCCGCTCCAGAAACTCGGGAACCGGCCTTGGTTCGACAACCCGGTCCAGTACAAACCAGCTTGACGTCATATTGACGATTTCCTGCAGGGGTCTACGGAAGAACGTCACTTCAACGCTGCCTGCCTCTTTCTTCGTCCACCTGTCTACAAGCAGCTCCCGTACAAAATAATCCGGTCTCTTAAAAACAGTAAAGTCCATAAACGGATGATGCACCGAAAACAATAACGTTCCTCCAGGCTTCAATACCCGCTGAAACTCACGGAACAAAGGATCCCAGTCTTCGATGTAATGCAGCGTTAGCGAACTGAGAATCAAGTCGAACTTATTAGCTCCGTATGGCAGCGGTTCATTTAGATCATGAATTTGAATCTCCGCTTGACTGCCGACTCTCCGTTTGGCCGCTTCCACCATATCGGGGCTGAAATCGATCGCCGATACCGATGCGCCCCGGGAAACGAACTTCTCGGTATACCATCCCGCGGCACAGCCTGCATCAAGGGCATGGAGGCCGGACATATCCGTTGGCAGCAGCTCCAGCATGGCCGGACGCTCGTAGTATGCGTTGGCCCCGCTGTCCGAATCGGTGTGCAGTTCATAGTCCTTGGCGAGCTTGGTATAAGCCTCGAGTACCCTCTCTTTCATGCAACCACCTCCGAAGACTCGCTATTTCTCCATCATATTATACCAACCAACAGAAAGGTTGGATATAAATAAACGAGCTTTATGTAAGCTGTGCAGAACTTAGTTGCGGCAGGATGCGTTATAAATGACAAGAACAAGTTTGAAGGCGGGGAATGTCTTTGTTAAAAAGCGTTTCTTTTTGGCTCACGTTATTTATGATCCTTACCTGCATACTGGATGCCTCCGGACAGGGTTTGGCCAACATCATACTGATCCGGCTAAATCCCTTGCTTGAAGCCTTGCTGCATGACCCAGTGTATTCGGGCTGGATGTCCGATAAACACGCTTTCGTAACGAACAGCTACTTTATCTCCTTACGGTTCCCGGCGTATCTTCTCTCCCTTGTCATGGCAGTCATCATCGGTGCGGCGGTTGATCTCCTCATTTACGGGATGAAGCGTGGATTGGCTCGCCGTGGCCAGAGTTCACATCATGATCCCTAAAATTCTGGTTGAATGCATAGCATCACGACTCCTCATTGCTCGTCCAGTAACGGTAAAAGGCTGCCTCTCGGCAGCCTTTTACGCTTGATTTATTGGCGTCCAACGGAATTCACGTCTCTGAAGGGCAATGCCTTCTGCTACAGGATGCTTGTCGTTCCGGCCCTTTTGGTTCATCTCCGCCTTAGCGCCTCCTGCTGCGAGCGGTATTCGAGCGGCGCAACGCCCTCCATTTCCTTAAAGACCTTGGTAAAATGCTTCACGTTCTCGAATCCGGCCCGCTCACTGATTTCGTACACTTTCAGGTCCGTGCTGCCGAGCAGCTCCTTGGCCTTACGGATCCGCAGCTTCCGCAAATAGCTGACAAACGTCTCCCCCGTATACTCCTTGAAAGCTTGGCTGAAATACGAATAATTCAATGAGACGTGATTGGAAACGACGGCCATATTCAAATTTTCATGAAAATGCTCCTCGATATAGACGATAGCCCGCTGAATCTCGCTCTGGTCAAAATGCATCGACCGCATCCGTTTCACATAATCGCTCAGCAGAAAGAGCAGGCTCTCCAAACTATGGAAATAATCATGAAAATGGTTGAAGTTGTACAGATTCCCCACCTGCTTGTGGAGTTTTAAAATGTCGACGGATTCCTCGCCATAGGTTTGAAACACCTGATCGAATACATGCTCGTTAAAAGCATGGCTGATCCCTTCCAGATACCCAATATCATACTGAAGAATCGTCCGGATATCGAAAATATGCTGCAGCAGCCGGCTCAGCTCGGCATCCCGATCCAATCCGAGCAGGTTGGCCGTCTTCCGGATGTCTTCCACCGGGATGCGGTAATCCGTCCGTTTGCGGGACAGTTCAGTGCTCCGAATGAGTCCCGGCATGTTTTGGAACAAAAAGTACTTCAACGCCCGGCCGGCCTGCTGGTAAGCTTTCTTCACCTCCCCTGCTCCCGCCATCCGTTCGCTGATGCCGGCCCGGATGGCGCTGGACGACTGCCGGATGATTTCTTCTCCCAGCCGGTTGAACGGAGCAGCGGTGTCGGTAAACATTACGAGTTTGCCGTCTTTGTCGTAAAAACGGATATAACGTTCACCCGGCCGCCAGCCGATCATCTGGTCCACATAAGCGGTGAATTCATCCCAGCCGGCTTCCCGGTAGCGTTCCGGGACGAGGACCAGCGCGGCGTATCCGCCCGCATCCAGCCAATCCAGTCCCGCCTGAACGACCACATCCCGAATGGCGCGCTCGTCCATGCCTTCCTGCAAAAACAGATACTGCAGCCGGCTCACCGCGTAATTTTCCTTCAGCGCCTTTGTTCCGCGCAGCTGATCGGCGATTTCCCCCTTGCGGATGCGCTCTTCGTCAAGACGCCGCAGCGTCCGGAACAGCTCGTCACGCACGATCGGCTTCAGCAAGTATTCCTTCACATTGCAGCGGATCGCCGCTTTGGCATACTGGAAGTCGTCATGCCCGCTTAGAATAACCAGATCCGGCCGCGCCTCCAGATCCTGTATACGGTTAATGAGCTCGATTCCGTCCATCACCGGCATGCGGATGTCGGTAATGACCAAGTCCATTTCCGTCTCGTCCATGACTTGAAGCGCCTGCTTCCCATTCGCGGCGAAGTACAGTGCGTAGTCGTCGCCGAACTCGCGGCGAATCATCGCTTTCAGGCCATCCCGGATATTTTTCTCATCATCAACGATTAGCAGATTGCACATGGGCAGGAACACCTCCCGCTAGAATTAAATAAGGCAACGTCATCGTGACTCGCGTAAAACTTCCTTCGGTGCTCTCCACCCGGATCCCGTGCGACTTCCCGTAAAACATAACGATACGCTGATCGACGTTCCGCAGTCCGATGCCGCTGCTTTCCCCGTCGTTCAGCTCCTTCCGCATTTGCTGATAGTCCGCGTCTTCCAGCCGGATCATCAGGTTGATCTTCTTCAGTTTGGATTCGGGAATCCCGTCGCCATTGTCACAGACCTCGATAATGATGCTGTCCCCCGATACATAAGCATGTATAGCGATTTCCAGCTTTTCGCCCTCGGAACGGGAACCCATCCCATGCTTAACGGCGTTTTCGACGATGGGCTGGAGCGACATCTTCAGCACTTCCTGTTCCATATGGACCGGCGGAACGTTAATGTTGAGCACCAGATTGTTGTCGTAGCGTATGTTCATGATGGCGATGTAGTTTTGGATATGCTCCAGTTCATCCCTCAGCCGCACATGGTTGCTGGTCCACTGCAGATTGTAGCGCATCATACGTCCGAGTGAAGTGAGCGCATCGGAAATCGTGTATTGGCCCTCAATTTCGGCGAGCATCTTTAAGTTTTCAAGAGTATTGTACAGAAAATGGGAGTCGATCTGGTTTTTGAGCGACTTCAGCTCCGCTTCCTTGGTTGCCGCCTGGCGGTTCACCGCCTCGACGATCAGCTCATTCATCCGTTTGAGCATCTGGCGGAAATGATGCGCCAATTCTCCGATCTCATCCATGCTCGTAATGTCAATTTCGAAATTAAAGTCGCCTTTGCGTACTTTTTTCATCGAATCGCGCAAAATGTTCAGCTTTTTCAAAATCAAGGAATGCAGGATATAGGACGTGGCCGACAGCAGGGCGATCAGAATAATCGTGGCAATGATAATCGTATTCCGCCGTTTGCTGACGTCCGACAAAGCGCTTTTAAGCGAAACGACGTTGAACAGATAGCTGTCCAGCGGCTCCATATCGCTCGGAATGCACAAATATGGCGTCCCGTTATAGGTAAAGGTAAACTCGTGGTCCGTCTTCTTGCCGTGCTTGGCGAACTCGGCCATGATCGTTTCGACGGGGAGCGTTTGCATCAGGCTCAGGGACGGGTTCGTAAACGCCTTGCCCTCCCGGTTCACCACGATCATTTGCGAGCTTGTATCCTGTACGCTGCTGAAGGTTTTCATAAAAAAGTTGTTCAGCTCCATTGTCACTTCTAGGATGCCGTTATGCTTATCGTTCGGATATTTGATCTCGCGCAGCAGCGTGACAAAATCGCCGACCTGGTCGCTGGCCACCGTGCTGTTCTTGATCACATCCTTATTCGTCGCGCTGATCTCCCACCAGACCAGTCCGTTGCGCCGAAGAACCGTCTGGTACCAGGGCTTGTTCTTGATTCGGGATTCTTTGAAAATAACCGGCCAAAACTCTCTCACGTTCGGGTTTTCCGAATACAGCCGGATGTTGGCGATGTTCGGATTGTTAAACAGATAGTACTGAAAGCTGGAGAACGTCTTCATCTTAAAATCGATCAAATCGGCCGTATCCAGCTCCTCCCGGCTCTGCAGATACTCATTGATCTCGCTGTTGGAGATGGCCAGCTGGGCCGTCCGTTCCATCACCTGCATGTTGTTGGCCACGTTCGTTTTCTCGATCTCCAGAATATATTGGTTTTTCTTGGTCAAATCTTTGATCGTATTCAGGTATACCCCGTTGAATAAATACCAGGAAACCAGGGTGATCGGGATCAAAATAATACAGATAAAAGATAGGATCAGCTTCAATTGAATCGGCATCCGTCCGATGGCGGTCGACAGCCTGGCCATTCGATTCCGGGCAAGTTTGATCATAGCCGCAAGCACCACCCAGCCCATTTATGGTAATAAGCCTGAAAATCCGCGAGCAAAAAATCGCGGATTCCAGGCCTGTGTCAGAAGGCGCTTATTTGTTGAGCGCTTCCAGTTTTTTAACGTTTTCTTCGTATGCCTTTTGGCGATACGCGTCAATTTTGTCCTGTTTGTTCTTGTTGCGGTCTTCGATGTAGTTGTTCCACATCTCGTCGAACTCGGCATCCGATTTGGCCAGCAGCAGCTTCGGCAGCAGTTTGCCCCAATTTCGTGCGTTTTTACTGCCGGCAATTCCCTCTTCGGATGTGCTCGGCGGATCCAGATTATCGAATTCGGACATGCTGATCGATTTGCCCTTCGTCCAGTCCGCCATCTGTTTCTGCGGATCGACGCCCGGCGGTGCCCACTGGAGGTTCATGTTCGTATCCATCAGCATCCAGTAGGTGTAGGACGCGCCGTATTTCTGGTCAAACGCGGTGCGGTCCGTATTCAGGAGCTTCACGACATCCGGCAGGAACTGGTCTTTACCGTCGATGTTGTCGTAGGTCACGCCCTTTTCACCGAGGAACAGGTCCTTGTTGCCTTCCTCGCTGATCAGGTAGGTCAGGAACTCGATCGCCCGCTTTTTGTCCTTCACGTCCTTGGAGATCAGGGTCAGCGTCCATCCGGAGATGCCAGGACCGGAAAGAGTCGGCGCGTCCTTCTTGGAGTTGGCCGGACCGTTGATCGCGATGTACGCAGAATTCGGGTCCTTCTGGTACAGCGACATGTTCTGTGCATCAAAGTCGGAGCGCTGGTACAGCATCGCGAAGTAGCGGCCCTGTGCGATTTTTTCCTCCATTTGCGGACGCTTGTCGATGAAGATGTCCTTCGAGAGCAGTCCCATTTCGTTGGCTTTGCGGAACGTCTTCAGCCATGAGATGTATTCGGGATCCAAGCGTCGGTCGTACAGCTTGCCGTCCTTCTGCTGCGGGATCGCCAGGAAGTTCTGGAGATAGCCTTCGAGCGAATAGTTGCCGGTCTCGCTGAATTCATGCAGCCCGAGCGGAATAAGCGGCTGGCCGTTCACTTCCGGGAACTTCTCCTTCGCCAGCTTGAGCGCGTTCAGGAACCCTTCCGGCGTGCTCATATCCGGGCTGCCAATGGCTTCATACATGTCCTTGCGAACCTCGAACGTTTGGTTTGACGTGAAGTTCGAGCCGTACTTTTTGTAATCTTCAGGAGAGGACGACGCGTTCGGATAACCGTAGATGTTCCCGTCCGGCTGCGTGTACCATCCCAGCTTAGCAGGGTCGGCTACTTTGAAGAAGTAAGGATCGTATTGATCGGCGAGTTCGTTCAGCGGAAGCACGAGCTTGCCCTCGATCATCTTCTTGACGGCTTCCTCGCTCCAGCCGAGCGTGATGAAATCCGGCAGCTTGCCGGAGGCGATCATGGTGTTCAGCTTCTCGTTTTCATTACCCGCCGGAACGATAAAGTTGATGCTGACGCCCGTCTTCTTGGTGACATATTCGGCAGTCGCGTCGCCGCCCCATTTTTTATTGAACCACGAAAAGTTCATGTACCAATCAAACGTGATTGGTGCGTTGTCCGACTTCCAGCCCGGCTCATCCGGATTCGGTTTGGCTTCCCCGCCGCCCGTGGACGACGTGTTCTTCGCATCCGTGCTTCCGCTTGTCGCGGCAGTGCTGCCGCCGTTTGTCTCGCTCTTGCCGCCGGAGCAGCCCGCAAGGGACAGCGCCATCGTGAACACGACGGTCAGAGCGATCATGGAAGTCATGAGTCTGCGCGATTTGCTCATGGATTCTAACCCCTTTTCTTTCGTTAATCTATTAACACTCCCGCCAGGCGGGACTGATAACCATAGATAAACCCGGATTCCCGGTTACTCCTTGATCGATCCGATCATGAAGCCTTTTACAAAATACTTTTGCAGGAACGGGTACACGAAGACGATCGGCGCGGTGGTAACGACCATGGTAGCCAGCTTCAGCGATTGGCTCGTCACCGACACCGCCATGCCGCTTGGCATGGATGCCAGCATCTGGTTGGAGCTTGACTGCGCAACGACGCGGTACAAATACGTCTGTATCGGCTGCAGTTTCGTATCATTAATGAAGATCATCCCGGTAAAGTAATCGTTCCATTGGTACACCCCGTGAAAGAGAGCGATTGTCGCCACCACCGGCATGGATACCGGAATGATGACTTTGTAGAAAATTTTAAAATCGTTCGCCCCGTCGATCTTCGCCGCTTCTTCCAATCCCGGGGGAATCTCCCGGAAAAACGACAGGAAGATGATCAGGTCGAAGAAACTGAACGCAGCAGGTATGATGTATACCAGAAAATTGTCCAGCAGATGCAAATCCCGGATCAGCAGGTAATACGGAATGAGGCCCCCGCCGAAGAACATCGTCACCGTGCCGATGAACATGTACAGCTTGCGTCCGACAAGCTCCCTTCGGGAAAAGGCATACGCCACCATCGCGGTAAAAAACACGTGAACCGGGGTACCGATCAGCGTCTTGGCCACCGTGACCCCCATAGCGGTCATGATGCCTTCGCTGCGGAATACGGCCTGGAAGCTGTCCAGGCTGAACTGCCGCGGCCACCAGTAAATGCCGCCCCGCATCGCGTCCGCCCCGTCATTAAATGCGTTCACGATGACATACCAGATCGGATACAGCGTGACGAAGCAGACGATCAGCATCAGCACGGAGTTGAATATTTCAAAGATCGCGCTCGAAGCGCTTTGGCGTTTGAATGAATACACGAAGAGTCACCGCCGTCCCATCAGAATAAGGAAGTATTGTTAAGCCGTTTCGTAATGCTGTTGGCTCCAAGCAGCAGCGCGAGAGCGATCACGTTTTTGATCAGTCCGACCGCGGCCGCGTAGGAGTACCGGCTCTCTGCCAGACCAACGTTGTATACGTAGACGTCTATGACGTTGCTTGACGTTTCGTTCAGCGAGTTGCGCAGCACGAGAATCTGGTCGAAGTTGGAGTTCAGGATGCCGCTGACGGCCAGAATGAACAAAATGGAAATCGTGCCTTTGATCGAAGGAAGCGTAATGTTCCACATTTTTTGCATCCGGCCCGCCCCATCGATCGTAGCCGCCTCATACAGCTCCGGAGATACGCTCGAAATCGCCGCCAGGTAAATGATCGCCGACCAGCCGATCTCCTTCCAGATGTCGGAAGTGACGACGATGGACCAGAAGTATTTGGGCTCGGCCAAGTATGTAATCGGCTGATCGATCAGGTGAAGCGCCATCAGCACCTTGTTGACGATGCCCACATCCGCCAGCCAGGTGGCGAGGATGCCGCCCAGAATGACCCAGGACAAAAAGTGAGGCAGGTAAGAAATCGTCTGAATCCACTTTTTGAACACGATCGAACGGATTTCGTTCAGCAGGAGTGCGAACAGGATAGGCAGCGGAAACCCGATCACCAGCTTCAGGAGGCTCATCCCGAGCGTATTTTTGATCACGTATCCGAGACTGTCGTCCTCCAAGAATTCCTTAAAATGATCCAATCCGACCCACGGAGCCGAAGAGATCGAGTGAATAATGTCGAACTCTTTAAAAGCAATAATGACCCCGTACATCGGGATATAATTGAAAACAATCATCCAGGCGACGCCCAGCAGAGCCATAATCTGCAGATAGCGTTGGCCCACAATTTTCCGCCACAGCTTCCTCTCTTTCGCCTTCTCGGCGGCAGGTTCCCACTCGGCTTCGATACCGGCCCTTGCGTTCATGTTCTGAAAAGCACCCCGTTTCTGAAATCTCTTATGTAAGCCCTTTCAGGTACTAATTATAGGCGGCGGTTCCTATGAAAAATAGTCTTCAAATTTTAGTTAAGGTTTCTAAATTTCAGGTGGCATCCGGTGGTGAAGACAGAAAAAAGCCCCGAATCCGACAGAAGGTGCCGGAACCGAGGCTTCTAAACCTTAGTTTCTAATGTAGAGCGTTACAAGTTTTCATTGATTTATTTGACGACGTTGGATAACACGTCATCGATGATTTGCGTATTGGCGATCGTTCCCGAGTACAGCCAGCTGGAATGATCGTCAAACTCATACACATGACCTTCCTTGACAGCCGGGATGTTGGCCCATACCGGATCCTTCAGCAGCTCATCCTTCGATACGCCGCGGCTGTTGACGATAAACAGGTAATCGGCGTCCATTTGCGCGAATTTTTCCAGCGAAACCTGGTTCCAGCTCGCCGTGCCGGTTTTGGACAGTTCTTCTACCAATTTAGGCTTCGCGAGTCCCAAATCATCATACAGCACCGAGCCGCTGGACAAATGGTCGCTTGACACGTAGATGTCTTTGCCCGTCACCCAAAGTGCCGCTGCCGTGTGCGTGCCGACGGCCTTCTGAAGCTGCTCCTTCGCATCCGCAGCCTTTTTATCATAAGCTTGAACGGCCTCCTCCGCTTCCTTGCTCTTACCGAGAACTTCGCCGACCGCCTTCAGTTCTTCGCGCCAATTGTTGCTCTTCTCTTTACCTACGACGTAGGTCGGAGCGATCTTGGAGTACTGCTCGTACTTGTCGTCCGTCGCCATGTCCGCACTGCTCAGAATGATCAGATCCGGCGTAAAGCTCATGACGGCTTCATAGGGAAGGTCGTAAGAGATTTCCGGAATGCCGTTCAGCTGATCCTGCAGGTAATACTGCACGGAACCCTTGCCAGTCGACCACTGGGCAACCGGTTTGACGCCAAGCGTCAGCAGATGATCTTCCAAATAGGATGCGATGATCCTCTTCGGATTCGCTGGCACTTTCACTTCGTGGCCGAGCGCGTCCGTCAGTACACGTTCCTGCTTGGTATCCGCGGTACTGTTACCTCCTGCCGCTGCCCCCGAATCCGTTGTATTCGAATTGCCGGCTTTATCGCCGCAGGCGCTGGCCAATACGGTAAAGCTCATCAGCAGCGCGAGCAGTAGTGATCCTTTAAGTTTGAGTTTCATGATAGTATGTCCCCTCCACTGGTTCATCTATATAGAATGAACTAAAGAAATGCAAAACTTTAGTTCATTCTATCTAGGCTAGAGTCTCATTATTTGTACGAAAACCTATATGTACATCCACGATCCATCCGGTTTTACGTGTAAGATATCTCTTTAAGTATCATAAGTGATAATGAATCTCATTATCAAGTGTTTTTTTCGTGACAGTGACCCGTCTTTGGGTATACTTGGTATAAAGTCACCCACAGGAGCGAGAAAGATGAGAATAAGCGGTGCTTTATCATTGGGGGCTGCCCTTGTCTGCTGGACTGCGTTTATCCTCCTCATGACAACCCCAAACCTCACATTCAGCATTGGACAACTGATTCGGTTGGACCCTTTCGGTTTTCTGCTCATAGCCGCCACCCTGTCTTTTCTTTGGGGCATAGCCGGACTGTACCCTGGAGGGAGCCGAAAGCAAATGATTCTCTCATTTGGCACCATGCTGCTAAATATGATGCTGATCTTTTGCCTATTGTATATCGTCTTCATCGGAAGGCTTATCTCTGAGGTCTAGAATTCTGTATATCCTTCCGATGAAGCCCTTAAGCTCTCCTTTGGAGCTTCTAAGTCAGCCCCAGCTCTCATTTATGGAGGCGAATCAAATTCATTAAACCAATCAGCACAGCCGTGCCTAGGGCAAGCAGGACCCACAGCGCGTCTCTGAACGCAGTAATGTACCCGTGGTGATCCGCCAGAGTATAAAACACACCGCCCAATATCGCTATCCCTAATGCCTGAGAGATTTGGGTCATCGTTGTCAGAATCCCCGAGGCAGCCCCTGAATCTTGCTGGCGGATCCTGAAAAGTATCGTCTGAAGCAGCGGGGGAGCAATGACTCCCTGGCCAGCTCCCACAAGGAGCATAAGCAGATACAGCAGCATTTTGCTTAAATGTTCTCCCGATTCATATAATAGACCGATCAGCGCAAGATCGCTGACGAGCATCAGGATCGCGCCCCAATATACGACTTTTTCGGAAAAAGCCTTGACCAGCTTTTGGGCAAGCATGGATGATGCGGCGAACCCGATTCCGAGCGGCAGAAAAGTTAAGCCTGACGCAAGCGGCGATAGTCCCAGCCCCTGCTGAAGAAACAAGACGAGAACAAAGTATAAGCCGGCGTTGCCGGAATAATAGGCTAATGTCACAAGCAGACCTCTTGTAAAAGCAGGGTATTGAAAAAGAGACAGCTGAATGAAAGGCACCCTTCCTTTCTTTTTCACATGGCGTTCATAGACCAGACCGAGCGAGATGACAAGTGCCGCCAATGCCAAGGATGCATAGGTCCACCAGGGCCATCCCGACTCCCTTCCGCTGATCAGCGGGTATATCAGGAGCAGCAGCCCCACTGTAATGGACGAAAGACCGATGATGTCCAATTTGACGACGGGCGAATCCGAGTGTGATTCTTTTAGTACGATCATGGACCCGACGATTGAGATGATTCCGAATGGAATATTAATAAAAAATACGTTCCGCCATCCCAGTCCTGCGATGTTCCATTCCAGCACAAAACCGCCTATAATTTGCCCGGCAACGGATGCCAGACCGATCACCCCGCCGTATATGCCCAGCGCAATCCCCCGCTCTCTTCCGGTGAAATGCACCTGAATAGTCGATAGAACCTGCGGAATCATCATAGCTGCCGACATGCCCTGGAGTACCCGCGCGGCAATCAGCAGCTCAGCAATTGGGGCCATGCCGCAAAGAGCGGACGCAATGGTGAAACCTGTCATTCCCCAGAGAAACATCCGTTTTCTCCCCCAATAATCGCCCAACCGCCCGCCGGTCACCAATAAAACAGCATAAGCGATCGTATAGGAAGTCACCACCCATTCAACTTGCCCGTCGGTTGACGAAAGGCCTTTTTTAATATCGGGTATCGAAACATTCACAACAAATACGTCAAGAATTGCCATAAAGGTCGCAAGCAGGATGACGGTCAAGGACCACCAGCGGTATCCCGCTACAGAAGGTGAAGCTTGTCGGCCTGTTAAAGCTTGATTTTCCATATCCTTTTCTCTCCTTTAGTCCATGTATGCAGCTGCTGATCTGATTATATGTGCTAAAATGGAGAGAAGTAAGTACGCACATTTTTGTGGTACTGTATACTTCTTGTAACTTATGAGGAGGGATCGGGTTGAAGAAAAATCCGGAATATGGCGTACTCCGCGCCGAATATCTCCAGGGCTGCTCTGTTGAAGTCGCCTTGAATATCATTGGGGGCAAGTGGAAGGGAATGATCCTGTACACCCTTCTGGACGGCACCAAACGCTTTAACGAACTGCGTCAGATCATTCCAGGTATTACGCAGCGCATGCTCACACTTCAGCTTAGGGAGCTGGAGGACTGCGGAATCGTCCAAAGAGTGGTTTATCCTGAGGTCCCCCCGAGGGTGGAATATTCGCTGACCGAGTTCGGCCAGACGATCAAACCGGTCATTCTGCAGATCAGGGAATGGGGCAGTTCTTATAAAAAAGCGATGGGCGGCCACCTTAAACAATCCAACTCCAACTAGGCACCGATTGAGATACCCCCTTATACGAAAACACTCCAGCAGTGCACAAAAAAAGGAGGGATTATTCCCCCTCCTTCATCCGTTGATCAATACCGCAAACGCCTCATACGGCCGCAGCCGCATCGCTTCGGATGGAACGGTATCCGGATAGACGGATACCATTTTCTGTCCGCCTGTTATTCCGTCACCCCGGAATGCCGCCTCTTCCTTGTTCATATTCGCTACGATCAGCAGCCGATGCTGATCCATGCTTCGTTTGTAAGCAAATACATCGGCATCTCCCACGTCAACCAATTCAAAGCTTCCGCTCTCAAGCAGCTCGTGAATGACAGGGTCTTGGGCAAACCGCCCCAACTCTTGGTAAAAGCCGTCTGCTTCTTCATCACCGCCGGTCACAGGGCAGATTCGACCCTGCATCAACTGAACGGTCAACGCCATGCATTTGGCGGGCTCTATATTCCACTGTTGTTCCATTGACATTCCGCTATGCCGCCACTGCGGAATTCACCTCCATCATGATGTTTCCTGGACGCCCGCAGCTGCACGGGACTCGACCCGGCGCTTTTTCCAAGTAATCGACAGCACCGCGGATCCCAATGCGAGCAGGACGAAAATAACGCCAACCCAGGCATTGTAATACACCGACGATCCTTCGATCACCATGCCTCCAATCGCCGACCCCAGAGCAATACCGATATGGGATGCCGAACTGTTCAAGCTCTGCTGGATGTCCGGCGATTCCGGCGCCGCTTTGATCAGGTAACTCTGCATCGAAGGAGAGATCGACCAGCTGAGCATGCTCCAAACGATCATCACGATCAGGCAGACATACACCGAAACCGTAGATACCGGCATCAGCACCATGGCCACGGCAAACACGCTGACAATGGTCAGAATGCTTTTCTCAGGCCCAAACCGGTCGGTAACCCAGCCCCCTGCCCCGCCGCCAAGAACAGCCGCGATGCCAAAAATAAAATAAAACAGGCTGAGCATGGAAGGACTCAGGTGCAGCGTCTCCTGCAAAAACGGCGTCAGATAAGCATATAAGGTCAGGTGACCGGTCAGCATCAAAATCGTAATCAGCTGGCCAAAAATGATTTTGCCGTTTTTCAAGGATGCCAGCTGCTTGCGCAGCGGCACGGTTTCGCTGGGAGGCGTTTTGGTAATAAAAATTTGCACCGCGATGAACGATATAACGGCCAGAATGGAGATCATGACAAACGGAGCACGCCATCCAAAAGCGTTGCCCAGCATCATGCCCACAGGTACGCCCAGTACGAGTGAGCCGCTGACTCCCATAAAGATAACGCCGATCGCCCGGGCTCTGTACGCCGGTTCCGCCATCTGGGAAGCCATCGTGATAGACAGCACGGTGATGAGCGCGGCGCTCGCCGCCGACAAAATTCTCGCGATCACCATCATCGTGAAATTCGGGCTGACGACCGAAAGCACATTGCCGGCAATGAAGACCAGCAGGGCGCATTGGTACAGCAGTTTACGTTCGACCCTCGAAGCTGCCGCCAGCAGCACAGGCCCCGATACGGCAAATACCACGGAATACAAAGTGATCAACTGCCCGGCTGTGCTCACCGAAATATGAAGGTCCGATGAAACGAGGTCCAGCATCCCCCCGACGATCAGCTCCACCATTCCGGTCACGAAGCAGGCGATCGCTAAAATGTAAATTTTAAAATTCATGCAGCATGTAACTCCCCTCTGTAAAAATCTCTCTGTTCAACGTTGTGTTTGGTTACTACTGCAATGGTAACCTAATTCAAAATGAGGATCAACCCCTATTTTTTGCATACAAAAAACGGGTGGATCCGGGTCCACCCGTTTTTCATGTGACGCGCTTAATATTTCAACTGAAGCAATTCCGTCATAATCTCCTCGTCGTTCAGCAGAATATCATTGTATTTGCCTGTTATTTTCGCCAGGAGCAAATCGTGATGGAAATAGTCCGTAAACACGCGCACAAACGGCTGTGACTGGGTCTTGATCGCCTGCCACGAATCATTCTCCACGCCGGCGAATACGACCTCGCGGTCGTCTACGATCAGCAGCCTGAACCGCTCCAGCATGACATGCTGCTCGCTAGGCTTCATCGGGACGATCTGGGGCAGGCCATCAGGCGTATCGCCAATCACGACACCTTCCACTTTGACGCCATTTTGCTGCTTTTCCAGCAGAATAGGCAGATACTTGTGGAAATCGTCCTCCCATGCCGAAAACCGGATCGAGCGCTCTGCATTCTCCATCATCTGCTTTAACTGGGATCCGATCGATGAGTCTGCCTTCAAGCTCCAGACATGGTCGTCGATGACCGCCTTCTGAACCTTATGCTGCTCCAGCTCCTGAATGTCCGACTGAAACTCTGACGTTAATTTTTCGATCACGAGCGGAAGAGGCAATGCGGTATACAGCTTCTTTTTTTCCGAAACGGATTCCAGCACCATCCCCTTCTCTACCATCCGGGAGATCACTTCATATATCTTCGCCTTGGGCACGCCGGAATGCTTCACGATCATCGTGGCGTCCATCGGCTGCTCCGCCGACGCCAACGCCTCGTACACCTTGCTCTCATATTGTGAAAATCCGAATTTATGTAACATGACTTTTATCCCCGCTCCCCTTGCTGCTTGGTCGGTGCAATCTTCAGCTTTGATCCGGAGGCGCAAGCAGGAAGCTTCTTACCGTTTCGACAAACCGCTCCGGCTCCTCCACATGCGGCGCATGCCCGGAGTGAAGGAACTCCACGAATCGTGCTCCCTTAATGGCATCCGCGATTTCCCTGCCCCACTCCGGCGGATTCAGACCGTCGTATTTCCCGCTGATGATCAGCGTCTCCGCCGTAATCCGGCCATAATCGGGGCGGAAATCAAACCCTTCGAGCGCCCGGTTAGAAGCGGCGTTCTGCTCCTCCGTCAACCTAGTTCCGCCCTCTTGAACATGCTGCATCCACGCTCCGACCAATGAGAGATTGTGAAACATGTACCGGCTTAAATGCTGCAACTTTGCCGGGGTATCCATAACTTCCAGTTCCTCGGCATGCTCACTGAATAAACGGGCCATCGATGAGGTCCTGCCGTTGGACTTGGGCGTGACGAGCACCAGCTTCTCCACCCGCTCCGGAGCGGCAATGGCGACTCCTTGCGCGATATAGCTTCCCATCGATCCACCCACCAGGTATACCTTGTCCAGCTTCAGGAAATCCATCACCGCGATGACATCCCGAACATGATCCGAGAGACTGTATTCTGCCGGCTTATCCGACAGGCCATGCCCTCTGGCATCGATGGCAATGACGCGAAAATCAGTGCTGAACGAGTGAATGACGGATTCCATCGAGTGAACGTCCAGGCCAAGCCCATGCAATACGATCATCGGGAAGCCGGTTCCTTCATCGACATAATGGAGCTTGATCCCGTTAACGAAAGCTTCCATACTTTCCCCTCCCCAACCGGAATGAGCTTATTTTACCATTCTCAGCAGGGAAGGCAAAGCAGCTTTCTAAGCATGCTCCCCTTCCTCCTCATGCACGGTTTGCGATTCAAACAGATGCGCCTCATGATAATTGACGTCCAGCCTTAAATTGTTGGCCAGCGCCCGGCTGATCTCACCCGCTTCGAACAACCTTTGAATTTCGTTCCGCTCCGACTGGATGGCCTTGAGCTCAAGCTCCCGGCGGACCGCATCCATCTCTTCAGCCCGCTCCTCGTGTGCAGGTTCCTGTGTCAGATGCAGCTCCAGCCCGCGGTAATCGGCAATAATCATGGCGATGGTGTCCCGGTTGCCCGCAGTCTCGAGCCCCTTGACCCGCTCTATCGCAGCCCGGATCGCTTCCAGCTTAAGCGCCTTATAAGCATTCCACTTCGGGTGGTCTGGTGTCATGCGGGCTTTTTGGTGTTTGCTGCCTTGGAACAGCCGGGTGATGGCCGACCATCCGACGATCAGCAGCTTCTTCACCTTGAAACGGGTGGACAGCAGCAGCTCGACCCGCGATATTGTGGCCTTGAACCTATCCGCAAGTTTTGGCGATATCCGCTCTTCCTGCAGCCACCGGTCCGCGGTTTCCTTCTCCGCCTCAAGCGCCTCCAGCCGGATTTCCACAGCCTCTTTCCATAATCGGTTCATTTCCGCACGATCTCTGAATCTGCACATCTGCAGCCTGCGGGAATACGCAGCGATCAGCTCGATAGCCTGCTGCCGGTTTTCATCGTTTTTCTCCTCTTTGACCGTTCGGAGACCCGCCTCAATGACACGGATGCGCGCTTGTCTCTCGGCATCCTCGGCGAGGGCGGGATCCACCTGGGGACCGCGGGTCAGGATGGGCAGTAACACGCTGGCACTGATCAGGGTCAGCAGAATGACGCCTGAACAGATAAAGAGGATCAAGTCCCGTTCGGGGAAAGGACTGTTGTCGGCCAGTGTCAACGGAATGGAGAAGGCCGCCGACAGTGTCAGGGCTCCCCGGACACCGGACAACGCTGTCAGCACGGCGGAACGGAATTGGCTGTTCGATGCCCATACCCACACAAAGCGAAGGACCATTAATACCAGCGTAATCAGAACGATATAGGCAATGGATTGGCCGTTATTGTATGCCTTGTCCTGCCATACCGTCCTGAGGACTCCGGGAATTTCGAGTCCAAGCAGCAGAAACACGAGACCGTTCAAGGAGAATAGGATGACCGACCACGTGCTGTCGGAAACGACGCGCAGGCGCGCCGATCCCGTCCTCATCCGGTCCCGTTCGATCGCATGGGTTACACCGGCAGCAACGACGGCCAAAATACCGGATACGTGAAATTCTTCAGCAATCCAATAGATCAGAAACGGTGTCAAAATAATAATCAGCATATGTAATGTGACATCTTCCATCCCAAGCCTGCGCAGCAGCATCCGGAGCCAAATCGCCAGGAAGCCGAGCAGCGCTCCGATCACAATCCCGCCGACCGCGATCACGATAAAGCTGCCAATCGCCCGCGGCAGGGAGAAATGGCCGGTAACGGTTGCGGCAATGGCAAAATTAAAAGCAACGAGGCCCGAAGCGTCGTTCATCAACGCCTCACCTTCGAGCAGGCGCATGATGCGGCCCGGGAGCTTCACCCGGCCGGACAGCGAGCCGACGGCCACCGCATCGGTCGGTGACAGGATAGCCGCCAGCGCAAAAGCCGCCGACAGCGGGATGGCCGGAATGAGCCAGTGAATGAACGGCCCTGCAATCAGCACGGTGGCAAACACGAGGCCGAGCGCCAGCAGCAGAATGAACGACCGCAGCTGCCACAGCTCGTCGCGGGGTGTCATTTTTCCATCATTAAAGAGCAGAGGCGCGATGAAGAGCAGCAAGAACAGTTCCGGATTCAGCGGTACATGATGCATGCCGGGGATGTACGTGACCGCGACGCCAAGCGCAATCTGGATCAGAGGCACCGGGACCGCCGGGATAAAGTGATTGATAACGTTCGATATGCCGATCAGAATAAGAAGAACGATGACCATCAGTAACAGTTCCATAGTGATTTCCTGCCTTCTTTCTGCCAATTGTCGATATGGCTAACATTCCCGGAAGGGGGATGATTCATGAGTTGTCAGCCGATCCGGCAGAGATAAATCATGAAAAGCAAAACCGGCTGTATGACACAGCCGGCTGTCTGTCTAATGCGTATGCAGTTACCGATAAGATGCCTGATACAAATCAAGCTGTTACGGTGTGGGAAAAGGAATGCTCTGCGCGGTCCGAATCTGCTGCAGATCGACACGCAATTGCTCCTGCACGCTGAAAGGATGGTACAGCCCCTTGGCGATCGCGTATTTGGTAATCTTCTCATGCGTATCGATCGCCTGTTCCAATTGCCGCTCCAGGATGCCTTTGATTTCCGGAGTAACGCATTCCGTTACGGCCATCGCCAAATTCCGGACGCCGCTCTTGGCGGTGACCAGAAAGTCCATGGCAATCACATCGTCGGTTAATTTGTTCATGCCGGTCATGTATTCCAGTACGGGATTCATTGCAGCGTCTCCTTTCCTTTGTTCAGAACGGCTGCAAGCTCGGCCAGCTGATCGGATGACATCGAGGCATCCTGCTGAAGAATGAGCTTGAGCTCGGGATCTGTGACCAGCGCCTGCATCGTTTTGGACTTCGTCATACAGACCGTCTTGAAGGCGGCAATTTCATGCGCCTCCAACAATTCATGCATGGTATACGTTGGATTTATCAAGAACTTCACTCCCTTACGGCTTTAGAATAACTTTGATGCAGTTGTCCGTCTTCGTATCGAACATTTCGTAACCGCGTTTGGCTTCGCTGAGCGGGATGACATGCGTAATGATGTCGGCCACGTCTACTTTGCCGGACGCCACCAATTCATACATATAAGGCATATAGTGAATGACTGGAGCTTGTCCGGAGCGGATGTTCACATTGCGCTGCATGATGTCCCCCAGCGGGAATCCGTTGTAACGGCCGCCGTACACGCCTGTAATTTGAATCGTTCCGCCCTTGCGAACGGCCTGAGAGGCGATGACCAAGGCGCTCATGGTGCCTCCTTGCAGCTTTAAGCCGCTTGCCAGAAACTCGAGGTCGCTCATCTTCCCGTCCATGCCCACCGCGTCAATGACCACGTCGGCTCCGCCCTTGGTGATTTCCTTCAGGTATGCACCAACATTGTCGTGCTGCTCGAAATTGACGGTCTCAACCTGATTGTTCTTTTTGGCATGCTGCAGCCGGTAATCCACATAGTCGACGGCGATGACCCGCTTCGCCCCTTTGAGCCAGCAGAACTTTTGCGCCAGCAGTCCTACCGGTCCGCAGCCTAGCACAACTACGGTATCCCCCTGCTTGACGCCGGCATTGTCTACGCTCCAATAGGCAGTGGGCATCACATCGGCGATTAGAGCAAGGCTCTCATCCGGCCGCTCGCTGTTTTCCGGAATTTTGAAGTGCGTGAAATTGGCGAATGGAACCCGCAAATACTCGGCCTGCCCGCCCGGATAACCACCGGTCGTTCCCGAGTAGCCGAAATACGCACCCATGTCCCCGTTGTCGTTCGAATTGTCGCACTGGCTCTCCAGATGATTTTTACAGTAAAAGCATTCACCGCAGGCAATCGTAAACGGGATAATGACCCGGTCGCCTTTCTTCAGCTTGGTGACTTCGGGCCCCACTTCCTCCACAATACCCATCGGTTCATGACCGATAACGTAATCCTCCTGCAGATTGGGAATCATACCATGGATCAGATGCAGGTCGGAGCCGCAAATAGCGGTGCTGGTCAGCTTGACGATCATGTCATCCGGTTTTTGAATTTTCGGATCGGGGACGTCCTTAACGACGACGTTTTTAACCCCTTGGTACGTAACGGCTTTCATCATGCCCGGCTTTCCTCCGTCTGCTCATCGGGCGTCCGGTCGAACATCCCTTTGCGCGAAGTATCTGCGGGGAACAGGTTCATCCCGGCAATCATGGCCGTGTTTTTGGCCGACAGCTGGTCCAGCTGGTACTGCTCATGCAGCTCATACGGGTGAAACCATTTCTTACGGATCATCAGCTCGGTGATTTCCTGATGGAGGGCAATCCCCTGCTTCAGCTGCTTTTTCAGCAGTTCCCTCGCTTCTGTGGATACGGTTTCGGTCAGGGCAACCGCGGTATTACGAACCCCTTCCTTCGCCCGAATCAAAAAGTCCATAGCAAAAGTCATATCGGCCATCTCCGGCATGTTGAGCGAATTAATCGGATCTAAATAATCGTTGTTCATCAGCGTATCACCTTCAATTTAGGATGGGGGCAGGCTTGCTTTCCGGAACCGGAGCCTGAAACGGAGCTCGTTCATAAACCGCCTTCAGCTCGTTGATGGCCTGCGTGGACTGTTCAACGTCCTTTTGCATCAGCGCCTTCAGTTCTTTGTCAAAAACCATCCCCTGCATAAGCTTCGATTTGGCGACGCAGAGCGTTTTAAAATTCAGCACTTCATGAAGATCAATCGATTCATGGGGTGCAAGCGGAAAATCCTTCATGTCTGACCTGTACCTCCTTTATTTAACGATGTCTGCAAGGATAGGTTATCCTCCTGTATATAGCTTGATTCAGTTTCCGCGGCACTCCCGGGAACATAAAATTTGCCTGCCGGGCGCTCCTAACAAAAAAGAAGCCTCTGAGAGAGACTTCTACAGTTAATCGGTTAATGGAATGTTTTATGAACATATTTCAAGGCGCACTTCAGATGGTGATCCACGATACCCTGGGCAAGCTGCCGGTCGGGAAAGCCGCGGTGAAGCAGTTTTAAGCCGCCTCCGATTAAGGAGATATGGTGGTGCAGGCGGTAGAAGGCCATCCGGTCGGGATCCAGATGGTCCTGGCGGAAATACCGGTAATGCTCCCCGAACCGAAACTCCAGAAAGCTGTGCTCATGCTCAATGTCGAAATAGGTTACACCTTCAATATCGATCAGATACGGCTCCAGATTCGCATTAACCAAAATGTGGTCCGGTCCAAGCTCGCCATGAATCAGTCCGTAAGATGTCCTTGGACGAATTCGCGATGAACATTCCTGAAGGACGGAGATGAGCCCCTCTTGAGCAGCTGCAATCTCAGGCAAATAAGAGGCTGCATACGTGATCTGCCTGAGGGCATTGTCCACCAGCTCCTGCTGGCAGGACTTCCGCGGAGGCTTGGTTTGACTGGGCCGCCCGTGCACATCTCTCGCGCTATCGTGCATATTGGCTACCATCTCCCCGATCTGCCGAAACAATCGCTGCTGCTCCGACGCATCCGGGTGTGCAAAATAGTCTTCCGCTTTGCCTCCCCCAATACGTTCGACAAGCGCATAATCAAACGCATACTCCCGGCGCTCCAGATTAAGGTTATACAGCTCGGGAGTGGGGATGCCCAATTGGGTTAATACCCGGTTGTTCTCGCCAAACAAATCGGCTCCATAGGAGCGCATATCATGATCCGAATGTTCGATTTCTTCCCGAAAGTAATTCATGGATAAATCCCAAACGTACAGCATACAGGAAAAACCGTTTAGAAAATCGAGCTGATAGACCACCTTCTGGGCCCCTCCGTTCAGCCGCGTAACCTGCGAGATCGCGTAACCCGATCCGAATACCTGCTTGGTATAATGCGTTAAATCCGACTCGGAAAGATGACATGCATTTTCCATACTGTTTCCCCGTTTCTATGATTGGATTGCCGGCATCACCAACTATACCCCAGTTCCCTGCTGAAAATATAGACTGTTTCTTTCGGTTCTGTTATGATGTTGAATAAGGTCTGGTTAAAAATGGTCGTAAGCAAAAGGAGCTGTCCCAGTAGGTCAATGAACCCTTGGGAACAGCTCCTTTTTATGTTACACGGACTTATCGGACTACCGTACCGAATGTAATTTTCATGCTCGGCGCATGGGCGAACGCAATCGACGGCGTATTGACCTGGGATAACAGGTCCTCGGCGATATAGAGCCGTTCTGCTTCCTCCTGGGTTAGCCCCCGCTCAATCAGCGCTTGAATAAAGTCTTCCTCCTGAGCCGGGCATTCAAACTGCAGGTTGCTGAATAAAGCCCTCGTCTCCTCGGAATCCTGTGCCGGGTCGTAATAGTTCACCTTATCGCTGATTCTGCTTTCGATCCGGCGCAGCCCCAGCTGCGAAAAGTAAACCGGAAGCTTCATGCCGATGTTGGCGTCCTTCCCGGTCCGCAAAGCATCCTGTTCATGCAGCTTCTGAAGTGGGCCGAGCGGCATGACTTCCGTAGATAAAACATCATCAAAATAATAGCTCGACATGGAAGCACAGCCGTGAGGCTCGTAACAAATGACCGTTCCTCCGTCCTTCACGCTTTCGGCCATCTTGGCCAGCAGCTGCAGGGGATCGGATCTATGCATAAGCACTGCGTGCGATACGGCGACATCAAAGGCGCTGCCCAGGTCAGCATCCGTCAGCTCCGCCCGAAAGAACTCGGCCTTCCAGGGCAGGTGAGCGTACAGCTCCTTGGCCGCCCCAATCTGTCTTGCTCCCGGATCGATCCCCGTATAGGTTGAGCCTTCCGGCAGGTGCGGAAGCATCATCAAGCCCAGCTGCCCGTAACCGCAGCCAAAATCGACGATCCGAACCGGAGTTTCCCATTTCCAAACCGATTTGACCAAAAACGCGATGTAGTCGTCATTATAATAAAGACTCATTCTCCGGCGCAAATACCCCATCTTCTCATCCCAATCATAAGACTCCACTGTTTCACACTCCCCGATTGTTCTGGTCATCCATATGGATACACAGTCAACAATAGTGGATATCCCTGGAAAAGTATAGTTTTAAAGTGGAGTCTGCGGGATATTTTTATGAGGCTTTGTCCGAATGAGCATCGGTTGACGGTCGGTAGCCATAGCAAGTGCTGTAAAGATGCAAAGCCCGGCAGCTCAGGATTTATCCTGAAGCTGCCGGGCTTTGCATTGTTCATGCTCTTGAATCGTTCACGAAAGATTCAATGCGAGCACCGGCACGCCGATGCCCAGCACCCACAAGAACGGAATCGAATTCACGATGACCGCGGCTCTCTTCCTCTTCTTGTAGAACGCCCAGGCCATAATGGCACAGGCAATGGTGACGAGCGGGTAAACGCCGATCACGGACACCAAGGCGATGGCCGCTCCACTGATTCCACTGTCAAACCCCATGAACGAAATTCCCCAAATCAGCAGCCACGGAACAAAACATAACACATAGATGATTTGGCTGATGACAAAATACGTCCGCATGACACTCCCCCTGGTTTGCGTTCGTGCCGGATCCTTCCGGCATCCCTCCACACCGAATTCATCCGGCGGGCTATGAGGTCATTTATACCATAAAATCTGTTTTCTCCATAGGAGAAAAAAAATCATGATCATTTCCAAGGCGACACGGAAATTCGACATTGTTTTCATGGCCTATCCGATATAATGGCAGTAGATAAGGGCTTACTGAAATTTTACTTTTTTTCTAGGAGCATAAACATGATCGTAAAACAGACAAGACACGTCTTGATTCCTTCCTTAACTACATTTATCATGTTATCTTCCATTCTGTTGGGCAAAGCCGACAGCATCTTTCTGCTATTTCTCTCCGGAGCGATGCTGACGGGGGTGATGATTTTTTTCGCCGAGTCCAGCAGCCGTTCCTTGCTTCTTCAATCCGTAAGCCTCGCTTTCTTCCATTGGAGTTCCCAGCTCAACTGGACGCAAATCATTTACTTTATATTAATTATTATGGAAACCCGAAATACGAGAAACTTGAAGTATACGCTGTCGCTGGCATTTGCTTATTCCATGTTGTATACCGTCATCCGGCTAAGCTACCTCCCCTGGGACCGTTACAATCTATTGGTTTCGGTCTACGATCTGGTTAGTCTGGTATTAATCGTCCTTGGAATGCGTTATCTCGTCACAACCGAGATTGAAAGAAAGCGGCTTTTGAGGCGCAACCAGTTTCTCGCATCACATGATCCGCTGACCGGTTTTTTGAACTACGACGGTTATGTCAGTGCCGTCAACGAATTGGTTGAAAAGAAAAAATCGCCGTTTGTACTGATTCTGCTGGATTTTCAGGACTTTAAAAGCCTAAACAAGGAAAGCATCCGCGGCGGCAACGAAATTTTGACGAGAATATCGCTCATCATCCGGACGTACTTCCCGAGCGCCTTCGCCATTTCCCGTTATGCCGGGGACCGGTTCGCCATGGTGATCCCGGATACCGACGGGTCGCTTGGACAAGCCCAGGATATTCTTGAATCGGGCAAGCTCGGCTATGAGGTGACTTACAGCACGGCCCGGTTTCCCCGGGAAAGCACAACCTCGCATGATATTATCATGCTGGCCGAAGACCGGCTGTTTCAAAAAAAGAGGATGCTGTGGCTGAAGCGGGAGGAAGAAATGTTCCGAAGCGAAAAGCTGAAAATTGTCGGCGAGCTTGCTGCGGGCATGGCTCATGAAATCCGGAATCCGCTCACAACGCTGAAAGGCTTCATCCATCTGTCCAAATCGCAGTCGTACAATATCGGGCCATGGGTCGATATCATCACCAACGAGATCACGCGCATGAACGAGCTGACGGCGGAGTTTCTGCAGTTTTCCAAGCCCCATCTTGGCAACATCCGGCCCGAGCCCATCTCACATTGCGTGGAAAGAGCAAGAAATTTAACCGAGTCGCAGGTGACTTCCAGAGGGCACAGCATCAGCATGGAGAATGTCAGTGATTCCGTCATGGTTGAAATGGAGCGGGATAAAATCGTACAAGTGCTGATAAATCTGGTGCGCAATGCCATCGAGGCGATGGAACAGCCGGGTCATATCCATATTCAGGTGCAGCAAACGAATTCGGTCGTAACCATTGACGTGTCCGATACGGGAAAGGGGATCCCCGAAGACCTGCTCCCGAAAATCTTCGATCCGTTCTATACGACCAAGGAAGAAGGAACCGGCCTCGGCCTATCCATCTGCCATAAAATCATCCAGGATCACAACGGTACGCTCACCGTCAAAAGCATGGAATCCGAAGGATCCGTCTTCACGATTACGTTGCCGGTATTGACCGAAGGGGCTTAATCGTCGATCCCTGCCATCGAAACGATTCTAAAGGTCCGATCATTATGATGATTCGATGATACAAAAGCCGCCGGGCACAGCTGCCCGGCGGCTTTATTCATTCGTGCTGGCATGAACCCGCTCTGCTAACCTTTGACCGAGCCGATCATGACGCCTTTTTCGAAGTATTTCTGTAGAAACGGATACACAATAAGAATCGGCAGTGTGGATACGATGATCACCGCATATTTGACCTGGTCCGCATACTGCTGCGCATACCCCCCGGCAGCTCCGCCGGAGCCTGCTCCGGATGAAAACACCTGGTTGGACAGCAGGATGTCCCGCAGCACGATTTGCAGCGGCTGGAGCGAATTGCTCTGGATATAGATGAGTCCGGTAAAAAAATCGTTCCAATGGGCGACTAAATAATACAGGGCGATGACAGACACAACCGCCTTGGACAGCGGAAGTGCGATTTTTACGAAAAAAGTGAAGTGACTGCAGCCGTCCATGGAAGCTGCTTCATGCAGCTCTTTCGGAATGGAGTGCTCAAAGAACGACCGTGCGATAATTAAATTGTACACATTGACCGAAAACGGGATGATAAACACCCACATCGAATTGGTCAAATGCAACTGCTTCATCAGCAGGTAGGTTGGAATCAGGCCGCCGTTAAAGAACAAGGTCACCACGAAGGCAAACATGATAAACCGGCGGGCGCGGAACTCTTTCCGCGACAAGACATAGGCGGCCGGCAGCGTAAACAGCAGGTTTACCGCCGTACCCAGCACCGTGTAAATGATCGTGTTTTTGTATCCGGTCCAAATGCGGGCATCCTTGAAAATTTCCTGATAGCCAAAAAAGCTGATATGTTTGGGATACAGCGTCACTTGGCCTGTCGACACCAGCGATTGATCGCTGACGGATGCAATCACAACGAAGTACAGCGGATAGGCCACGATCAGAAAAATCAGCACGCACAGGGCGGTAACCATCACTTGAAACAGAACATCCCCCGCACTCCTGCGATTACGATGTGTAAGTATCAATACTCCATGCTCCTTTCGGGATCGCCGTCTCTACCACAGACTGATGTCCGAGCACCGCTTGGCGATCATATTCATGACAAACAGGAAGATAAAATTAATGACGGTATTAAACAGGCCGATGGCAGCTGAATAGCTGAACTGGCTGCTGATAATCCCGATTTTGTACACGTAGGTGGCAATGACTTCGGAAACCGGCAAGTTGAGCGGGTTTTGCATCAGAAATACTTTCTCGAAGCCCGTTCCCAGGACGCTGCCCATGCTGAGTACGAATAAAATAATGATCGTCGGCACAAGGGCGGGGATGTCGACATACCGGATCGTCTGCCAGCGGCTTGCTCCGTCCATCTTTGCGGAGTCGTACAGCTGCGGATCCACGGTGGACAAAGCAGCCAAATAGATAATGCTGTTCCATCCGCCATGCTGCCAAATTTCCGACAGTACATATACGGGGACGAACGTCTTGGTCGACCCCAGCAGGTTGACATCCCCGAGGCCAAGCCACTGCAGCAGGTGCCCAATGATTCCCGAGTTCGGCGAGAGCAGCACGCTCAGCAGTCCGACCATGACGACGGTCGAGATGAAATGCGGCAAATACACGGTCGTCTGGAGCGTCTTCTTCGCCCGCTTCAACCGGACCTGATTGATGAGCAGGGCGAGAATGATCGGTGCGGGAAAGCTGAGCACAATCGTCGCCACGCTGATGACCACCGTATTTTTCATCAGATCCACGAATATGTAATTTTCAAAGAATTGCCGGAAGTAGAACAATCCCCTCCACTCTCCGCCGGTCAGCCCCTTAGTGAAGCTATAATCCCGAAAAGCCAGTTGAATGCCGTACATCGGGATGTAGTTGAAAATAAAAATAACGACAACGGCGGGAAAAATCATGATCCACAGCTGATAGTCCCGCCTGAACGTATTCAGAACGGTTTGTTTGCGTGCTTTGGGCAAAGCAGCGGCCCGCTTTAATTTGGGGCCGGATCGCGATATCATGACCAGATTACCTCCTTGTAACAGCAGTGCTTGCATGCTAGATTATCCGGCCCGGATGCAGGGAGCCTGCAGCGGACCGGGGATCGCGTTTTACAGCTTGCTTTTATAGTCGTCATAGTATTTCTGCATAATTTCGATATTTTTCAGGAGCCCTGTCTTTTTGCAATTTTCCACATAGGCGTCCCACTCCTTATCCACGCCGCCTTTGGTGATCCACTGCGACCATTTGGCCAAGGCCATCGGCACAAGCGCCGTGTTGGCGAGAGCCATCGTGCTGTTGTCCACCGCGCTGTATTTAATAAACAGGTTCGGGAAAACATCGTTGTCCTTATCAATCGAGTCCAGCACCTTCTGCAGCGGCTCCGTTTGCTTGCCGACCGACTGCATGTCTGTACCCAATGTCAGCTTCAGCGAGTCGGCGATATACATCGGTCCGTTATCGGCCCAGGTGGAAGTCCATTTCCAGGTTCCCGGATCCATGGCCTGATCCTGCGGCGGCAGTACGGCAAACGATCCGTCCCCGTTATCCTTGATGTTCGTGCCAAGCGAACCGAAGAGCACCTGCATGCTGACCTCGGGGTTGTACAATTCGTTGATGAACTTCATTGCGGCTTCCTTATGCTTGGAAGCGGCGGACATTTGAACAGTATTTGTACCGTAATTCAGCGTGTTGTAATCGTACGACCACGACTGCTGAACGGTGGAATCCGCTGTAAACTTCAGCGGCGCCATAGCCGTATACTGCGGACTAACCGTGTTGCCGAAACGATCGGTGACCTCCCAGCCCCACGTAAAGCCAACGGTAGCCGTATTTCCTTTGCCCCTCGCCACGGATTGGTATTTGGTGTAGTCCTGGGTGAATACTTCGGGGTTTATCAGACCGGCGCTGAAGCATTTGCTTAAAAATTTGACCAACTCTTTGTAACGGTCGTCGATGAAAAAGTTTTTAACTTGGCCATCCTCTACAAAATATCCGCTGCCGCTGCCGTCGGACAACGTAATCCCTTCGCTGCCCAGCAGCACGGTCGGCATAAAATAACCGAATGCGACGGTTCCCGTCGGGGCAAAGTCCATCGGGATCTCATCGTTCGGATCTCCGTTCCCGTTGGCATCCTTGTCTTTGAACGCCTTCAGCACGTCGAACAGCTCATCCCATGTCGTGGGCATCTGGAGCCCCAGCCGGTCCAGCCACTCCTTGTTGATAAACTGCCGGGTCGCCGTATCGGGCCAGAACCGCTGATACTTGGGCAGTCCGTATATTTTACCGTCCTGCTGCGTGGCAATGATTTTCGTTTCGGGTTTGGCGTCGAACATCGCCTTGACATTCGGAGCATATGGGTCGATCATTCCGGACAGGTCCTGGAACAACCCCGGAAACTGGGCGAAATCCGAATCGGTAATGGAGTTCACGCCAACGATCAAATCGGGAATATCCCCGCTGGCCAGCATGGCTCCCTTCTTCTGATCCCAATCGGCGGACACTTCCTGCCATTCGATATCAACCCCTGCCCTCTCCTCCGCATCCTGAAGCCATTTCATGTTCTCGAACTTTTGCGTGAGCGGATGCTTTGTCATGATCGCTTTCAGCTTTACTTTTCCCCCTTGCGCGGTTGGTTCCTCCGGCTCATTCCCGCCGCTGCTGCAGCCCGCCAGCAGTGATGTTCCGAGTGTAAGCGCGAGCACGGATGCGAGTATTTTTTTCATCCTTCATCCTCCCCTTGGGTTTTATGAATCCGTTTACACAAGCTTATACTCAATCCGGAGGGGGCAAAATAGTTCAACGATCGAATTTGTGTCAAAAGGTTTGCACTTGCTGATGGTGCCTTTTGATGCCGTGTGATAATTTTAGGTTCTACCGACCCTTCAATGGGTGGAAAAAGGTTAGAAATGGTGGTGAAACTTTAGATGAATGCTCATCAGCTCCGCATCGAGCGTCCAGTCCATATGGAGCTTACCGGCAAGTTCGTTGCTCCCTCTGCGGATTGGATTCATTTAAGCCGTTACTTGATGGATTACGAGCTCATTGTCATGACACATGGAACGCTGTACATTTCCGGAGACGATGAAACCTACGAGGTCTCCCAGGGAGAGTATCTGCTGCTTCCCCCGTTCACGCGCCAGAAAGGAGCCAAGCCGTCGGATTGCAGCTTTTATTGGCTTCACTTTTCGTCTTCGCAGAACCTTCCCAAGCTCGACCTCTCCCACTATACCCATGTTCACGAGAATGGGC
Source organism: Paenibacillus favisporus (assembly GCF_040545415.1). Classification (NCBI taxonomy): domain Bacteria; kingdom Bacillati; phylum Bacillota; class Bacilli; order Caryophanales; family Paenibacillaceae; genus Paenibacillus; species Paenibacillus favisporus. Next base: position 615,659 of record NZ_JBEPLV010000003.1, on the reverse strand, counting down.
GGATCGTCATTCCCCAATACGGCACCCTGCGTAACCCCGAGAAAATCGTCGTCATGATGAAGCAGCTCCAGGATTCGGTGCGCGGCTACAACGAACAGACATTAAATGATTACATGTCTACCGTCATCCTTTGCGAGCTCTACAACCAGCTGTTCTTCGAAAAGAACAACCCCGGTAAATCGTTTAAGCAAACCCAGCTGTACAACGATATTCTCGACTACATCAAATGGAGCCGCCACGAGAACATCAAGGTCTCCCAAATCGCCTCGCACTTCGGCTACAACGAGAAGTACCTGTCCCATCTGTTTACAACCGTCTCGGGTATTTCACTGAAACAGTACATTTTGCAGCAAAAAATGGAGCTGGCCAAATATCTGCTGACCGATACGAACCAGAACGTAAGTGAAATTTCCAGTCAGCTCGGCTACAGCGACCCGCATCACTTCATGAAATCCTTCAAAAAAATTGTGGGGTTGACCCCGACGGAATTCCGCAACGCATACTCGAAGCGGCTGCTATTTTATGAATGATTCTTCGCTGATCGTTTTCCAACATTTAGCACTTTGGGGTACAATAGAATATATGAGGAGGAATGATGATGAAACGGATGCCTTTCACACGACCCACCGAGCATTACGATGAACGCCTGCTCCCCATCGACAGACAAATCTGCCAGCTGCTGCAGCAGCGCAAAGAGATTTCGGAAGGAAATCCGGGTTACCCGCCTTTCGCGTACATTGACCAATGGGCGGCCGAAACGGGGCTTTATGAGGACTTTCTAAAAATGGTCTTTGGTGCCATCCGATCCGACGAGTTTTTCAAACCGATCGTCGAACCTGCCGGTTTCATCAAGCACGTTCCGGTGCTAGTATCACAGGAGCATGAGGGATACTTTTTCACGCTGACTTCGGTTCGGCAATACGCCAATGCCAGCGTCGTGACGCTAAATGTAGACGGTGATGTGACAATCCCGGAATGCTCGACTGACATATCCAATTTCGCGTTAGATATGGGAGAATATTATGTTTGCCGGATGGATCGGGGCGTAAGCTGCTCCGGCAACGCAACTTATAATTACGTGGTATCTCCTGCACTGCCGGACAAGCTCTCCGGTCTCGAATTCGTGTTCAGGGAGGAAATCGGATCCCCCTTCGGCGGCGAGCCGACCGGAAAGGAAGTCCGCTTCCGCTTAGAGGAATAATCAGTCAGGTAAATGACAGGTTGTCAAATTAAGTGCGACAGCTCGTCCACGAATGCTTCGCCCAATCCGTCGCAGTATGAAAATCAGGCAGAGAGCCTATATAGACTCCTCTGCCTGATTTGATACATGGGCTTATTAGGAATTGCTTAAATGACAACCCATCCCTTCTGATTCAAGGTCAAACTTGAGCCATACCGCCATCTACGAACAATTCGACGCCGTTCACATAACTGCTTTCCTCCGACGCCAGAAACATCACCGCGCTGGCAATCTCCTCCGTCTTGCCCAAGCGGCTTAGCGGAACGACATTCTTCGCCGAATCAAGAACTTGATTTAGCGATTCGCCAAAAAGATCATTATACGCTGGCGTGTGGACCGTGCCAGGGCTCACTACATTAAGTCGTATCCCTGTGCCTTTCAAATCCATTATCCAGCTCCTGGCCATCTGACGGAGAGCCGCCTTGGTACCTCCGTAGACACTAAACGCTGCTTCGCCGATCGTACCCGCCGTCGAGCCGGTTAAGATGATGTTTCCTGTCATATTTGGAAACAGCGGCAAAGCCTTTTGGATGGTGAACAAAGTACCCTTTACGTTCACGTTGAATGTTGTGTCGTACTGCTCTTCCGTAATCTGACCCAAGGGCAGAAAGCTGCCAAGTCCAGCGTTTGCAAATAGAATATCCAGATGTCCTTTCTCCTGCTTTACCGTATCGTACAGTTTGTCTAGGTCCTTCAAATTAGAAATATCACCTTGAACGCCGGTAACCCGGTCACCGATCAATTTTACTGCCGCGTCCAGCTCGCTTTGCCTACGGCCGGTAATGAATACGTAGGCCCCTTCCGAAACGAATCGTTGTGCCGTTGTAAGTCCGATACCGCTTGTTCCTCCGGTAACAACGACTACCTTTCCTTCAAATTTCCCCATATCTATATTCCTCCCATCAACGTCATCACGCATTCGTTATATGACTTCCCCATTCGCCCTTCGGCTGCAACCAGCTGACGCTTCTATCCACAATGAAATCGCCCAGTGTTCGTTCGTAATCCTTGCGGTATGGTTTAATAAACTCTTCCGCAAGCCAGCGATCTCTCGTGCCTTGCCATGTTTCATAAATAATCAAGTCATCCGGCTGATCCAGATCATCCGAAACAATGGCGCTAATGAATGCCTTCTCGGATGACATCTCCTCAATAAGGGAATACAGCTCCCTGCGGAATTCTTCTTTTTTCCCTGGTTTAACTTTGAATCGAATATTCAATTGGACTTGTTGATTGGACATGCTGACTCCTCCTATAAGCTTCATATTTTACAGTCATTCCGTTACGGCATTTATCATAACGCTAGATGAAAAATTCGACAGTAATTTAGATTACGAAGTTTTTCGGGTCATGAATCAAGCCAGTTCTTTCATCGCTTTTTCGATATGAATCATGACCATTCTGCGGCTGGTCACGATAATACCTTCATTGGATAGTTCCTGTAAGGTAAGCGATACCGCTTCTCTTGTGGCACCAATCATATTTGCCAATTCTTGATGAGTCAGGGGAATATCGATTTTTTGGTATCCATTTTCTTCTATGCCGAACTTTTTAGACAATCGGTTGAGAAAGTAAAGCACTTTACCACGCAGATCCCTAAAAACCAATTTTTCCACGAATTCATCCAGATCCCGTAGGCGTTTGCTTATTTCCGATAAAAATCGCAAAGACAATTCAGAATACTTGCGTAAAAGCGGTTCGAATTGTTCAGTCGGAATCGAAAAAACAATCGAGTCTTCTATCGTCTCCACATAAGTTCCTCTATTGCCCAATGAGAACGTTTCTACCTCGCCAAACATGCCGCCTTCGCTGAGGATGCAGACTGTATGTTGTTTGCCGGCCGAATTGGTTTTGTATAAGCGCAGTTTACCGGCGATTACGAAAAATAAGCCATTCCTTTCATCATCGGGCGTCTGAAGAATATAGTTTTTTGGAAGCTTATACGTATTTGATCTGGTTACCAATTGTTCGATTTCACGCATAATTTCTGCCGGAAGCGATTCAAATATTTTGATTTGTGGCAAAAATGAAGTTATGTTTTCCATCGCCTCATCATGTAACATTGTGACCCCTCCTTTCATTACTGCAAGCGACTACCGCTCCACTCACCGCGATCATCGTTCCTCATGTAACACCGATAACGGAGTGTTACACTCATCATAAACCACCATCATTTCCTCTTCTGTAATGCAGATTACTAAAAAAACAAACCACCTTCAAATGAAGGCGGTTTGTGGCTGCTCTAATCCATATCTTTTGACGTTATCGCATGGTCACCTTCAGTCTATGACTTCAAAGCGCTCAGTGCCGCATCCGTCACGTGGATAAATCTTTCGCCACGTGCGATCACATGAATACGCATTTCAGGAAAGTGGTCATATACATAGTCCACGAAATATCCCGGATGCTCAGTATTCCCTGCAAAAATGTCATAATGCATCGGGATCGTCATCCCGATCCCGACGGTCTTCGCCAGTTCGGCTGCTTCCCGGTAGTCCATATTGCCGATAATGCAGCGGCTGTTCCGGAATGCGTCGCGGCCATTAATCGGGAGAAGCCCGAGGTCGATCGACTCCCCCTGAAGCCGTTCCGTCAATCCATCATAAATGACCGTATCTCCGGAATGGTACACCGTAACGCCGTTCAGTTTGATCAGATACCCGACGTAACGATGATAGCCCTGCTCATCCGTTTCCAGTTCTTCATGTGCGGCCGCGATGGGGCGTATGATCACTTCATCGCCATAATCCTTTTCCGTATCGGCGATCACGAAGCTCTCGGGGGCTACTCCCTGCCTCAATATGTCCTCACGGCAGAATGCCGGTGCCATATAGACGGTCTGCGGATTAGCCTTGGACATGTCCGCAATCGCCTCCAGATCCATATGGTCCGAATGCTCATGGGTGATCAGGCAGTAATCCGCATTCGTAATATGCTCCGGTCCGATCGGCGCCGGGTAGATACGATCCGGGTTATGGCTGACATACGGATCGATGTAAATGACCGTCTCCCCTCCCTTAATGATAAAGCTGGCTTGTCCAAGCGGCCATACCGCGACCATGCCGTACGGCACAAAGGTTTCCTCGATTTCCTGAATCAGGAGCTTGCCTTGCTTCTGTGGCTGTGACTGGCTCATGCCTTCCTCTCCCTTCCGTTACTTTTCCGGTTATACTTATCATTACATGGAGATCCCAAGTAAGCAGCGGATCTCGCTCACTTTATCCAGGTATCTTGTAACCACCCGCTCACACGGGCTAAACGCTTCTGGATCTCTCTCTAAAAAATACCGCTTTCACCGCAAACCGGGGTAAAATCAGCTGTCTGCGCCATCTCGAAGGCTGGGAAATCAGCCGGTACAGCCACTCGAGATTTAGACGCTGCCAAGCTGCCGGCGCCCGCTTCACTTTACCGCCGATGATATCCAGGCTGCCGCCGACACCGATGGCAATTTTCGCCTGCAGCTTGTCCTTATGGCTATGTATCCACTTCTCTGCCCGGGGTGCGCCCAGAGCCACGATCAGAAAGTCCGGCGCGGCATCAGCAATCTCCTGTACGATTCGCGGTTCATCTTCCGGCGTAAAAAAACCGTGATGTCTGCCGCGTATGGCGACGCCCGGATACTGCTGGCCAATGTTGATGACGGCTTGCCTGCTCGTTTCCTCATCCGCACCCAGAAAGTAAAACGACCATCCCTTCCGGTCGCCCTCCTCAAGCAGCTTAAACAGCAGATCGCAGCCGGTCACCCGCTCCGGCAGGCTGCCGCCCCGCACCCGGGAGACCATGACGATGCCGATGCCATCCGCAGTGACCAAACCCGCCTCATCGACGATTTGGCGCAGCTGCGCATCCTTTTGGCAGGACATCACGATCTCCGGATTGCCGGTAACGACGTGAAACAGCCGCTGCTCCTTTTGGTCAATCACGTCTTGAAGAAGCTCTACGCTTTGCTCCATCGTCAATTTCGGGAAAGGAATCCCCATAATGGGCACATGTTGATTCATCTTTCGACCACCTCTTCTGTATCGGCGTAAACGGAATATACAAGCACATCTTTGTTCCATTTGACGATTTGTTTTTCCAGCGTCATTCCGATCCGTTCGGCCACCCGAGCGGATGGTTTATTGCAGGCATCGGGAAGCGAAACGATTTTGCGAAGCTTCATCTGCTCAAAACCGTAGTGCTTGCAAGCCGTTGCTGCCTCAGTGGCATAGCCGTTCCCCCATACGCGCCTTGCGAACAGGTAGCCGATCTCCATTTCGCGAACCCCTTCCACAATCTGTGGAACGATGCCACACTGTCCCAGAAAATCACCGTTGATCCGGTTCTCCACGATCCATAAGCCGGCACCGCATTCCTCATAATTTCGCAGGTTCCATTCAATCCATTCCAGCGTTTCTTGGTTGTCTTTGGTGGAGGGATAGTACTTCATTGCGACGGGGTCGGCAAAAATTTGCTGCAGCAAAGGGACATCCTCCCGTCCCATTTGCCTCAGGATCAACCGGTCCGTACTGAGCACGACATCCTTCATCCAGGATCATCCCCTTATCTTTTTCACAACGCGTTAAATATCACGGTTATTAACAACACATTCCGCTTACTCTATACTGCGTGCAATAATGCGGGCCGGGGATGAATCCGCCCGGATCAGCAAAGGCAGAGCTATCATTTCAAAGGCGGTCAAAGATAGCAGCCGATCGGTGTTGGTCAGGTTTTCGGCAATGAATATCCCATGTCCAAATAAATATTTATGAACGTCGAACGGGTACTTATCCGGCGACGGCATATCCAGACAGACCATCTTCGCCTGCTTGCGTACCAGCAACTCGGCAAACGCTTGGGTCAAGACGGGATAGTCCGTAAAGTATTCCGGCTGTCCCCACAGCCTGCCATGTCCCGTATGCAGCACCACGATTTGTCCCATTCCAATCTTCTCTTCATACACAGACTTATATTCAACCGACGGTTCGTGCGAGACGTCGAGAATGCACCCGTTTCCAATGAAGCGGTCTAATGAAAATTCGTGAAGATAGCGGTCGGAATCCGTCAAATGCATCGGTCCGTCGATATGCGTGCCGGCGTGCATATTGATGGACAGTTGGTGGTTGGTATACGAATCGCTTATTAAATGCCTCGTCTGGGCAAGCACAGTTTCCTGATCCCCCGGGAAAACAGGCAGTCCATCATGGATCAGCCTGGTCAGATCAATCATCATCGGATTTGTCAGCTCCCTGTTCCTTGCGTTTACCTAATTTCTAGGCTTTTAAGGTACCCGATGAAGGGCGGCCAGCGCCTCCTCCCGGTCCTTCTTAAAGAACACATCTTCCCCCTGATTGCATTCGTAGATGAAATCCCGCAGGCTTTTGCTGGAATAAGCTTCAAAATCACCGACAATGGCAATTTTAAATTGATAGGTCCGATATTTTTGCAGGATTTCCCCTGCCAGCCCGGTTTTCAGCTCAAAAAACGCATCAGGCAAATTCGACTGATTCAGCAGCAGCTTATGGCATGGCCCCGATGGATCCCACCCAATGCCAGCCATCAGATCCAGAGCCGTCTGGACGTCGGCAATAACGGCATGAGGGTCGTCAAGAACCGCTACCTTCGAGCCGTCTTGCTCATGTATCGTATAGTTCATACTTTTTTGCCTCCTTTCCGCTATATTACCTTGTCTGAGAAGTCTGTTCCAGTCTTTTCCTACGTCTGGTCCGGCTGAACCGCTGCTTGGCGGGCGACGCGGCACACGAGTCGCATCAGTTTGCGGTGGAGCTGCGGAAACAAGGTGAATACGACATCCATGGTGCGGCGCAGCGGCATCGGGCAAACCACAGGGTCGTTCTTGTGAACGCCCTTTATCGCAATTCGGGCGAACTGCTCGGGGCTCATCATTTTCTGTTTCTGCATCTGCTTCAGAACGAGTTCTTGATCCAAATGAAGCGCTTCGCCCGTCCGATGGATCGGAGTATCCACGAAGGCGGGGCATAGAGCGCTGACATGAACGCCAAACGCTTCCGCTTCATAGTGAAGGGATGTGGTCAGTCCGACCACGGCATGTTTGGTCGCAGCATACGCAGCGGAGGTTGGCGATGGCCCCAGTCCGGTCGCCGACGCAGTATTCGCAATACAGCCGAAGCCCTGCTGCTTCATAACCCGATAGGCTGCCTGAGTTCCATGGATGACGCCCCACAAGTTGACCTGAATGATCCGGTTCCAATGATCAAGTGTCATGTGGTACAGCTCCCCGTAAATGCTGATGCCCGCATTGTTGAACATATAGTCGAGCCGCCCGAACTCCTCATACACGCTCTCGATCAGCCCTTCCACCTGATAGGCGTCCGTCACGTCCAGGTGGACGTAACGCCCTCCCCCACCCGCAGCGGTAATTCTTCGAACCGTCTCCTCGCCGCCTGCTCGGTCCACATCAGCTGCCACAACGAAAATACGCTCCCCTGCCAACGCTTCGCAAATGGCCCGGCCAATTCCCGAAGACCCTCCTGTGACAATAGCCACTTTACCCCATTCTGCCATATCCTTAACTCCTCCTCATCATTTTAACTTTAGAACAATTAGTACGATCGTTCTAATTCGCTTAAGCGTAAAACCTCATCGTTTGAGGATTCCGCTTAGAAAAAGATCGACGCTTTTTCGGAAAAGACCATGCAGCTGTTCATGCTCCATCGTGTAAATATGCTGGCACAACGCCCCCAGCAGCGTCCCGAATAAAAATGTCGTTCCTTGAAGATCGTCGATCTCAAATTCTCCGGTATCGATCCCGTATTGGAAAATGTCCGAGTATGCCTGCATCGGCGTAACCGCCAGTCCGTATAGCTGCTGGACCGTCTCCGGACTGGTCGCCGGATTCGCCGCCAGCTCCTGCCCTACCTTGAGCAGAGGGGTTTGATAATTGTTCATCACGAACGTAGACATCGCATACAATTTATCCCTGGCTGTCTTATAGTTCGGAGATACACCGGCCCACTTCTCGCCCCAAGCCCGCATGCCGTCCAGCGCGAGATAGACGAACAGCTTTTCCTTATTCTCAAAATGGTAGTACACATGGCCCTTGCTGAACCCGGAGGCTTTGGATATATCCGAGATCGAGGTTCCGGCGAACCCCTTTTGCGAAAAAAGCTGCGCAGCCTTCTCCGCAATAATCCGCCGCGTTTCTTCACTGTCATAATGTCGTTTCAAAGCGATCTACCTTTCCTTATTTACAGAACGATCGTTCTAAAGTCATCATAAGCGATGAGGCCAGTCGCTGACAAGAAATATTTGGAATGTTCAAAAAGAAGCCAAAAAGCACGGCCTAAGCCGTGCTTTTATCCTTAGAAACAGGAACCGCCTCACTCCGCCTCTGGCACACCGTTCGGGTAGACGACTACTTTCAAGCACTCGCTTTTGTGATTTAAGGCCCGCTCCATCGCTTCTTGGGTATCCTGGAGCGAATAACGGTCCGTGACCAGCGTCATCACATCGGCAATGCCGGACTCAAGGAAGCGGATGCCTTTCGGATATGTATTGGCATACCGGAATATTCCGTAAATATCGACCTCGTTATCCGCGATAAAAGGAACATTCAGCGGAATTTCATCCTGTGCCGGCAGTCCGACGACGGCCAGCTTCCCGCCCCGGCGCAGCGAGCCCAGCGCTGTTTGCAGCGCTTTGGGATTGCCTGCCGTTTCCCAAGCGACATCGACGCCCTTCCCGTCCGTCAACCGCTGAATTTCCTCCAGCGCGTCCTGCTCTGCGACGTTAATCACGTGATCCGCTCCGAGCTTTTTGGCGGCATCCAGACGCAGCGGCTCCAAATCCGTTACGATGATTTCGGCAGCACCATAAGCTTTGGCCGCGACCACGGCCATCAATCCTACCGGCCCCATACCCATGATCGCAATGGTGGATCCCGGCGTAAGCTTGCTTCTCGCCGCTGCATGGATGCCGACGGAAAACGGCTCGATCAGCGCCGCTTCCTCATAGCTCAGCGAGTCCGGGATCCGGAACACAAAATCCTGCCGGATTTTGATGTACTGGACAAAAGCCCCGTCTACCGGCGGTGTCGCCAGAAACTGCACGTCGGGACAGAGGTTATACCGCCCTTCCTTGCAGGCTTCACAGCGGCCGCAGGTCACCCCGGGCTCCACGGCTACGCGGTCTCCCACTTTGAATCCGGTTACATCTGCGCCTACGGCGGCGACATCGCCCGAGCATTCATGGCCTAGAATAATCGGCTTCTCCACGACGTACTTGCCGATTCGCCCATGCGTATAATAATGGAGGTCGGATCCGCAGATGCCGACGGCCATCACTTTGATCAACACTTCGTCTGGTGCGATGTCCGGCACCGGCACCGTTTCAATCCGGATTTGGCGTGGGCTGTGCATCACAGCGGCTTGCATCGTTTGGGGAATGCTGGAGTTCATCATCTGTGTACTTCCTTCCCTTCCTGAAATCTATTATTTTTTTATCATTGTATTATAGAAACCCGCTAATATCTATGAAAACAACGTCTGATCAACAGAAAGAATCCGCTCCCTCTTCGGGAGCGGATTCTTTCTGTGCGGCGAGATGCACCACCATGCAGAAGGAGCATAAGTCCCTTCAATCACGGCTATGTAATTGGATAACCGGACGGAAGCATGGCGGGCAAGGGCATCAGCCGTTTAGGATTCAGCAGGACCTTTGGTCCGTTTGAATAACAATGCCAGAATCAACGCCACGATGGAGAAGCCAAATCCGATGACGAACGCGTTATGCACGCCGGCTACCATCGCTTCAGCCATTTGCCCAGGCGCGGTTGGATCCGAAGAGCCCTTCAGGAAGCTGGCTTGGCCGTTGGACATGACGCTGATAAAGAAGGCCACACCAATCGCACCCGCCACCTGCTGGAGCGTATTCAAGATCGCCGTACCGTGCGGATAATACCGGGCCGGAAGCTGGTTCATTCCGTTCGTCTGCGCCGGCATCATGATCATAGAGATGGAAACCATCATACAGATATGCAGGATGAGCAGCGTGACTTTGCTCGTTTCGACCGATACCTGCGTAAAGAACCACATAATGATCACCAGAGCAGCCGTTCCCGGAATGATCAGCGCCCGTGGACCGAACTTATCAAACAGTTTACCGGTAATCGGCGAGATCAAGCCGTTGAGCAAGCTGCCCGGCAGCATCAGCAGACCGGAAGCGAACACCGTCATGCCGAGTGCGCCCTGAAACAGGAACGGCAGCAGCGACATGGAGGAGAACAGCGTCATCATCATAATGATCAACATGATCGCCGTCAGGGTAAACGCCGGGAATCTAAAGGACCGGATATCCATCAAAGGATCCTTCAGCCGGAGCTGACGAATAACGAACAGCAGCAGGGCAACCGCACCGATAATAATGGTCCAAATCACTTTGGGATGCGACCAGCCCGCTCCACCTTCACCCAGACTGCTGAAGCCATAGACGATTCCGCCGAATCCGATCGTAGACAGAATGATCGACAGAACGTCCACTTTGGGTTTGGTAGGCTGCGAGACATTTTTCAAATACACAAACGCGATGATGATCGAAATGATGGCAAACGGCAGAACCAAGTAGAACAGCCATCTCCATTCAAACGAATCCAGAATCAATCCCGACAACGTCGGTCCGATCGCTGGAGCGAACATAATAACGAGACCGATACTGCCCATGGCGGCTCCGCGTTTTTCCGGCGGATACAGAATCAGGATCGTATTCATCATGACCGGAAGCATCAAACCGCTTCCTGCGGCCTGAAGCAAACGGCCGATCAGTAGGAATTCAAAGCCCGGGGCAAAGGCACAGACAAACGTTCCCACCGTGAAAATGATCATGGCTCCCAGGAACATTTGCCTCGTCGTAAACCACTGGACCAGCAGCGCTGATGCGGGAACCAGAACGCCGACGACCAGCATGTAGCCTGTGGCCAGCCATTGCAGCGTAGAGGCCGAGACTTTGAGCTCAACCATTAATTCCGGAAAAGCGATATTGAGCAGCGTCTCATTTAAGATGGAAAAGAACGCCCCCACAATTAATGAGACTAATATAGGCAGCTTCTTGATATGGCTGATATCAGCCGGTGCAGATGCAGCTGCGGCACCTGATGGATTCATATATTCTCCCTCCTGTTTCTTGCAATATGTCTATATTTGGCATCAGCGAGCCTATTTTACCACATAACTCCATGAAAATGTTTCTTATAAATTGCTTTTTTTAAATGATTTATTATTTTAATCATTTAAGTATTATTCCACCGTTTAGAAGTTACTCGTAAGCCAGTACAGAATCGCGGCTGATGATCGTGCCTTGATGCTTCCCTTCGCACAATTCTCTCATTGAACCCGGCTTGTCAAAGTTGAATACATGAACAGGCAGATGGTAGTCCCGGGCCAGAATAAAGGCCGATTGATCCATGATTTTCAGATCGTGCCGGATGACGTCGTCATAATGCAGCGACTTGAATTTTCTGGCGGAGGGATCCGTCTTCGGATCGGCGCTCAGCACGCCATCCACACCCTGCTTGGCAACGAGGAGCGCGTCGCAGTTCACCTCGATCGCACGCTGCACCGAAGGGTAATCGGTCGTGACGTAAGGCTGGCCGTTCCCGCCGGCGAAAATGACGATATACCCTTTCTCCAGATGGTGTATGGCGCGCAAGCGAATATACGGCTCGGCCACCGAAGCGATGGGGAGCGAGGTCATGACCCGGACCTCCTTGTCCGTCTTCGCTTTAAGAACACCGCGCAGCATCAGGCTGTTGACGACGGTGGCCAGCGTGCCGATATTATCGGCCTCCGCCCTTTCGATGCCCCAGGTTTCCGCCATGTTCCCCCGAAATATGTTGCCGCCGCCGATGACCAGGGAAACCTCCACTCCCATAGACACAACGGATAAAATTTCGTCCGCAATATGCTCCAGCCGGCCCGGATCAAAGCCGAACTGGCTCGTTCCTGCCACCGCTCCGCCGCTTAGCTTAATTAACACTCTTTGGTACGCCGCCATGGATCAAACACTCCTTTCGGTTCCGAAAAAATGACTATCGTGATACGCCCACCTAGATAAATACGCTTCCTCAATATTGACCTTCGAAACATCCAAATTCCTTCAGCCAACACCGCTAATTAGAAGTCCAAAAAGAAAACACTAAAGCCGCTTATGCCTTAGTGTTCAACGCTTCCTGCCATATGCCGTTTTCTCAATAATGGAATGTATGCACCGCTTGAACACCAGGGATCCTCCTTTGAAATCCGTTTTTTACCAAGCAGATTATATCCTGAAAAGTTCGTATGAAGCAACTATGGCCGCAGAGAGGCGGTCTGGCGGAGGGGACAGACCTACCTTGTGACCCGTGAGTAGTGTCTAGGTTGTACGATAAGATGGGTTCGCAGGTTGGAGATAAGTGCGGATTTTTTTGGTTTTCTATTGTGAATTTTTCATATGTTGAAATATGGATATCAGCGGTTGTTGATTCGCTCTTTTTCCAAAGGTTGGCGTCATCGTTGACGTAAGCGTTAACGTTATAAGCAGATAGAATGAACTTAAGAAAATTAACGTTAAAGTGACGTATCGCGCCATTGTAGAAGAAAGCTTAATGTAAAAAAAGTAAACGTAAAAACTCCCGAAAAACCGGCCCAAGGCGGTATTCGGGAGCCTGACGTCAGTATCGCTATAGTTCCTGTTTGCTTAAGACAATGCCCATTACAATTGAATCGATATCTGCTTAACGCCTGCTTGTGGCGTCAAAAGTACCCCCTGCTCGGTCACGGCGGATTCGGCGCCTTCGATTTGAGCGATCTGGCTTATGCCGCGCAGAAGCAGCTTCCACGGCTTGGTTCCTTCCGCCTGGACATCGATGCGCTCCCCGTTCCGGGTTACAGCGACCTTTAATTCTTCCTTGCCGTTCGTCCCGTTCACGACGCTTGTCGTTTCCGTCCCATCCGCAAGTTCAAAAGCGTGAAGGGTCACGCCGTCCGCGTAGTCGTAATCCGGACGCTGGTCATTGTCTCCGACCGGAATGATGCTTCCGGCCCGCACCAATAGCGGAACCGTAAAGTAGTCGATCTGCCGGCTGATCCACCGGCCTCCCTCCACACTCTCTCCGGTTACGAAATCGGTCCAGCGTCCCTCCGGCACATAGTACCGTGCCAGTCCCTGGTCGTTCATGACCGGTGCGACGAGAAGCGAATCCCCGAGCATATACTGGCGGTCCAGCACATGGCAGTTCGGATCTTCGGGGAATTCCAGCACCATGGCCCGCATGACGGGCACCCCTGTTGCAGCAGTCTGCACAGCGGAACGGAACAGGTATGGCATCAGCGTGCATTTCAGCTTGGTAAAATAGCGCAATACGTCAACAGCTTCCTCGTCGAAGAGCCAAGGCACCCGGTACGACTGGTTCCCGTGCAACCGGCTGTGCGTGGACAGCATCCCGAAAGCGGTCCAGCGCTTATATAGGTCCGGTGTGGCCGTACTTTCAAAGCCGCTGATATCGTGGCTCCAGAACCCGAAGCCGCTGAGCGACAAGGACAAGCCGCCGCGAAGCGATTCGGCCATCGATGCGTATGAGGCGGAGCAGTCTCCGCCCCAATGCACCGGGAACTGCTGGCCGCCGGCCGTGGCGGAACGGGCGAACACCGCCGCTTCATTTTTACCGAGCGTCTCCTCCAGCACCTCAAATACCGTTTGGTTGTAGAGGAACGTGTAGTAGTTGTGCATTTTCACCGGATCGGAGCCGTCGTGATAAACGACGTTCGTCGGAATCCGTTCGCCGAAGTCGGTTTTGAAGCTGTCAACGCCCATGTCGAGCAGCTCCTTCAGCTTGCCCTGGTACCAGCGGACCGCTTCCCGATTGGTAAAGTCCACGAGCCCCATGCCGGACTGCCACCGGTCCCACTGCCAGACGCTGCCGTCCGGATTTTTCACCAGATAGCCGTTCTCCTTGCCTTCCTTGAACAGGTACGACTTCTGCCCGATGTATGGGTTGATCCAGACGCAGATATGAAGGCCTTTGTCTTTCAGCCGCCGCAGCATCCCTTGCGGGTCCGGGAACACGTCGGGATCCCATTTGAAATCGCACCACTGGAACTCCTTCATCCAGAAGCAGTCAAAATGGAACACATGCAGCGGAATGTCCCGCTCGAGCATGCCGTCCACAAAACTGTTGACTGTGTCCTCGTCATAGCTGGTCGTAAACGAAGTCGTCAGCCACAGGCCGAAAGACCAGGCAGGCGGAAGCGCCGGTTTCCCGGTCAAGGCCGTATAGTTTTGCAGAACCTCTTTCAGATTGGATCCGCCGATGATGTAATACTTCAGCTTTTCGCCGGGAACGCTGAACTGCACCTTCGAGACGTTTTCGGACCCGACTTCATAAGAAACGCGCTCCGGATGATCCACGAACACGCCGTATCCTTCGCTTGACACGTAGAACGGAATGTTCTTGTAGGCCTGCTCGCTGCTGGTCCCCCCGTCTTCGTTCCATAGATCCACGACCTGACCGTTTTTCACAAAAGGCGTAAACCGTTCCCCAAACCCGTACACGTATTCGCCGACCCCCAGGTCCAGCTGCTCCCTCATATATACATCCGCCGATTCGGAGGATTTGATGTAAGCCGGGCCTTTATAGCCGGTGCCGGTGAGGCGGCGTCCGTCATAAGCATACGCGACGTTCCACCCCTCGTCCGGGCGAACGGTGGCAGTCAACTTGCCGCTGGTGAGGGTCACGGCGCCGTCGCGCTTCTCGATCTGGACTTTCAGATCCGGCTGCTTGTAGATTTGGAAGGCCGGTCCTTTGTCGTCCATGCCGTCATGATGGATGTATTCCACGCAGATGACGTTCTCCATCGGGGAAGAATAACGGACCGTAAGCAGCGTCGTATTCAGCGTATCGCCTTTGTGGACGATTTTTTTGGTGGACGCATACACCGTCATTTCGTCTTGCCCGGTCTCAATATCCCTTACCTCAACCGGATACAATACCTGCAGCCCCTGCCGCACATGCCAATAGCCGTCTGTAAATTTCATAGTGGGTCTCTCTCCTATCTATATCTTCTATTAAAATTCGTCAGTCTTTCATCGAACCGGCGGTAATGCCGCCTACGACGTAGCGCTGCAGGCCGATGAAAATGATAATGATCGGAAGCGCAGCCAGCGTGGCGACCGCCATCAGGTTGTTCCACTCCGTGCCGTACTGCCCGATAAAGCGGTACAGTCCAAGCGTCAGCGGACGAACGCTGTCCTCGGTCGTCAAGGTTAGGCCGAAGATGAAGTCGCCCCAGCCGAAAAGGAAGCAGAACACCGCGACTGTCATCATGCCAGGCACAACGAGCGGCAGAATGATTCGGGTGAACGCCGTAAACTGGTTGCAGCCGTCAATCTTCGCCGCTTCCTCCAGCCCTTTGGGCAGTGCCATGAACGACGGCCGGAGGACAAGGACGGCAAACGGCAGCGCATGGATCATGTCCGCCAGGATGAGCCCGAAGTAGCTGTTCACGAGATGAACCTTCGAGAACATGATGAACAGCGGCATCGCCATCATAATACCGGGCAGCATCTGGATCGCGAGCAGCAGAATCATGATCAGCGATTTGCCTTTCAGATCCAGTCTCGCCAGTGCATACGCCGCGGGCGTGGCGAACAGCAGCGACATGATCATCGTCCCGATGGCGATAATAAAGCTGTTGCCGATATACCGGAGCATATCCGTGTTGTGAATGAAGTTGTCATAGTAAGCCGTAAAGGTCGCGTTCAGCACGCCAAAATGGGGCGGTGACGAGAACAGGTCCGTAATTGGGGTTATCGACGTTTTGACCATCCAATAGACGGGAAACAAAAACAACAGGGTGATGACGGCACCGATCACAGTCATGCCGGCGCCCTTCCATTGAGCTCGCTGGTTCATCATGCAGCCTCCTCCTTACTGGACATCCGGAGATAGATCACGGCCAGCACGGTAAGAATCGCGAACATGATCATCGATACCGATGCGCCCTGGCTGAACTGGAATTTGGTGAAGGACAGCTGGTAGGCGTAAATCGGCAGGACGTTTGACGAGTTCACCGGTCCGCCCGCCGTCATGATGAAGATCATGTCAAACACCTTGAACGTATTGATGATCCCCAGCATGAGTAAAATCAGAATCGTCGGTCGCATGAGCGGCAGCGTAATGTGGCGGAACTGCAGCATTTTCCCCGCGCCGTCCAGCTTGGCCGCCTCATACAGCTGCTCCGGCAGCCCTTGAAGTCCGGACAGCAGGATGATCATGTTGAACGGAATGCCGACCCAGATGTTGGCGACGATCGTGGAAAGCAGCGCCGTACCGTTTTCGCTAAGCCAGCTGTGCGGCTCGTGAATGATCCCGAGGCTTTGCAGAATGTAGTTAACGACCCCGTAGTCGCCGTTCAGCATCCATTGGAATACCGAGGCCGTGATGACGACCGGAAGCATCCAGGCGAGCAGCATGAGCGAACGCATCAGGCCCCGGCCCGGGAAACTGCGGTTGAAGAACAGGGCCAGCGCAAAGCCGATCGAAAACTGAAACACGAGGCTGAGAACGGTGAACAATACCGAGTTTCCGAGCGCGGTGTAAAAGACCGGATCTTTGAATGTCTTGATATAGCTTGCCAGACCCGCAAAAGCATGATGCCCCTTAAAGTTGTATACCGTCACATTTTGAAAGCTGAGAATCAGGTTGTACACGATCGGGAAAACAATGAACACCAGCAGGAACAGGATGACGGGCAGAACGAACAAATACCGGGTCCATGCTGTACTTCTTAAACGCTTGGACGTTCTCGGCGCTGCCGCGGGATAGGATTGGTCTGACATAGGGTTCCTCCTCCTTCTCAATATTTAGGGTGCAAGCGGTTTGATCTTGCCGGCGGCCGTTTGAACGGCCTGTTCGGGAGAAGCCTGCCCGGTCAGTACCTGCTGAAGCATCGTCTGGATCGCTTCGGAAATTCCCGCATAATCCGGGCCGTAAGCACGTGCTTTGGCCACCTCCATCGCATCCGCAAACACCTTCATCTGCGGATCCTTCTGCCAGAACGGGTCCTGCAGCAAATCTTTGCGGCTCGGCAGACGGCCGTTGGTCTGCAGAAGCTTCTTCAGCCGGTCCGGCTCGTTGGCGAAACGAATGACGTCAAAGGCAGCATCCTTATGCTTGGAGGCTGCAGAGATCGCCCAGTTTTCTCCTCCGAGTACAGTCGCTCCCGTTTTGCCCTTCGGCAGCGGCACGACGCCCCAATTGACTTTGCCTTCCTTCTGCAGGAACGGGATCTGCCACGTTCCGTTCACCATCATCGCCACTTTGCCTGCGGCGAACTGCGTCGCGGTGTCGGATTGCTTCTGCGTGATCACTTCCCTGGACATGTAGTTGTTTTTAGCCATATAGTCATACAGGTTTACCGCATCGAGCGTGCCCTGACTATCAAAGTTGGGAACGTCCGATCCGGCCTGCAGCAGGAACGGTAAAAACTGAAACGTCCCTTCTTCCGTCTTCACCGCACTGACCGCGAAACCGTATACATTTTTCTTGGTAAGCAGCTTGGCGTCTTCCTTCAGCTCATCCCAGTTGGTGGGCGGCTTGATGCCCGCTTCATCAAACAACTCTTTGTTATAAAACAGCGCCAGGTTGTTGCTTCCGACCGGAACCCCGTAATTTTTGCCGTCGTACACCGTGGACGACCATGGTCCGTCATAATATTGATCCGCCTGTCCCCACGCTTTGACCTCCGCGGTAATGTCGGCCAAAATGCCGGCAGCGGCAAACGTCTGATGGTCTGCGCTGTCGATCCATACGATATCCGGCCCCTGATTGCCGATCGAACCAAGCAAAAGCTTGTTTTTGATATCGGAAGATGATACGTATGTGCGTTTGATTTTCACATTCGGATGGGCCTTCTCATATTCGCTGATGATGTTGTTGATCGCGGTTACGCTGCCATCCGTCGTCATCGTATCCCACCAGGTCAGGGTGACTTTTCCCGAATCGTTACCGGAACCTGCAGAGCAGGCGGTCAGCGTCAAGGCAAACAGCGAAAAGGCGAGAAAGAGCGCTTTCATTTTGCCGCGCATAAGCATGTCCTCCTTACGAAATGATCTAGTATTTAGGCTTTCTTGATTATAAAAATCACAAAATGATGTACGTACATCATTTTATTCGTGAGAAGCACGGCATCCTATACCCTTAGATATAGTACCGTGCATTCTCCCTCGTAACCAGTTCCAACTTGGAGATGTTCTCCCGCAAATTCACCTTCTCGCCGCTGGCCGTATGGTTAAAAAGCGTCTTGACCGCCAAATAGCCCTGGTTTACCGGGTCCTGGCAGATCGTCGCCGTGACCGTGCCGCGGTCCAGATCCTGATAAATATCCTCCGTCATGTCATGGCCGATCAGAGCCACGGTGCCGCCAAGACCCGCTTCTTCCAGATGGCGCGCAATGACATGCAGCTTGGCGCTCGTGACATAAATGCCGTCGACCTGCCGGAAGTACTCGCCAAAGCGGTCCGGATGATCGTATTCCTCATGCTTCAGCTTCAGCGGCAGAGCCATTTCGATGTTCCCCTGCTCGGCAATGACTTCCCGGAAGCCGGTAATTTTCTGCTGCATCTGAAACGTAGTCGCCGAGGGCAGGCTGCTGGCATCCGATGTGATGAGTCCGGCTCGGCCGCCCTTTCCGATCAGCTTGCACAGCATGTCAGCAGCGAGTCTTCCGGCGATCCGATAGTCGCAGCCCACGTAAAACAGTCGCTTGCTGAGCGGCGCATCGTTATTGAATGTGCATACCGCCATTCCTTTATCGATCGCCTGGTCTATGGGATCCTCCATCTGCTGGGAGTCGTTGGGAGACAAGGCCAGCGCATCGTAGGCGCCGCTGTCCACGATCTCCTGCACGATCTGTCTCTGCTTCTCCGTGTCGTAGCTCTCCGATTTGAAAATTTCAATCCGAAGGCCGTAATCCCGCAGTTCCTCATACGCAAGGCGGATGCCGCGCTCAATCTGTGTCCAGAAATAATCCGGATGCTCCGGAAACACAATCGCAAAGGAAATTTCAGTCCCCCGTGACAGGAATCTCGCCGATTTGTTCGGCGTGTATTCCAGTTCCTCCAGCTTCTCCATAACCTTCCGGTACGTCTCCGGCTTCACATTGCCGCGGTTGTTGAGGACCCGGTCCAGCGTGGCGACCGAGATGCCCAATTGCTGGGCGATTCCTTTTAACGTCAGTCTTTTATGATCCTTCATAAGTATACCTCTTGTCTTATTCTGCAGAATGAAAGACGTTTGATCTTTCAGGCAGGTTTATTGTAACTCCGCGGCTTCCCGCGTGTCAACGCTTTCATGATGGTTTAGAACAAAAAATGATGTTCGATAATCATTCTATCTCTTCTGGTCCTTCGAATCGCCATCCTCTTTGCGCCAGCCGGGATCATGGTTATTTAACTTACAACCTCCCGTTGTACCAATGCAAAAAGGGATCTCCGCATGAATCCCGGAAGTCCCCTGTTGGCTTACAAATTCAA
Source organism: Paenibacillus favisporus (assembly GCF_040545415.1). NCBI lineage: Bacteria > Bacillati > Bacillota > Bacilli > Caryophanales > Paenibacillaceae > Paenibacillus > Paenibacillus favisporus. Next base: position 595,897 of record NZ_JBEPLV010000003.1, on the reverse strand, counting down.
CTGATATCGTTAGTTAGCCGGGCTCTGCTATGGAGAACGACGTTAAGATCCGGTCGTAATCATCCAGCGGATGCCAAACTTATCTTCCAATTGGCCGAATAAAGAACCCCAAAAAGCCGGTTTGATCGGGTCGCGAACCGTTCCGCCTTCAGACAGTTTCTCAAATGCAGCATACGCTTCCGGCTCCTGTTCAAATTCCAGTACCAGGTTGATCGCTGTTCCTTGCTGCACCGGTTCGAATACCGCGTCTGACATTAGAATATTCACGCCGGCGGCAACCAGGCTCAAGTGCAACACCTTATCTTTGTGTTCTTCCGTAGCGTGAGGCAATTCCCCATGGGTCTGTACCGATACAATTTCTCCTCCGAGCGCCTGAACATAAAACTCGGCCTGTGCTCTGGCATCCTCAGAAAAAATGTAAGTCATGTGCTTGGCCATCGTCATTCATCCTTTCCTGTAATGGTTCATTTAGAAGCAGGAATGGTACCCTTGACACGTGACATGGCCGCGGATGAATATATGCTTGTCCCTTCCAAGAAAACAAGCCGCAGCCGAAAAATCTCGGGATTACGGAGTCCGAAAAGGCGCAACATTGTATGAATCGTTATGTACATGGATAACTTCCTGCCCCGCTGTCTCTACTATAACACCGCGATCAGGAACGGATTTCTTACCGATTGCTGAGTTGACTGTTGATATGAAGAAAATTGTTCATCAACAGAGGCAGCGATATTAGGATGGGCGGATCGTCCGGATGCGGAACCCGCATGTTTACCCGTTGAAACGGAACCGATTTATCAGGACCGACGACGATCGGGACCTTATGTTTAGCGCGAAGCGTCGTTTGGGGCACCAGAAAATCGGCAGCCCTCATTCCCCATGAGACCGAAGTCGCTAATAAATAGTAGGTTCCAGGCTTCACGCCGGTAAACCGGAATCGACGTGCCGCCGAAGAGATAAGCGTACCGTAAGGTGGCAGTCCTTCAGGGATCGGTTTGGCGAACAATCCAATGAGGATGACCCCTTCGAACGGTACCTCGAAGGATATGGACCCCTCCACGGTTCCCACAGGTGACGTCAAAACCGGCAGATCATACCAGCTTTCGAGCGCTTTGAGAGAGTTTAAATGGTTGTCCGCGATGTCCATGGAATTGCGGAATAGGGAAGGTGTAACCCCAACCTTTTCCGTAAACCGGGAAGTAAACGTGCCGAGGCTCTGCTGGCCGATTTCCAGGCTGATGTCACGAATGCTTAGATTGGTGCTCAGCAGCAGCTCTTTGGCTCGATGCAGCCTTAGTGATGATACGTAATAGAGCGGCGGAAGCCCCATCCGCGCTTTGAAAATCCGGGCAAAATGGTACGGGCTGTACCCTGCATACTTCGCCAGCATGTTCAGCTCCAGCGGTTCATCCAGCCGGTTCTGAATATAGGCAATGACTCCATCCAGTTCAGGAAACTTGTTGGTCATACCTTACCTCCCTTGAGTCCCGGATGGATGCGGGCGCGATGAGCATGGGCCAACCCTCGCCAAACCAGGAACAACTGTTCCCGTTTATATTACCATATTCTACCCTTCAAATAAAAGACAAATTTCAGTTTTTGGACAACGAAGTTTCCTCTTCTTTCGCAGTTTGATCCATTTCTGTCGCAAGGCCGATGTCCTTGTTGTTCAGAATGTTATCCTCAAGCACGGCAAACTTGTCACCATACTCTTTAATAATATGATGCTCCCCCCACGCGCAAAGGGAATCCAGAATCGGCTGCAGGCTCCAGCCGTATTCGCTCAGCTCATACTCCACTTTCGGCGGAACCTGATGATAGATGATGCGGTTTACGATTCCGTCGTCCTCCAGCTCACGAAGCTGCTGGGTCAGCATTTTCTGTGTGATGGACGGCATCAGCCGCCGCAGATCGCTTGTCCGCTTCTTTCCATGCGTCAAGTGGCACAAAATCACACACTTCCATTTGCCGCCGATCACTTCCAGCGTCGCTTCAACCGAAATGTTATATTTCTTTTTTTCCATCCAAGACCCTCCTCGATATCTATGGGCACTTTTTGGTGCCTATCGTACTAAAAAGTACGTACTGTTCAAATTTACTTCACGGGTACATAATAACATTCACCGGCCGGTAATGACTACCCTGTAGCTTGATCGCAGCATCAAATAGATAGAACAACATATATAGGAGTGAGATCATACCATGTCTTTGGATAAAAAACGCGCAACCTTTGCCTTATTAGCTTTAGCCATCAGCGCGTTCGCGATTGGTACCACTGAATTTATCAGTGTGGGGCTGCTTCCCCTGATCGCCAATGACCTGCACATTTCGGTAACCCTTGCCGGGTTGACCGTTACGTTATATGCGCTCGGTGTCACCTTTGGAGCGCCGATTCTGACCTCTTTAACGTCAGGTGTGCCGCGCAAAATTCTGCTTATCGGCATCATGCTGGTATTCATTGTCGGCAACAGTCTGGCGGCCGCATCCACCGGGATCGGTCTGCTGCTTACGGCGCGCATCATTTCGGCCTTGTCCCACGGCGTGTTTATGTCGATCGGGTCAACGATTGCCGCCGATCTCGTCGCGGAAAACCGCAGGGCCAGCGCCATTTCCATCATGTTCTCCGGACTGACGGTGGCGACCGTCACCGGGGTGCCGCTGGGAACATTCATTGGTCAGCAGCTCGGCTGGAGAGCCGCGTTTATGGCGATCGTGATCGTCGGCGTTATCGCGCTGATTGCCAACCTGATCCTTGTACCGGGCAACTTGCGCAAAGGCGTCCGGACGCCCGTCCGCGATCAGGTCAAAATTGTGGCGAACGGCCGCCTGCTGCTTGCTTTTCTGATTACTGCGCTTGGCTATGGAGGAACCTTTGTGGTATTTACCTACCTGTCGCCGCTGCTGCATGATGTTACGGGCTTTAAAGAATCAACCGTCGCCCTGATCCTGCTGCTCTACGGCATCGCCATTGCCATTGGTAATGTGATCGGAGGCAAAGCGGCCAACCGCAGGCCTTTATCCGCCTTATTGTATATGTTCCTGATCCAGGCGGTCATTTTGCTTCTTCTCACATTCACGGCTCCGTTTAAGGTCGCCGGGCTGATTACGATCTTCGGCATGGGGCTCCTTGCTTTCATGAACGTGCCTGGACTTCAGGTATACGTCGTAATGCTTGCGGAACGGTTTGCGCCGAAGGCCGTCGACGTCGCTTCGTCCGTGAACATTGCTGCATTTAACGCCGGCATAGCGCTCGGCGCGTATTTGGGCGGAATCGTGACCGATCATCTCGGACTGATTCATACCGCATGGATCGGCTCAATCATGGTTGCGGCAGCCGTTCTGCTCACCTGGTGGAGCCGGGCCCTCGAACGCAAGGATACGGCGTCATCCGTTAGTGACAACAACATGCTCAGTGCGTAAACCTGATCCTTTTTTAGCTATCGTATCTAATGCGGATAAGTTCTATTCAGTTCCGGTAATGATAAGCGAATGGGTTTCGAATTGCGGAGGTAACACAAATTTATATCATGACAAACAACATCTAGGAGGCAATTTATAATGACTCAACATGTACAAAGCAAAACCCGATTGAATAACGGCATCGAAATGCCTTGGCTGGGCCTGGGCGTCTTCAAAGTGGAGGAAGGCAGCGAGCTCGTCGAGGCGGTGAAGGCCGCTGTGAAGCACGGTTACCGGAGCATCGACACCGCTGCGGTTTATGCCAACGAAACGAGCGTTGGTCAGGGAATCCGCGAAGCGCTGGCCGATAACGGACTGAAGCGGGAAGACCTTTTCATTACTTCAAAAGTGTGGAACGCAGACCTCGGTTACGAATCGACCATCGCCGCCTACGAGACAAGCCTGAATAAGCTGGGTCTCGACTATCTGGATCTGTACTTGATCCACTGGCCGGTTGCCGGCAAATATAAAGAGGCGTGGAGAGCGTTAGAGCAGCTGTACAAGGACGGCCGCGTCAAATCCATCGGCGTCAGCAACTTCCAAGTACACCACCTGGAAGATTTAATGAAGGATGCGGAAATCGTACCGGTCATCAACCAGGTTGAATTCCATCCGATGCTGACCCAGAAAGAGCTTCGCGACTTCACGAAGCAGCACAACATTCAGCTGGAGGCGTGGTCTCCGCTGATGCAGGGCGAGCTGCTGAACCATCCGCTGCTGAAAGAACTCGCGGACAAATACGGCAAGTCCATCGCCCAGGTGATCCTCCGTTGGGACCTGCAGCATGGCGTCGTGACCATCCCCAAATCGACGAAAGAGCACCGTATCGTCGAAAATGCATCGCTGTTTGATTTTGAACTGTCCCGGGAAGATATGGACCGGATTGACGGTCTCAACGAGAACCGCCGCGTGGGTCCTGATCCGGACAACTTCGATTTCTAATTCTGCATTATCATTCTGCCATACGAAAACGCCATCCCTCCGGATTCGGAAGGATGGCGTTTTTTAAATTCTATCGTTTTTGAACACAGTTCAAACCATGCTCTGGAGCTACACGCGGTCTCTAAGAATGTATCCTTGCTCCGGCAGCACCTGCATAAAACCTTCCAAACCATTGACTTCCGCTGCGGCCGGCATTTCCGAGCCCAGGAACAACACGTTCCGTTCTGCATCCCGTTCCCCTTCTGTCAAGGCGAATGCTCGAACTGAAGCAAATACCTGCTCCATTGTGGTATGAATGGCACTTAGCACGGGGTCACGCTGCAGCTTGCCTGCTGCGTTCATGATCAGCATCCCGCCTGCCCTCAGCTTTTGTCGGGCCAACGCAAAAAAATCCTCGGTCGTCAGATGATGAGGCGTCCCTTCGCGTGTAAACGCGTCTAAGATCACATAATCGAAGGTGCCGTCGGCCTGCTGCTCCAACAGGGCCCTTCCGTCTCCGATCTCGACATTGTTCCAGCCGTATTGAAAATAGCTTCTGCTCAGCTCTACGATATCCGAGTTGACCTCGGCCACGAGGCATTGATCTTCGCGAAATTGGCCGGCAATCGTTCCAATTCCGTGTCCGATCATAAAAATCCTGCCGGTTTCGGGCGTCCGCTCACGAATTAGCCGGACAATTTCGCGCGGATACTCCAGCACGATGCGGTCCGGATCCCGGAGGTCGATGGCACCTTGAACCGCGTTGTCTCCAAATTGAAGTACACGGAAGCGGCCTGTTTGACCAAACAGCTCATGCGCTTCGTAGACGACGATTTCCTGACTTCCGTTCGATTTTCTCGCTAATTCGTACAATTCCGTCTTCTCCTTTCCTACCGAAAAAAAGGCCATCGTCTTCTCAGACAATGGCCTTCTTCCGGCAAATCGCGTCACGCTGATTAATCTTCAAGCTCCACGTTGTGGTACACATTCTGGACGTCCTCCAGATTTTCGAGCGCATCGATCATTTTCTCGAATGCCGGCTGGGACTCGGCCGGAAGCTCCACATAGTTCTGCGCGATCATGGAAACCTCGGCAACCGAAAATTCGGTTACGCCAGCGTTCTGGAAGGCTTCCTGCACGGCATGAAACTGCTCCGGATCGGCATATACGATGACGGAATCATCTTCCTGGATGATGTCGCGAACGTCGACATCCGCTTCCATCAGCAGCTCCAGAACTTCTTCTTCCGTCTTATCTTCGACGCCGATGACTGCGGTGGAATCGAACATGTAGGCGACCGATCCGCTGACGCCAAGGTTGCCTCCGTTCTTGCTGAATGCAGCCCGGACCTCTGAAGCGGTGCGGTTTACGTTATTCGTCAAAGCATCCACGATCACCATGGATCCGTTCGGCCCGAAGCCTTCGTACCGCAGCTCGTCATAGGTCTCATCAGAGTTACCTCTCGCCTTCTCCAGCGCGCGGTCAATGATCGCCTTCGGCACATTGTACGTCTTAGCGCGTTCCAAAACGACCTTCAACGCCCGGTTGGATTCCGGATCCGGCTCGCCCTGCTTGGCGACGACATAAATTTCCCGCCCGAAGCGGGCATATATACGACTAGTGTTTGCGTCTTTCGATGCTTTCTTCTCTTTAATGTTATTCCACTTACGACCCATACGATCCGCTCTCTTTCACTAAAATCAGATTCTATCGTTCCTTGTAGAAGACGTGTTCTATTATATCGCAAAAACGGTCTATTGAACAAGCTTCTGCCTTACGAATCGCTCTTCTCCTGTGTCGGCAATGTTCTTGGCGGCACCCCTTCAAAGGTCAGCTTCACAGGCCTTATCCGGCCTTCGTGGTCAAACTCCATCCGGTCGATGCAGACTTCACGGTGATTCGCTGCGGTTTCGGTCAGAGGACGGCGGTGGTACACGATGTACCACTCGTCTTCACCCGGAATCTGGATGACGCCGTGATGTCCCGCTCCCGTAGCCACCTCGGGATCCTGCTGCAGTATTTTGGCCTCCCGCACAAACGGCCCCAGCGGCGAATCCGAGACGGCGTATCCCACCGAATAATCCGGACCTCCCCAACCGCCTTCGGCCCACATAAAGTAATACTTGCCTTCGCGCTTGATCATGCACGGGCCTTCCACGAAGTTCTCCGGCGTAATCTCCTTGTATACCTCTCCGTCTGAAAATGGAGCGATGCTGACCATGTCTTCGTTCAGCTTCACGACGTTGCAGTGCTTCCATCCCCCGTAATACAAATAAGCCTGACCGTCGTCATCGATAAAAACATGAGGGTCGATTGGCTGGGCGCCATGGTAAAACTGGTCGATCAGCGGCTTCCCCAGGGCGTCCCGGTAAGGTCCTTCAGGCCGGTCAGCCACGGCAACACCGATGCCGCCCAGCTCCTCATTGCTCTGGATGTCGTTTGCCGCAAAATAATAGTAGTAGCGTCCATTTCGCTCGATCGGGGAAGGGGCCCACATTGCCCGCCTTGCCCATGAAATGTCCTTCATCTCCAGAATCCGTTCCACTTTGGTCCAGTGAACCAGGTCATCGGAATAGAACGCATCAAAAAACGTCTGGTCATCGTAAGCTGCCGAGTATGTAGGATATACCCAGTACCGTCCCTCAAAGATTCGGGGTTCGGGATCGGCATACCATCCGGAAAAAATCGGGTTGCCTGAACGGCGGTCGTTACCTTTAAGATTCACAATGCTGCTCCTCTCCACAAGTGACTTGTCCTGTACATCATTTTACCAAACTGTGGAACCGTTTTCCTAGGAAAAACGTCTATCGACGTACCTTCAAAGAAGACAGACCGCCTCTAAATGAAGTTTTTCTTGCGAGATCAGGAAGCAGAGGCTCCGAAACTTATACTTTCTGATCTCTTCAAAAAAAGGCACAGGCTCGGCAGCCTGCACCTTCTTTTCTATATTATATCTGATGAATGGCTTACTGCTGCTGCACGGCACTTGGATCCATGTACACGACTTCCCACAAATGGTTGTCGAGATCCTGGAAGCTCCAGCCGTACATAAATCCGTGATCCTGCTTGTCATTGGACGGCTTGCCGCCCGCTTCCAGCGCCTTGTTTACGATTTCGTCCACCTGCTCGCGGCTGTCGGCGGACACGCACACGATGACCTCGTTCGTCTTGGAGGCGTCGGCGATTTCTTTATTCGTGAATGTTTGATAATACGGCTCAACCAGAAGCATGACATAGATATGATCACTGATGACCATACAGGTTGCATTGTCATCCGTAAATTGAGGATTAAAGGCAAATCCGATTTTGGAGAAGAATTCGATCGAGTTTTTCAGGTTTTTAACCGGGAGATTCACGAAAATTTTGTCCAGTTGCAGCGCCATTTAAAATTACCACCTTTTCTCGGAATATTCACGGTAACCTGAGCATGATCAGGCTCAACATTTGGTCCGCCAAGCGGAGATTCCTGAGTCTAGTCTGCCTTCACAGATCGTGATACCGTTTGCTTAATTGCATTCTATCATGGAAATGACACCTGCATTTCTTATAAATTGCTATCATCGCTGATTTCTCGCAAATAAATGAAAAAAATCCGCGATAAACGCGGATTTTGCTTAATTTCCAGCCCCGTTCTCCCGGTTCATCGGGCTCCCGGCCCTCCGTGTCCCTCAGGCACCGCAGGCAGCGCCGTCGCTCTTCTGCGCTGGAACCGTACGTTGACGAGCACAATGCTGGCAAGAACCAGAATAAGGCCGGCTACAAGATTTATCGTCACTTTCTCGTTCAGAAAAAGCACGCTCGAAAAGATCGAAACGATCGGAATCAGAAACGTAAACGAACCGATTTTGCTCGCTTCCCCTTCGCTGATCAGTTTAAAATAGACGAACCATCCTGCCGCGATGACGAAAACGGCGATAAACAGCGTATCCCAAATGAACGTCCCGTTCCACTGGATCTTCGACCAGTCTTCCATTCCCGAACCGGCCAGCAGCAGAATGACACCGCCGATCGTAATTTGCATCGCTGTCAGCCAGGTCGAGTCGACCTTGGGTCCGATCTTCTTGACATAGGCCGTGCCAAGCGCCCAGGAGAGGGCTGTGACCAGCGCCAAAATAATACCGACGGCGGAAACATCCCCTGTAAACCCGCCCGCGCTCATGGTGGCGACGCCGGCAAAGCCGACGATCAGGCCAAGCATCTTCTGCTTCGTCATGGCCTCTCCCAGCCATAACCACGAGAACAGCCCAAGCAGCACAGGCTGGAGAAACACGATCGCCGAGAACAATCCGGCCGGCGTATACTGCAGTCCGATGGTTTGGACACCATAGTATATAACGATGCTGAGAAGCGCGGAGGTCAAATAGATCGGCCAGGTCTGACGCAGCCGCAAGTGCTTCGCTTTAGGCAGAGCTACCAGCACGAGCAGCACGCCGCCGATCAGTGCCCGCAAGCCGGCGAACAAGATTGGCGGCGCATAGTCCAGAGCTATTTTGGATAATGGCCAGTTGATTCCCCATACTAATATCAAAAAGATTAATAGAAACAATGTATTCTTCTGCATTCGCACCGAAGGTCACTCCTTGAATCATGGTCAATAACCATGATACAATACGTTGAACTATAAATAAAATGCATATTCCTCATAGGAGGTATAACATATCCGTTATGAATGAGACGCAGATCAGACTATTCGTGGCCGTCGCGGAAACGGGAAGCTTTACGAAAGCGGGCCAGATGATGAATATGACCCAGCCGGCGGTCAGCCGCGCCATATCCAGCCTGGAGTCCGAGCTCGGCGTTACCCTCCTGAACCGTCATCCGCGAAACGGTGTCGTCCTGACCGACATCGGCAAACGGATCGTGGTCACCGGCAGGGAAATTTTGCTGCAGTATGAGAAAATTTCGCAGGAGGTTGCCGCCGAGAAAGGGCTGGAGACCGGCAGCATCCGTGTTGGAGCCTTTCCGGCCGCTGCTTCCTTTTATTATCCGAAAATCGTCCGGGCCATCAACGACAAGTATCCGAACATCAACATTCAGATGTATGAAGGCACCGTGGAGGAAGTCCGGCATTGGCTTGATGAGCTGGTCGTGGATGTCGGCTTCCTCATTCCGCCGCTGAACGATCTGGATACGAGGCTGCTGCGGAACGAGGCGCTTCACGTCGTTTTCCGTGACGATCACCCCTTCCGCAATTACAAGGAAATCCGGATTCAGGATCTCTCGGATGAGCCGATGCTGGTCTGCAAGGGCGGTTATGAGCTGCCGGTTATGGAGCTGTTCCGCGCCGGGGGAGCGAATTTGAACGTGAAGCATATTACGACCAACTATCCGACCGCCCTGAACATGATCAACGAAGGACTGGGCATCTGCATCATGTCGGAGCTGTCGCTGCAGAGCGTGCCTGAACATGTCATGAGCCGGGAGTTGACTCCCAGAGCGTACCGCAAACTGCATCTTGCCGTTCCGTCCTTCAAACAGGCATCCATTGCCGTCAGATTGTTTGTGGATACGGCGTTTCGGCTGTTTCCGCCTGCAGCAGCGCATCCCGACGAGCAAACTTAGGCGGCGGGATGCCGCACGGCATCCACGCTTTCAAACCGACTTTCGTCTGACCTGCTGGGGTGAGGCGTGATGCACCTTTTTGAACATTTTGGAAAAATGCGAAAAATTGTAGTATCCGAGAGACTTGGCCACATCAGAAATCGGCATGCTGGACTCCCTGATCATCTCTTTGGCGGCCTCCATCCGCTCACGAAGGATGTAATCCGTAATGGACTCTCCCGTTTCCCGCTTGAACAGACGGGATAGGTATGCCGGGTTCAAATGCACACAACAGGCGAGCTGCTCCCTTGTGATCGGTTCATGGAGATGCTCGGCAATGTAGCCTTGGACGCGTTGAATGACCGAAGGATGGCTCTCTTTCTCGGACATTACGGGGATAAGACGCTGGGCGGCGAGGCAGGTCTTCAGATCCCGCTCTACATCCTCAAGCTTTCCCAGCTCCAGCAGCTGTATCCAATTCCGGAGCTTGGCAGCAGGCACCTGGCCGCTTTCCGGTTCGAACCCGGCCAGCCGGTACACCTCATTCGATTTGTTCAAATTGCCGTATTCCATCTCAAGCAGCTTTTGATAGGTTTCGCCAATTTCGAATAATGTCGACGGCTTCCCGATGTAACAGGATAAGGTACAGTGAAAATAACGCCGGCAGGACTCCAGGTAGGCCATGCAGCGGTCATACAATGTATCTTCGCGTATTTCCCCATCTTCCGGACCGTACAAAATAACAACGTTGACCCCCTGCTTGGTTTGGATCACCTCACCGCGGCCGGGATCGAGCAGCATCTCCTCCGCTGCTTTGCGGATGTTGTATTCCATCATTTCCTCATCACGGGTGCTGTACTCCCGCATCCACGATTCCACGCTGACCAGAACAGGCATGAAGGTCGTCCCCGATAAAGCAAGCAGCTCATGTTCCTGCAAAATTTTAAGCACGTTATCCGGTGTGCAATTGATGCGCCGGGTAAGGACGTCGTTCCAGAATTTCTCGGTGATCAGTCCTTTTCTCTTCTGCCAGGTTTCATTGTACCTTGCCCTCAGCTCCGTCATCTCCCGCTCCTGCCTGACAGACTCCAGCGCCCTGGCGATCGACGACTTCAGCACGTCGTACTCAATCGGCTTCAGCAGATAGTCAAATCCGTCGAGCTGAATCGCCCGCTGCATAAAATCAAAATGGGCGTGTGCCGTCAAAAATATCGTTTCGGTTTCCGGCGAAATGTCATTAACGCGCTCCAGCAGCTCAATTCCGGTTCCTTTCGGCATTTCGATATCACAGATCATCACGTCGATCGCCGTACGCTCGAACACTTTCAGCGCGTCCCTGAGATTATACGCCTCGTAAATCTCTGAAACCTGCAGCGCCTCCCAATCGACACCGCTCTTGATTCCCATAACGGCATACATCTCATCATCCACGATCAGCACTTTATACATCAGGTTCCCTCCAGTTCTGTTCAAGATTAGGAAGCGAACTCCTCCACTCTCCGGAGGGGAATTGTCAGCGTAACGACAGCGCCGCCCTCAGGAGCATTCCCAAATGACAGTCCCGCATCGCTGCCAAAAAAATGCTTCAAGCGGTACAGGACGTTCGTAACGCCCAGATGCTCGCCGCTTCGACTCTCCATATATGCCCCTGTCTGCAGCAGCTGCAGCGTCTCTTCGTCAAACCCGGCGCCGTTGTCGGCAATGACGATCGTCAGCTCTCCCGTTCCTGCATGACCGATGCGGATATCGATATGAAACGGATGGTCCATAAAATCAAATCCGTGTTTCATCGCATTTTCGACAAACGGTTGAATGAGCAGCGGCGGAACCGCCGCCTGGGCAAGCTCCTTCGGCAAATGGCAGGCGTATGTCACCTGTTCCGGAAAGCGGACCTGCTGAATCCGGATATAGCTCTCCAAATGTTCCATCTCCTCCGCTATCGTCACGGCCACCTGGTTCGTCCGGGTCGCAAAGCGGAAATATTGAACGAGATTCAGGCACATCAGCTGAATGACGCCGTAATTTTGTATTTGGGCCAAATTGTATACGATATTGATTGAGTTCAGCAGAAAATGGGGATTGATCTGAAGCTGCAGATGTTTCAGCTCCGCTTTGTGCGCCTTGATCTGCTCCTCGTACACGCTGATTTTCAGCTCTTGAATTTCGGAAGCCATATTGTTAAAGGTTTCATTGATGATCATAAATTCCTTCGATTTGGAAGGCTTCAGCCGGTAAGCCAGATTGCCGTTCTTGATGCTCCGCATACCACGGATCAAGCTGTTCATCGGCTTCAAGATGATATCGTTCAAGTAGATCAAGTAAATGATCAGGACGATGACCGCCAAGACGGAAATCATCAGGATCCCCCTTCTGAAGTGGTACAGATTCTGCAGCATCCGGGCTTCCGGAATAAAGGCGCCCAGGCTGAGTTCCGTACTCTGGATCGGGTGCTGGACCACGATATACCGTCTTCCTTCCGCCTTTACGGCCTGATAGGTATCGGTTGTATCTTCGACCGGCGGGGTGTCCAGCTTGGGCGAATCGGGAGACGCCGAACTGGTGATCAATTCGCCCGCTTCGTTCAGAAAGCCGGCGTAGCCGTCCTCCCCGAGATGAACCAGATCGAGCGGGATCATCAAGTTTTTCAGCTGAACGAACGCCCCTAAATAGAAACCGTCACCCGCATCCACAAGCCGGATCAGGGCGTATTTGCCCTTGCTGTATGGAATCGCCTTCCACTGCATGAACACAGGGCTGTCCGGACGGGCATTTTTCACCACTTGCTGAATAGCCATTTGAATCGACTGCAGTTCATCATAAGACTGCGTCTTGATCAGCGTATTGAACAAATCATGGTTTTGCACCGAATAGATGAACTGAAGGTCCACGCTGTTATCGAAGCGGTGATAGCGCGTAAGGCTGTTCAGGATCCGGGCCTTGGCCAGAACGTATTCGTCTTCATCGTTCAGCAGCTGGGACAGCGCGGCTATGTTGGGATCCTCGACGGCGAAGTTGTACAAAAACTTGATCTCCTTGTTGAGCGCCGCCTCGATCTGGCTTGAATACAGGATGATCGAGTTTTTGTTCGAATCGGCCACCTGTTCCCTGACCGTGTTCATCGCGTAGTAATTGTTATAGAGCAAAAGCAGGAAGAGCGGAAGCGTAATGGCAATGAAGCCGATCACTAATTTGCTGCGCAGCGAACGTTTGATATTCATAGCTCTGTCGGTCCTTTTTGTCAAAATAAAGTGTTTCAGGAAGGGGAATAGGGAATCCCCATCCCCGGTTTTAAGCCATCCCGGTTGGAGATTCCCTCGTAACTGCCGATGTTATGGATTCGCCTTCGCCCATTCGGCGAGCTGTTTGTCTACTTCCGCCTTGACTTTGTCAAAGCCGGCCGCCTTGCGTTTTTCCTTCCACTTGGCAATGATTTTCTCCGGATCCGCGGCACCGGAGCGGAGCGTGGCGTCAAACTCTTTTTCCACGTTGGCGATGGAGGCCAGCTCCGATTTGACCGGCTCCTGGTCAAAAGCAAATCCGAGGGCGATCGACCGTTCCGCACGCTCGTTGAACTTCTCGAATTCCTTCCACTTGTTCGGATCCTCGTTCGCCCACAGATAAGAATTGAACTGGTTGCCGAACATCCAGCCTCCCGGATTCGGGTAGGTTTGCGTGTCCGCAGTGACGCCTTCCGGATAATCAATGACCTGGTCGGATTTTTTTACGTAGTGCTTGCCCTCAATGCCCCAATCCAGCATGTTGAGCAGTTTCGGATCGTTGTACAGCAGATTGAGGAACATCATGGCCCGCGCCGGATCCTTGGATGTCCGGGAAATGCCGAGCATCGCCCCCTGCGCATCTCCCGTCGTCGTGAACGGTTCCGCCGTCTCGACCTGTACCAGGTCCACGCCCGTCGTGACGCTCATCTCCTTGTCTTTGCCCGGCTTCAGGGATTGGGCTACGGCGAACGCCTTGCCGGCTTTAATCATATTCATTCCCTGGTCGGCGTCCGAGGTCAGAATGTCCTTGTCGAACCAGCCCTTCTGATACCACTGATGCATCCGTTTGAAGAAGTCGATGAACTTGGGATCCTCCAGCGTATCGATCGCCTTGAGTTCCTTGCTTCCCCGCGGAACGGCCAGATTCGCCACGATTCCGTCGTAATTGGCCGCACTCCAAGTATTCGTGAACTTGCTGGAGACGATCGGGGTCACGCCTGGCTCGTTGTCTTTAATCATTTTGAACATCGCTTCCATATCTTCCAGCGACTTGACGCCATTGATATCGAATTTGTATTTGTCCACCAGCTTCTTGTCGAGCAGGAAACCGAAGCCCTGTCCGAATTCCTTCTTCGTCGGCAGCGCGTACAATTTGCCGCCGATCTTCGAGCCTTTAATGAAGTCATCTCCGAGAATTCCCGGAATGTCCTTGCCGTACTGCGCCATCAGTTCGTCCAGCTCCACGAACTGGCCTTTGGCCACATCCTTGGCATACGAGAACCAGCTTGCCGTAAACAGCAGGTCGAACGGCTCGTTGGAAATCTTCATCAGGTTGGTCTTGTCATCCCATGACGCCCATTCAATCGGCCTCAGCTCGATCGTCGCGTTGATTTTTTCCGTCAGGTATTTGCTCATCTCATCCTGGACCAGCTGCAAATCCTTCGGTGCGGACGCCGGATACACCAGCGTAATTTTATATGGCTTCAGACCGGTGCCGCTGTCCGAACCGGAGCCGCCGGCGGCCGTGCCCGAAGCTTCGCCGGAGTCACCTGCACCTCCTTTGCCGCAGCCCGTCAGGGCAAGCATTCCGCACAGCATCATGATCAGCACTAAATGGTAGGCTTTTTTCATTGTCGACGCTTCTCCTCTCAACGATTAAATGATGTAGAGTCAGCCCTTGACGGCGCCGCTCGTTATCCCGCTGATGTAATATTTCTGGAAGAACGGGTAAGCGAACAGCAGCGGAGCAATCCCGACGATGGCCAGCGCCATCCGGACCGTTTCCCGGGGCATCTTGGCCAGCAGCTCGCCTACCTGGGCGGAGCTTCCCGATTTCATCAGCAGGTATTGGATATTGGTTAACGTTTTGGTCATCAAGTACTGAATGTTGTACAGCTCAGGCTTATCAATAAACAGCATGCAGTTATACCAGTCGTTCCAATAAGACAGCGTGTTGAACAGCCCGATGGTCGCCATGATCGGCAGCGACAGGGGCAGCACGATGCTGAAAAATATCCGGATTTCGCTGGCTCCGTCAATGGTCGCCGACTCCACGACCGACTCCGGAATAGTGGATGAGAAGAAGCTTCGCATCAGCAGGACGTTGAAGGCGCTCAGCAGCAGATTGGGAATGATCATGGCGAAAATCGTATTTTTCAGGTCAAACATGTTGACGTACGTCATATACCAGGGCACCATTCCCCCGCCGAACAGCATCGTAAAAAATATATAGAACGATAACGTACGCCGCAGGGGCAAATCCGGACGGGATAGCGGATAGGCGAACAACGCGGTCATGAGCAAACTAACCACCGTTCCGATCAGCGTCGTCAGGATGGTGATACCGTAAGCCTTGGCAATCTCCGAGAAATCGTTAAACAAAAACTGGTACGCGGCAAAGCTGATTTCCTTGGGGAATAAGGAATACCCCTTCTGTAGGATCGAATCCTCGCTCGAGATCGACACCATAAAAATCAGTATAAACGGAATCAATGATGCCAGTGTAAAAGCCCAGAAAAACAGGTGGATCAAGGAAGGGCCGATGATTTTTTTCACGCTTGCTGTCCTCATGACGTTCCTCTACCTTTCTTGGAAAAATCAATGTACGCTTGCATGCGGCTCCCTAGAACAAAGCGTCGCGCTTATTGATCCGCCGGACGGCTGCGTTGGCCGCCAGAATCAGAACAAAGCAGACGACCGATTGATAGAAGCCCGCTGCCGAGGACATCCCGATGTCGCCCGACTGCGTCATCGCCCGGTACACGAACGTATCGATCGTATTCGTGGTCGGGATGAGCGCGCCCGTGTTCATCGGCACTTGGTAGAACAAGCCGAAGTCGCTTCGGAGGATTCCGCTGACCGCAAGCAGTGTCATCGTAGTAAGGACAGGCGTGATCAGCGGGATCGTAATCCGCGTCATCTGCTTCCACTTGCTGGCGCCGTCGATGGTTGCCGCCTCGTAATACTCCTTGTCAATCCCGATAATTGCGGCGAAATAGATGACCGACAAGTACCCTACGTTCTTCCACGCATTAACGATCACGAGAATATACGGCCAATAGCGGGGCTCGCCGTACCAGGAAACGGCTTCAGCACCGAACCATTTGGCGATAAGCCGGTTTACCAGTCCGCTTTCCACATTCAGAAAGCTGTAGACCAGGTACGCCACAACGACCATGGAAATGATGTGCGGCAGCAGAAAGGTGCTTTGGTAGAACCGGGTGATGACCTTGTCCCTGATTTCGTTAATCAGCAGCGCTGCGAGGACGGCCAGCACCAGATTCAGGACGATAAACACGAAGTTGTATAGAAAGGTGTTTCTCGTAATGACATAGGCGTCCTGGGAGTTAAACAAAAATTTAAAGTTGTCCAGTCCCGCCCATTCGCTTCCCCAAATACCGTCGACATAATTGTAATTTTTGAAAGCCAGGATGACGCCGTACATAGGGATATAGTTGTTGATGAATAAATAAATGACTCCCGGCAGTGTCATCAGCAGCAGCCATTTGTATTTCTTCAGTTGTCTCCGGAACGTGGAAACCCGCCGGATCTTTGCCGTGCTCACCGCATTCCGGTCCAGCTGCACCGCCTCTTGCATGATCTCACTCCTTTTTGTCGTTTCGTGACCTGTAACCCCTTACAAATCCGATTCTATACGGTGCAAGCAAAGTCCGGCTACCACGATGATGACTTCCTGCTAACGCTCTGATGACTTGTTTGCCTAATTCCCAAATGGTGGTTGACACCCCGTACGGGAATCTTTATGCTAGGGGCTGATCGATCCTATGAAAGCGAAATCATCTTTGGGGAGGTTGACCCATGAGCAATGTAAATGCCGTTTCGCGCGTATTCATTCTGGGAATGGACGGCGCCGGCAGCTTTATTCAGCACACGGCTACACCGGTCATTGACGCTTTTCTGGCAAAAGGGGCCGTCACCTATGACGCCCAGGCGCAGTCGCCTACAATCAGCGCGGAATGCTGGGGCTCCGTGCTTCACGGCGTCGTGCCGGAGAAGCACGGGCTAACGAACGAGGTCGCTGCGAGCGAGCCTTATCCTGCCGAATCGCCTTACCCTTCCGTATTCCGGCTTGCAAGGAAGGCATGGCCCGAGGCCAAGCTCGCCTCCTTCACCAGCTGGAGCCCGATCAATGACGGGATCGTTGAGGATGGCATCGGAATACATAAGGAATCTCTGCCGGATGCCGATCTGGTTCAGGCCATCCAGAACTATCTGGAACAGAATCCGGACGTCAAACTGCTGTTCATGCAGCTGGATGAACCAGATGCGGCCGGACATAAGCATGGCTATGGACCGGACTCTCCGGAATATTTGAATGCGATTACACAAAATGACGTCCTGTTCGGTCAGGTGCTCGGTACCCTTGAGCGGCTGGGACTTCTTGAAGACAGCCTGGTGATTTTACTAACCGACCACGGCGGCGGGGGCGACGACAAATTCAGCCACGGCAGCGATCATCCAATGGACAAAAATGTGTTCTGGGGCTGCGTAGGACCGGGAATCGCGCCGGGAACAACCATCGGGGAAATCTCGATCGTGGACACCGCGGCTGTCGCCGCAGCCGCCCTCGGCCTGGACATTCCGGATGCCTGGGATGCCGTAGTCCCTGCCGGTTTGCTCCAGACCCGGTCCATGCCGGAAAACGCATAGCGGGAGGATAGGCAGATGAGGAAAACATTGCGGTTTCGCGAGGACGGCACGTTTACCGTCGTCCAATTTACCGATACGGAGTTTTGCGAGCCTGATGATGAAGAGCTTCAAATGAAGGATATGATGCGAAGGATTATAGAGGCGGAACAGCCCGATCTGGTCGTCTACACCGGTGACGTGATCGCCAGCAATAAAAGCCCCAACCCGGCCGCAGCGTTCCGGGATGCAGTATCAGTTCCCGAGCAGATGGGCATACCCTGGGCAGCCGTCTTTGGAAACCACGACTCCGAGGCTCCGGATATGACGCGGGAACAGCTTCATGCCCTGCAGCTGTCCCACCGATACTGCTATGCGATTCCCGATCCGCCCCACGTCAAGGGCACCGGCAACTATTGTCTGGAAATCCGGGATTCACACCGGGACAACGTGGAGGCCGCCCTTTACTTTTTGGATTCGGGCAGCTACTCGCCGCTGGAGCATCTGCGCGTCGGATTTTACGACTGGATCCGCCGCAGCCAGATAGAATGGTATACACAGCAGTCCTACCGTCTTACGGCAGGCAACGGCGGAGTCCCGCTTCCATCGCTAGCCTTCTTCCATATCCCGCTGCCCGAATATAACGATATTTGGGATTTCTCGGTCTGTTATGGGAACAAGCTTGACCGTCACTGCTGCGCGCCCTGGATCAACACCGGTTTTTTTGCGAGCATGGTTGAGATGGGGGACATTCTCGGTACCTTTGTCGGCCATGATCACGGCAACGATTTTTGGGTAACGCTGCACGGTATCCGCCTCTGTTACGGACGGACCACCCGCAACGCTTATCTGGATCAGCCATTCATGCCCGGCGCCCGGGTCATCCGGCTCACGCAAGGGGAGCGGAGTTTTGACACCTGGCTGCATCTGCAGGACGGGTCCGTCATACGCGACCAGCCTGTCCATGCACCGACAGGCAGACCCGTTCAGGCGGGAATGCCGGCAGCAGCCGAATAACAGCCTAAAAAAAGCCGTTCAAGCGATGCGGATTGCCTCCGCTCTTGAACGGCTTTGTTTGGGTTCAACCTGTGATTTCGGCTTTCTTCTCGTAGTAGCTTGCCGGAATGATTTTAAAAACCTGAACATACAAAAGCGAGCTGAGGATTGTTGCCAGGAAGATGAAGCCGAACACGACCACCGGCGGAAACCACGACGACAGCATTATCGTGACCGGAGCGATAAACCGGCCGACCGAGAACTGCAGATTCGCCGCCCCCATGTATTGCCCTCTGGCGTGTTCAGGCGCATATTTGCTGATAAAGCTGTCGGTGACGGGACTCCGCGACAGCTCGCCGATCGTAAACACAAACGTAAACACCAGCAGCAGCCACACCTGCGTCGTCAAACCGATCAGGAACATCCCTCCGCCAAACAGCAAGGCCGACATGATCAGGATGTTCCGTTCGGACCAGCCCTCGAACAGCTTGGTTACTGGAAGAACGCACAGCACGAACAGCAGACCGTTCAGGCCAAGCATCAACCCGAATACCTGTGCGCTGCTCAGGTTGAGCGTCCAGCCGCTGAAGGACAGCAGCGCCTGTCCCGGCACGTATTCTTTGACATACATCGCCAAATACATATCCAGCTGCATAAAAGCAATCGTCACCAGGATGCCCGCGGCAATATAGAGCGCAAATACCTTGTCCTTAAAAATGACGCCGTAACCTACCACCTGCTCCTTCAAGATAGCGGTCAGCTTGCTGCGGGTACGATTCATCCTTGCCGATGCCGGGAGCGTCTCCCTGCTGAACAATAAAATGGTCAAAAAGTACAGAAGCGTTACCGACGTGCAGGTCCACAACAGCTCGTGCCGGTACTGGAAGAAGAATACCGAACCCAGCGCCGGGCCAAAGACCGCCCCGATATTTCTGCCCGTCACGAAGGTTGCGAACACCATCCGCCGATCCTTTTCCGGAGTGACGTCGGCCACCATGGCCGAGCTTCCCGGCGAATAGATCGCCCCTCCCAGCCCGAGTCCGATATATGCGGCATAATCGAGCCAATGGGACGGGGATAACGCAAAGGCGGCAAACATGCAGGACTGCATGCAGGCCCCGAGCAGCATGGCGGGCCTCCGGCCGAAGCGGTCCGCCAGATACCCGCCGAACAAGCTCCCGAGCAGGCTGACCAAGGGGGGAACAGCCATCAGCATACTGGCCGCGGTCTTGCCGAACGAGTCGCTGAAAAACAAGGTCATGTAAGGAAAGTACATCCAAAACAGCAAATTGAAAAGTGTGTCGCCGATCAGCCGGATTTGCAAGTTCAAATCCCATTTAAGCCAGTTCACAACAGAGGTTCCTCCTGTTTTATGATGGGGTCGTTTCGCTTCCTGAAGAATCATTGGCGGTGAAATAGCCGATCATGTGGAAAAAATGGAAGGAGTTTTAATATATCACAGGAATATGGACCGGGCAACGATTTTTTTGCAAGCGATAACAATCCCGTTCCGATGTGTGCTTGTGATATGGCGAGAACACAAAAAAACTCCTGAAGGCATCTTTCCTTCAGGAGTGTATATCATCGCTATCGGCAGCCAGGAATGCTGACGGCAGGCCGCAGCTATTCAATCCGCGCACAGGCGATCCGGTTGCCGGAGTTCCCCGACGGGTCGGTCACGTAATCGTCCGCTTTCTCATGGATGATGATCGCGGTTCCACCCGGCTTCAGGAGCGAATTGTCGGCTCCCTTTTTAAGCGTTACGGACTGGGTTTCCAAATCGGCGGTTACCGTCCCGTCCTGCTTCACCTGAATGTTCAGCAGGTCTCCGGCATGATAGCCCTTCGGATTATGGAAGCCGTGCTGCTTGCCGGTCGGGTTGAAATGGGCTCCGGCTGTTTTAAAGTCAGGCGGATCACACTTGCCGTTTTCGTGGAAATGAATGCCGTGCTCACCAGGCGGCAAATTCGCGGCTTCGATATGGATCTGAACGGCGGCTCCTTTTTGAGTCAGAAGCGCCGTTCCTACTTCTCCGCCTTTGGAATCCACGATTTTCACCTTCAGCTGCGGCTCTTCCGAATTGGCATAAGCAGCCGGTGTTGCGGCGGCGGATCCGAGCAGAAATCCGGCGCTGAGGCAGACGGACATCACCATTTTTTTCATACTTGCACTCGTCCTCCTGTATTCTGGTTTTAGGTCTCCCAAAATCAGGTTTGCCTATTTCCCGAAAAAGATAACACCTGTGCCAGACGGAAATCCGAAAAAATAAAGCAGCCCGAAGATCCCAGAGCGGGAAATTCGGACTGCTGTAACCATGTTGGTTAAAGCAATGGACTTGATTAGCGCGGTTACACGAGATCAGGAATATGAATCTCGACTTCCTTCTTCGTCTGCGCGGAGCGGATAATGCCGTCAATAATGGCCTGGTTCCGCAAAATTTCCTCGCCTGGAATCGGAGCCGGCGTCCCTTCACGCAGCGCGCGGACAAAATCCTTGATTTTCTCCTCAAACACATTAATTTCATGCTTGATGAGCGGAATATTGCTCTCGGTATGATGTCCCTGGATGTCATGGAACAGCGAGATGGACCCGACATGCCCATCCCATACCCCGCTCCAAGGGCCGCTGCCTGCCGGAAGCACCTTCATGCCCGCATCTGTGCCGAGGAACATCGTCGCACCAAGCGTATCCATATGCATCGCCCAGGACGTCTTGAAGTTCAGGACCAGGTCTCCTTCGAACCGGACCATGGCCACACCGAAATCCTCAACGTCAAATTGTCCGGCTTCCGCGTGGTATTTCGGATTGGTGCCAAAATAGTTCGAGGTATAGGCGGAGACGGTCAGCGGCTTCGGATAGCCAAGCGTGTTGAGCGCCAGATCCAGCGAATAACAGCCGATATCGGCCATTGCGCCTGCGCCGGCGATATCTTGACGGATAAACGTTCCGCCCGGCATGCCGCGGCGGCGTCCGCCCCCGGTTTCCACGTAATACACTTTACCCAACTGCCCGTTCTGGACCATATTTTTAATGATGGCCATGTTCGGGTCGTAGCGCGGCTGGAAACCGACATTCAGCATCTTTCCGGTTTTCTTGGAAACCTGCACCATTTCGACCGCTTCGTCCAGCGTGACCGACATCGGCTTCTCCAGCATGACGTTTTTGCCGGCCGACAGGGCGTCCACCGTTGTGCGGTAATGCGCCACGTTCGGCGTACAGATGCTTACGCCATCCAGATCCAGCTCGAGCAGCTTGCGGTGGTCGTCAAAGCCGGTCGCATCCGGCAGGTCCCAACGCTCAATGAATTGCTGCGCCTTGTCTGGCAGAATATCCGCCACCCCGACGATTTGAACATCCTCGATTCCTTTGTAAGCCCGGGCATGCGCTCCGGCGATGCCCCCGCTTCCGATAATGCCAATCCGAATTGTTTTTCCCACGTGATCGTAATCCTCCTATACTTTCGCGTTCTTTCTCCGGTATTCCGACGGCGTGTAGCCGTACCTCTTCCGAAAAACGGTATGCAGATAGCTTCCGCTGGAAAATCCGCCCTGTACGGCGATTTTCTCGATGGACCAGCGTGTCTCCACCAGCTGGCGGCACACTTCCTGCAGGCGGAAATCCTCCAAAATTTCGCTGAAGGACCGCCCGCCCCCCTGATCCTTAATGATCCGCTGCAGCTGCCTCGAGCTGATATGCAGCTTGTCGGCCACATCCTCCAGCACCACTTCGCCGGAAGAGTTGGCATGGATGTATTCCAGAGCCAGCTGGTACCGGTAGGCCTTCATGTCCCGGGACGGAAGCTCCGCCTCCCTTGGTTCCGGCTCGTAAGCGCGCACGGCTCGGAGCAGAATTTGAATGATGCAGTTTTTGATCGTTGTATACAGACCTAAATATTTTTGCTGTGAGGCGTTGAAGGCTTCCAGGAAAAACGGCATCGCCCTGTACGTATCCATCACGGGCTTCAGCGGCAGCGTCCGCAGCTTCTCGATGCAGTCATGCGCCTCGGCCGCCTCCCACGGATCGGCGTATGGACGCGGCGACTGGCCGGCATCCGGCACCTGCGACAGGTCCCGGATATCCACGTGCAGGCACAGCTCATCCATCGATTCCTCGGGATCCGCTTCCTGGTAATGGAGCACCTCCGGCCCCGTCAGATAGAACATACCCTCCTGAAGAGCAAAGGGTTCATCCACCAGGATCACCGTTCCCTTGCCGCGCGGTATAAAGTGAAACTCGAACTCGGCATGCTTGTGAAAGGATACGATTTTCCCCGGAGGAAAAGAAGTCAAATGAAAACGTATCACCCGAATCTCATAATTTCCCCAATAGATGCGTAAATCCAGACGCTCCAAAGCATCCTGGCGTCCCTGCATAGCTTCGTATGGAAAATTATTCATCATTGCAGCAACATCCTTATGTCTGATAAGTTCTGTGATGGTTAGCCTTGCAGTTCGTTCAGTTTAACGGCGCGGCGCTCCGCGTTCGACAGATTGGCCGCTTCCATGAGCTTCGTCAATTCGATCGCCATCGCGATGTTTTCATCGGCAGTTGTGCCTTGTTCGATATGGCTGATCCACTGCTCAAACGCGCTTTCACGGTTGGCCGGAACCGGAATCTCGACCCAGGCATCCTTGTATTCCTCATTGCGGGTCGTACGAAGCAGCAGTTTGCTGTCCGGCGTTCCGAACAGGATCGTTCCTTCAGTGCCGTGCACCTCCACGGTAAACGGCGAAAAGTTGTTCACGAATCCGGCTTCAACGACGCCTACTGCGCCTGATTTCGTAGACAAAGTCGCAACCGCGTTGTCTTCCACTTCTTTTCCGGTTATGTATCCAAATTGCGCGCTCACGTCCACAGGCTCTTCTCTCAAGAAAAGTCGCGTCAAATACATTGGATGGCAGCCAAGATCGATCAGGGCGCCGCCGAGCGTCTCTTCCTTCTTATAAAAATGCGCTGGCAGCCAATTGGCCGTCGCCCCGTTGTGGGACAGGCGCACACGTACATAAGTTACCTTGCCCAGGAGCTCCTGGTCCAGAAGTTCCCGGATCGCCAGCGTATAGCCGTCGTTCAGTCGGGGAAGGGATACGGTCAGCTTCACGTTATTTTTCTCCACAGCCGCAATAATGTCGTTGACCTCGCTCAGCGTTGCGGCAATAACCTTTTCCGTAAAAATATGCTTGCCGGCTTCTGCGGCTTTGATCATGACTTCGCGGTGCATGTTCGTTGGCGCATCCACGATGACCCCATCGATATCGTCACGGCTGAGCATTTCATCCAATGAAGCGTAAAAAGTTACA
The DNA here is from genome assembly GCF_040545415.1 of Paenibacillus favisporus. Classification (NCBI taxonomy): domain Bacteria; kingdom Bacillati; phylum Bacillota; class Bacilli; order Caryophanales; family Paenibacillaceae; genus Paenibacillus; species Paenibacillus favisporus. Next base: position 571,818 of record NZ_JBEPLV010000003.1, on the reverse strand, counting down.
CCCTGCTTATCGGCGGCTTCTTGCCCACGCTCCGGATTTTCGTCCCACACAGCCACGATTTCCGCACCCGGATGAGCCTCAGCCTGTTTCGTATAGTCCCATGCATGCACATGCCAATAGCTTATTTTACCGATTCTGATCATATCCAGCGCTCCTCAGTATTTAATATTAAGACATCATGCCCTTAATCTAACACATGAAAAACCGTTAATACAGTATAATATTACGACAATTTTATATAAAATCGCGCCGCAAGAAAAACCTGGTCTTAAGACGGGTTTCCGCCCCAACCGGAGACGGTTTTGTTCCGGCAAAAATTTGCGTATCATGGAAATACAAGTTCTTCCGGACTGTTAAGAAATCGGGCAGACGGCTTAATACTTTCTTAAGCTTTCTGTTCATCCGTTCTTAATCTTTGCTAATTAAAATGGAAAGCACAACTACAATCACGATAAGGAGATTCTTATGGATGTGCTGGGATATATCGAGCGGCTGTTCGGACAGTACGGATATTGGGTCCTGCTTCTCGGACTTCCGCTAGATGCCATCGCCTTGCCGATCCCGCCAGGCAATACGACGCTTACCTACACCGGGTATTTGTCTTATAAAGGCGTACTGGACCTGCTTCCGGCTCTAGGTGCCGCCTACCTCGGCTCCATCGTCGGGCTGACGGTTACTTACGTGCTAGGGTACAAGCTGGGTCAGCCGCTGATTGAGCGCTACGGGAAATGGCTGTTTCTCAAACCGGAGCATGTGGAAAAGACCGCCAGGGTATATCACAAATACGGCAACAAGCTGCTGCTGTTCAGTTATTTCATTCCGGGAGTCAGGCAGTTTATCGGCTACTTTACAGGGATCATCCGCGTCCCTTATCGCACCTTCGCCTTGTACGCCTACACGGGATCCGCGCTCTGGGTTACCGTCTTTGTCGGGATCGGTTACATTTTCGGCAATCAGTGGCAGCTGGTCTTGACCTGGACGGAGCATTTTTTGAAATACGTCGTGGCCGCCGTGTTCGCCATTCTGGCCGTTTACGTTTACCTGAAATGGCGCAAGCGTACCAAGGTTCATTCGAGGCAATGAGGCAATAGGGTTCAGCTTCGGAAGCTGACGACCATTCGATGCAAAAAACACATTTTTGAGGAGGACCGATGCATGATCATCACCCGTTATATGGAGCAGGCGCACGGCTGGGACCGGCGCGTATTCCACTGGATTAACCGCACTCAGAATCCGACCATGCTCCATGCTATGCTGCGCATGCTGACTCACCTGGGCGGCGCGCTGTTTACGATCACCCTGACGCTGTCGGTAGCGTTGTTTGCTCCCGAGCCGTGGCGGACGACGAGTCTGCAGAGCTTTGCCGCGCTGGCCATCAGCTTTTTGATTACAACCCTGATTAAACGCAAGGTCCAGCGGATTCGCCCCTACCTCGCCCTCGAAGGCGTTAGGGTTGGCAAAAACCCGCTGAAGGACCCCTCGTTCCCATCCGGGCATTCGACGGCCATCTTTTCCATCATTACGCCGTTTCTGTTTATGGGCTCTTGGGTCGCCGTCCTGCTGCTTGTTATGGCACTCATCGTCTGTATTTCCCGGATTTATCTCGGACTGCACTACCCTTCGGACTGCCTGGTCGGCAGCTTCGTCGGCAGCATGACGGCAGTGCTCACTGTCGCCGTGATCAATCTATGAGTTTATATACAGCAAAAAAGTGCAGTCCGCTGGGGACTGCACTTTTTTGCGCTGCCGTTATGACCGCCCGCGGCGTACCGAGCCACTGCCGATTCGGCTGCTTATGCCATCAGGCGTGGAAGAATTGTCCCGAGCGGACTTCCTTCACATAACCGGCGCGGATGGTAAAATCGCCGAAATGCTCGCCGTCCCGGCGTTCCTTGGCATAATGGAATATAATCTGCTTCAGGGAATCCAAAATTTCGGCCTCGCCGATATTTTCCTTGTAGAGCTTGTTGAGCCGTTCTCCGGCAAATCCGCCGCCGAGGTACATGTTGTATTTGCCCGGCGCCTTGCCGATAAAGGCGATTTCCGCCAGGGCCGGTCTTGCGCAGCCGTTCGGGCAGCCTGTCATCCGGATGACGATTTCTTCTTCACGGAGCCCCGCTTCCTCCAGGATCGGCTCGATTTTGCCGAGCAGCGTTGGAAGGTAGCGTTCGGATTCAGCCATTGCCAGACCGCAGGTCGGCAGGGCCACGCACGCCATCGAATTACGGCGCAGCGCCGAATAATGGATGCCGTCGGTCAGACCGTACTGCTGCACCAATTCGGTGATCTTCTTCTTTTTCTGGCTGCTCACGCTGCCGATGATCAGATTCTGGTTCGGTGTCAGCCGGAAATCCCCCGTATGAACCTTGGCGATTTCGCGCAAGCCGGTCATCAGCTCATACCCTTCTTCATCTTTAATCCGTCCGTTCTGGATAAAGAGGGTCAAATGCCACTTACCGTTGCTGCCTTTGACCCAGCCGTACCGGTCGCCGTTGCTATCGAAATGGAACGGTCTTGCCGGTTCCAGCTCCCAACCGAGACGCGCGGTCAGCTCCTGGATAAACCAGTCGATGCCGCGGTCGTCAATCGTATACTTGAAGCGCGCATGTTTCCGCACGGAACGGTCGCCGTAGTCGCGTTGGATCGTCACGGTTTTCTCTGCCAGATCAATCACCTGCTCCGGCGTGCAGAATCCGATGACCTGCCCTACCTGCGGGTACGTGGCCGGATCGCCGTGTGTCATCCCCATGCCGCCGCCAACCGAAACGTTGAATCCGGCCAGACGTCCGTCCTCTACAATGGCGATCAACCCGAGGTCCTGCGAAAATACGTCGACATCGTTGGAAGGCGGGATCGCCATGCCGATCTTGAACTTACGCGGCAGGTATACCGGACCGTAGATCGGCTCCTGTTCCACGTCATGATCGTGGCTGTCCACCACCTTTTCTTCGTCAAGCCAGATCTCATAATAGGCCCGGCTCCGCGGATCCAAATGGGCACTCAGCTTACGGGCCCAGTCGTACACTTCCGAATGAATCTCCGACTCGTACGGATTCGGATTGCACATGACGTTCCGGTTCACGTCGCCGCAGGCGGCCAGCGTGCTGAGCAGCGATTCGTTCACCTCGCGGATCGTATTCTTGAGGTTCCACTTCAGCACCCCGTGCAACTGAAACGACTGGCGTGTCGTCAGGCGGATCGTCCCGTTCCCGTACTTCTGGGAAATCCGGTCCATCATCAGCCACTGCTGCGGGGTAACCACGCCGCCCGACGCGCGCACCCGGAGCATAAACTGGTAAGCCGGCTCAAGCTTCTGCTTCTGCCGTTCGTTGCGCAGGTCCCGGTCATCCTGCATGTAGCTGCCGTGATGCTTCATCAGCCGGTTATCGTCTTCGGGGATCGACCCGGTGATCGGATCCTTCAGCGTATCCACCAGGCTTCCCCGCAAATAGTTGCTTCTGCGTTTGATATCCTCCACATCGCTGTGGGGCGCGCTGTTTGGTGACATCAAATTGTTATCAGACATGTTTGCTCTCTCCTTCTCGCTTGCCTATAGGATGCGCTTAATAGACATCCCGCTGGTAACGTTTCTCCTGCTGCATGCGAATCATATATTCGGCAGCTTCCTCAGGACTGAGACCGCCTTCCTGTTCAAGGATCGTAATCAGCGTGGAATGGACGTCATGGGCCATTCGTTTCTCGTCGCCGCACACATATACCACAGCGCCTTCCTGCAGCCACTGATACAGTTCCCGGCTCTTCTCCAGCATGCGGTGCTGGACGTAAACCTTCTGATCAGAATCGCGCGAGAATGCCACGTCCATGCGCGTCAGGACGCCGTCCTTGAGCCAGCGCTGCCATTCGATCTGGTACAGGAAGTCGGTCGCGAAGTGCTGGTCGCCGTAAAACAGCCAGCTCTTGCCTTCGGCTCCGGTCTCTTCCCGCTCGCTCAAAAATGCGCGGAATGGAGCGACGCCTGTGCCCGGGCCGATCATGATGATCGGGGTATCCGGATTTTGCGGAAGCTTAAAGTTCGGATTATGCTGGATATAGACCGGCAAAGCCGATCCGGGTTCGCTTCGTTCAGCCAACTGTACGGAGCAGACGCCGTACCGCTCTCTTCCGCGGTTCTCGTAGCGGACGGTTCGGACCGTTACATGCACCTCGTCCGGCGACGCCTTCAGGCTGCTGGCGATCGAATACAGACGGGCCGGAATTTTGCGCAAAATGGCTACGAATTCCCTGGCCGGGATGCCCTTCAGGGAATAATCCTGCACCAGATCGAGCAAATCACGTTCCTCGATGTAGGCTCTCAGCTCATCATGACCCGATGCGAGCAGTTCGTTCAAAGCACCGTTAGAAATGAGCGCGGCTGTCTTTTCCAGCAAAGGCTTGGTGAGCACCGTGATTTCATAATGGTGGAGCAGCGCCTCGCGCAGCGTAGCCTCATCGCCGTTTTTGTTAACCGGAACGGATTCTTCGCCGGACCAGCCCATCGCCTCGATCAATTCGTCGACAAGCCGCGGATGGTTTTCCGGATAGATGCCCAGACTGTCTCCGGGTTCATACTCCAGATTCGATCCCTCCAGCGAAATTTCCAAGTGCCGGGTTTCGCGGTCGGAACCGCGGCCGTTCAGGTTGATATTCTCCAGAACCTCGGCCTGGAACGGATTGGTTCTGGAATATTCCGATTCCGCGGATGCGAGCAGCGAATCTGCCGTGACAGGCACGGCCTGCGGTGCAGCTCCGGCTCCTGCTCCGGCAAGCTCGGCAAACGCACTGGCTACGCTGTTGATCCATTCCGCCGCCGGTTCGTCGAAGTCCACGTCGCAATCGACGCGCGGAACGAGCCGCTTGCCGCCCAGTTCTTCCAGCCGCTTGTCAAAATCCTTGCCTGTCTGGCAGAAGAACTCATAGGAGGTGTCTCCAAGCGCCAGTACAGAGAACGGCATGCCTTCAAGCTGCGGCGCCCGCTTGCTGTGCAGAAACTCATAAAAAGAAATGGCGTTGTCCGGCGGATCCCCTTCGCCATGCGTGCTGACCAGAATCAGCAGGTTTTCCACCTTTTTCAATCCGTTCGGTTTAAAATCGCTCATCGAAGAAAGCTTGACCTCAAAGCCCTGATCCTGCAGTCTCTTGGTCACCTTCTTGGCCAGAGACCCGCAATTGCCGGTCTGCGACCCGTACAGGACGGTAACCTCTTTCGGTGCAGCCGGTGCCGTGCTTACCGGAGACGCAGCCGGCGCATTTGCGGCAGCCGCAATAGGGGCGGTTCCCAGCACTGCGCTACCCGTTACGGCGGCCGCTGCGATATATCCGCTCAACCAGATGCGCTGGGCATCGGTTAATGTGGGCAGCAGACGGTTGAGCAGCTCGACCTGCTCTTGGTTAAAAGGGCTGTTCGTTACTTGAAGTTCCAACAAATATCCACCTCGCGTAGCATGCATTAGTGATAATTCCTAGTAGATTACTCATATTTTCTCTCTTGAACCTATCACAGCAGGGGGGAACGGTCAATTAGAATGATCTTATAGGTTTTATCAGCTTTGCTGATAAAGTGGCTTCGTGCCGATTATTCCTCTTGAAACCGCTGTTAGATGATATAAAAGGCCCGACCGTGAAACAAGCCGGGCCCTCCAAACGAAGGAATAAAATTCAATTTACGTATGACAAAGTTTCTCGCGGATCAGATCCGTTACCAGCCGATCCGGAGACCGGTCTCCCCGCCCAACCTTCATCCGGTTGCACAGCACCGCCACGGTAAGGCTGTTCGACGGATCGGCGTATCCGATCATGCCGCCCAATCCGGCATAACCGAAAGCCCCTCGGCTGCCGCCCATGGCATCACCGTCTTGGCTAAGCGAGTAGCCCAGCCCCAACCGAACGGGAGCGAGCGCAACTTCGTCGGTCCCTTCAAATTGCAGCTGTGCTGCCTCGGTTATGGTGGCCGGCTTGAGCAGGCGTCTGCCGTCCACGCCCTCGCCAATCAGTGAAGCATACATGCGCGCCAACGCCTGAGCATTCGCAACGGCATTGACGGCTGGTACGGCTGCCGAATGGAAGCAAGCCGAGTTCCACTCCGGATTGGCAACCGGAACCAGAGCCGGAGGCAGCACCCTCTTGAACAGCATGTCATCAGGCATGGAAGCGATAGGTACGGCTTCGCCGCTAATTTCGGCGATCCGGGTTTCCGCTTCCGCCGGAGCACCTAAATACAGATCCCTCTCCATTCCTAATGGCTTGCAGATCTCGTCCTGAATGATCTGGCCAATCGCCCGGCCATCCGCTCTGGCGGCCGTTTCCCCTAGAATCCATCCAAAGGTCAAGCCGTGATAACCTGCCTTGGTGCCAGGTTCCCAGATAGGTTGTAACTGTTCCATCTCGTGCACCATCGCCTGCCAGTTGGTCACCAGCTGCATATCCGCGTGCGCAGGCATCAAAGGAACTCCTGCCGTATGAGTCAGGACCTGGCGGAGCGTAATCTGTTCCTTCCCATTCGCCCCGAACTCGGGCCAGTAATGAGAAATCCGCTCATCATACGCCAGCTTGCCCTGCTCGGCGAGAATATGAATCGCCGTTGAAATCACACCTTTGGAGCAGGACTGCATCACGAAGAGCGTATCCGGATGGACGGGGTTTTGTCCTAAGGCATCGGCGCTGCCTGAAAAAGCATTCACCACCAGTTCACCATGCCAGTAGGCTACGGCTTGGAATCCTGCACCGATATCGTCTTTCGCAAGTTCATCCAGCAGCCGCTGGACCTGTGTTTGAAGATTGATGAGATGCTGACGTTTGTTTATCCATGGATTGGTCAATGCATTCAACTCCCTTATTATTTAAAATGAAAAAATAAGGTGCAAAGCCCATCCAATAAAACGTCCTGAGGGCGAACTGTTAAACTGATCGTCCGCCCATGCAAAGGTTCGCCCTATGAATAGGCTTTGCATGAGCCGCTTGGCATACTGGCAAATTGATTTGCCATCGAGATCGACCGCCTTTCTGCTTGGAATTGTAGCAGAGAATTCCGGCCGCCTCAACGCCAAAAATAAATATAGCTAAACTTTATAAAGACACGGAAAGCATACACCAGAGTCTAATTAAGCAACTATTGCGGGGTGCCTCTGTGCCAACGGACGATCGCGTTGAAGGTCCGAAAAAAAGGCCCGCTTTATCAGCGGGCGATCCTTAGCTATTGTGTGCTTTTCGTGATATCTATTCTTTTTGCGAGAGGGATTCTACTATTATATTTGTTGACGATCCCTCTCAATGTTCAACGCTTCCGGTATTTCCGCGTGCGCTCGTCTTCGATAACGCCGCCCCAATTCAAACCAAAGCCAAAACCGTACGTGTTGCCATCAGTGTCCACATGGCATTCCATATCGTGAGCCACATCCTCAAGCTGCTCCTCAACCGTACGCATATGGGCCGGCATCTGCATCGGCAGCAGACCCGAAGGCTCAGCACTGCCAGTCAGGATCTCCATGATCACCTGCGCCTGAACGCCAAAATCGGCTACAATCGCATCCGCTTCGGACTCGAATTCGTTTACCACCGCTGGATTCGAGAGCAGCATCGACACGATGACCGGCTTGCCTTTCATCGCCTTCCGGGTGTCCAGCACCGCGTCCAGATCTGTCGTATTTTGAGGCGTAACGCTTTTCCCCTGATAAGAACGATTCAGCACGTCTTCCGGACGCGGATCGCCAGCCAGGCTCACTTCCCGTGCATGCTTGGCTGTATAAGTCCGGTACTGCAGGCTGATCGGTACATACCCGTTCCCTCCCTGCTCCGCGTCCTCCTGGCTGTAACCGAAGCCCGATTTCGGGGAGGCGATGAAGACCAGGCCAAAGTCCGCCTCATCCGGTTGATCCGTCACCGTAAAATATCTGGATACCAGCTCCAGACTGACCGGATACTCCAGCTTCTCCGGGGTTTGGTTGCCAAACCAGTCGGTTCCGGCCGGCGTATAGCGCTTCGGAATATATACCTTTTTCCCGGCCTTCAGCGGCAGCACCGCATTTTTATTTTTCAGCAGCACCACAGACTTCAGCTGGGCCTCATACCCCTCGCGCATAAATTCGGCGTTTCCGACAACTCGGGCGCTCGTATCCGGGTCAAGATACGGATTCTCGAACAATCCGAGCCGGAACATATTGACCAGAAGCCGGACGGCGGACTGCTCGAACCGCTGCCGCATCCAGTCTTCTCCGTGCTCGCGCACCCCGATTTCGTAGGCTTCCAGCACCGGTCCGATTTCGTTGTTGCCGCCGAACTGGTCCACCCCGGCCATCAGCAGCTTGTAATGCCGTTCACCGACGGTCAGTTCCTCCACGCCCCACGGCTTGCCGCTGAGGAAAGAATCCTTGGCAGGGGACTCGTCGGCCGTAATCATCCAATCGGTGCACACAACGCCATCGTATCCGTACTGATCGCGCAGAAGATCTCCGATCAACCAGGCGTTATAGGAATTGCCTACATTTTCGCCGTTCACGGTATCCTGGTTCGTGGAAATGGTGTAATACGGCATGACGGCCGAGGCTTTGCCCGTCTTCCCGGACAGCTTGAAGGCGCCTTCTGTAAACGGGATCAGATGCTCGCCGAAATTATTCCCGGGATAGACCGCATACTTGCCGCAGCCGAAATGGGCGTCTCTGCCGCCTTCACCGGATCCGCCCCCCGGCCAATGCTTCACCATGGCGTTGACGCTGTCATAGCCCCAGCCTTCCAGAATTTCGCGTTCTCCCTCCGAAGTCTGAAAGCCGTCGACGTACGCCCGGGCCATATCGGCCGCCAGTGCCGAATCTTCCCCGAACGTTCCGTTGAAGCGGAACCAGCGCGGGTCGGTGGCGATATCGATCTGCGGGGACAACGCCGTCGACAAACCTAATGCCCGGTATTCCTTCGAGGCAATCTCCCCGAATCTCCGCGTCACCTCCGGTTCGAAGGTCGCCGCCAGGCCCAAGGTTTCCGGCCACATGGAGATGGCGCCGCCGGAGCCTGCGTTAAATTCCGAACTGGAATCGGAGCCGTGCCGCGGATCGGAGCTGTTGTTGGCCGGGATGCCGAGGCCATGTCCTTCGGCAAACGCCTGCACCCGATTGTTCCACTTGGCAGCGGTCTCCGGGCTCTCCACAGTGGTGACCAGAATATGCCGCACGTGATCCTGTGCCAGAAAATGAAGCTGTTCATCGGTCAGCTCCCATGGCTTGACGCCGCTCTCTTCAAAGGATTTGCCTCCGTAGGTTGCGGAGAACCAGCCTCCGCTCGCCGCAGGCACCGCCTGATGCCGGCTGTACAGCATCAGACCGGCTATTTGCTCGGTCGTCATCTTGGACGCCAGATCTTTCGCCCGCTCTACAGGCGACAGCCTCCAATCCTCATAAGGATCCAGTTGGCCGTCCCTGCTCAGGTCCTTGAAATAAAGGCCGTCCTGTTCCAGGATCTTTACGCCCGAGGCAGCCGAATAGCCCAGCGTCGGCCCATCGGGATTGTTCACATAACGAATTTCTTCTATATTTAGCGCAGCTTTTATATTCGACATGTTCTCTTTCCTCCACTCCATCATCGGAATTACGAATTCAGTTTCAGCTTGGTGTTCAGATCGTCGATGATTTTCGATAAATCCGCTTCCGACGTTCCCCCGCCCATCATACCGGACAGCGAGCGCAGGGCGTCATACTTCCGCCACTTCACCACGGCCTCGAACAGCTCGGCGATTCCGTCGTCGCCCATGCTCTCTGCAAACATAGCTCCCATCTGTTTCAGTCGCTCCAGGCTGCCCTCCATCGCTTCTTTGGCAAACGCAGCCGTTTCGGGAATGGCCATCAGCTCGTAGAACTTGGTGTTGCGCCCCACTTTGCGGAATGGAATCCCGGTCGATTCCAGGCTCAGGGTGACGGACAGGGGCGTATCCGCCGATGATGGACCTGCAACGATGTCGTAAGCGCCGGATTCGGCAAACCAGTCATGAATATCGGTATTGAAGTAGGCAAAAGCCCGTTGATCCAGCACAAAATGGACCGTCTTCGCTTCACCCGGCTGCAGATGAACTTTGGCAAACCCCTTCAGCTCCTTGACCGGTCTGACGACATGGCTCTCCAGCGGCTTGACGTACAGCTGCACGATTTCCTTGCCCGCCACCGTACCGGTGTTGCGAACGGTAACAGACACGTTGACAGTGTCGGTATCCTTCATAGACGTTCGGTCAGCCCGGATATCCTCATAAGCAAAGGTTGTGTAACTAAGACCGTAACCGAACGGGAAAAGCGGCTCCTCTTTTTTCGCTTCATAATACCGGTAGCCTACGAACAAGCCTTCCCCGTACGTCACTTCGCTCTTGCCCCCCGGGAAATTCAGGAACGCCGGCGTCTGTTCCAGCCGAACGGGAAACGTCTCTGCCAGCTTGCCGCTTGGGTTCACCTTCCCGTACAGCACGTCGGCCGCTGCGCTTCCCGTCGCCTGCCCGCCCAGATAGCCTTCCAGCACCGCTTGGACTTGCGGAAGCCAAGGCATCGTCACCGGCGATCCGTTGGACAGTACGACAACCGTGTTGGGCTGCGCCGCCGCGACCGCCTCGATCAGGCGGATGTGCGAGGAAGGCATATCCAGCCGTGTGCGGTCTACGCCTTCGGATTCGAACGAATCCGGCAGGCCGGCAAAGATGACGGCCACGTCTTTGCTTTGCGCCAGCTTCACAGCTTCTTCGATCAAGCTGTCGTCGGCCTCGCCGCCTTTGAGCAGATAGCCCGGGGCAAACGCACAGTCAGCAGACATTCCCGCAATTGCATCGAACGGAGCGTCCATCCGGGTCGGAGTAATGTGCGAGCTGCCGCCGCCCTGGTATCGCGGATGCTTGGCGAATGCGCCGATGACGGCGACCGATTGCTCCGGCTTCAGCGGAAGCAGGCTTCCCTCATTCTTTAAGAGAACCATACAGTCCGCGGCCGCGCGCCGGGCCAGTTGGTGATGGACTTCCGCATCGTAGGTGAAGCCTTCCTTTTTACCGTCGTATCCTTTAAATATGACAGTGAGCAGACGGCGAACCGCCTCATCCAGCACGGCCTCTTCCAGTTCTCCGGATTGAACTGCCTCCACAATCATCCGGTCATGCTCCGGACCAACATAAGGCATTTCCAGCTCCAGTCCGGCCTTTAGTCCCTTCACCCGTTCGTTGATGGCGCCCCAATCGGTCATGACCAATCCGCCGTGGCCCCATCGTTGCTTCAGCACCTGGTTCAGAAGGTAATCGTTCTCCGAGCAGTAATCGCCGTTCACCTGGTTATAGGCGCACATCACGGTCCAGGCATCACCTTCGATAATAGGGCCCTCAAAGCTGCGCAGGTAAATTTCGTTCAGCGTCCGCTCGTCGACCACAGCGTTAATCGAATTGCGCAGTGTCTCCTGATTGTTGGCCGCAAAATGCTTCACCGACGTTCCGACGCCTTGGCTTTGGACGCCTTTCACATGGCTCGCACCCATTTCCGAGGACAGAAACGGATCTTCTGAGAAATATTCGAAGTTTCTGCCGCATAGCGGTGACCGCTTAATATTGACCGCAGGCCCGAGGATAATTTGCACGTCCTCCTGCTGGCACTCCTCGCCGATCGCGGCGCCGACCTCGCGGATCAGCTCGCGGTCCCAGGAAGAGGCCAGACCCGCTCCGCTTGGGAAGCAGGTAGCCGGCACCGTCTTGCTCGACATGTCCCCGGGGTTGGCCTGCTTGCGCAGGCCGTGCGGACCGTCCGTCATCACAATGGACGGAATGCCGAGGCGCTCAACCGGTTTGGTCTGCCACATATTCAGCCCCGAGCATAAGCTGGCTTTTTCTTCTAAGGTCATTTGAGAGATGATGTCTGTCAGATTACGTTTCATGATACGCTTCTCCCCATTTCCAGATTCGTTGGATTACTTTCACCGGCGTGCTCCCCGACTTCAGGCAGCGGCTTGAGCGCGGCTACCCCGGCCACGACGCAGACCGCAAGCACGATATAAAAGAAGGACCAGCCTCCGATGTTCAGCAGCAGCGGTGCGATGGCCGGCACGATCGACTGCGGCAGCGCGTTGGCTACGTTCATAATGCCAAAGTCTTTGGCCGCGTCTTCCTTGTTCGGAAGGATTCGCGAAACCAGCGCCATATCGACCGCTGTGAAACAGCCGAACCCGAGTCCCATCACGGCGGATGCTACGATAAATGCCGTGTTATGCGCGATAAAGGCATAGATGAGAATGGCTGCAATAATAATGAGTGCCGAGATATACAGGAACGGCTTTTGCTTACGGAACTTATCGGATAAGACCCCGCCAAAAATACTCGTGACCGCCATCGCCACCATGGACACGATGTTGATGGTAGCCACGGCTGCGGTTGCAGCGCTTTCACTATAGCCCATGCGGTTAACCAGCATAACGGTCAGGTACAAGCTGCTGCAGTACCCCATCATTAACAGAAACTTGGACACGACCGCCCAGCTGAACGCCGGAAATTTTCGCGGGTTTGGGTAGACTCTGCTCAGCTTTTCGCCAAGCGTCATCTTTTCCTGTGCCATATGTTCGATCTGCACTTTTCCGTCCTGGATAATAAACAGGCTGATGATAGGCCCCACGATCCCGATCGCCGCAAGCAGGCTCCATTTCGTCGTCGAGGAGGCGTCCGTCATGGCCGTCATCAGCACCATGCCCAGCGCCATAGCTACCGGTAACACGGTACCCAGCAGCCCGGAGATCGTTCCTTGCTTCTCTTCCTTCACCTGATCGGGAATCAGCGCTGTGTACGCGGCCATGCCGAAGTTGTAGAACAATTGGGCGATCGCCCAGCCGATAATGATCTGCCAGATCTGCGTGGACATTCCGACCCACAGCAGTGCGGCACAGCCAAACAGCGGGCCGAGCAGAATCCATGTGCGCCGGCGGCCGAAGGAGATGTTGGTCCGGTCGCTGATCGCTCCGCCGAGCGGGTTGCCGATCAGGGCAAAGAAGGCGCCAATCCCGGATACCAAACCGTAGGAGGAGGTATAGCCGTTCGGATCGATTTCGACCATTTTAAAAGTTAATAGAAGCGTTGCAGGTGTCATGAGAGCCAGCATCATGCAGGCATATCCGAACATGATACCGAAAGTGAGCCGTTTGAATGGCGTGATCGTTTGACCGATAATTTTTGCTTTAGCCATAATGGGTTGACCTCCTCATTGGTTGAAAACGTTTACAAACCAATTATAAAACAAACCGCCCAGCTCAGGAGAGGCGGCGGTTTGCAGTCTTTTATGGCCATTTTTAATTCGTTTGTAAGCGTTTCACTTCACACCACGAAAATTCAGGTTAAAAATTGACATAACCACCGCGTTAAATGACCGGAATCAGCTCGACGAGCTCGACAGCGTGCGGTTCCATGGTAAATGTACAGGTCATATGGCGGTTCTCCACATCGACGTGGGTGATATGGCGGCTGGGCTCTGATCTCTGCTTGATGTAATGCAGATCCTCCCCGGTCATGATAGTCGGTGCACCCATTTCCACCCACACGTCAAAGCTGCTCCCGCTCGACCGGTTCAAGGATCGGCGGACGATTTTATACCTGCCGCTGTCTATTCCATCCAGCTGGAATTCCAGCTTGACGGTTCTCTCGTTTTTGAACCCGCTGTACCGGCTGGTCGGTGTTACGAACGAAGTATCCCCCAGGGCATACAGGTCATCAAAATGGCAGTAATTGTAGCACAGAATCTGATAGGCATTCGCGCTCTTGGTCACAATATACCCTTCGCCCCGTTCAATAAGCTGATCCCCCAGCTTGGCCAGCAGCTCGTAGGCATACATAGCCGGCTTCGGAATCCCGTATTGGGCGATCAGACCCAGCCCGCCGTGGAACAACGCAGGGGATGCCGACGTTTCTTCGATATTGTCGCTGAGCACCCAGTAGCCGAAGCCCTGAATCCGGTCGAGATTATCGATCACATTTTTCGCGATGTATGCCGCCTTGTACAGCGTATCGTTGGTCAGCTCCCTGTGAAATGCCGTGGAATTGAATTCTGTCAGGTATATCTCGCGGTCCGACAGGCCTTCCTTTTCAAGAAGCTGCTTCTCCCGGGTCAGCATGTCCCGTAAATAATCCGGGTTCGGCGAAATGCCCCGAAACTCCTCCAGCAGGATGCGGTACGGCTCCAGTTTGCGCAGCTCGCTTTGTTCTTCATCCGGCTCGAAGAAGCCCTCGAGATTTTCATGCGGATAGAAATGGCACGGGATAAAATCGGGCAGGCAATCCCGCTCCCGGCAAAAGGCAAAAAACCGCTCGCTGAACAAGTTGGAGCGAAGCGTTATAATCCGCCCTGGCGCCCCGATCCGCAGATTCCGCGAAATGTTCTTCATCGTATGGAAAGTTCTTGAATACAACTCGAAGTACTCCTCATCCGTTCCCGGCCAGTACACCTCGAGCTCCGGCTCATTCCAAAATTCGAACATCCAGCTCTCGACCTCTGCCGGACCGTACCGGTTCATGCAGTGCCGGATAAAGCGGTCAATGAGCTCGCACCAGGTGTCGAGTGACTTTGGCGGGCTTGTATAGCTTCTGCGAAAATAGAGCCCTTTCTCCGGATCCGCCGCGAGCGCGGACGGCATAAACCCCAGCTCAACAAACGGCTTCAGATGAATGGAGAGCAGAAAATCAAATAATTGGTCGACGAGCCGGAAATTGTAGGCGGGCTGCCCGTCCTCCCTCTCGTTGTAAACCATCATGCCGTCATCAAAAATGCCGTGAAAACGCAAAAAGCGAAACGGACACCGCTCCTGAACGTAACGGAGCTGCCGCTGAACGTCGGCATGAAGTCCTTCCTTGGCTTTGCCGATCGTGATCAAGTTTTTCCACGTATGCGATATCGCCTGGGTCCTCACGGCCGCATCCACCTGGCGGGTGAGCGTTTCCAGCGAATGCACCTCCCTGTCGCCCGGCGATCCGCCCCGCTCCAGGTATTGATTGATAATCCCGAGTGCGCTGGATTGATTGAACTCCATATAATTCGAAGTCGATTTTTCCTTCTTCTTTCCCGGCTCCGGCCGGTACTGTTTCCGATATTCGTTCGGCGTCACATGGTATCTGTTCTTAAACGCGGAATAGAACGACTTGGCGTTCGGAAAACCGTGAGACATGGCCAAGTCGGCAATGGGGATTTCCTCTTGGCGCAGCAGATCCTCGACGGCATTTTTTAACCGAATGCTGGTCAGATAAGCCTGAAAATTCAGTCCGATATTTTCGCTGAAAAATTTCGATAAATAAGGCACGGACAGAAACTCACGATCCGCTATGGACTGAAGGGTGATGGGCTCGCGGTAATGGTTATCGATATACGTAATAATCCGCAGCATCCGGTCCATGTACCGCTCACTGATACCGCCTTCGGACAGCGGAACCTTGAACTGCTTGACCAGGATGGAAAGAACGCCAAGCATCGCGGCCTGCATCTCCAATTCGTACGTCTCTGTCTGCTTGTATTTGAGCTGGACCATCTCGGCAAGCAGCCGGCGCAGCCGGGAAACGGCATCGCGGGATTCCGGCCCGGCCTTACTGGCCTGAAATGCAAAGGAAAAGCCCTCAAAACCTGCGATATGTTCTTTCAAATAAGCGGTTGGAATTTGGTAGGTGGCAATAATGTTCATGTCCAGCCCAATGACTTCATGGACATGATGCTGGTTAATCAGCAGCACATCCCCTTCCTTGAGCGTATGGCTGACCGTGTCAATCGAAACCTCAAGCGTTCCCCGCAGCACAAAAATGATCTCAACGCTGTTATGCCAGTGGCTGGGCACGTAATTCACACTGTGCAGGGATACGTCAAACGGAAGGCTGTCATCGATCTCGAGCAGCTCAAAAACTGAATTCGCCATACTAGGGCGGCCTCCTTAACGCATCATTAGACCTAATTATAGCAGATGAAGATAGTTCGTAAGTAATGCTTGGTTTCTGACTATGGAAGATGGGTTGTCAAAAGGCCTTTCTGACGGATGCCTCTACGATAATTTTCTCATCCTCCGCTGTATAAATTTGTTAATTCGACCGGTCCCCAGCAACTTTTATCCCTTTATAACGTCTGGAATATGTATCCAGATAAACAAGAAAGGGTTGAGATTTCGGATGAACCACAAATTTGCGTTGTTTGCCGTGTGTGCGATACTGTGCGGCTCACTCAGCGCCTGTGCCGATTTTTCGGATTCAAATCACGTTGCTACAGGGTCTGCGCCAAGCAGCTCCAGCACTTCCGGGCAGCAGCCTTCCGACGATTCGGCCGGTCAATCCGGGACGGACGGTTCCCCGCAAGCGGCCGTCATTCCGAAAGGAGGCGGAAAGATCTCCGCGGAAAAAGCGCTGTACGAAATCTATTCCCGGACAGACATTGGCGATGAGGAGAAAGTGGCTCAAATGATGCGGCAAATCGCGGGGATCAATTGGACGACGTATAACCGGATCAGCGGCCAAAAGTCGCTTGAGACCGTTGAGTATCTCTATAAACAATTGGATAAGATCGAAACCGAAGATTATCCTAACATCATCAGGGGGGAGAACGGCACGGATGGCGCGCTTACCGAGAGTTATGACGCTATCCTGGCCGAGCTGTACACGCGGGAACCGGTTAAGTTCATTGAAGCAGTCGCAGGATTGGAAACTCCATCTCAAATCGAGTCCGTAGTATTCCATCTGGCTTATGGACTAAGTTATCAGGATACCGCGCAGGTTAAAGGGAAACTGGAACAGTTGAAGCAAACCGGCAGCCTGTCCGAGGACGAGCGAAAGGTGGCGGATCAATTGCTTGATCGGTTGGATCATCCATACTAAAAAAGGCCGTATTCCCAAGTAGAAACCGGGAATATGGCCCGTGGAACGGATACGATGTACGATTTTATAGATGCTGAGCTTGGTTCTGCAGCGAGCATCGTTCCCATCAAAACTCCTCATCGATCAGATCCGCATTCACTGCCATGGCGGCTTTGCTCCCCTGACCTGCAGCAATGATCAGCTGCGAAGGCCCGAAACGGGCGGTATCGCCAGCAGCGTACACCCCCTTCACGCTCGTTCTGCCCAGTTCATCCACGGCAATGCCGCCCGCTCCATCGGGCCGGCAGCCCAGCTGCGCCGCGAAGGGAGCCTTCTGCGACCAATGGGGTACGATAAATCCTCCAGCTCGCGGTACGAATGCACCGCTGTGAAATACAACTTCCGTTAACTGCCCCCCGTCTCCCCTGAACGAATGAATCGGCTCCTCCACAACAGGCAACCCCTTGACCTGGAGCCTTTCCTTTTCCCCGGATGTCAGAACAGGCTTGCCGTTTGTCAGGACGATTAAATCCCGGCTCCAATGGTGAACCGTCTTGACGAAGTGATACAGTCCCGGCTGATCCGACAGCACAAACAATGGCCGGTCCTGCAGCTCATAGCCGTCGCAATAAACGCAATTAAAGATGCTTTTTCCATACAGCGGCTCCAGGCCGGGAATGCGGGGCAGCGTTTCGTGCAGCCCGGTAGCCAGAATCAGCGTTCTGGCCCACACTTCTTCCCGCATCGAAGTGATAACGCGGAAAGCACCGCGGGCCGCATTCACCTCCAGAGCCGTTGCCATGAACCGGCGAACGGTAGGATACCTCCCGATCTCCTCATATGCCAAGCTTCGGAATTGTTCGGGGCTGACGCCGTCCCGCGTCAGATAGCCATGTGATACCCGTGTGACCCGGTTTCGCGGCTGGTCATTATCGATCAGCGCCGCCGTCCTGCGGGAGCGCCCCAGCACCAACGCGGCATTCAGTCCGGCGGGTCCTCCGCCGATGATCGCGCAGTCCCATATCATCTTAAGCGAATCGCTCCTTTCATTCAGACCGCCGCCGGATGGTGATCATCCTGCATCAGGTCGCGACATTGCCGCCGGCGTCCTTCGGCTTCCCGCCCCGCTCGTCGAACACCCGGATCCAGCGGTACCTGTTCACTTTTACGATCGCAACAAAGCATTTCAGGATTTGATCGCATTTGAGGCACATAAACGTAATAACTGGCGACAGATCAAACACAAACGCACACAACGCCGAAGCCGGCAGCACGATCAGCCACATGAAAATGAAGTCGTTGTACAGGACGAACTTGGTGTCTCCTCCGCTGCGGACAATGCCGGTCAAGGCAGGCATCTGGTATGCCGTACCGACGACCGTCACCGACAGAATGGTCATGAACTGCAGGGCCAGCGTTTTGGAGCTCTCTGATATTGCATACAGATCGAGGACGACGTCCTTCACGGCAAACAGCAGGACCGCGGTCAGCACGCCGATGATCAAGTACAGCAGCTGCAGCGTTTTGCTGTAGGATATGACCTTTCCCGTATTCCCTTCCCCGATCGTCTTGCCGATAATGACCGCCGTTGCGCTGGCCGATGCGTAAGTAATGACCGTGACCAGCTGAAAAATGGTGTTTGCCACGCTGTTGGCGGCGATCGCCGCCTCACCCATATGCCCCAGGATGGCGGTCTGCGCTCCCATCGATACGGCCCACAGCAGGTTGGCCATCAGCACAGGCGAACCGATTCGCAGATACTGCTTGAACAGAGACTTGTCGATGCTGTAAAAATCTTTCAGCCTAAAGCGAATCCGCTGATCGAACTTCTTCACGAAGGTGAGGACGATCACGCATTCGATCACTCTGGCGGTCAGTGTGGCGATGGCCGAACCGCTCACCCCAAGGCGGGGGAAGCCCAGGTGGCCATAAATCAGCAGGTAATTCAGGCACACATTAATGATCAAAGTGGACAGCGAAACGAGAAAGCCGATCCGCACGACCTCGACGCTGCGGAGCGCCGCCAGCAAAATGTTGGTCACCGCAAAAAATATGTACGAAAAACAAATAATCTTTAAATACTTCGCCCCTTCAGCGATCACGTTCTGCTCGTTCGTAAACAGCGACAGGCAGCCGTGCGGGAAGAAAAAAACGACCGCCCACATGATCGCGCTTACAGCCAGGGCGATCCGCATCCCAATGCTGGAGGATCGTTTGATGGCGTCTATATTTTTAGCGCCCCAATTTCGGGAGGACAGGATGACCAGCCCTTCGGCCGCGCCCATGACCAGCATATGCAAAATAAACTGGATCTGGTTGGCAAGCGCAACCCCGGACAGCGCGGATTCACTGTATCCTCCAAGCAGCAGATTATCCGACAAGTTGACGCCAAGCGTAATGATATTTTGCAGTCCGATCAGCACGGTTAACCGGATAAACATGCTGTAAAACGACCGTTCACGCACCCATATTCCCATGACTTCTCCTTCTTCGATATGTCGTGTAATAAGCTGATTATATTCTCAGCCAAAAGGAGCGCACAAGGCAGGAAAACGGTGGAAATGTACGGGAAAACCATGCCCGGAATCCTCCCAGCCCGCCATTCCCCCTGATTGCTCACAATACCGCACGTCTACACCGTTCTGCACGAATGACAAAAGCGGGCTCCCACAGAGCCCGCCTTCCATCGGTTTTTCTTTCCGGATTATGCTTGTACTTAACTTACCTGCTTAGCGTCTTCCGGCTCGATGCGGTTCCAGTCCACTCTGTTTTTCTTGCGTAGCGACCAGGTAAGCAGCACGATGATACCGATGACGACCGAGCCGATATTGACCAGGTATGCGCCGAGCGGAGAGTTGTACTGCACCTCGATGAGCGCCGAAGAAGACGGAACGACGACGTACCGGACCATTTCGAGCCATGCCACGTGGAAGCCGATGTTCATCCATAGATTGCCTGATAGAATACGGCACATTTGCAGCAGCGTGCCGAAGGCAATTAAGTTGATGATATAGTCTGACGTAATTTGATCCCATGTGGCAATCCCAGCAGCTACCATGATTGCGGTGAGAGCGACCGGTGCAAGCACAAACAGGGCGACCTGCATCAGCAGAGCGATCCAGCGCGGGAACCGCGTGTTCAAATTGCGGAACAAATAGCCGCGGAAGGAAATCTCTTCGGGAAAAGCCTCATAGAAAAAGGCGATGGCCGTATTGATCAAAATCGCAAACAGCGTAGGCACGGGAAGATGCAAAGCGACGACTTCGAGCCAGCCTAAGGCGCTGCCGATCAGCAAAGAGGCTGCGGTAAGGAGCGCCAGGAAAACTGCCCCAAGGAGAAAGTACGGCAGGCCAGACGGCGGAGAACTTAGCCCGAGGCCGCTCCATGGCCGTCTGTCGGCATACCGCCTCAGCAAATAAATCAGGGGCACGCTTATGCCTGTGGTTACGACGGCGAGAATCACCTGCAGGGCCAAAGTGGGAAAACCATAAGAGCCTGCAACCGTTGCAGCGGCCACGGCCAGACCCAGCCCGGCCACAAACGCCAGCCAGCCGAGCACAATGCGCCAGAACAGCTGGATTCTGCCCTCTTGATCGCGGAAAAACCACAATATTGTTTCTTTGCGGGACATGCCGGTTGATCTGAAAATGGCGGATCCTCCTTTCTGAGTAAACCGTTATCTGTCAGATTGCTTCTATCTGATATTGATATATATAGTAAACTCACGATCGATGTGTTCCTGGTAAGAGACCCATTTTTTCATAGATCAAAGCCATTCTGCTAGAAACGTTACTCCGCTCAAGGCAAACAACGCCTCGGTTTCGGCTGGCAAGTGACGGATGTCTGAAGTTTTGAACCTTTGATGCGCGGCAGGCTTGACAGTTAGAATGAAGAACTGGAAACTAGTGGTATAAAAGATTAAATTATAGGGATCCTATTTGGGGATTCTTATGGAGGAGGTTATCATTATGGAGCTTCAGCTATCTGGACAAACCGCGCTTGTCACCGGTTCCACTTCCGGCATCGGCAAGGCTATCGCGTCTTCACTGGCCGCAGAAGGGGCCAAAGTTCTGATTAACGGCCGCCGTGAAGACAAGGTCCACGAAACGATCGAAGAAATCCGGGGGCGGCATACCGGAGCCGAACTCGTTCCCGCAGTCGCCGATCTGGGAACGGAACAAGGCTGTCTCACCATGATGGAACAGCATCCGGATGTCGATATCGTGGTGAACAATCTGGGCATTTTTGAGCCGGCCGAATTTTTCGATATCCCGGATGAGGAATGGTTCCGCTTCTTTGAGGTCAACATTATGAGCGGTGTCCGCTTGAGCCGGCATTATCTGAAACGCATGATGCAGCAGGACCGCGGAAGAATTATTTTCATTGCCAGCGAAGCCGCCGTCATGCCGTCGCAGGAGATGGCGCATTACAGCGCCACCAAGACGATGCAGCTTTCGATCTCCCGCAGCCTTGCCGAGCTGACCAAGGGCACGAACGTGACGGTTAATACCGTGATGCCCGGCTCCACTCTGACCGAGGGGGTTGAGACAATGCTCGATACCCTGTATCCGGGAGAATCGTTAACGATCGGGGAGGCGGAGCAGCGCTTCATGCGGGAAAACCGGCCGACCTCGATCATTCAGCGGTTGATCCGGCCGGAGGAAATTGCTCACCTCGTCACATTTATCAGCAGCCCACTCTCCTCTGCGATCAACGGGGCCGCGCTGCGGATCGACGGCGGGTTAGTCCGGAGCGTATTTTAGTCTGTACCGCCAACCGTAAAAAAAGTGCCGTTATCCCTTCCGAAGGGAAACGGCACTTTTCATTATGATGCTGCTGTCCACGCCTAATCTTGATGGAAGCAGCAGTCATTTTATTCAGGGAGGACAATGCCAAAATACTGCCTGAACGCTTCCCGCTTCTCTTCCGGTGTCCGGGGAGTGAGAATGCGCACCTCCTTACCGGCGAAGATCCTGAACTCGTCGCCAGCGACCGTGTTTCGCCCTTCCGGCGTGCGGATAAACACCATCGGACCCTGTCTGAAAATCGATTCCGGAGCATGCTCGCACCAGAAGGAGGCCATCTCATAATCCCGCGGCAGCTGGGGCTCTTCGGCAAAAGAATAAATGAGCCGCCAATCCTCCCCTTTCCGTTCCATCAGCTGCCAGCCGAAGAACGGATCCCGGTCCAGGCGATAACATTCGGTTCCCTGCGGCTGTTCCAGATGCTCCTTGATCAGCACAGGCCTGCCGGGAACATTTCCGCCTACCCCGACATCGCATAAATACCGTGCTCCTTCGGCTTCGACCTGAAGCACATGATGCCTGCGCTTCGGGGGCAGGTTATCCTCATCGCGCCAAAATCTGGCGAAATAGTGGGTCACGGGAAATCCCAGTTCGCCCAGCAGCCAGCCAAACAGCGCATTGAGCTCAAAGCAGTATCCGCCGCGCCGGCGCACGACAATTTTGTCATATAGGTCCGGAATGTCTAGCGATAGGGGCACACCGTTTAATATATCCAAATTTTCATAGGGAACGCTGTAAATATGGCAGTGCTGCAGTTCCGCCAGCGTGTCCGCCCCATTGTCCAGCTTGCCTTGGAATCCGATCCGGTCCAGATAAGCCTGAATTTCCGGCGTCTGCGATGGATGGTTAGTCACAACGAGCTACCTCCCTGCTGTTTTAGTGCTGCGCATATCCATGCCGCTTCGTGCAAGCATCGGAATATCAGCCATACAGCTAATTTCTATAGCAGAACTTGGTTCACCTTCTGCCGCTCACGATATTTACTCTGTTTTCCGCTTAAAAAATAACCGGGTCCACCAAAACACGGCATTTCCGACCAGCAAAATCGAAAACTCCCACCCGGTCTTACCCGTTGTGATCAAGTTGATGAGCGAAATTCTTTTACATATTCAATAGAATTCAGGCATCGTTAAATACAAAAAAGCGCAGAACAGGAGCATTAGGGGGTTGACCCTACTCCATATTCTGCGCTGTATCGGTTTAGTACTCTATCATGCCCAGCAGGTACTCTTCTTATACCGCCGTGTATCCCCCGTCGACCAGCAAGCTGGCACCAGTGATGAAGGAAGCATCCTCGCTCGCCAGGAACATCACGGCTTTGGCGACTTCCTCCGGCTTGCCGAGCCGTCCCATCGGATGAAGGGCGGTCAGATGTGCGGTAATGGCTTCGTCCCTGCCCTGAATGAGCGGCGTGTCGATATATCCCGGGCACACCGCATTGATCCGGATGCCCTTGGCGGCATAATCGGCTGCCATTGACTGGGTCAACAGCTTCACCCCGCCCTTGGCGGACGCATAAGCCGTGACACCCGCCTTGCCTACATGGCTGTGAATGGATCCGCAGTTCACGATCGCCCCGCCCGTGCCTTGGGACAGCATCTGCTGGATCGCATATTTATCGCTTAAAAATACACCCGTCAGGTTAATGTCGATCGTCCGCTGCCAGCTGTCCGACGATAACCGGTCCGCCGGTCCGTCCTTGGCGATACCCGCGTTGGCGAACAGGATGTCCAGCTTGCCGAACTTGGCGACCGTCTGCTCGACCATTCGCTGCACCTCGGCTTCTTGCGTGACGTCTGTTTTGACAAACAGCGTATCGTATCCCTGTGCGTTCAGCTCCTCTGAGAGAGTCTGGCCCCTGTCCGAAAAATCGGCGATAACGACCTTCGCCCCTTCGGAAGCAAACATCCGTACCGTCGCTTCCCCGATGCCGCTGGCGCCGCCGGTAACAATCGCTACTTTGGAATCAAATTTCATGATTAAACACGCTCCTATGAATTCACTTTAATGTACAGACTCTTAGATAGCCGTTGCCCCGCCGTCGATGACAAATTCGGATCCCGTGGAATACGACGACTCGTCCGATGCCAGGAATACCACCAGATTCGCTACTTCCTCCACCGTACCGAAACGGCCCATCGGCGCTACCTTTTTACCCAGTTCGGCTTCGGACATTTGGCTCACCTCCGACGCGTAAGCGCCCATGGCGGTGTTGATGTAGGCCGGATGGATCGAGTTCACCCGAACGCCTGCGGCTGCGTATTCGATCGCGGCGTCCTTGGTCATCGTCCGGACCGCACCTTTCGAAGCTCCGTAAGCGATATGGCCGGATGCCCCCGTCAGCCCCGCAATTGAGGATGCGTTAATGACGGAACCACCCTTTTGTTTGGCCATGAGCGGCATCACGTGCTTCATCCCAAGGAAAACGCCGGTCACGTTGATCGCCATCATCCGGTTCCATTCCGCCAGTTCGATGTCGGCCAGCGGCTTGATGAAATAAATGCCGGCATTGTTGAACAAAATATCGATGCGGCCAAACTGCTGAACCGCGGCATTCGCAATTTCTTTCCATTCGTCTTCATTGCTGACATCATGACGGAATGCTGCAGCTTCGCCGCCGGCCTGCGTGATTTCCGCAGCCGTCTGCTTGGCGCTGTCGAGATCAATATCGGTAACGACGACTTTGGCGCCTTCTTCCGCAAAGCGGAGAGCCGTCGTCTTGCCGATCCCGGCGCCTGCGCCTGTAATCAGTGCAACTTTTCCTTCGAGTCTCATCATGAATCCCTTCCTTTCGTATCTCACATCATTATGTTAACATGTCTTGAGATTCATCAAAATTTAAACCTATTGAATTTTGCTTAAGAAAAACTTAAAGATCAAAGGACGATGCTTCATGAATACGGAAAAGCTGGAGTACTTGGTGGAGGTGGCGCGGGCCGGTTCGATTTCCAAAGCGGCCGAGCAGCTTCACGTGACGATTTCAGCGGTCAGCCAAGCCATTACCAGTCTGGAATCGGAGTGGGGGATCAGTATTTTTACCAGGTCCAAATCCGGAGTCACTCTGACTCCCGAAGGCAAAATCATTATCAAAAAAGCGTATGAAACGCTGGAGAAATATGAAGATCTGCTGGAGGCCGCCCGCGGATTTTCGGGTACGGTCAAGGGCCGGCTGCGGGTGGCGACCATCCCAAGCCCTATGTCTCTTCTTGAGCGTGTCGTGATCGAATTTAAAAAGAAGTTTCCGGACGTGAAGCTGGAGATCGTGGAAAAAGGCTCGCAGGACATCATTGACGATGTGAACCAGGACAAAAGCGATCTCGGACTCATCATTTTGTTCAAAAACCGGTTGATCGAACGCACCGGACTCGCCTTCGAACGGCTGCTCCCTGTGCATATGGTCGCCGGTATCAGCAGCGCGTCGCCGCTCGCCCAGAAGCCCGCGGTGGGTCCTGAAGAATTAAGACAGCAGACCGTCGTCCTCTATAACGACGATTATGTGAAGTGGTATATGGACGACTTTCAGTCACTTTATGGCCCGGTAGACGTGCTCTTCACCACCAATAACCGGGATCTGATCTTCAGGGCGTGCATGAATCATGGCGCCGTGACCATTGGGCTCAACTTTTCGTTCATGAACGAGCCGGCCTTCCGGAAGGACAATATCGCGATTCTTGACTTCGATCTGCCGGATCACGGCCCTGTCTATCTTGGCGTCATCCAGCGCAAGGAAAAGACCCATTCGCAGGTCTCCCGCCGTTTTATGGAGTGGTTAAAACATGACTTGGAAGAATTAGGGGCATCCATGCAGTCTTAAAAGGGGTTCAACTTGAAGCAAAAGAAAAAACATCACGATATCGCGATGTTTTTTTGCGGTTCATATGATGGATTCATATCGCTCATTCCGATGAATCTCGCCCCTGGATATCCCGCAGGTATTCATCCAGGCGGTCCAAACGGTCATCCCACATCGATCGGAAAGACTCAATCCAGTGGTCCAGCTCTTGAAATGGTTCGGTACGCAGCTTAATGATTCGCCGGTTGGCGGCAGGCTGCACTTCAACGAGGCCGGCCTCGTGAAGAACCCGGACATGCTTGGATGTCTGGGGCTGATTGAGTTCAAGCCGATTCGCGATATCTCCAATGGTCAGGGGGCCACGGTCGCGAATGAGCTCGATAATATGCAGCCGGTTAGGCTCGGCAAGCGCAGTCAAAGTTGTCGTGTTCATCTTCATGCCTCCTGACCAAATACTACCACAAAGGAATATTTAGAGAAAACGAAAATAAAAACAGCCAAAGCAAGGAAATTCCTGCTATGACTGTTTGGGTCCCAAGCAATCTATACAATGGTAAGGGATTGTCTCGCCTCATTTCAGCGGCTTTTAGCGTGACCGATTCTCTGGCTTCATAAGTGCCTCCTCCGGGGAGGATGCTGCGAACCGGTCCACCCATTCGAAAGGAAGGTGATCGGTAATCAGCTTTCCGTAATATGCGGTCCTTACGATCCCCTCTTCATCGATCAGAAACTCGGCCGGAATGCGGTGGAAATTGGCCCCCTCTTCAGGCGTAAGCGGGAAACCGGCCGCCGCCGCTTCATCTGCCAGTTCATGAACATTCGGCAGCGCTAATGTAGCTTCCGTCTTGGATTCCGACGATTCGACTCCGTACAGGCTATAGATGTCGGCATTCGGATCGGCAATGAGCGAAAAAGGTGCCTGCTGCGCGCCTACATACTTCTGCAGATTCGCTTCCGGCGATTCAAAAAACGCGATGACTTGAAGCCCCTCGCGACGCCAGTCGGGGTACCTCTGGATCATTTGATGAACGCGTAAATTGCACATAGCGCATGCCGCATTACGAAAGAACGACAGCAGCACCTTGCCGCCGCGGAATTGGTCCAGCGAAACCGGATCGCCGTGCTGGTCGATCGATTGGAAGAGCGGGGCTTTGTCCCCGGTCATTAGCAGGTTGGTCATGGATATTCCTCCTCATGGATCTTCTATGCATGAGATGCATGAACCCACTTTAGCAGGAAGCTCCGGATTCCTCTGTGACCAGGTCACCAAACTCCTCTTCCAGCAGCTCGCGCTGCAAAATACGGACCGTTCCCCGGCTGGTCTCGATCCACCCTTTCCGCTGAAACCGGGCAAGTGCCCTTGTCACGACTTCGCGAACCGACCCGACCTCTTCGGCCAGCTCCTGATGAGTGATCCGCACCGTCGGCGCCTCCCCGCCCGTCATCCGCAGCAGCGCTCCGGCAAGGCGGTTGTCAAGCGGGAGGGTCTGGCGCTGCTGCGTCCGTTCCACCATGCGAAGCATGCCGTCAAGCAGCCCGCCGAACACCGTGGCGCGAATAGACTCGTACTCCTGTACCCAATGCATAAAGCTGCTTTTCCGCACAAACAGTACTTCCACTTCGGTCTCGGCAGTCAGTTCACCGGGATACTCGCGCCCGCTTAGACCGCTCAGCACCAAGAGTGAGCAAATTTCTCCCGCCGTCAGCAGGTTGATGACGGATTCGGAGCCATTTTCGCCAATCACCGTGATCCTCGCGGTTCCACTGAGAAGGAACATACCGTATGCCGCCGCATCATCCCGGTGGAATATTCGCGATTTGGCGCTAAATCGACGGATAAACGGGCCGGACTCCCGCCACTCCTCATGCGAAACCGCCGTCAGGCACGGAAATACCTGGACGGGCTTGTCACTCGATTCATGTGAAATGCTCATGCGCTTTGTTCCTCCCAAATAGGTCAGCCCGATAATGATTATAGTATAGAAGATATTCGGCAGCAGCAAAAGCATAACACAGCCGCATTCGCAGGGTTAGCTGGCGCAGCGCCGGCTGGCGGCATAAAGATACAAAAAAACAGCCAAGGCTGAAATGCGATGGCTGGTTGAATAGATAAAACATGTAGGTTGCGTGTTGATAGATCACATCGGCCTGTTGGCCAATTTTTTCCCTTTAAGCATCGATCTGAAGATCAGCCTGAGCAGCGGCGGTACGGCGAAAAAGATAAACAGGGTCCGGAACAGCTGGTAACAGGTGACGACCGACAGGTCCCCGTTCACTTCCTTGGCGATCAGCGCCATCTGATCCATGCCGCCTGGCGAAAGGCTGAGAAATGACGTGACTTCCGTAATCGCGTGAAACTTGGTCAGCAGCACGCTGAGCCCGAGGGAGCATGCGATCAGCACAACACCGCTCAATATGGCGAGCAATATGATTTTCACTTTGTGCTTCAAATTTTCCGGTTTGAGAAGCAATCCGATATAGCCGCCCATCATGAGCTGCGAGAGGCTCAGGACCACCGGCGGGAGCGAATGTCCCTCATATCCTGATAAATTGAGCAGGATGGTGCCGATCATCGGCCCCAGCAGAAAGGCTGTCGGAAATTTGATCCGTTTGCCCACCAAGGCAAATACGACGCATACCACCGCGAAAAGCCAAATATGCGGAAACAAGGCGGACCAATCGGCCGATGTCGCCGCAGCTGCGGCTCCTGATGCATGCGATCCCGAGGTATGGAACAGCGGGCTGAAGATCAAAAGGGGCACACAGAAAATAATCATGATCAGCCGCGACACCTGAAGGAAGGTCACGACCGTCAAATCGATTCCCTCCACTTCCTCCGCCAGCGTGATCATTTGGCTCAGCCCCCCGGGAATGCTGCCCATCAGCACCGTAGGAAACGGGATTCCCGACAGAAAAGCGATCATAAAGGCGATTGCCGCAGCAACGACCAGCAGCAGCGCCGTAAACAGGACCATCGTCGGCAGCTGATGCCCGATCTGCTTCAGTGTGGACATGGTGAAGGATAATCCCATCGTATAACCGATGATGATCATCCCCGTATTGCGCACCTGCCCCGGCCAAAAGAAAGAAACGCCTTTAAACAGCTTGGAGCCGATCATGACAAAAACCATGGAGCCCAGCAGCCATGGTATCGGCATATGGATCCATTGGAAGATGAATCCGCCGATGACGGCAAACACGCAGGTCACCAAAAACCGCAGCCATTTGTTGTTCCTCAAACGGCTGTTGTTCAAGCTTGCGGTGTCTGTCATTACAGGCTCTCAGTCAGTTCAGCGATTCGCGCCCCGGCATCCCCTTGGTACAGACCGCCATGATAGCAGATGACGTTTTCGATCGGATAGGCTTTGAATTTGGTGAGCGATTGCATCGCTTCGTCCATATTCGGCGTCACCGGCGGATTCGGTCCCTGCAGTTCGCCGTTGTTAATGACCATGGCGTCACCGGTAATCAATGTTTTGCTCGGCTCGTGATACAAGCTGATATGCCCTGGAGTATGGCCCGGTGTATAAATGACGGTCAGTCCCCCGCCAAAAGGCAGCTTCTCGCCATCGGCAAGAAGGCGGGTCACATTGGTCACCTTTCCGGAAAAGGTCGCCTCAAAGGCTTCAGCTAATTGGGCCGGCAGCGACTCAAGCAGTCCCTTTTTACGTTCCCCGCTAAATTTAATCATTGGTTTGAGTCCGTCGATGTAGGGCTGGTCTTCCGCATGTGCGTATACCTCCACGCCCTCGCCCTTAAATTGAGGCAGGCTGCCCACATGGTCGATATCCTGGTGGGTAAGAATAATGGAGTGAGGGGCGGCAGGGTCGATCCCAGCCTGAGAGATGAGCTCCACGATTTTTTCGTAGCAGCCCGGCATCCCCGTGTCTACCAATACATAAGAATCCTTATCCCGGATGACTACAGGATGAATCACCATCTCCCGATCGCCCATAGGAAGGGACAGTTCCAGCATTTCGATCTGATCCGAAATTTTCATACTTCACGCCAAAGCATTTTGCTTTGGCTCACCTCCTGTCAACTTAAACTTCCGCATAAAACTCGCTAGTTCATTATATGACTTTCGAGTTTTTTGTGTCAATTCCTTTGTTGACCCTTAGCGGACATCATGTCAAAATGTGTAGGGGTGGTAAGGATGGAGCAAATCAAAAAGCAGCAGATCATCAATACGGCAATGCGTATTTTTAAAGAAAAAGGATATTTCGCCGCCTCCATGCAGGACATTGCGGAAGCATGCAGCATGGCCAAGGGCAGCATTTATAAAGTGTTTCCTTCGAAAGAGGACCTTTTTACCGGCGTATTCACCTTCGTCCACCGGACGATGTTCGAGCAAGCCCGGGAGCTGGATCGCTCGCTGCGGCTGGCGGGGGACCCGCCGAAGGAAATTTTGCGGCGCAAGATCGAGTTTCAGCTTCAATACATGCTGGAAAACCACTTTTTTACGAGCGAGTTCAAAGAGCTGCCGATCACCGCTAACGAAAACTTCCAGGTGGAATGGAAAAAAAAGCGCGCCGCGTTTCTGACGTGGCACCGCGACTGCTTCTACGAAGCATACGGCGATTCCATCTCCCCTTATCTTGGGGATATCGTGGCGATCTACCGCGGCATGTCGCGGGAATATTTATCCCATGCCGTCCAAACCGCCATCGCCTGCCCGATGGCGGAACTGGCCCGGTTTTGCGTAGACCGGATGGACGCGGTTATCCGCGACATGATCGATAAGGAGCCGGTCCCGATTCTCAAGGTGTCGAGCGCCTATTTTAACGACATCAACCCGGTGGACCTTCCGACCCGGCGGGCGAACCTGGGTGAGTTTCTGCAGTATTTTGCCCAAAAGGTCCAAGAGCTGCCGCAGCCGGAGCGGATTCAGAAAGAGCTGTTGGAAGTGATCGACCTGCTTCGGAGGGAGCTGGAACAGGATAAACCGAACGCGACTTTGGTCCGGGTGTATACGAACTTTCTGGATTCCGTCGACGAGCTGAGACCTTACGTGAGGCAGCTGGGCCTCATGCTGAATCATGCGGCGGAACCACAAAAAGACAGTCCGGATCAGGCATAAAGGCCTGACGGACTGTCTTTTTTGGTTTTATTGATAACAGGGTCATACTCCTGCAGGCTTGACTCCAATGCCTTCCGCTTCCAGGCGCGCCCGAAGCTCCCTGGCAAAGGCTGTGGCATGCTCGCCGTCGCCATGAAGGCAGACTGTGTCAGCCTGAATGCTCACCTCCGCTCCGTCCGCGGAAGTTACCCTGCCTTCCTTCACCATGCGGATCACCTGCCGAACCGCCTGATCGGTGTCCGTGATGAGCGCGTGAGGCAGCCTGCGGGGCGTCAGCGTGCCGTCGGGCTGATACGTACGGTCGGCGAATACTTCGCTGGCCGTTGTGAGCCCGTACCTTGCCCCAGCAGCCAGCATCTCGCTGCCTGCCAGGCCGTAGAGAATCAGGGACTCGTCCGTGCGGCAGACAGCTTCGGCGATTGCATCCGCCAGGGGAGCTGAGACCGCAGCCATGTTGTACAGGGCGCCGTGCGGTTTGACATGATGAAGGCGCCCGCCTTCCTGTTTGGCAATCGCCTGGAGTGCGCCGATTTGGTACGTCACCAAATCCATGGCCTCTTCCGGCGAAATATCCATGCTTCTTCTCCCGAAGCCGGCCAGATCCGGCAAACCGGGATGCGCGCCGATGGCGACCCCGCGGCTTAAAGCCAGCTTCACCGTCTTCCGCATGACGGAGGGATCGCCGGCGTGGTACCCGCAGGCGATGTTGGCGGACGTAATTTCCCCCATCAGCTCTTCGTCGGCCCCGATCCGGTATACGCCGAATCCTTCTCCCATATCGCAGTTCAAGTCAATCCAACCCATCAAGCCATCCGTCCTCCTTTAATTTAAGGGCAATCATCCGGGCAAGCCGCCTTAACCGTATGCCCTGATCCATCCATAATTGTTCCGCTTCCGTCTGACTGATTTCCCTGAAGCGGAGGGTTGAACCGGGCGGTGTCTGCGCAACCACCGGCAGGTCCGCACCGGCAACCTGGGCGATCTTCGGATAGCCGCCGAGCGTCTGGCGGTCGGCCATCAGAATGATCGGCTGCCCATCGGATGGTACCTGCACGGTCCCCATCGTCACACCTTCCGATGTGTATTCCTGGGGGCGGTGAAGCTGCAGCCGCGGACCTTCCAGCCGGTACCCCATCCGGTCCGATTGGGGCGTAACCCGGAAATCATGATCAAGCAGCGCGCGCCGGCTCACATCGTCGAAATCGCCAAATTGCGGCCCGCGGACGATCCGGACGTAAGGGTGCTCGCAGTAAGCGGGCCTTTCCGAGGCCGGAATCGCCCACCTCACCGCATCAAAAGGCTGCGTTCCCTTTGTGGATGGATGCCGTAACCGGCCATTGCCGGTCCTTATTGGAATGATGTCCCCTGTCTTCAGCGCCCTTCCCTTCATGCCGCCGATCCCGGCACGGATATACGTGCTGCGGCTGCCAAGAACCTCGGGCACATCGATGCCTCCCGCAACGGCCAGGTACGTCCGGCAGCCTGCCCTCGGCCCAGTGAATGTGAGTGTACTGCCCTTCCGGACGAAGACGGGTCTCCACATCGGAACCGGCACACCGTCCATCTGCGGCGAAAAATCCCCTCCGGTCAGGGCTACCCACATCTCCCGCTCCATGCGGACGGACATCCCCGACCAGGTCACCTCGATGAGGGCATCGCCCTCATCGTTGCCCACCAGCCAATTGGCCGTCCGGTGCGCAAAGCGGTCCATGGGCCCTGAGACGATGATCCCGTACTTGCCGTAGCCGGCTCTTCCCAAGTCCTGGATCGTCGCCATCAAACCGGGTTTTATGACCGTTATGCTCATGCTTGCGCCCCCTTGATCCGCTCGTATTCCGCCGTGTCAATCTGACGGAACCGGATATATTTCCCTCCCCGCAGGAGCGCGGGCGGATCCTGATCCGGCCTGAACAGGGGAAGCGGCGTCCGGCCGATGATCTGCCAGCCGCCCGGGGTTTCCACCGGGTAGATTCCCGTCTGCGTCCCCGCGATTCCGACCGACCCGGCCGGAATGGCAAGCCGCGGCGACGGTTTACGCGGCGCGGCGATCCGTTCGTCGAGCCCGCCCAAATAAGGGAACCCGGGAGCAAACCCCACCGCATAGACCAAATAGGTTTGTGCTGTATGGATGCGGACCACATCCTGAGTGGTCAGGTTGTTAATGGAGGCAACTTCTTCTATGTCCGGGCCAAACCCGCCGCCATAGCATACCGGGATGTCGATCACCACCGGCTCCGCTTCGGGCGTTCCCTGGATGTCCGCCATATAAGTCTCCAAAAGGGACTGCACATAATCCATCCGGCCGGTCTCGTGCAGCGGTAAATCAAGCTTGAAGGGATCATAAAATACAGTCACGCTCGTAAACGCCGGAACACATTCGACAAACCCTGGAAAGGGATTTGCCTCTATGCTGCGGGTCAGCGCCTGAACCTCACGGTTCAAATCTTCGCTGACCGTGCCGCCAAGGTGCACCACAACCGCCGATTCCCCTAAGGGTACGACCCTGCACGCTTCGTTTCGGTTCATGGAATCCCCTCCTTTTGTATGTATAAAGCCTCATCATCTATATGATAGCAGAGTCCATGCGGTATGCATTCGATTTTTTCTGCACGGTGACACTTCTAACTGAACTGAAGACCGACCCTTCAATGCAAAAAAGGCGCCTCAGGATCCCTGAGGCGACCTCGTTGTATCTGAATGCAGTACTGCATCTTGCAATGACCACCTTGACCGGGCTACTCAGCTACGACTTCACCCAGCTTATCCAGCATAATCTTGGTCCCGTGCTCGCGCATCGAGGCTGTATCCAGTCCGTCGAGAAACGCACCATGCTCGGTATAAATCAATCTTGTTCCCTGCCCCGACGCCTGGAACTGCACCGACACGACCGAGATGGACATGCGGCTGTCGCCTTGGTCCAACGTATACGTATAGACGATCCGCTCGTTCTCTGCGATCTCCTGGTAGACGGCATCAAAGGTAAACACCGGCCCATCCGGAGGCCCGCCGGCATTGACTTCGCGCCCCCCTACCCTAAACTCGAAGCTGTCGGCTTTCGGAAACCAGGCTGACTTCAGTTCGGGATCGGACCAGGCCGAAAACACCTTCGCCGGCGCTGCTTGATAATTGCGTTCAATAACAAATGTTTCGTGAATGACAGATCGTTCGTTATTCATGGTCATGGCCTCCCTGGATTGTTCCTATTCATTGGATCCGGCTGATTTTCCCCAAGCGCCTCCCCGAGCCGGTCGAGGCTGCGCTCCATGCTTGTCCGTTTTTCCAAAAAGAACTTTTCCTTGCTCTTCTTCATCACTTCAAGCAGCGCGGTAAACTCATGGACCGTCAACGTTTGGTCATGCTGCAGAAGAGCCGATACGTTTTCCAGCTCCTGCAGGAGCCGCTGCTGCAACCGGATGGTACTTCTCAGGCGGTCCATCTGGATCCGGACAATGTCGAGCGGGCTGAATTCGTTCCCGTCCACGATTTCCTTGACCTCATCCAGCGACAATCCCAGCTCTTTCAGAGACAATATTTGCTGCAATTTGGCCAAATCATGCCCGTTATAGATCCGGTGACCGGATTCGGTATGCCCGGACGGAGAAAACAAACCGATTTGATCGTAGTACCTTAACGTTCGGATCGTCAGTCCCGTCATGGCTGCCAGCTCCCCGACCTTCCACTGCGTGTTCATAATCATCCCCTTGCTTCGCGAAGACTTGTACCGGTAGCTCTAATATAAAACATTACGCAGCGTAAGGTTCAAGAGATTGCAAAAAAAAAAATCGAACGGCATCATGTCGTTCGATTTCAATATTCAGCAAACATGAGAAAGGATGAGTGGTATGACTAGGAGTACTAATGTGACTGGAAATATCATTTTGCCGAAAGAGCCCGCAAAGTTCCGCAAATCCCCTTAGTATGGCTTAAGTCCCGCAGATTGTTGTTCCTTATCTGTCTTTCTGTATTGCTCTTGTACCGTTCATTCATTTCAATTTCACAGTCGTATAGCTATTGTCTTTCTATTATTGTTACTTATTATTATTCCGCGGACCTGGGTCGTACTTTTGGTCTTGCTCCTGGTCATGCTTTTGCTTTTATCCATGCGATTCCTGGTCCGGTTCTTCCCCAACCCTTTTGCTCATTTCTAAAGCTTGCTCTTGCTGATGAATTACTGGTGAATTACTCGTGTATTGCTCGCGAATTGCTGGTGTATTGCTGTTAACATTGCTGGTGTATTGATTGTCGCGCTATAGGATACGAGATCTCGCTTTTGTCTGCTATGTCCTGCGGTCGCAGATTGCACAATACCATGCCCACCCTGCCTTGCAAAACTCGAGCTCCTCATACGGCTCCGGCTTTATTATTCGCCTTCGTCCGTTTCTGTCTTTATTTCGAACACGTTCTAACCTTTTTCTTTCCTTGCCAGGTTCATGACGATCCGTTGGCCGCATTACAGCCCCAAGGGATTATCGCAATGATAACAATTCTCCCGACTATTCGGGCTGCTCAAAATACTCCACCTTGACGGCATGAGCGATCAGCTTGCGGAAATAAGCCTCATCCGGCTGAGCACACTGGACCCCGGTCCCCTCGAGGTACTCGAGTGTCTGCGGGCATGCGTAGCGGTAATTGGAGTTTTTCGCACCGTCCCCCTCCAGCTGCGCCATGGCCAGCTCCAGACCCGCCTGGTCCTTGGCCTGCTTCGGATCGAGAAGCCACTGCTCGTATTCCTTCCAATCGGTCAAGTCGATCGTATAACCGTATGCCTGGAAGAACCGCACCATGTCTCGATACGATACCGTGACCGGGTTGCAGATATGAAACATCCGTCCTATGGTCGCATCCTGAAGCGCCAAGGCGGTAATGGCTTCTCCCGCGTAATTGATCGGCGTCATATCGACTTCCCAGCGCACATCAGGCGCCTTTTTAAGCAGCAGCATCGCCTTAAGCATGCGGTAAAACGCATTGTTGTCGATGTTATTCTGGAATAAGCCGTTATCCGACCGGCAGGACAGATTGCCTACACGATACACGGAAGCAGCAAGGCCTTCCCGGCCGGCTTGCACGACGAGTTTCTCGGCAGCAAGCTTGCTGTTGGTATAGACGTTCTCGACGTAGGCTTCGTCATAACCGGAACCGGCCGTGATCGAAGCCCATTGGCCGTTTAGCGCCAAATCTTCCGGGATGCCGAGCGTTGAGATGAAATGGAACCGAACGCCCGGTTTGGATTTGGCCAATGCCAGCAGACGGTTCGTACTGTCCACGTTGACCCTGGCAAAATAGTCCGCTTCCCCAAAATGCTTGACTTCCGCACCGCAATGGAGGATGGAGTCCAGGCGATCTGCCAGCATGTCCCGAACTTCCTCGCTCAATCCTAAATGCTCCTGTTCCAGATCGCCCTGCACAGCGATGACCCGATTGTCCATCAGACGTTTGACTTCATTCCCGAAATATCCGACCATCGTCTGTTCCAGCCGGGCATAAGGCTCCTGCACGCCGGATGGACGAACGAGACAATAAATCGAAGCTTTCGATTGGCGAAGCAGCTCGTACAGCAGGTGAGAGCCAAGGTAGCCGGTCGCGCCGGTCAGCAAAATGTTCTCCTGCGTGTATACCCGCCCTTCGGCAGGATCCTGAGGGTAAAAGCTGAGCGGAAACTCCGCCAAATCCTGCAGCGGAACGTCCTCACCGAATGCCTCCTCGGCTGTGGACGCTTCATGGGCCAGCACTTCGATCCGGCCGGCCAATGCGGCAATCGTCGGGTAGACGAAGAAATCGTTGATCTTCAGCTGCGGATAATTCGGCTTGAGCAGCACCAGGATCTCCAATATTTTCAAAGAGTAGCCGCCGATTTCAAAGAAATCGTCGTGGATGCCGATTCTCGTCTGGCCAAGCGCTTTCTCCCAGGCAGCGGCCACTTCCTTTTGAATGGCCGTGACCGGGGCTTCATACGGCGAATCGTCCTCTTCCGGCACGATCTCGAAGGCCGCCAGCTTTTTGCGGTCGATTTTCCCTGTCGGTGACAGCGGCATTTGATCCACGAAGCACATATATTTGGGAACCATGTAGCCGGGCACCTTTTGGCCTAAAAATTGGGCGAGGTCCTTGGAAGCAACCGGCTGCCCGTCATTTGACGTATAAAAGGCAGCGAGCACTTTGG
This sequence comes from Paenibacillus favisporus, assembly GCF_040545415.1. Taxonomy (NCBI): domain Bacteria; kingdom Bacillati; phylum Bacillota; class Bacilli; order Caryophanales; family Paenibacillaceae; genus Paenibacillus; species Paenibacillus favisporus. The sequence goes on along the minus strand of NZ_JBEPLV010000003.1, from coordinate 535,185 downwards.
TTCCGTCCGCTTCGGTTCTTGGAATGACAGCGATATCCTTGACGGACTCATGCTTTGCCAGATTGTCCTCGATCTCTCCGATCTCGATCCGGAAGCCCCGAATTTTTACCTGGGCATCCTTTCTCCCCCGATACTCCACCAGTCCGCTCGGAAGAAGGCGGACCATATCGCCCGAACGGTAAAATTTCTTGCCCGACTCCGGCGTAATCGGATCGGTGATGAAGGCTTCCTTCGTTTTTTCGGGCTGGTTCAAATACCCCTTGCCCACGCCGACGGAGCTGATCAGGAGCTCGCCGGTAACTCCGATCGGGCACAGCTCGTCGTGCTCGCTGACAATGTACAATTCATAATTGCTCAGCGGCGTTCCGATACATACTGTCGTCAGATCGTCCGGAACCGGATAGTCGACGATATGGGAGGTTGCCACCGCCGTTATCTCGGTGGGACCGTAAAGATTGACGATCGGAACCTGCAGCTTTTTCTGCAGCATGCGTACGGCCTCTCCCGACAACGCCTCGCCACCGACGATGATGCTCTTGATGTTCCCGTATTTGGGCGCATCCTCTTCAGGCAAATGGGCTGCAAGCTGGTTGAAGAAAACGGTCGGCAGAATGGCGACGCGCGTCGCCTGCTGCTCCACCACCGCCGCGGTGAAGGCGTCGATGGAGAAACGCTCCTCATCGGTGAGCAGATGCAGCCGGCTGCCGCAGGCCAGCGATCCGAAAATGTCATAGACCGACGCATCAAAGCTGAAGGTGGAGTACTGAAGAATCACGTCCTCCTCGGTCAGATCCATCTCCCTGCGCGTGGACTCCGCCAAGTTGACGACGCCTTGATGAGCGATCAGGGCTCCTTTCGGCTTGCCTGTGGAACCGGACGTATAAATGATATAGGCCAGATCATCCGGCTCAATGGCAACCGGGGATGCTTCTTCCGGATAGGAGTCCGCCTGTTCTCCCAATGGGAGAATTTCCGGCTTCCTGTCGAAACCGGCAAGCAGCGTTTCCAGACGGTCCACATATTCAGCATGTGTCAGGATCATCCCGGTTTGCGTGTCAGCAATAATATAGGCATTTCTTTCATCCGGATGGGAAGGATCCAGCGGAATGTAAGCCCCGCCTGCCTTAATAACGCCGAGCATGCAAACAATCGTTTCGAGGCTCCGTTTCATGAAAATAGGCACGAACTGCCCTTTTTGCAGCCCTTTGGACAGCAGCATGTTCGCAATCTGGTTAGACTGCCGGTCAAGCTGCTTGTAGGTTAACTGCTGCCCATCTTGAGTGACGGCGATCCGGTCCGGATACTTCGCTACAGTGGAAGCCATCATCCGGACGATCGTCGGCTGTTCCGGAAGGTCCATCTGCGTATCATTCAAAGCAGTATAAGCGGCCCGATCCTCCTCCAGCAGAAAAGGCAGGCGGCTGATTTCCAGATCCGCGTTCCGCAGCGCACCGCGAACGATTTGAGCGTAATGCCTGCTGAACTTGCGCACGGTCTGTTCCCGGAACAGCTGGCGCGTATAGGCGATGCTCATCGTCCAACGACCGGATTTCGCCTGAACGTTCCAGCCCAGCCAAGCCGGACGGCTCTCATGAACCTCGCCGTACACCGCTTGATAGGCGAGTGGCTGGCCTATCATTTCTTCAAGCTCCTGCAGACTCAAATCCGCGGCGTCCAGCTCTCCCAGCTTGGCTTCGATCCGCGCATAGACCTGCCGGAACGTATCTTGTCCGCTGATCGCTGCGCGAAGCGGCAGCAGTTCTCCTTGCCGGCTCACCACGCCAAGCAGCAAATCCTGATCGGCGCTCATCCTGTACAGGAACACCGCGTAACCAGCCAGCCACCAGGCACGAGGGTTGCCCAGCCGGCTCAGTTCAGCAGCCTCTTCCGGTCCCAAATCCAGCGTTTCCGTGATCCGCAGCAAATCGGGTTGAATTTCCCGCACCGGCTCATCCGTGTAGAGATTGAGTCCGGGCAGAGGAAGCTCGAGTTCCTGGGACCAGTATGCCTTGCTGCGCTCGCTTATCGATGTTGTGTTCAAAATGTTCAGCTCCTTCATGATTACACCCGCAATTTGTCGACTAAGGTTTCCAATTGGTCAGCCACTTGGTTCATCTGATTGGCGGAATCATAAATTCTGTCAAAGGAAGCCTGCTGCTCCTGGGCACTCGTCTTGATCTCGCTGGATACGGCCGAGTTTTTCTCCGCCAGCTCCGCAAGCTGTTTAATGGAAGCCGTTATTTGCTCGGTTTCGGCAACCATCTGCTGCGTCGCAGCAGAAACCTCCTGAATTTGGCTCGTAACCGAATCGGTCGCGATCATCATGCCTTTAAACAGGGAGCCGGTTTCCTTAACGACCTCAATCCCTTTGGCGACGTTCTGCTCGCCTTCGCTGATGGCCTCGACGGCCAGTGCGGTCTCATCCTGAATGAAGCGGATCAGCTCGATAATCTGCGTGGCGGATCTTCTGGACTCTTCGGACAATTTTTTGACCTCATCGGCTACCACGGCAAATCCCCGGCCTTCCTCGCCGGCCCGCGCCGCTTCGATGCTTGCGTTCAGGGACAGCAGATTGGTCTGGGAAGCAATCTCCGTAATGACCTGGACAATTTGGCCGATTTCCTGGGAACGGACCTGCAGCTTCTCAATAATGTCCACGGAATTTTTAACCGAGTGGTTGATCGAATTCATCTGCTCGATAACCTGCTCAACGTTCTCGTTTCCTTTTTCCGACTGATCCTTCATCTGCATCGAAATGTCCGACAGCTCGGACGTATTGCCGGCAATCGTGTTGACGCCTGACGAAATTTCCTCCAGCGAAACGACGCTCTCCGTGATGGATGTGCTCTGCAGTGCAACCCGCTCGGACATTTGTTCAATATTTTTCGTAATGGCCAACGAGTTTTTGTTATTGTTCTCCACAGCCGAGAACAGGAACTTCGATTGCTCCGCCGACTGCTCCGATACTTTTTTAATCGTCCCTACCAGCTCGTTGATTTGGTTCACCATCGTGTTGAATTTGGCGTTAACCTGCCCAAGCTCATCGTCGCCAGCCTTCAGCTGTACGGTAAAATCGCCTTTGCTGAGCTTGTCCAGCGCCGTCATAAGCGATTTGATCGGGGCAAACGTCCGTCTGTTCGTGTAATATTGTAGCGCCAGTACGATTACCAGCGTAATCAGCAGGGCGAACAGCGTGTTGCGCAGCAGATCATTCTGACCGGTAGCGACCAGGCTGGCATCCACGTCGATGCCCATGTAGGCGAAGATGTTGCCGCCTGCATCCTGGAACGGATACAGGACCGTGATCCATGTACCATAGTTATCTGTATATGCTTTGGTAAACACCAGTTTTTTCGTTTTCAGCATTTCGCGGACGGCATCGGCATGAATTTTAGGCTGCTCGTACAGGTCGCCCAGATGCAAATTATCTTTGGCGAACATTTCCAGCACAGCCGACGGCATCGAAATAATCGAGGTTTGATTGCCTCCTTCGAGCTCCGGCCCGAAAATATACCCTTGGGCAATATTCGGATGCGTACGGGACAGCTCATCAAAGATACCCGTTAGCTTTTGCTGGACAGCGGCGTTGGGATCCTTTACATTCTTAGCCTGCTCGACATCTTGTACCGATACACTCTTCACCAGGGCATCCATCGTTTTACCGGAATCCGACTGCAGCTGCTGGGTCAGGACGGTGCCCTGAATATAAAAGCTTGCGCCAATGACGACAGCCCCGGTGATGAAGATATAAAGACTGGTCAGCAGCATACTTCTGCTTACAATACTTAAATTTTTAAACCGCCACTTCTTGAAAAATTGCTGAGACTTGCTCATTCTCGTTTCTCTCCTTTGGTCTATCTCTATTATGTAATCTTGCTGGCAACCATCCATCTGGCCATACTAGAAACGATCTTGGTTTTGTACGAATCACACCTCCCCGTGGCGAAAACAGCATGTTCTGGGCAAAAAAATAGCAACCTATGGGAATGCAAACCACAGCTCACCAAGTCATCTGCAACTGGCTGACATATCCCGTTTCGGAAGTAGTCCCTATAGCTTTGCGTCACTGCTTTTCAGCAGTTTTGCCTATGGATTTTACATGTACATTTTTATAGAAACTAATAAATAATTAGTAACTATAAATTGTTCATTTCGCAAACCTAGTCTACCATAATTTTCATGGATATTTCCATTCATTTCAGAAATTAATCTGCAAACATTTTCATATTCAACAGTTGATCCATTTCCGGCGTGTAAATTTCGATCGACCCCTTTGCTTTCGTACAGACCGCGAGCTTATATGGTCCTTCCATCGGGATCAGCATAAACTGATAATTGCGTGCTTCAATGTCGGGACCGCTGTACTCAATTTTTCCGTCCGGACGAACCGTGATCGTAAATGAGTCCAGCGGCTGACTTAATCCTCTGCCGATGCACTTGATATAGCTTTCTTTGAGCGTCCAGATGTCATAAAACCGGTTCAGCCGCTCTTCTTCGGTCAAGTGTTGAAGCAGTCCGATTTCAGCGGGTGAAAAACATGATTCAGCCATTTCCGGGTTCACAGGGAGCACCTGCTCGACATCCACTCCAAGTTCAGACGGGCCGAGGGCGGCTACCACCCAATCTCCGGAATGGGAAAGATTAAAGTGAATATCCGGTTCGTCTGCAAAGGCCGGTTTGCCGAATTCGCTGCGTGTCCATCGCTTGGAAAAGGCGGCAGCAGGCTTTACTTGGTTCACCGCCCAGCGCACCATGACCTCGCCGAACAGGCTTCTTACAGCATCCCTCCTGTTTCTGATTCGTCGTACTTGTCTGGTTCGTTCGGGAGAGACCCGTTTCATAAAATGATCGAAATGCGCCGCAGAAACGTTCTTGATCCCAAGCATATACAGTCTGATCATCAAGCCCTCCTGAGCACTTTGCTCCATTCGTAATCACCAGGTCTGCTTACAGCAGCTTCTGATACCAAATAAAGAAGCGAAATCTAGTACATTTTCCCTAATTCATCATTTTCTTTAGGATGAACCTCCTACGAAAAACAAACATTCATTATTACTATTCGGCCAATTTTTCCTATTTTTTAATAGCTTCTAGCATTTGTACACAATTTGATCAACAATTTTTACCCATGTACGGATTGGGGATGATCCGCAAAATGATCAGCACGCTTCGTAGAATGTGTGGCAAATTAGCAATTCCTTTACGATGTGTACTTATTTACGTCTTGCTTTACACCGCAGGTGCCTCTTTTTGTAGTACGCAGCAGGTGCCTCTTCTTGCAGTACGCAGCAGGTTGAGTTAGCCGTGGCGGAATTCTGTCCTATGAATAAACTGAAACGGATCACTAGAATGTATTTGAGCGGGAGGATGAAAAATGGCGACTGCAAAAACTACAGCGATGCTTATATCGATCGGAACCGAAACCCGTGAGGTCTCTGTTAATTTTGAACTACGAGGTATTAACTTGCCAGAAGGTAAATCCATAACAGTAAAGAGGGGCGGTATATCCAAAAAATTAATCCTCACGAGGGATTCGTTTGAAGATGATCCGCCTGGAAATTTGCTGAGGCTTAACAATAGAGATATAGCCTTATTCGGTTTTCAATTAAATGAAAGAATCACCGTTCAATTTGACAGTAAAACGAATACAATGACGCTGGGAAGTGTTGGAGCTAAGTAACTAAGCCAGCCTCTTTGTCGTATCGCCGTGCAGTTAATTAATGGCATACCGTGCTCTCCCTTGCGATTGTCGTGTGAATCTATTGTGGTTGACTTTAAAGCGTGAGGAGACTGTATCCTGTCAAGTGCCAAAAAAACAGCAATGCTTTATGCTTTTATCGACTGGCGAGGAAAGCGGTCCAGAGATATCTTTAAATGGCTTAAATGGAGTTCGTCTCCCTGCTGAACGTTTCATCACAGTAAAAAGGTTACTGCTTGTTATTGAAAGTTTCGAAGATGATCCGCCCGGAAACTTAGTACGACTTCCGATTCAAAATATTAGTTTCTTTGGGTTTTTCCCTAATGAAAGAATTACCGTTCAATTTGACAGCAAGACGAATGTGTTGACCCTGGGGAGTGTGGGGGCGAAGTAGGTTTCACATTTGAAGTTTTACAACCGGGCTGTTTTTGAATCAGGAGGTGAATCGACTCGGATCCTTTTAAAACTCGTTTTTAATGCAAGCAATTTTTGTCATCATAAAAAAACTGCACCCCAACTGTTAGCATAGCTCTAACAATTGGGGTGCAGTATACACCGCCAGGCGGTTTTCAGATACAAATTGATTTAAGTTTATCCTTCGGCCGTGACAAGCTGGTCGTCGAAATATACCGTTTTGCCGGTACGGGCCGACTCGTAAATGGCCTCCAGAACTTCCGTTACGACCAGCGCCTGTTCAGGTTTGACCATCGGCTCGGTATCGTTCAGAATGCTCTCGATCCAGAGACGGCATTCTCTTCCGGCTTGGCTCTCAGAATTGCCTGCGAAGTAGGCGACTCCGCCTGTCTTCAGCTCCGGCTTCTTCGTATACAGCACGCCAAGGTCCTCACCGTTGATGCGCAGGCCGTCCTTCATGTCCGCGCCGCCTTCCGTACCGGACAGGGAAGCCTGAGCTTCGCCCACGTCAAGCGTGTTGAGCGCCCAGCTCGCTTCCAGAATGACGGTTGCGCCGTTCTCCATCGTAATAAAGCCAAACGCGGAGTCTTCCACATTAAATTCTTCCGGGTTCCATGGGCCAAAAGCGTTGGCAGGGCTTTCCTTGTCGCCAAGCTTGTAGTACACGTTGCCTTTGACGCTCTTTACTTTGTAATTGTTCATCAGCCAGAGCGTCAGGTCCAGCGCGTGCGTACCGATATCGATCAGCGGTCCGCCTCCCTGCTCATCCTCGTTCAGGAACACGCCCCATGTCGGCACGGCGCGTCTGCGGATCGCATGCGCTTTCGCAAAGTAAATGTCGCCGAGGTCGCCTCTTTCGCAAATTTGCTTGAGAGTCAGGGAATCCGGACGATAGCGGTTGTCATAGCCGATCGTGAGCTTCTTGCCGGTCCGCTTGGCGGTTTCGACCATCGCTCTTGCCTCTTTGGCTGTCTTGGCCATCGGCTTTTCACACATCACGTGTTTGCCTGCTTCGAGGGCGTCGATCGTAATAAAGGAGTGCGATTTGTTCGGTGTGCACACATGCACGACGTCAATGCTCTCATCCTTCAGCAGTTCTTTGTAGTCGGTGTAAATTTTGATCGTATCCTCTTTGCCGATTTTACGGGCGGACTCGATGGCACGCTCTTCGATGATGTCGCAAAAAGCCACCAGCTCTACGTTTTTCTGGTTAACCAGGTTCGGGATGTGCTTGCCGTTGGCGATGCCTCCACAACCAACGATTGCTACCTTCAATACTCTATCGGTATTTTGCGCCATGACTCATTCTCCTTTTCATATATAAAATGGGATTGTACCAGAATTACAAAATTTCCCGTAAATACTTCAGGCTCTGGCCGATGCTGTCCAGCTGCGGAATTTCATATTCCTCCTGCTCGACCGTAAACCAGTTGACGCCGTACTGCTTGCCTGCCGCCGTAATGGCACGGAAATCCATGATGCCGGAACCGATTTCCGTATTCCGCTTGTCCTCCAGGCTCTTCATATCCTTGATGTGCAGAATGGCGCAGCGCTCTTTGTATTTGTTGATAAAGTCCACCGAGCGCAGTCCGGCGTGCTCCGCCCAATATGTATCCAGCTCGATGAACAGATGATCAGGGTCCGTATTGTTCACCAGCAGGTCCAGCCCGTATTCGCCATCGAATTTCTCAAATTCAATGCCGTGATTGTGGTAACCGAAGCGGATACCGCTCTGCTTGCAGCGTTCGCCGATGCGGTTGAACAGCTCCGCAGTACGCTTGTAGCTGTCAGCGCTGTTTCTCATTTCCTCCGGAAGACCGGGACAGATGATGTAAGCGCTATTAATTTCCTGCGAATACTCGATCGTCCGATCCAGGTGATCCGTCAGCTCGGATACGCCGATATGGCTGCCGGCCGCCTGCAGGCCATACTCGTCCAGCGCTTTCTTCAGATCCGAGGCGGAAGTATTGAAATAACCTGCGAACTCGACGCCATCGTAGCCGATCTCCGCAACCTTCCGGAGCGTCCCGAGAAAATCAGTTCCTGTCAGTTCCTTGATTGAATATAACTGCAATGCCACCTTTTCCATCCTTTGCACCCCTTCCGTTGATACAAAGTAACGATACCAAAATCCCTCGAGAAGTTATACAATGAACCTATTCTAATATATTAAATATTTGTCATTGTATAACGGGAGCGTGCGAAAATGACCGAGCCTTATTTTGAGTCGAACCGCCCATCCATCGGGACGATCCACTATCCGTACGAATGCATGATCCATCAAAGCGCCGGCAGCCGCTGGATCGTTCACGCCCACTGGCACATGTATATCGAGATACTTTATTTTCTTACGGGAAAAGCCAAGGTGTTCCTGGGAGGAGAGTCCCATACCCTGAGCAAAGGCGATCTGATCGTGATCCACTCGCATGAAACCCACTCCATCTATGCGCTGGATGGGGAGCTGGTCTCTTATATTGTCATTAAATTCGATCCTGAAATTTTGTACTCGACATCCAGAACCGTATTCGAATCGAAGTACGTGCTGCCGTTTACGATGGCGGAATCGAACAATCAGCGGATGTTCGCCGAATCCGAAATCAAGGATACGGTCGTCCCGGATCTGGTGCGCGAAATTTATGACGAATTCACGAACCGGTCTTACGGCTTCGAGCTCGCGGTCCGAACGCTGATCTGCAGGCTCTTCCTGTGGTTTTTGCGCGAATCGAAAAACCTCGGCCTCCATTGGGATGTTGCCCACTCCTTAAAGGAGATGGACATCCAGATGCTGCAGAAAGTGTTCGAGTACATCGACGACAACTACCGCTTTGACATCAACGCCCAGGCCGCCGCGCGGATCTGCAACCTGAGCTACAGCTATTTTTCGCGCCGCTTCAAAGCGATCATGGGCAAAACGTTTACCAATTATTTGAACTACATTCGGATTACCGAGGCGGAGAAGCTGCTTCTGACCACCGAGATGACCATGACGGAAATCGCCCAGGAGACGGGATTTTCGAGCTCAAGCTACTTTATCCAGCAGTTCAAGCAGTACAAGAACATTTCGCCGAGCCAGTTCCGTAAAAAGGTCAGCAGCGAGAATGTTGAAATCCAAAACTCCCTTATCCGCAAAGATATGATATAATAGTCCGGCGCAGCACTCTGCGCTTAATTGAAGAAAATCCGCGCGTCCCGCGCGGGAGAGGTTCGCGAACTCCCTCTATAAAAAACTAAGACTGCCCTCTTTGGCCATAAAGACCGGGCTTGTTTTTTTACGGATCAGTTCAAGAATCCTCTCTCTTCTGCCGGAGATCGGGTGCTTTCCAGCCCTACCCTTCCGGACCACATCATGAAGGAGAGGTTTTTTTATGCTCAAAAACGAAAAAGCAGTCGTCGTGTTCAGCGGCGGCCAAGACAGTACGACCTGCCTGTTCTGGGCGCTCCGGCAGTTCAAGGAAGTCGAAACGGTTACGTTCGACTACGGTCAGCGCCACCGGCTTGAAATCGAATGCGCGCAGTCGATCGCCGCGGAGCTCGGCGTGAAGAACACCGTGCTGGACATGAGCCTGCTGAATCAGCTCGCCCCGAACGCGCTGACGCGAAGCGACATTGAAATCACGCAGGAGGAAGGCGAGCTTCCCAGCACGTTCGTGGATGGCCGGAACCATCTGTTCCTGAGCTTCGCCGCTGTGCTGGGCAAGCAATCCGGCGCCAGACATCTGGTCACCGGCGTATGCGAAACGGACTTCAGCGGTTACCCCGACTGCCGGGATGCTTTCGTCAAGTCCCTGAACGTGACGCTGAACCTCGCCATGGACTACGACTTTGTCATCCATACGCCGCTGATGTGGCTCGACAAAGCGGAAACCTGGAAGCTTGCCGACGATCTGGGCGCCTTCCCGTTTGTGCGCGAACGCACGCTGACCTGCTATAACGGCATCATCGGCGACGGGTGCGGCGAATGCCCTGCCTGCCGGCTGCGCAAGGCTGGTCTTGATAAATACCTTCAATCCAAGTCGGAGGCGCTGCAGCCATGACCAAGACTCCCGGCGAATTCCGCATCGTGGACCGGCTGCAAAAGCTGGGGGAAGACATCCAGGCATCCGACCTGCGTTATCATCATAAGAGGGTGCTTGTCAGCAAAGAGTTTACCTTCGACGCCGCGCACCACCTGCATGCCTATGAAGGCAAATGCAAAAACTTGCACGGCCATACGTATAAAGCCGTTTTTGGGATCAGCGCCTATCCGGACGAGGTCGGCATTACCGCCGATTTCGGCCTGATCAAGCTAATCTGGAAGGAGCGGATCGAACCTTCCTTGGACCACCGCTATTTGAACGAAACGCTGCCTCCGATGAATACGACCGCCGAGAATATAGTCGTTTGGCTGTTTGAGCGGATGGAAGAGGCGCTTAACTGCGGGGATTACCGAATCGAAGGCGGCCGGACCGAATTCGTCCGTCTGTTCGAAACGCCGACGAGTTATGCCGAGGCGAGACGGGAGTGGATGTACGAATGAATATTCCCGTGCTTGAAATTTTCGGCCCAACGGTTCAGGGCGAAGGCATGGTCATCGGCCAGAAGACGATGTTCGTGCGCACGGCGGGCTGCGATTACCGCTGCTCCTGGTGCGACTCCGCATTTACATGGGACGGCAGTGCCAAAGCGGACATCCGCCAAATGAGCGCCGGCGACATCTGGGAGGAGCTTCAGCGGATCGGTGGCGAGCGCTTCTCCCACGTCACCCTGTCCGGCGGCAATCCGGCTCTGCTGCCCCAGCTTGGCTCGCTTGTGAGCCTGCTGGAAAGCAAAGGGATCCGGATCGCCGTCGAAACCCAGGGCTCCCGCTGGCAGGATTGGCTCGACGACATTCACGAAGTCACGCTGTCGCCGAAGCCGCCGAGCTCCGGAATGGAGACCGACTGGGAGATGCTGGACAGCATCGTGACCCGGCTTGCGGCCAGACCGGCCGAATATGCGTACAGCTTGAAAGTCGTCGTCTTTGACGATGCCGATCTGGCCTATGCCGCCAAAGTCCATGCCCGGTACCCGCAGGTGCCGATGTATCTTCAGGTCGGCAACCCCGACCTAAAGCGGATGGATATCGCGGGCCATGCCGCCGACCTGCTCACCCGCTATGAGCGGCTCATCGACGCCGTTGTCGCTTCCCCCGAGCTGAACGCGGTCCGCGTGCTGCCTCAGCTTCACGCGCTGGTGTGGGGAAATAAGCGCGGCGTTTGACCAAATCTGCAGCAGCCTTAAGCTCGCAGATTCGGGCGGATGGCAGCTGAAAACATTTTCCTATTGAACAAATTAGAAACGATCCAGGAGGAATGACGATATGTCTGGAAGACAGCCGCACGAAATGAAGGATTTGACGCTTCTCGGCAACCAGGGGACCAAGTATGTGTTCCAATATGACCCTGAGCTGCTCGAGAGCTTTGATAACAAGCATGCCTACCGCGATTATTTCGTTAAATTTAATTTTCCCGAGTTTACCAGCCTGTGCCCGATCACGGGACAACCCGATTTCGCCACGCTTCATATCAGCTACATTCCCGACCAGAAAATGGTCGAGAGCAAGTCGCTGAAGCTGTACCTGTTCAGCTTCCGGAATCATGGGGACTTCCATGAAGACTGCATGAACATTATTATGAACGATCTGATCAAGCTGATGGATCCGCGCTATATTGAGGTATGGGGGAAATTCACGCCGCGGGGCGGCATTTCAATCGATCCGTACTGCAATTACGGACGCCCGGGCACCAAGTATGAGCAGTGGGCGGAGCAGCGCATGATCAACCACGATCTGTATCCCGAGAAAATCGACAACCGTTAAGGCAATAAGCCGACATACGCAGCAGCCGCGGGATCCCCCGCGGCTGCTTTGCGTACCTGCGGCCGTCTTCTTAACGCTTCCTCATTACGCCTCTTCTTTACGCTTCTTCTTTGCGCTTCTTCGTTACGGCTCTTCCTTCGGCCAGGCCGATTTATCAATTTCGCAGTGTCACTTGGGCCATTGTTACATACGCTATGTTAACGACGGATTTGGGAAAGGAGCCTGCCATGCTCGTCTTCATTCTGCCTTCCCTCCACCTGCGCCACGCACAATCAACCGCCTGTTCCGTACAGCAGGAGCTCCCTGATTCGAATGTCGTCGTGCTGGAACATGGCAGCCTCGGTTCCCGGATGAACCAGGAGCTTGCCTCGTACCAAGAGCCCTACTTTCTGACGCTGCACGCGGGGGAGCGGCTGCTCCCGGGCATGGATGCCTTCCTGCGCACAGAGCTTTGCCATCTTCCCGAATCGTCGGCCGGCTGCCTCTTCAGCCCCACAACCCCAGATGAGGGCGGACGCGAACGATTTCAGTCGCCAAGAGGCCCGCTGATCTGGCGAACGGACGCTGTCATGGCACTGCCTTCACCAGGTTTCACGGAAACAGCGCTGCTGCCTTTCGAATCCTACATCCTGTTAGACAAACAATACCAGCTTAACGCCGCTTTCACCTGGACTTCTACCCGCAATTGTCCGGTGGTTCCGGCTGTCTCCTCCCCGTTACCCTGGCAAAAAAAGCGTGAGGAATGGGAGCTGCTGCGTCCGCTGCTCGCTGCACCGATCCAGGTTGAGCCGAGGACGGACGCGTCACATAAAGTGCCGCTGGTAACCATTCTGTTATGTACTTATAATGATGCCGATTATATTCCTTGGGCTGTCCGTTCGGTCATGGCACAAACGCTGTCCGATTGGGAGCTCTTAATCATCGATGACGGGTCGACCGATCATACGGAGCATATCTTGGAATCGCTGTATCCGGACCAACGCATCCGAACCTGCCGGCTGGAGCGCAATTCGGGAAAGGCCCATGCTCTGAATTCGGGATTGTCCATGGCGAAAGGAAGCTGGCTGCTCGAGCTCGATGCCGACGACTGGCTGTCCCCCGACTGCCTGGAACAGTTATACAGCAAGGCTAGCCTGCACAGGCAAGCAGGCGTTATATATGCCGATCACGTTCAATGGGAGGAACGGAAAAACAAGCAGCTGATCTATCAGGGTGTACGCACCGCCGTTCATCCTTTCTCTACAGCCCGTGTAATCGAAGCCGGCATTCCCATTGCCCCGCGGATGTTCAATACAGCCAAGCTTAGATCGTTGTCCGGCTGGAACACGGATTCCCCGTTCGGCGGCCGTCTGTACGAAGACATCGAAATCCTCGCCAGAATGTCGGGGTCCGCCGAATTTTTGTGTGTCAATAGGGCGCTGTACCATCGGCGAATCCGGCTGCACAGCATTACGCACCGCCATGTAGATCATTACCCGGAATGGCAGAGCTGGATGAACGCCGGGGACAATGGGACTGCACCGAGACCATGATTGTTTACTGAGGCAGGATGCGGACCAGCGCCACGCTGTTCGTGGAAATATTTACGCGCTGCGTCGTTGGGATATAATTAGTACTCACCGTATCCACGGCAAGTATACCGCCTGATGAAGAAACCAGGGTGCCCTGTATAAACTGATTGGGTTGCAGCACCTCGACGTGTCTCCCGGTAAAAACGGCAAGTGCTTCCTCAAAATTCATATGTTTTCCCTCCTGAAGTTACTAAGGTTTATGAAACGGCCAACAAGCTGCGGAACGGTATCAATACGTTGCTTCCATCCGGTTCAAGAACCTGGACATAGTCTTCGCCAATCAGAATCAAGGTGCCGAATATGGTTCCTACCGGCGTTTCCAGCGTGACTCGCGTATTAATCCGCGGTGTGAGCAAGGCCACGATGCCTGTAGGTCCAGTACCCGGCGCTGGTCCTGGTCCTGGTGCTGGACCTGGCGCCGGCCCTGGTGTCGGCCCTGGTCCCGGTCCTGGTGCCGGTCCTGGACCGATGCCCAAGCGGCTGTTCAGGGTGGCGACCTGCTGCTCCAGCGTGCTTACCCGGGCCGAAAGCTCCGCCACGGTGCCTGCAACGCTCTCGAACTGCTGCTTCAGTTTTAACAGCCGGTGCTTGATATCATGGATCACTTTCAGAAGAGTACCCGTTTTTTTCTTATGGTGATGACGCTTCTTTTTGTGATGGACATGTTTTCCATAATCCTTCGCATGTTTTTTCATGAATACCAATTTCACTTGACCTACCTCCTTTATAGTCATTGGTACAATATGTAGGTAGATAACGATGGGGACCAGGCCAAGTGGAAGTTGATCAAAATGCCCAGCGGTAAGCCTTTACCCGGGCAATTCTCCTAAAAATGATCAGCTCATATGGTGATATACCCAAACGTAAAGTTGACCCGGCACATATTTTGTACATAGACAATCGTTAGGGAGGAGAATAACGCTTGAACAAACCGAGGAACCGATCCAGGAAGGCATCCCGCCCATTGTCTGCCTCCGCGGCCGATAAACCAAAAAGCAATCATTCAGTCAAGCCAAAACGTGCCCTCGACCCGCGTATAACCGCGCTTGCTTCACCGCGCGATTCTCTGCCGATGGAGCCTTTTCCAGGGCAGCACCTCGGGGCGTATTCGCCCCCTCGCTTGCCAATCTCAGTGCCTACTGCAATGGAGCCTTTACAGGATCTTCGTACAGCAAAATCCGGCCCGGATTCGGCGGTACCCTATGACATCATCCGGTTTCCCGTTATTGACTGGGATTTCCGCTGGCAGCGTCCGCAGCAGTTGTCCCGGCAGTTTGCCGCACGGGGTCACCGCGTTTTTTATATAACGACGGACGTCGTCTCCATTTCGGAGGAGCGTGCCGCCAGGGATGAAGTCTGCCGCTATGTCAAATTCAAAAAGGTGGACCGGAACGTATGGCTGGTGACCCTCTGTGCCCATAGACGTTTAAACTTGTACCAGGACCAAATGGACGATTTGGATATCCAATATTTAAAATGGTCACTGGAGCATGTCCTTGCCAAATTTGCGGTCACCTCGTATGTATCCATCGTCGACCTTCCGTTTTGGACTCCGCTTGTTACAGCGATGAACCGGCACAACATCATGTATGACTGCATGGACGATCATGCCGGGTTTTCGACCAATCATGCCGACGTTATTCATCAGGAAGACCTGCTGATCCAAAAAGCAAATGTGGTGCTCACTTCCTCGCAAGTGCTCCATCAGCGCGTCCGTGAGCTGAATCCCTCATCGATTCTGGTGCGCAACGCTGCTGATGTCAGTCATTTCGCCGGCTGGGCGGGCAGCGCCCCCGCAGAACTCAGCAGCATTACCGGCCCGGTGATCGGCTATTACGGCGCGATCTCGGATTGGTTTGATATCGGCTTGATTGAAGCTATGGCCCGAAACAGGCCGGAATGGACCTTTGCCTTAATCGGCCATACGTTCGGCTGCGAGACCTCCGGGGTGGAACAGCTGCCGAACGTCCTGCTGCTCGGGGAGAAGCCCTATGAGGAGCTTCCAGGCTATCTTCACCGGTTTGACTGCGCGATCATTCCGTTCGTCCAGAACAATTTGACCCAGGCGACAAACCCCGTCAAGCTCTATGAATATTTGGCGGCGGGCAAGCCGGTGGTTTCCACCCCTTTGCCCGAGCTGACCGAAATCGCCTCGGACATGGTGGAAATCGCGGATTCCCCCGGAGCGTTCGAGGCGGCGGTGGAGCGGACGCTCAGCATCGAGGCGGCGCAGCCGGAAGCCGCGAGATTTCGGCGTAAATTTGCCATGAGCAATACGTGGGGGCATCGTTACGAAATGCTGCATCGGGCCATTGTGCAGCATATTTTTCCGAAGGTCAGCATCGTCATCGTGACCCATAACAACTGGTCGTTCACAAGGCAGTGTCTGAACAGCCTGCTTCGGAAAGACGCCTATCCGAACATGGAGATCATTGTAGTCGACAACGGCTCCACCGATCAGACCCGTGCGCAGCTTGCGGCGTTGGCGCAGAAACCGGTGCAGACCGTCTTTTCACCCATCAATCTGGGGTTTGCCGAGGGTAACTCATTGGGAGCAAGCTGTGCCACCGGTGAATATCTGATTCTCCTTAATAACGATACGATTGTCCCCGACTCGACCTGGGTTCCCAAGCTGATCCGGCCGTTGCAGGAACACCGCGATATCGCCATGACCGGACCGATGTCCAACCACGTAGGGAATGATCAGGCGCTTGACTTTTTTATCGGTGACCCCGTACAAGGGGCGGATCCCGGCTGGCTGCAGGAGTTTTATGAAAATTACCGCGGACGCACCCGCGAAACCGGACTGCTCGGATTTTTCTGTGTGGCCATCCGGCGCAGCGCATTTGAAGAGATCGGGCCGCTGGACCGCCATTACGGCATCGGAATGTTTGAAGACGACGATTACTGTGAACGGGTCAAGCAAGCGGGCTACCGGATGGTGATCGTTGAAGACGCCTTTGTGTACCATCACGGCAGCGCAACGATCAAGAAGCTGAAAAGCCAGGAATATCAATCGCTCTGGGAACGAAATAAACATTATTATGAAGCAAAATGGAACAAGTCGTGGCAGCTGCCCAAAGGTCCGCTGAACCCCTTTAACCTGTCCGTAACCCCAGAAGAAGTCCGGGAAGCGGCCGATGCTCTCCATTCAGGGGAAAAACGTGTGCTGGTGCTTGGAGAACTGTCATGGAGCGACGAATCTGCAAGATGGCAGCAGCTGGTGAAGCAGTTGGCCCAAAGGGACGATTGCACCGTGATTGTCTACACGCTGACATATCTTCAGCATCCCGTCGTCGGCATCCGCAAGGCCGGCCCCCGGCTGTATTTGACCAACCGTATCGATTTGTTCAGCCAATTCAGCTTCGATTTAGCCGTTTATTGCGGGTCGCAGCAGGTGTTCGAAGAGATTCATGCCGATCGTTATGCGGCAGATGGGAAATGCTACCATGCAGGTCAGTTCGGGCCGCTTGCCTCCAAATTGCCGGAAGTTCAGCTGTACGAAGAGCCTGAAGTGTCCCGATTTGTTCAGCAGTCGTTTGCATGATAGGCCTAGGTACAATGGCTGAACCATTCGTTTTGCGGTACATGGAATGTCACGATAAAGCCCTCACCCGGACCCCGGATCATTCCCGGTTCGGACGTGAGGGCTTTAGTTCTTTTCATGCTTCAAAGGTTTGGAATGCTCTAACCATTAGCCATTCAACTGTTCCAAATAGCGCTGAATGACGGACGGATGCTTTCCTTGAAAAGGGACCGTGGCAATTTGGTACTCCTTATGGCTGTAATTCCAGTCCGGTTCCCCTTCATTGTTCAGCAGATTGACATCTCCTCTGCGGTTGTCGTTATATTTGATCCGCTTGCCAATCGCATAGTGGTAATGGTATACGTTAACGTCGGCCCGGGCGCGCGGAACGTTCCAAATGCTGGCTCCGCCGGCCGCTTCCAAAGTGCAGTGATGCTTCTCGTCCCGGTAACGGATGCCTTTGCCGGCCCGCCACATCCGTGTGATGTCATTGGACCAGCGCTCATCCCCTGGACTATTGACCCGAATCGTGTTCGTATCCCTCCAAAAGTTCACAAACGGAAATTGATAGACATCAACGGCGGTGTTCGCCATCAGCTCAGGCAGCACGTCCCGGAACCCGTCGTCCATGATTTCATCGATATCGAGGTTCATAATCCAATCCCCGGTGGCCTGACCGATCAAAAAGTTCCGCACTTCCGATTCGTTCCAGTCCTCGGTATAGGGAAGACCTGTCTGCGGCATCGTAAACAGCCGGATCGGATACTTCGTTTCAAGCCGGGCAATATGCTCCAGGCTACCGTCCGTGCTTCCCCCATCCACGATAATGATTTCATCGGCAAAGGCTGCCACGCTCTCCAAATACAAAGGGACAAATGTCTCTTCGTTCAGGATCGGGACAATGACCGATAATGTCATAGGTTCTGCTCCTTCCTTTCCTGTTCATCCCATGCTAGCCGTATTGCGGCGGAACGTCTTACAATCAGGGCTTACCCGCCTGCTTTTCCCGAATCAGATCGTTCATCGACTCCTTATCTCCCCGGGCAGCTCTGTATCGTTCAAAAAGCCTGTAATTATGCTCATAATGGGGGTTGCCCTGCGGACCAACAAAAGGATGCCAGAAATGGTACATCAGTCCGTCGAGACGGATATGCTCGCCCACCAGTGTATCCATCGTATAAGCAAAAGCCTCGTCCTCGCCGCCCCAGCCGATGAAACGCTCATCGTAACCGCCAATCCGTTCAAATGCGCCCCGGCCGACAATATTTAATCCCCCGACGAAAAAGGCGGCATGTTCTTCCCTGGTATCCGGTTCGGTATCCAGGGGCCAGATGGCTTCTCCCTCTATGACCAACCGGGAGATACGCTGCGTCAGCCGGTTGATCCGGCTGAACGGAATCACCCACCGCCCCTGTTCAATCCAGCGGACCGAATCGGCCACCAGCTGCGGGTCGTAGACGATATCACCGTCGGCAATGATGAAGATGCTGCCGCTTGCCCGGGATGCTGCCCGGTTGATCGCCCTGGATCTGCTGAAAGGTTCGTCCGCGCCGATCTCCCCGATGCAAATATCCGCCGAGGGCAGAATATGCTTGTAAAACCGAAGGACAAAGGACAGCGCCTCATCCCTCGGCCCGCCGTCCGGCTGGTATGGAATCAGAACGGACAATTCGTCATGCATTCACATTTCACCTCCGCTTCCGATAGATTAACCGGCTGCCGGTCTATGCTTTTCGAAAAACACCGAGTTCCCGGTATTTTCCCGTGCCGAACGTATCCGCCAGCTTTTCATAATGCTTAAAACCGGTATTCTCTATCAGCAGCTTCTTCTCCGATTCAATGGCATCCCCGGATTCCCAGAAGAGCAGACCGCAGACGCTCCGGTCCAGCTGGGCAAGAAACCGCCTGCAAGCTTCCGGATCTTTCATCATGTGATAAAAAACGGTCAGCAGCAGTCCGATATCATATTGCTGCACGGCTTCGGTTTCTTCAAAACGCTCCGTTATGACGGAAAATGCCGTCCGCTCCATCGCGTTCAGCTTGTGGAGGAGGGTATGGTGATCCGGATCCGGTTCCACCCCGGTGACGTCCGCCCCTTCTCTGACAAAATGCCGGGCATAGTAACCGATGTTGCAGCCGATGTCCAGGACGCTCCGCCCTTTCAGCTTCCCTGGCCCCAAAAACCGGGCAATGTGGTCAAGCCTCGTTGGATACGTTTCGTCCCGCTCACTGTGCATATCGTAAAACCGTGGATTCAAAATCGGCGTGTAAATCAGCGTTCGCTGCTGGTCCTTCATCGTTTGCTCGACCTCAGCCGCTGCCGCGGAGTGAAGCCAGACCGTATAATCCTGCAGCGGGAGTCGGACCGGAATCCTCCGAAAGCCGAGGCAGTACAAAAAACAAGCCCTGTGATGTCCGTCCAAAACGTTGAAATATCCGGCCGGATTCCATTTCGCTTTGACCGGATGATCGAAAAAAAAGTCCGGTCCGCTGCGGAGCTCAGACTGCATATTGTCGTATTCCAGCCGTCTTTGGTTCAGCAGCTCTTTTTGGGCCATCAACGGCGTTATTCCCCGTGTCACGTGAATCTGCTCATACCAATCCAGGTAAGCATCCGGTGCGGCGCCCGGCTCCTCGGCAAAGTAGCGGTATAGCTCGCGGTGCGGAACGAACCGCATGATGGAAATGTCCGCGTACTGAAGATGGTGTTCGTACCAACGGTCTGTAAATGATTCGATCAGATGGTCGGTACGGGCCGACCGGACATCCAATTCGGTGAACAGCAGCTCCACAGGGATTTCAGTAACTACGTAATCTCTGCCAGCACCATGCCCCGTCATTTGGCGCTTCCCCCATTCGGTGTTGATATTGACCAAAACCCCCGACTTTTATCCGTGCGGCTGTGCGCCCTGGAATAAATAGGTGGCAAAGTCACGCTGGATATAATCCTTGAACATGTGCTTAGAGGCGGTTGGATAAAGGTCCAGCTCCTCTTCCGTCCAAACGCTGAGATGGGTTTCGTATTCGTTGCCGTATTCGGCGCCCTGCGGCCAATCAGGCCCAATCGGAACGTTCAAGAGCAGGCTGCGGCATTGCTTCAGACAGGCTTCAAGCAGCCAGATCCCTCGCTCCTTCTCAAAATGCTCAAGGACATCGCCTACAATAATCAGATCATAGACTCCAAGCTGCCGTTTCATCATCAGTTCGTAGGCATCCCCAATATATATATGGTTGTAAAAGTATGGATGATAGTCGTCCACATTTTTCGGAAAAACTTCGACCCCCTCGATCCTCGTCTGCCACTGCTCACGAAAGACACGCCCCTGCCAGACGTCGAGAAATTCCCTGCAGAGCATGCCCCACCGGCCGAACCCGACCCCGATGTCAAGAACGCTGGACGGAGCCGCCTGCCGGATGAGTTCCACGCAATAAGACAGGTTCTGCCAGTTTGATGTGCCCATGTGGGTCGTCACCTCCTAAATTCCGAACAAGACGCCAAGCCAGCGTTTCACGCCCGCTTCGATGGTCCAGTGCGCTTCGATTTCCGTTCTGCACAGACGCCCGATTTCCCTCAAACGCGATCTTTCCTGCAGGCAGCCGTCAATGGCCTGGATAAATGCCCCGGGATCGTCACGGTCCAAAATGAAATGATGCCCGCTGGGATGGGCTGCTTCCTTTACGTATCCGACGTTGGTGGACAACACCGGTTTGCCGCTGGCAAAAGCCTCAAGCGCCGTCGCTCCGCCCCCTTCATTCGCCGACGTGATCAGAAGCAGGTCAATATCCCGATAGAAGCGCGGCATCTCTTCGTGCGCATACGCTCCGGCCGTTTCAACGAAGCGCACTTCCGGCCGGCCGGCAAAATGACTTTTGATCGGCTCATACAGAGCCGCATAACGTTTGGATGCCTTTCCCGGATCTCCCGCCCACCCGATGACGAGCGGCCGGCCTTCCTGCTCCAAGGGCTCCCCGTCCGAAGAAACGGGATGGAACAGCGCATGGTCGACAAAGTGTCCGATATGGCGGACGGAAGCAGCCGGTGCCATCGCTGCGAGGCACTCGGTCAGCTTCAGATTCATCGCCCCGATCGAGCCGATGCGGGCAATCACCAGGCGCAGAAAATCGGGATCGGGTTCCGGCTTGTCAGCCCATTCACGGAACGTGTCGTAATTTTTGCTGAAATAATAATAGGAGACCGCAGCGGATGAATCGATCCGGATATGCTTAAAGATGGCAAATGCCGCCAGGCCCAGGCACATGGCGGAGATGCGGGAATATTCCCGGTTCAGCGCCTCGCTGCCTCTGCTCCCGATGCTCTCCTCCAGTTGTTTGGCGGACATGATATCCAGGCAGGGATGATGCTGTTGAATGATTTTGGCCGTCTTGCCCAGGATCCACCAGTCGACATCGTAAATAAGCAGATGCTTTTCGACCGTCCTCGCCTCCTGTCAGGCTTCCGGCAGGAATCCAGCCCGCCAGCCGCCGCAATTGAATTACGTCCTATACGATCATATTCCAGCGCAGAGCCGCTAGTTACGGGAGGGGGCGAAATATTGGACCTACTCAGCAAAAAAAGGCAGAAACCACGTGGGTTTCTGCCTTTTGCTCTTTATTGAAGCAGCTGTTTCATTCTCTGTATGGTCTCGTCATTGTAAGGCAGGTTCACCGTGGCACGAAGATCATAAGAATCCTCCACCTGGAACGTAATATGGCTGAATTCAAGCAGCCCCACGCGCGGATGGTAGATTTTTTTCCGGCCTTCCTTGACGTTCAGCACATCATGCTGGGGCCACCATGCCCTGAATTCCTCGCTTTCCTTGTTCAAATCTTCAATCATCCCGCTCCACCATGGATCCTCGACATTGAGTCCGTATCCCGCACGAAACTGGGCGAGCCGGAGCCGGGCGTTCTTCTCCCAGCCCTCGCCCAGAAGCTCCTTCGTATAGGGAGAAACGAACATTCTCCAAACCGAGTTCCGCTCCCTGACCGTCATCTGCTCATAATCGCCGAACACGAGCCGTGCCGCCCTGTTCCAGCCGACGATATCCCAGCGGGAATTGGCCACAAACGCCGGGTGTTCCCCCTGTTCGTCCAGGAACGTCTGCAGGAGCGGGCTGATCGCCATTTCCGGCTGCTGATAATGAAACGGCAGAAGTCTCGAAGCCAGCAGGAACAGATGCTTCGTTTCATTCTCATCCAGCTGCAGCGCCCTGGCGATGCTCTCGAGCACCTGAGTGGACACAGAGATGTCCCTTCCCTGTTCAAGCCACGTGTACCAATCGACACTTACGCCAGCAAGCAGCGCCACTTCCGCCCGCCGAAGGCCGGGCGTTCTTCGTCTCCCTCCGCCGGGGAGACCCGCCTGTTCCGGAGTCAGACGGGCCCGCCGGGTCTGCAAAAATTCGGCAAGCTGGCTCGTACGCTGATGCGTTGTCTCCATATAAAGACCCTCCATTTTCTATCCGAAGTGGGCAAGATGACCGATACCTAGGAGAACCACTCCTAGGATAAACCGCTCTCTTCATCCCCGTTTCTTCTGAATATACACTATACAACACATCGATGGGTTTGAAAAAGATCATTGGAGGGGTTTATGGAATGAATGGAACATCCATCACGGCCGGGACCAAGCCGGCCAACCAAAGAAACCGGTCTTCCTGGCTGCTTGCAGGGCTGTCCCTCGGCTACTTTATCGTGCTGCTGGACACGACGGTCGTCACGGTCGCGCTCCCGGCCATCCGGGATGCGCTGGGCGGCGGACTCAACGGAATGAGCTGGGTAACGGGCGCGTATACGATGGTATTTGCCAGTATGCTGCTGGGCATGGGTGCGCTGGCTGATCGATGGGGGGCAGCCCGTGTTTTCTTGGGCGGGATTGTCCTGTTTATGCTGGCTTCGGTCCTCTGCGCCGTTTCGCCTGCTATCGGCTGGCTGATCGGCTTCCGGGCGCTGCTCGGCGTCGGCGGAGCGGCACTGCTGCCGTCTTCCCTGACGATCATTGCGGAGACCTTTACGGACCCCGCCCGCCGGGCCAAGGCGCTCGGCATTTGGGCAGCCGTGTCGGGCTTGGCTCTTGCCGCCGGTCCGATCATCGGCGGCATTCTGGTCGACACCCTGGGGTGGCAGAGCATTTTTCTGCTGAATATCCCCGTTGGCATCCTCAGCTGGCTGTGGACGCGGGCGAACGTGGACTTTTCAGCCCGGAAACCCGCACCGTCCGGCATGGATCGGGCCGGTCAGCTTACCGGCCTGCTGGGCGTGGCGGCACTGACGAGCGCTTTTATGGAAAGCGAAGACCTCGGGTGGGGATCACCCGTCATTCTTGTTCTGTTTGCCGCCGCCGCCCTGCTGATCGGCTTGTTCGTCTGGATCGAAAAGCGAAGCCATTCGCCGATGCTGCCCCTGTCCTTGTTCAAAAGCCGGGTGCTCGTGACCGGATTAGCGGCCGGATTGCTTATTAATTTCGGCCTTTCCGACGTGCTGTTTGTCATGACGCTGTATTTCCAGCAGCTCCACCGTTATTCAGCTATGGGGACAGGCCTGGCATTTCTTGCGCTGACGCTCCCCATGGCGGTGAATCCCATGCTGATGAGCAGGCTGATCAGCCGGTATGGAGCAGCGCGCACCATCGGTACAGGATTTATCCTGGCATGCACCGGAATGCTGATCCAGGCTTTCCTTCCTGCAGATACAGGATATATCCCCACCGGGATCTCGCTGCTGCTGATCGGCTGCGGCATCTCATTCATCCTGCCGCCGCTCGTCTCCGTGGTGATGAGTGCAGCGCCGCAGGGCAAGACGGGAACGGCTTCCGGCGCGCTGAATGCCTTCCGTCAGCTCGGCGCTACGCTGGGAGTGGCGCTGCCCGGCGTCCTCATGGCCGCAGCCCCCGATTTGTCCCATGGCGTCATGAGCTCCTTGCTGCTGACAGGCATTTTGTGCCTGGGAGGAAGCGTGCTCGTTTTCCGATATATCGGGGGCACATCCACCAATACGTCCCGAAACCGCTAATCGTCAAAAAGCGTGCCCGGAATTTTATCCTGGCACGTTTTTTTGCATGTGGGCCGACGCGGATTGACTTCCTCCAGTTTGCTATGATAGGATTTGATCATTCAATCAGTTTTTTGATTAAATGATCAATTTTCAGAAATGGAGGAGTCTTACAATGAAAGATCAGACAGATCCATCCCCTCAGGAAACGGAGGTATTTCCGGACTGGCTGGCAAGAATCATGCCGCTCGTCAGCCTGTTTCTCGGCACGGCAGCTCTTTGGTATACTTGGTTTAGAGGTCACGAAATGTTGAATATTGCAGATGTTCCATGGTATGAATGGATACGGCCTGCATTTACGCTGTTGATCGGATTGTTGTGTCTGATTTCCGCCCTGTTATTTCTGCTTGGCCGGAAATCCGCTTGGCATTGGCTAAAGGGTGGGTTATCTCTTGTCCCGCTCATGCTGATGTCCAATCTGGTCATTGCGGCCAGCCGCGCGGTCTTCGGTTTGTTTCAGGGAAAAGCGCTGCCCTTGCTGGAGCATTTGTTTACCAATCCCAAGAACCTGATGATTCCCGTCATCGTCATTGCGCTCGGATTGCTCGGTTCGCTCAGTAAAATGGATAACAAGAACAAAGAATGACTGAAGGAGATTACATGAAGGAAGAAACCAAAACGCAAGGAAAATCATCGTTTATCGCCGAAGCGAGAAGGGAGCAGATCATGGAAGCTGCCATCCGCACCCTGGACGAAATCGGCTACGTCAGCGCGAGTTTGTCCCAAATCGCCAAACGCGCGGGCATCAGCACGGCCTTGATCTCGTATCATTTTTCCGACAAACAGGATTTGATGAATCATCTGCTGATGAAGCTGGTGGAGCAGTCAACGTCTTATATTTTGGAACGGGTCAAGCAGGCAGGCACCCCGCAGGAGAAGCTCAGCGCGTTCATCACTGCCAGTTTGGCGTATCAGGGAACGCATCCCGCCCACAACACGGCTTTGGTCGAAATCGTGTTTAATGCAAGGACACCTGATAACGTCCCGTATTACAAGCTTGATGAGGAGGAGGAAGACCCTCTGCTGCAGACATTAGGGACTATCCTGCGTGAGGGTCAGGAGCAGGGCGTTTTCGGGGACTTTCACCTTTCCGTCATGTCCAACATGATTCAAGGCGCGATCGGGGAATATATGCTGAACCCGGCGGTCATCGGCAGGGTCGACCTGGAGACCTACAGCAGCGAACTTGTCCATATCATTCATCGGGCCGTCCGGGCGTAAGCAGGCTGCTTATTCCTCCCATACGTCTTCCAGGGGAAGCCCCTTCTCCTCTCTGGCCGCATCGACGACCGATTGAATAAATGCCGTTTTGGCCCGGGTGTAAGCATTCATCGATTCAGCGCTTCGGGCTGCCTGCTTTTTAATAGCTCCGTACTCCTCAACGAGCTCCGGATGGCGGCGCAAGTAATCGCGGAGCAGAATTTCATTGCGGGTATGGAACTGTTCGTCATAGGGCATCAGATGAACATTGTGCGTCCAGATCCCCTCTGTCGATTTGGCAAATAAATGCCTTCCACGCATCCCGGTCTCCACGTAAGAATAGTTGGCCGGATCCAACAGATCATTGTAATAAGCAGCCGGACGGAACGGATTCACGCCGACGAACATATCGACCACTGGCTTGGCCTGCTGGCCGGGAATGGCCGTGCTGCCGACATGCTCGAACACGACCGCATCCAAGCCCGCTATTCCGGACAGCCGTTCTTTCTCCAGGGCGAACCCTTCCGCCCATTCCGGCGAATAATCCACAATTTCGATTACGCTATCCATCACGCACACCTCTTTCGTATGTTTTGTCCTCCAATGGCCGGACTTACGCGGCGGCCGCTTCCGTGCCTTTCCATCATACACACCCCGGCAGGCAGTTCCAACCCTGTTTTTTCCAGGCTAACCGCGCAAAAAAAGCCGCGCATGCGCGCGGCTCGGGCTTATTTGCCCGTTGTTAGGTTCACCGTATTGGAGGCTCCGTCCCACACGACCGAGTAACCGGATATTTCCGACATGTTGCGAAGCGGAAGCATCAGTGAATTTCCCTGGAACCGGGAGGCGGTGATGTTTACCGTTTTGCCGTTCACGACAGCCTTACCGGAGAGCGCCTTATGGGTAATCTTGCGATTTCCCGTGTAGACCGTCACCGTTTGGGTACTGGCGTTCCATTCAACCGTCCCGCCCAGCAGCTCGAAGCAGGCGCGGAGCGGAATGTAGATGCGGGAATCGACCATGATCAAATCCTGCTTCAGCTGAGCTTCCCTTCCATTCACTACCAGATTACCGTCAAACGACTGCACGCCCACTGCATAGCCGTGATTTTGGGCGATCGTTTCAAAACTTTGGCTGGAGGTTGTTATAATAGCCATCGTATGCAGGGGTACCTGCTCGAACAGCCAGTGAATCTCGTCATTGTACATGCGGATGCATCCCGCGCTGACGTACTTTCCGATCGAGTTTTTGTTGCTGTTGCCGTGGATGGCGTACGTCGTCCCCATCGTCCCATTGACATTGAGGCCGATCCAACGGTCACCGAGCGGATTGCGGGGATCGCCTCCCGGGATCTTTTCCTTGTAATAGGGACGGTTTTTGATCTTGTTGACGATTTCGAACGTTCCTTCCGGCGTCAACTCTGGCGACTTGCCCGTCGCCACCCTGAACTCCTTAACCAATTTTCCGCTGCTAAAATATGCCAGTTTATTCGTCTTTTTATTGACGATAATGAGGTCTTGCGAGGCAATTTTTGCCTCGGCCCCGGCCGGAAACATCCAGCAAAAGGACAGAACTAGAACGAGTGCTGCCGCGGCATAACGGCGATATAGGCTGCAGACTGACAGTGGCGGACTCCCTCCCTTCAACTGATAAACCCATATTCAATATATGGCGCGGGGGCGATGTCCTACGACTTTCTTATTTTAAGCAAGCGGTTCCAAAATGAGATGTAAGCGTTTATAATGTTCGTAGAACGGACACATTTTAGGGATTTAAAGGAGTGATGATGCTGTTGCAGTACCATATAGCCGCGATGGGAGGCCGAAAACGATGGCAAAATACCGAATCTTATTAACGTGTTTATTGCTTGTTGCTTTCATGGTTAGCGGATGTTCTAGCGGGTCTTCATCTAATAGCAAAGTGAAAACGCTTACTCTTTGGTACTGGAACCGGAGTCTGGACGATAATTTGATCAACGCGGTCCAGAAGCAGTTTCCGGGAATTCGCATCAACGCCCAAAAAATCGGGGGCGACTTCAAATCCAAGCTGAAAACGACGCTCGCTGCTGGCAGCGGCGGTCCGGATATCGTCGCCTTTAACGACTGGGTTACCGAGCTGTTCCCAAGCGCCGACCGTTTCTACAACCTGTACGATCTCGGAGCGAAGGACATCGAAGGAGACTACCTCGATTGGAAATGGCAGCTCGGGGTTACGCCGAAGGGCCAAATGATCGCCATGCCGATCGACACGGGCCCAACCGCATTGTTTTACCGTGCGGACCTGTTCGAGCAAGCGGGGCTCCCGACCGATCCGGAAGAGGTTCATCAAATGATGGGCACTTGGGAGGACTATTTTGCCGCAGGCGAGAAGCTGCAGAAGGCGCTCGGCGGCAAGGTGAAGCTGCTCGACAACATCGGCCAAGTCTACACCCAGGTCAACGCGCAGTCGGATAAAATTTATTTTGATAAAAATGAAAATTTCATCGGCGAGGATCCTTCCTCTTCCATGAAAAAGGCATGGGACCTGGCGGTCAAAGCCTCCCAAATGGGGCTGCTCGCCAATGCCAGCACGTTCTCCTCCGAGTGGAACGCCGCGATGAACAACGGCAAGATCGCTTCCTTCGTGAGCGCGGTATGGGCGAAGCAAATCCTGATGGACGCGGCCCCGGATACGGCGGGCAAGTGGCGCGTCGCAAGAGCCCCAGGCGGAGACGGCAACAACGGCGGCTCCTTCCTCGCCATTATGAAAACGAGCAAATACCCGAAAGAATCCTTCGAGGTGATGAGATGGCTCCTGAATCCCGAAAACCAGGTGACCAGCTTCAAGGAACTCAACCTGTTCCCATCCGCCTCCAAGGCACTCGATTCGGACGTCATGAAGCAGAAAGAGGACTTTTTCGGCGGCCAGGCTACCGGTGAAATTTTTACGGAGTCCGCGCGCAACGTGAAGCCCTCCTATTTCGGGACGAAATACGCCAACCTGAACGGGATCGTGAGCCGCGAGCTGTCATCGGTCGCCCTTCAAGGCAAAAACCCGGATAAAGCATGGGAAGATGCACTATCCAGAGTGAAAAAGGAGCTGCTGCGTTAAACGGTCATACCATCCCGACAATGGAGGTAGAGTCTTATGGGTCAACCATTACAGAAGCGAACTCAATTCGATCCCGGCAGCTCCATGCAGGTGCCGGAGCGGAAGCGGGGATTGGGGTCTGAAATATGGAAGCACCGGAAAGAATACCTGGCCATCTCCCCTTTCTATATTTTGTTTGCCGTCTTCGGCTTGTTCCCGATCCTGTTCTCGATGTATCTTTCTTTCCAAAAGTGGGACGGCATCGGCGTGATGACCTTTAACGGTCTGAACAATTATCAGTTCATGGTCACCGATCCGGAATTTTGGAAGGCGGTCGGCAACACGCTTTTGATCTGGATTTATTCGACCATTCCGATGTTGTTCTTCGCGCTCATCATTGCATTTTTGCTGAATGCGTCGTTCGTGCGGTTCCGTACCTTTTTCCGGATCGGTTACTTTCTGCCGAACGTCACTTCACTCGTTGCAGTGGCGATTGTGTTCAGTACCGTATTCTCCAACAACTACGGACTTTTGAATTATTTCCTGTCCCTGTTCGGGATTTCCCCCGTGGAATGGCTGAACAAAACCTGGGGCATCCAGCTGGCCGTATCCATCATGGTCATTTGGCGCTGGGTCGGTTACAATGCCATCATTTATTTGGCGGGACTCCAGAGCATACCTACGGTCCTCTATGAGGCCGCCAAAATTGACGGAGCCACCGGCATCCAGTCCTTCTTCCGCATCACGATCCCGAATTTACGGCCTATCATTCTTTTTACCGTCATTACTTCAACCATCGGAGGCATGCAGATCTTCACCGAATCGCAGGTGCTCGTCGGCAACGACGGCGGCGTCAGCGGCGGAGGTCTGACGATCGTTCTCTACCTGTACCGCGAGGCATTCGTGAACAATTACTTCGGCTACGGCTCTGCCGTCGGCTGGGGCATGTTCATATTGATTGCCCTCTTCTCGATCTTCAACTGGCGGGTAGTTCAGGGCGGCGGTGCCAAAGATGAATAAACGGGGTGATACGCATGGTTAAAAGGAAGTCTTCTATCCTGCTGTATTTCGGATTGATCGTCGGACTCATCGTTTCCATCTTTCCTTTTTACTGGCTGGCCGTTATGGCCACGCGTACGACTGCGGAAATCTACAGCTTCCCGCCCAAGTTCTGGTTCGGGACGCAGTTTATCAGCAATGTGACGCGGGTGTTTCAGAACATCGATTTCTTCGGCGCGTTTCTCAACACGCTATTTGTGGCCTGCTGCAGCACCTTGCTGGTCCTGTTCTTTGATTCCCTTGCAGGCTTTACGTTTGCGAAATTCAAATTTCCCGGCAAAAAGTGGCTGTTCGTCCTGCTGCTCGCCACGATGATGGCGCCGTCGCAGCTCTCGCTCGTTCCATCCTTCGTCATCATGGCGAAGTTCGGGTGGGTAGGCTCCTTCAAGGCGCTGATCATTCCCGGCATGGCCAACGCCTTCGGTATTTTCTGGATCCGCCAGTACGCGGAGGAATCCGTTCCATCCGAACTGCTGGATGCCGGCCGGATCGACGGCTGCGGCTTCTTCCGGCTCTATTGGAATGTCGCGATTCCAATCCTTCGTCCGGCGCTGTCATTCCTGGGAGCGTTCACCTTCATCGGTTCCTGGAACGATTACCTCTGGCCGCTGATCATTCTAAACGACGAGCGTAAATTTACGCTGCAGGTGGCGCTTTCCTCCCTGAACGGAATTTATGTGACCGATTATGCGATGGTCATCGCGGGGACGCTGCTCGCGGTCATTCCGCTCATCATATTGTTCCTGTTCGTCAGCAAGCAGTTTATTTCCGACATCGCAGCCGGGGCGATCAAAAGCTGACAGGCTTGCCTGTACTTATGGAAAAGGAAGTCTGATGCCGGTCCCGATAGACTACGGAACTTTGCCAAAAGAACCCTTGGCAAATGAAAAATGGAAAACCCGCCCATTCGGGCGGGTTTTCACGCTTTTTATAAGCAAGCATATCACGGGGGCCATTATCGCTTGAACACGACGCCGACAGCGATCGGCCGGTGGTCTGAAGCTTCCGTAGCGATCACTCGTGGATTCGAATGCTGAACTTCAGGGGACGTTACGATGTAATCGATCGTTTCGGACGGTTCGTCGGCCGGAAACGTATAGGCATTTTCAACGCCTTGAAAGCTGTTGACGAATAATTTGCTGGCTAACAGAGCCTGAAACTCCGGACTGTCAGGTTCTGCATTAAAATCGCCCGTGAGAAGTTTTGGTCCCTTCACCGTGGAAGCCAGGTTAACGATTTCCTGCACCTGCGCCTTCCGGCTTGCGGCATCGAGTCCCAGATGCGTATTATACACATCCACATGAACTCCCCGTAAATTGACCACCGCATGCAGGACGCCGCGCTGCTCATCACCGAAGCTGCTGAGCAGCACATTGTCAGAGCGGAGGATCGGATACTTGCTCAGAATAGCAGTTCCATATTGACGGTTGTTCGTCTGGCCTTCCGCCGGTTCTCAATCCAGATTGGCACCATACGCGTAGTGATAGCCGAGCAAGCCTGCTAATTCCTTGGCTTGGTCCTGAAAGTCGCTCCGCTCTCCGAAAAACCGGTCCACTTCCTGAAGGCCAACGATCTCCGCGCCGGAGTCCCGGATCACATCCGCAATTCGTTTCAGGCTAAGCTGTTCATCCAAACCGACGCCATGATGTATGTTGTACGACATCACGGTTGTGCGAATTTCCTTGCCATTCCCGTGACCAGCCGCCATGGCGCTCGTTGAAAACAAGGATACGATCAGCAGACTGACGATCGATGTGATGAAGTGTTTTTTCATGATTAACTCTCCCTTCAAAGGTTAGATGACGACTTCTATTCATGAAGAAGCGATTCCGCATCGCGAAGCAGGTACTCCGCAGCGTCGGCGGATACATGTTTACCCTTTTGAGCGTTGACTTCATGGATAAAGCTGCTTACATGTTGATTCTGCAGCTTTTTCAGCAAGCTATTCGCAATCCCTTGGTTGTCAATCCAGCCGGCTTCTGCGAAACGCTGAACCAATTCCTCAAGAGCTGCGCTGCTTGTTTTCACTTCAAAATCAACGGACTTTGCGCTGGTATTCCCCGCCAAATCGCTGGCTTTCACGGTGAACGTGTGTGCTCCTAACGCCAGCTCGTACATTGGCGTGTCGCTTAAATCCGTCAGAATTTTTCCATCCAGCAGGACTTCCGTTTTCGCGTTGTCGACACCGGTCCATTGATCCGATATTTCAAATCTCGGTTGGAATGTTCCCGTGGTTAAATCAGATGTAGCTACAGGGCCGAGCCTGATTTCGGGAGCTGTCCAATCGACGGTTATTTGGCTCGCAGCCTGATATCTTCCATCTTCCGTCGTTGCCGTAATAACAGCTTTCCCCTCCCCTACTGCCTTCACCCGTCCTTCAGCGTCTACCTCAACCACTTGATCATCATCGGTACTCCAGATGACTTTTTTATTGGTCGCGTTGCTGGGACTAACGGCAGCCTGCAGTGCTGCACTGCGATTGGAAGACGCATTAAAAACGATCTCCTGCCGGTCGATCGAAATACCGGTGACGGGTACATGTTCAGGGGTATGCTCAACGATAAGCTCATTCAGCGCGATATTGCCCCATACCCGGTTCGCATCATTCACTTTCAGCCGCAGTTTATTAGCATAAATGGTTGGAAACGTAACGGTTTGGCTTTCTTTGGTGCTGTCGTTGAGTTTCCATTCGACCGATGCACCAGGCAATGCGGTTAGCCAGCCGCTGCCGTCGTAATACTCCACGTCAAACTTGGTAATCCCTTGACCTATGCCGAAAAAGGTAACCAACGTGACCTTGTTGACAGGTACCGGATCCTGCCCGTAATCGAGCGTAATATATCCCGGGAAGGTTATGTTGACGTCACTTCCCCATGCCGAGTTCAAATTGTTGTCGATAATGTTTGTGATCGTGCCCGCTCCAGTAGGGAAGGACGTGGTGACCATGTCTTTGGATAAATCCGGATTGTTATATAGTTCCAGTTCGTTCAGCGTGATCCTGCCGGACAGCGCATTTCCTCCATGCACCTTCATTCGGATCTTGGAAAAACGGGTGAGCGGAAACTCTATGGATTTGATCTCATTGGAGCCATTATTCAAATCCCAGGACAGATGAATATTCGTCCGGATAGGCACCCATCCTGAACCGTTGTCGTATTCCAGATCGAAGTCCGTTATTCCCGATTCCTGCCCGAATCTCGTATTGATCTTCAATTGATTGGCAGAAATGGTTTGACCGCCAAAGTCAAGCGTGATATATCCCGGAAAAGAAGGCGAAGCCTCGGTAGACCATGCGGTATCATAAAACTTATCGTTGATATTCTCAATCGGCTGTGAAGACGACGAACGAAATGTCGTGCTTGCGTCAGCCTGCGGAGCCAAGTCATCGACAGGCGTGCTGACCGGCCGGATCTGAACGACGTCGATGGGATCAGGCATAGAACCGGCGGGAGGCACGCTGCCTTCGTATTCGTGTGCGCCGATATCCGGAGCCTCATTGTATAACGGATTGCCGAAGTAGTCCCTGCCTCCGTTTTCATTGATGCGAATGCCTGCACCGATCAAAGGAGAATTGGCCAGCAGCTTATAGCCGTCGACGGTATTCATCCCTTCCGCTCCGCTGCCGGGGTTCGCAAATTTCGGATCGCCGGTTACCCCATGGGCATCGGCCTGAACGAGCGTGTTCCCGCCGTAATACGCGTTATAATCGAACGTTTGCCCCCTCAAATCCCAGCCTTTATCCCCTAAGCTGTAATAGACATTGTTATAATTTTTGATGTTGCGCGGAGCGCCGGAAGCCTTGGTGAAATAATCGCTCATGACCGGGTTGCCGGATGATTTGCCGACGTAAACCGTATTATTGTAGTTATACACGTTATCGATTGATCCGCTGTACCGGAAAATACTTTTTCGATCATTCTGGCTGATGTTATACCTTACGACCGTATTGATCGTGTCATACGTATCGTTTACAAACAGCATAAATCCGCCCGCGTTATCATGGCTGTAGTTGTACTGGACGAGCGAACCGATGTTTCCTGCGTCCACGTCAAAGCCGTGACCGTCTTCAGCGCCGTTGACGCTGGCAAAAGATTCGTTGAATTGGACCAAATTGTTGTCCGAATAAGCCCACCAAATGGAAGCATTGGTCGCCAAATATGTAGCCTGCCCTACCGTATTTCGCTCGACAACCGCTCCATCGGTTACGTTCCAGGCAATTCCTCCCGTTGCGGCTCTGAGGACGGTGTTGTTGGATATTTTCACACGAGTCGAAGGCGTCCAAGGCCCGTAAGGCTTCGGCACCCATGGCCATAAATCGCCCATTCCGTTACGCAAGATGCAGTTGGAACCGATGTAAATGCCATAGGCATCGACGTCCGTCAGCATATTACCGTCAATCAGGACGTCGTCAAAAGCGCTGGGCGTCGTTGACCCGACCGAGTCGAAAATAATTCCGCCGGATCGAGTCGTATAAGAACCATCTACATCATGAATATTTAAATTTTTGATATGAATATGGTGCAACAATCCCGCTTCTTCGTTTAAGATGTAGACGCCCCGCCGCTGCCCGCGCGGGTTTTCCCAGTCCCTGTCAAATGGCAGTGGGGAGCTGTTCGTCACTTCCAGGTTGTTGATCTCCCAATACTGCTGATTTTTCAACAAGACCGCTTCCAGCTCTGACGTCACGCCGGCGATTAACGGCTTGCTGCCTTCCCCATACCTATCAATGATGATGGGACTTCCCTCTTCGCCCGAGCCTTTGGGCCACAGCCTGCCATTCCAGCTTTCCCCGGCTTTAAACAGAATCTTGTCCCCCGGGGAAAAGGTGGTCGCATTGACTTTGTCCAATGTCTTCCAGGCAGAACCTTCGCTTGTTCCGTTATTCCCGTCGTCCCCTCCTGTACTGTCTACGTAATAAGTCGTGCCGGATGCCATCGCGGCCTGCGGCAAAGCGGTGAAGAAAGAACATACCATGGAGACAATCAAAGTCATGCAGAACACTTTACCTCCCCATTTCCTCAAAAAGCATCATCCTTTCGTTTTATCATGTATGTAAAGCCCATTAGGCGTTACATCGTTACATTTGAAACGAATCGTATGATCCCTGGTTCACGACGACCTTTGCTTCGGAGATGCGTTCACGGACATAGCCCTCGTATTTATAGTCGATGTAGTCTTTGACTACTTGGTCTTTCACAGCGTCAAATGCCTGATCCTTCGTTACCGCGCTTTTCCGAGACTCGTAAAACAGCTTCAGCTGCTGTTCATCGGGCTTCCAATCCTGCTCCATCAGATGGTTTTTGACGGATACGATTGCGTTTGTCATGACGTATTCAAAATAAGCTTCCTCACTATAAGAAGCCGGTCCGAAAACAACCTGATGATCGCGGATCGCTTTTTGCCTTCTCTTATTCTCACGCTGAAGGGATTGTACAAAATTGTCCTCATCGATATCCCCCAGCACTCCCTGCTCCTGCGCAATGATTTGCTGGATCTTGATGTTCACGCTCGTTTCCAGCGATCTTTTTTTGATCATCTCCAGCGGAAATTCTCCTCCGTAGGACGTGGTCCAAAACGCCGGCGACGGCTCGGCGCCATATTTTTCATAAAAATAGCTGATAACTCCAGCTTTATTTGCAGTGATGGCTCTGCGGAATTCGTTGATATGAACGGGTACACCATTAACCGTCGCGATCACCTCAGCGTGATGCCTCGTCTTGGAAAACCCGGACCCCGCGGTGAATATAACGATCACGGAACCTAAGACCAACAATCCGGCCGTAAACAGCCATTTGGGACTGCCAAAATGATGAATGATTTTAACCATATGCATCCCTCGCCAGCCTATTTTTTTATCATGCTGTAATCAACATCGCCTTTAATCTTTGACGTGTTATATCATTATAAAGCCCGAAAGAAAGCGCATCCATTTCTCGATCTTTACAAACCTTTCACTTTCTTTACCTCATGGATCCGGTGGTGGATGCATCGGGGGATCTTACGCTTTGGAATTCATCCATAGGGCCGGCTCAACGCAAAAAAACTCTAAGCCTGATCAATGATCAAGCTTAGAGTTGCAAAGAGCGGGTT
Organism: Paenibacillus favisporus; assembly: GCF_040545415.1. Lineage (NCBI taxonomy): Bacteria > Bacillati > Bacillota > Bacilli > Caryophanales > Paenibacillaceae > Paenibacillus > Paenibacillus favisporus. Next base: position 499,672 of record NZ_JBEPLV010000003.1, on the reverse strand, counting down.
CCAGCCCCATATAGCGGCTATCCTAAATCCGGCTGCTCACCAAAATCAATTTCCGGCAGCTCCGTACCGTATAATTCGAAAATGACAATTTCATTGTCACCCTCCCGCAGCAGCGGCCCCGGCACATACAGCGTTTTTTGCGGCCCGATGTTCCAATACCGGCCCAGGTTGAAGCCGTTGATAAATACGACGCCTTTGGTCCAGCCGTTCAAGCTCAGAAAGGTGTCTGCCCGTTCGTGAACCTGCAGCTGCCCACGGTAAAAGGCAGGGCCTTGCTGCGGCTGCAGCGCGTGATAATCGAGACCGGACAAGTCGGTTAACGGCAGCGGGTACGTCGTCCAGTCCGATAAAAACTGCCTTCCGTGCCGCACGCCCTCGGTAATCCCCTTCCTGTCTTTCATGTACGGGCCATAATTGATCCGGCCCATATTTTCCACGAGCAGCGTAAGCTGGACGCCGCCCGGCGGAACCGCGAACTCGATTTTCGTATCGGGCTCGCTGCGGTCCAATGTCCCGGCAAGTTCCCCGTTCAGATAGACCAGAGCGCGGTCGCGCAGGTCCTGAACGAACAGCTCCTCCTTAGGCCTCGGGCCGGGGATCAACGTGCTGTACTGAATAAAACCGTAGTTCTGGCCGAGCTTCTCCATCGGTTCGGGATAGGGAGAGCGTACCGCCGCCGAAATTCGGTCCAGATTGCCGGCCAAGGGAGCAAGCTCCGTCATTGCCACTTTACCGTATGCTTTCTTGGCGATGGGGTCCGGCAGCCCGTCCGCTGCAAGCGGCTTATACTTTGCGATGATGTCACGAACGGCAAAATATTTGTCCGTCGGCTCACCGTTTTCGTTTAACAGCGCATCATAATCGTAGCTGGTGACCGTTGGCTCATAGCTATCTTCCGTATGGCCGTTGGCTCCGCTCCAGAAGCCGAAATTCGTGCCCCCATGGAACATATAAAAGTTAACGGAGGCTCCCAGGCTCAGCATTTCATCCAGAACAAAAGCAGCGTCTTCCGCCGGACGAGTATGATGCTCCTCACGCCAGTGGTCAAACCAGCCGTCCCAGAATTCCATGCACATGACCGGCGCATCCGGCTGATACTCCCGCAGCTTCTCGAAGGATTCCCTGGCGCGGGAGCCGAAATTGACCGTTGCCAGGACGTCTTCCACCATCCCGCCCTGGAGCATGGCGTCTTCCGGACCATCCGAAGTAAACAGAAGCACGTCCATCCCTCGGCTGATCATCGCGTTTTTCAAATAGTTCAGGTACTGCTTGTCGTTGCCGTAACTCCCGTATTCGTTTTCGATTTGCAGCGCGATCACCGGGCCTCCCTGGGTACAGAGCAGAGGCTTCAGCTTAGGAAAGAGCACATCATAATAATCATCGACATGGTCGAGGAACGGCTGATGGTAACAGCGCAGGCGCATATCCGAATCCGCCAGCAGCCAGGAAGGCAGTCCCCCGAATTCCCATTCCGCGCAGATATACGGTGACGGCCGAACGATAACATAAAGTCCGAGGTTGCCAGCCAGTTCGATAAACTTCACCAAATCAGCGATGCCTTCAAACTGGAACTCCCCTTTCTGCGGTTCATGCAAATTCCACGGCACATACGTTTCCACGGTGTTCAAACCGCAGGCTTTCAGTTTGATGAGCCGGTCCTCCCAATACTCCGGTACGACACGGAAGTAGTGAATCGCTCCCGACAAAATTTGAACCGGCTCATCATTCATATAAAAAGCAGATCCCGAATATCGAAACGTAGACATAAGTTCCTCCTGTGGTTAGGTTGAAGGTATCGTATTAAACTGATGGCTCGCGGACGGCGTAACGCTGTTCGAACTCCTTCAAACGGATGACCTCACCCGCGATTCTGGACTCTTCAGCGGCGAACGCCATCAGATGGCTCTGGACGGAATGGTCTGCAGATGTAAGGCCTTGAGCCTTGGCGTCCGCCCGTACCAGCTTGAGGAAATCGCTCATCAGCTTCATATCACCGCCGCCATGGCCCACATGGCCGCCCATGTCCCCGAACGTAATCCGTTCGACTTTGCCGCTGCCGAAGTGAATGATTTCGATTTCGTTTTTCTCCATCGCTCCGCGGATCTCCCCGGTCGTGCCCATCAGCTTGATCGTGCGGCTGACGTCTCTTGTAAATGCGCTCATCGTAAACGCAGCCGTGATACCGCCCTCAAACTCGAGATTCACGACCTGATGGTCGACGACGTTGTTATCGCAGTGATATACGCATCTGCCGTATGGCCCTTCCTGCAGCGCTTTGTAACGGGCTTCGAAGCTCATGTCGTCACTGATGGCCGACGTCGGCCAGTTCGTATCCTCGGTTAAATATTGATCAGGCGCATAATAGAGGCATTCATCCGCGACCGGACAGCCGTCCAGGCAGCGGAGCGGAGCTCCTTCAGGCGCTTCGGATGCCGTAAAATGGCTGAGCGTGCCGAAGGAAGATACTTTGACGCAGTCCGCACCGGCAAGCCACAGCAGAATATCCAGGTCATGGCAGGACTTGGCCAGAATCATCGGACTGGAGTCCTCCTTGCGGCGCCAATTCCCTCTGACAAAGCTGTGCGCTTGATGCCAGTACCCCACATTCTCATTATGCTGGATCGACATCAGCCGCCCGATCGCCCCATCTGCCAGCAAGCTTTTCAGCGTCTGGAAAAACGGCGTATACCGGAGGACATGACAGATGGAAAACACAAGTCCGGCTTGTGAAGCCATCTCCCCCATCCGGATGCATTCCCCGGGATCGGGTGACATCGGTTTTTCCAGCAGCACGTGATAGCCCGCCTGCAGCGCCTGCATGGTCGGCTCGAAATGCTGTTGATCCTGGGTACAGATCAGCACGGCGTCGGCCATCTTCGGAGCTTGGAACAGATCGTCCCAATGCTCAAAGCACATCGACTCCTCCAGCCCGTGCCTCGCCTGAAAGTTTTCCCTCCGTTCCTTGACCGGCTCCGCCACGGCAACCACCTCAAGCTCATGCGGATGCGACAGCGCGTATTCCAGGTAATTGATGCCGCGCAGACCCGCTCCGATCAAGGCAACCTTCACTTTTTTCACGTCTTCTTCCCCCTTTCGTTATTCCTTGACGCTTCCGACCGTCATCCCTTTGACGAAGTATTTTTGCAGGAACGGATATACGACCATGATCGGCAGTGCCCCCATAAAAATCTGCGCCGTCTGCAGCGTTTTCTCGCTCAAATTTTCCATCGCTTTGATTTGTTCAATGGAAACGGACGTCATTTGGGAATTGATCGACATAATGAGCGTGGACAAATAGGTCTGCAGCGGGTATTTCTCCGGCGAATTCAAATATAAGATGCCGTCGAACCAGGAGTTCCAGTGGCCTACGATCGTAAACAGACCGATGGTCGCGATCGAAGGTAAAGAGACCGGCAAATAGATCCGCCATAAAATTCTCCAGTGTCCCGCGCCGTCGATCGTTGCCGCCTCATCCAGCTCCCGCGGAATGGTGCGGAAGAAATTCAGCATCAGCACCATGTTCCATACGTTCAGCGCACCCGGCAAAATCAGCGCCCAGATGGAATCGATCAAACCTGTATTTTTCACGATGATATACGTAGGAATAAGACCTCCGCCGAAAAACATCGTAATCGCAAAGAACCAGACATAGACCGTCCGATACTTAAACTGGTCTACCGACTTGGATAGCGGATAAGCCGAAATAAAGCACAGGAACATGTTGACCGCTGTGCCGAGCGCTACCCGCTCAATCGAAACCCCAAGCGAACGGAAAAACTCTACCTTTTGCCCAAGGTACCGGTATGCGTCAAAGTTGAAGCCGACCGGCCACAGTTTGACCTCGCCGGCCATCGCCGCCGTATTCGAACTGAGGGACACGGACAGAAGGTGGATAAACGGAATAATGCCAAGAAGCGTAATCGCCGTCAGCAGCGCCGAATTGAAAATGACGAACATTTTTCTGCTCAAAGTTGGTTTGTGCATCTCTCTGCCTCCAGCTTAAAAAATGCGATAATTGTTGTATTTGTAAGCCGCGTAATAAGTTAGCGACACCAAAACCAAAGATATCGCGGATTTAAACAGTCCGACGGCGGCGGCAGGTCCGAATTGCTGACTGAACATACCAAGCCGGTATACGAACGTATCGATGATATCCGCTCCCTCATACACGGTCGGGTTATACATGATCAGAATTTGCTCAAATCCGGCGTTCAAAATCCCGCCAAGGCTGAGGACTCCGAGTAATATTAAAATCGGCGCCATTCCCGGCAGCGTAATGTGAATCATCTGCTTCCATCTTCCCGCACCGTCAACCTCGGCCGCTTCGTACAGCGTGGCATTGATTCCAGTAATGGCGGCGAGCATGACGATCATGTTATAGCCCATCCCTTTCCAGACGTCGGACCCGATCACGATCCCGCGAAACCACTCGTTATCCAGCATGAACATAATTGGCTTCAGCCCCATTCCCGTCAGCAGTCCGTTAACAGGTCCACTAAGGGAAAACAGCTCGATAATGACACCGCCTAGAACGGTCCAGGACAGAAAAAAGGGCAGAAATACGGCCGATTGGATAAAGCGGGAAAACCACCGCTTGGTGACTTCATTCAGCAGCAATGCCAGAATTAGCGGAACAAGCAGAAACAACACCATTTTAATGACTGCGATCACGATTGTATTCCACAGCACCTGCTTGAAATCAGGCATGGCAAATACATATTTGAAATTGTCAAAACCAACGAACTTCGAATGAAAAAAGCCGGACAGCGGCTCAAACTGCTGGAAAGCCATGACGAGACCGGCCATGGGGCCGTAGGCATAAATCAGCGTCACGATAACGCCGGGCAGCAGCATGAGATGAAGGATATATTCCTTTTTCAGCGTTCTCACAGATGGACCTCCCCGTTCAATCGTAAACAGGAGGAATCGCCAGAACTAAAGCAGGCTCCTCCTCCCGTTTCACTTCATTTCAGGATTGCTAGCGGCAATCGCAAATCGAATTATTTCGCAGCCTGCTGACTGTACCAGTCGTTAACCTCTTTGGTAATTTGATCGCCGCCAAGGGATTTCCAGCTCTGAACGAACTTGTCGAAATCGTCCAGGGATCCGCCCAAAATGATCTTCGTAAACGCTTCCTGCATCAGCTTATCGAGCTGGGCGCCCTTTTCGACCTGCGTTTCCGTCGGCAATCCGAAGAACTCGTTGTTCACGAAAGCTCCGCTTTCCTTGATCTTCCGTGTCATCCCCCAACCGCCGTCTTTCGCCGCGCGGCTGAAGTATTGGCCCCAGTTTACGCCTTTGGAAGCGTTAGCCGTGTTGCCTGCAAGGTAATCCTGGGCTGCTTTGAACACATCGGCCACATTTTTGTAGTTCTCGTCATCCAGCGTAATTTCGGTCTGCTTCGCATCGAGTGCCTTGTTGACTTCCGTGTAGATCGTATCGATCTGGGCCGGGTTATAAATCCGCGGATTAAACCAGTTATAGACGTATCCGTTTTCCGCTTTGTTTTGTTCCATGTATTTCTTTTTGCCTTTTTCGATGTAGAAGTTGATCATTTTGATGGCAGCTTCCGGATTTTTCATTTTCTTGTTGACGGCATACACTTTTCCGCTCCGGATCTTAGGCACCAGCGATTTGCCCGGACCGTCCAGACCCGGAATTTGAATGGCGATCCACTCTGCCTTCGGATCCTTGTCCACGTTCAGGTTCAGCGGATAGTTCGGATACCACCATTCCCCGTAGACGATGCCGACTTTACCTGCTGTAATGTCTTCGACAGCCTTGTTTTCGTCCTTCAAAGCGAACTCTTTGTCCAAAATGCCGTCTTTATACCAGGATTGCAGCTTGCCAAGCGCATTCTTCACTTCCGGTTGAATCAAGCCGGGAATCAGCTTGCCGCTGCTGTCCTTGATCCAGGCGGATTGATTGTCGCCAATCGACGGATACGCCCCGAAGCCGTTAAAGAAGCCTCGCAGATCATAAGCCCAGAAGAACAAATTTTTTTGCAGCGATACGCCGTATGTATCGTTTTGTCCGTTTTGGTCCGGGTCGTTCTCAACAAATGCCTTCGCAACCTTATCCAGGTCATCCATCGTCGCAGGCGGCTGCAGCTTCAGGTTATCGAGCCAGTCTTTACGAAGCCATAGCAGCTGCGTTGACAGAAACGGGTCTTCGAATGCAGGGATACCGAGCAGCTTACCGTCTTCGGAGAATGTCTTCATCGCGAAGCCGCCGTCGGACTCCATGTATTTCTTCAATTCCGGCGAAGCGTAATCGTTGTAAGCTGCGGTCAAATCAGCGAGCATGCCCTGCTTCTTCAGCTTTTCGAAGTTTTTCTGGTCCAGCTCCATAATGTCCGGCAGGTCGGCTGAAGCCATCGCGAGCGAGAATTTTTGCTCGAATTGGCTGGATGGAACGGTCCATTTGTACTTGACCTCGATGTTTAACATGTCTTTCAAATCTTTGAGGTAAGCATTTTGGTCAGGCGTAATGCCTTTCGGTGTCCGCGGGTCCTCTGGCGGGTTATACCCCAGCACCTCCGTTACAGTTACCGTTTCAGGGTATTTGCCAAGCGGCTCGGGCGGTGCGTCTGTGCTCTTGGTTTCTTCCTTGGCTGCCGGGTCTGCGGCTGAGGTTGCCGACGAATCGTTCCCCTTGCTCGAGCATGCCGTGAATAACGAAAGAGAAATCGTGGCGAGCAAAAGCAATTTCCATGGCTTGTGTAATTTCATATTGATGGCCTTCCCCCTTTGTATGCTGTCATCTTGTTATCGCTTCACGTCATCATTATAGATTCCGAAGGAAAGCGCTATCAATTTTGAGTTTTTTACTTTGCTTTCACTTTTTTTACCTATTTGGAGTTTCGGTATTCCTGGGGAGAAACCCCCATCTTTTTCTTGAAAAAGGTCGTAAAATAGGAATGCGAATCGAAGCCGACCCGGGCAGCGATTTCGATTAACTTCAGATTGGTGTGCTGCATCAGGTGAAGCGCGCATTCCAGTTTTTTCGACTGGATGTAATCCTGCAAATTTTGACCGGTCATCTGTTTGTAGTAGCGCGACAAGTAAGACGGATTGAAATGGACATGCTCCGCGATCGCGGTCAGGGACACATCACCGGACAGATGGTGCTGGATGAAGCTCTGAATCTGGTTGATCACCCAGGATTTCATGTCTTCCTGCTTCATTTGCCCGGAGTCCGGCGAAAATGGTTGATGGGCCTGCTCAATATCAATCACGATCATCTTGTGGCCGAACGAGACTCGGGACTCCAGTGCACTAAGCAGCGCGCTGTATTGGTCGCGGATCGTCACCCAGCCCTTGCTCAAATCGCCGGAAACGCCGAATGACACGGATGCGCCAAGCAGGCCTTCACATTCATTTTGCACCAGTTCCAGGATCCCCTTCATATACGCCATGAATCCTTTCCAAGCCTGTGCCTCCGGATCAGGGTGAAGGAAACGGCCGAGCAGTTCCGCCTGCGGCTGAAGCAGCCACACAACGATATGTTCATCCGATATGGAGGACTCACAGGTGATCGAGTCAGGCAGGTTATTATGAAACGCCCTTTGCACGGATTCCAGCGCTTCCTGCGGTTTCAAATCCTCCGGGTTGTCGATCCTGCCGATGACTACAAATGCCGATTCTTCCGCGTTCAGCCGGAAATCCAGCTCCTCGTACCGGGGATCGGCCAGAAGCGAGGCTGCAGGTTCCCCCTTCAGCATTCTTCTGATGCGTTCATTTTTCAAGACGGGAGCGGCGATTTGAAAATGCATGCTGGCCTTTTCTTCCCGGATTCTGCGGCTGTTCTCCTCGTCAAGCTTATGGCAGGCTTCCCCAACGGCCCGAAAAATCGGGTCGATCCCCTCGGTTTTTAATATGTAATTGTCCGCACTCTTCCGCAGCGCAGCCTGCACGTAATCGAATTCGCTGTAACCGGTCAGAAAAATGATTCTGCAGTGCGGCCAATAATAAGCAATTTCGTCGACCAGCTGCAGTCCGGTTTTTTGGGGCATCCGGATATCACTGACCAAAATGTCGAGCTTCATCTTTTTGGCGATGCTCAGCGCCTGCGCGGCTGAATAGGCTTTACATACATCGAGTTCGAATTCTGTATTTTCCTGAAAAAGCTGAATCAGCCCGTTTACGATAACCGGCTCGTCATCCACGATCAACAATCGGTACATGATGCTGCCTCCTTTTATGTCTCTGGTATAATGGTCAGGTTGATTTTTAAGCCGCCATGCATGCTTCTTGACGCCGTTAAGCCGCTCTCCGGCCCGTACTTGAGCTTGAGGCGATTATTGACGTTGATCAAACCCGTGTTCTCGATCGATTTTGAATCCCTGGCGAGCTTGGTGTTCAACTGTTCGATCATGGCATCGGTAGCCAAATTCCCGTTATCTTCGACCGTCACGCACAGTTTCCCTTCCCGGTATTCCGTCCGGATGTAGACCTTTCCCTCCATCATGCCGTCTTCAAAGGCGTGCTCAAACACATTTTCCACGATCGGCTGAATGATCAGCCGAGGCACCGTGATTGTAGCGGGGACATCCGTCTGCTCCTCGTATTCGAAATGTACCCGATTGGAAAAACGGATGCACTGAATATCGCAATAATCGAGCGCGTGACGGTACTCTTTATCGAATGGCACCTCGTCCGCACCGCTTCTCGTAATGTACTGGTAATAGCTGCCGAGACGCTGGGAGAGCTCAGCAGCGCTGTCCGAATCGCCTACCTTGCACATCATGTAAATATTAAAAAAGCTGTTGTACAGAAAATGCGGATTGATCTGGGATTGAAGCTGCTTCAGCTGGGAGCGCTGCAGCGCTATTTTTTGCTCATAGTTATCCTCGATCGAATTTTTGAGCTTGCGCGCCATATTGTTAAAGCTGTTGAAGACGTAATGGAACTCATCCTTCGTTTTGGATTCGATCATAATGTTCAAATTGTCGGTCTCAATCATATGAAACGCCTTGACCAGTTTGGATAAGGGCCTGTGGATCATGAGATTGACGGAAAAAGAGTACAGGATCATCACGATGATCGCGATGATAAACAGGGTGTAGAACCATGTAATAAATTGGCTCAACGGGCGCGTGATCTCATTTTGATTCACATACATGATGAGCGATAAATGCAGCGAACTGACGTCATTGGGTGTAATAAAATAGTTCACGCCGTGCATCTTCCGCATCTCGGGAGAGTTTGAATTATGCAGGCTTTCATCATCAAAAAGCCCCAAAACCGCAGCGGACTCCCCCTGCTCCTGCGCTGTCGTCAGCACGGTCCCCGCCTCTTTATCCCCGAGCAGCACTTCGGATTGCGGATACAAATTGGCGATTTCCCTCAAAGCCTCCAGCAGCTTGGGTCTGGAAATCTCGATATAGGACCAGACCGCGCCGTTATTTTCCGTTTCGATGAAAAAAATCCGGCTTCCGCTCCTATAGAACGATGGTTTGGGCGTAACGGCCATGAGCGACGAGATCAGCTTCAGTTCCTCATTGGGCGTATTGGTCACACCCGAGTCCGTGGAAATCGTTTTGCCGATGGCTTCGACGTACACGCCCGCATTCACTACATATTCGCTGGAAACGGTCAGTGTCGCAAGCCGGTCCCGGACCTGATCGATCAGCTCCACCTCTTCATAATTTTCCAGCATGCTGCCGCGGAAGCTGAGCTTCTGCAGATCTTTGTCATTTAACAGCTGGAGCTGCAGGTTTCGGATAAAGTACATTTCTTTATCGAGCTGCTTGCTGTAGAAGGAAGCACCTGCCAAAGATGAGTTCAAAATCGCATCCTTGGTGATGGACATCCCCTTATAGTTAAGCCAAATATTCATCGAAATGAGCGGAAGCAAAAATAAAATAAAAACGATGACGATTTTCTGATACACGTACCATCGCGATGCTTTTCCCGCAGACTGCAGCTTCATGCTCTCCCCCCGTTAGTCCAATGTCGCCGATAAGCATGCCCTCAGCATACTCATAAAACTTACTTTTTTCGATAAAATTCTTCTTTTTTCTCCTGGAACAATAATTCAGCAAAAACAGTCCACATCCTTCTCTTGTTCCATTTTTGAATGATAAATGTGACCTCCGTCCCGGCTAACCCACGGACCTTTACCCCGTTTTGTCCTGTTTTATGATATAATGGATTGCTTGCAACTTAGGTTGATTTGCAGGAATTGCTTCATCTCACATTTTAAATACGCTTGGAGGATAGATCACCATGTCACCCGCTAGTCCAAATATTCATCGCCAGAATCACAGAAAGACGATTTGGCTTGTGGTTCTGTTTATTCTCATCGCCGCCATCGGCTTGTCTTATGTCAAATGGTGGCCGTACTATCAAAAAGCATTTAAAGCCGCAGCCGAGCACAGCATCGGATCGTCCATTCTTGGAGCAGGCGGATCGGCGCCTTCCTGGCACTCGGCGGTTTCCTATGCGGAGACGTACTTCAAGTCGGTGTGGAAAGCGGCCGTTCTCGGCATTGTGCTTGGTTCGCTGGTCCAGGTGCTGCTGCCCGTCCAGTGGCTGTATAAGCTGCTTGGCAAAACGACGTTTAAGAGCACCCTGATCGGCGGGGTCGCCTCCCTGCCCGGCATGATGTGCACCTGCTGTGCCGCCCCGATTGCGAGCGGCCTGCGCAAGCGCAACGTGTCCGTCGGGGCGGCGCTTGCTTTCTGGCTCGGCAACCCGCTGCTGAATCCGGCAACGCTTATCTTCATGGCTTTCGTGCTGTCCTGGAAATTCACACTGCTGCGCATTGTTCTGGGACTGGCCCTGACGTTCGGCGTGAGCTACTTCGCGAACCGCTTTGCCGGTTCCTCCGAAGTGCCAGAACCGCTGGAAGAAGCAGCGGCTGTCAAGGAAACGGACCGCGGACCTTTCCTGGTCCGCTGGGCCAAGAGCCTCGGCTTGATGATTCTCAGCGTCGTTCCGGCATACCTGATTGCCGTCCTGCTGCTGGGTGCTTTCCAGTCCACCCTGTTCCCGGTATGGGTAGGTGGCGGGATCGCTGCTATTATCCTGTTCGCCGTCGTCGGAACGCTGTTCGTCATTCCGACGGCTGCCGAAATTCCGATCATCCAGTCCTTTCTGTCCCTGGGCGTCGGTTCGGGCCCAGCCGCTGCGCTCCTCGTGACGCTCCCGGCAGTCAGCCTGCCGTCCATGCTGATCGTGGCCAAGTCGTTCCCGCGTAAAGTGCTGCTGTTCGTGTTCGGCGCGGTCATCGTGACCGGACTAATCAGCGGCCTGCTGGGCGCGTGGCTGCTGTAATTGCGGTGAAACGCATATAAAATCAAAGCAATCCATCCACAGGAATTTTGTGGATGGATTGCTTTTTTTATAAGATGAAATGGATCATGCGTAACCTCAAAGTTGTACCTGACGTTATAACTTCATAGGGAAGGTGGCAAGGAGGAATCATATGAGGACAAGAATGGCGGTTATTGCGGGAATGCTGGCATCCATTTTGCTCGTATCAGGATGTAAAGCCCCACCACCTATTGTTGATGAAGTTACTGAATATGATCTGCCCGTTATAAGTCAGTTGGAAGGTAATCAAATTATTTATGCTTTAGAATCGGATGGAATGGTTTATAAAAAACAGTATTCATATCGTTCGCAATTGGTTGTAGACCCGGACTATTATCAAACACATGAAATTATGCGTGGTGACGTTGTTTATTTCGAAACGGGCGCATCTCGGGAAGATATCGATCGAATGAGAAATTTGGCATACGATGTCGTCCGAGTGATCGGATTACCGGGGGAAACCGTGCAAATCAAGAAGGGTCAAATCATGATTGATGACCGAAAGCTTGGCGCCTTCTACGGCAATGAATCGTTTGATCTAGGCGGCAAGCTGGAGCCTGAAAAAGCTGTGAATATGAAAAAGGTACATTTGCCAGCCGGCCGCTATTTCCTTCTTGGTGACCTATGGTGGAGAAATTACAACAACAGTATTCAGAGCGGTCCAATCGCCAAAGACAGAATCAGGGGTAAAGTTATCGGTTGGACAGGGAAAATTGAAGGCGTTGATACCGGGCTTCAATAATTGCTGAGAGGGCAACTGTACCTGGACCGGATTTCCCGGATAATGCTATGGATAAAAATTGCCGAAAAGAAACAAGCAGCTGGATTAGTTAGCCGCTTGTTTCTTTTTCGGTTTAGCCATTTTGGTGTTAACCATTCAGGTTAGTAAGTATCAGGAGGTGGTGACTTTATAAATGCGAACCTCCGGTCGCATCGAGCATTTGCCCCGTCACCCAGCGGCCGTCCGGCGAAGCCAGGAAAGCGACAGCATCCGCGACGTCCGCGGCCTCTCCGATTCGTCCAAGAGCGGACATTTCGGCCGCTCCCTGACGGGCTTCCGGCGTGTTCAGCCAAGAGGCGTTCACATCGGTGTCGATAATGCCCGGCAGCACAGCGTTGACGGTAATGCTGCGAGGACCCAGCAGCTTCGCAAGGTGCAGCGTAAAGGTGTTCACCGCCCCCTTGGTCATGTTGTAGGACATGATATGCGGAAATGCGATTCGGGTCACGCCTGAAGAAATATTGATAATCCGTCCTCCGTCCCGCAGCCGATCCATAGACTGCTGCACGAGAAAGAACGGCGCTTTCACATTCACAGCAAACACCTCGTCGAAGTCTGCCTCTGTTGTTTCTTCCATCGTTTTCGATGTTCCGATGCCGGCATTGTTCACCAGAATGTCATACTGGCGGCTGCCTGTCCGCCGGGTCAGTTCGGCATCGAGTGATTCAAGCAGACGATGGACACCTTGAATGTCCTGAAGATCGGCACCAATGGCAAACGCCTGGCCTCCCTGTTCCTCAATCATCTGTACGACCTCGTCCGCTGCATCCCTGCGGCTGCCGTAGTGGACCGCAACAAGCGCACCTTCAGAGGCAAGACGCAGTGCAATGCCCCTTCCTATCCCCCGGCTTCCTCCGGTCACGAGAGCTGTTTTCCCTTCCAATCTTTTCATCCCTGCTCACTCCTTCTTCTCTTCTGTGGTTTGTAAACCCACTGTACACCCTCCCCTTAAGGGGAGAGTCAACACCTGGAGTGAGCCTTCGTCCAAAAATAACGAATCAAGGGCTCAGAGTACCGCGCAGCGGGAGGATTACTTCCGACCTGCGGAATTTTCCGTACATATCTTGTTCGGCGGCAATATAGACCTCACGGACCGGTTCACCGGGTAACGGTTCATATCCCTGCGATGCGGCCCATGCCACGACATGCGCTGCTGCAGGACAGTGGGCGGCATAGGGGTTGCAGTCATGAATCAGGGATGCGGCGGTTTCACAGCCGGGCAGCTCTACGATGCGGACGCGCCCGCGCTCCGGAGTCGGTTCCTCCAGCGGAAATGCCACCTCAATGTCAATGACTTCCCTTTCGCCGTCCCCGCCTGCGTCATGCCAGAGAAGAATCAGCGGTCCATCCGCTGTTCCGCAGCCGCCAGCCATGACATAGTCCCTGACCTCATTAACCAGCAGGCAGAGGTCCTGCCGCGGGACCGTATCCCTGACCGAAGCGGCCCATTGCGGCTGCAGCTCACGGAGCGTTACGGCTTCGGGTCCATCCACCGCGGCCGCCCCGACTTGTTCCAGCCGCTGCATTCTCCGGTCGATTTCTTTTAGCTGACGCTGTGCTTCGTGGATGGCGGTCTCCAGATCAGCCCGCTTCATGGCGAGCGTATCCGCAGCCGTACCGGGCGTTCCCTCCTCTTGAAGCAGCGGAGCGATCTGCTCCAGCGTCAGCCCAAGCTCTTTAAAAGCGCGGATGCGTTCGACCGTCAGCAGCTGATCGGCGGAATAATACCGATAGCCGGAACTCTCGTCCACAGCGGACGGTTTCAGAATCCCCAGCTCATCGTAATAACGCAGCGTTTTGATCGATATCCCGCTCATTTTGGCAAAAGCGCTGATTTTAAACATGCTCTTCGTTTCCCTTCCGAGGTAAGATCTCAGCTTCATTGTATGGAGGTACAGCAGCTGCGTCAATTAGGGATTGGTAAACACCTAACCCCTAACCATTCTGCACTCCCAAAAAAAAGCTGCAGTCCAGGGCATCCATGATGCCTCCAGATTGCAGCCGCGGTGATCTTAGCTCAATTTTTTACTTAGTGAACCGGAGAATATTCCTTCCCTTCGCCGCCTGCAGGAGCAACCTCCGCCGTATGATCCAGCTTCTTGCTGCCCATAAACAGTGCCGCAAGCAGGGCCAGAATCGCAGGTACGCAGGCCCATGCGAACGTCTGAACGATCGAAGAGGCGAGCATCTCGGAAATGTTATGCAGCACTTCAGGCGGAATGAGCGCGCGTGTCTCCGGAGCCAGCAGCGCATGCGGGTCCTTGATGTCGAGCCCAGCCGGCATTGCCGCGGCTCCTCCTGCGTTTGCTGCGCCAGCCCCCGCAGAGCCGAACCCTTTCGTCATTTCACGTGTAAACGAATGGCTCTGAATCAATCCGAAGGTCGTGATCCCGATCGTCATGCCGAGCGAGCGCAGGAAGTTCAGCGTCGAGCTGGCCGTTCCCCTTTGCCGGTAGTCCAGGCCATGAATGGCGGCGTTTCCGAGCACCGAAAATGACGCGCCGATTCCAAGTCCGATCAGAATCATATAGATCGTCACGATCAGCCGGGTCGAGTTTACCGATAAGGTGGCGACCAAGGCCGTGCCGACCAGGAATAACAGCAGCGTCGGAATCAAAATGTTCCGGTACGGCATTTTGTTCATCAGACTGCCGCCCAGCGTCGCCGTGACGACCGAGCCGACCATCATCGGCAGCAGCACCAGCCCTGAATTGGTGGCCGAACCGCCCAGCACACCTTGGATAAAAATCGGAATGTACACCGAAGCCGCAATAAACGCCGCGCCGCTGAACAGGCCGACCAGGACGCTGGTAGCGTACAGCCGGTTTTTAAACAATCCGAACGAAATAACCGGCTCTTTCGCTTTGGTCTCGGCATACAGGAAGGCGATCAGCAGCACCGCGAATCCTCCGAACAAGGAGAGGATCTCCCAGGAATCCCAGGCGATTTCCTTGCCGCCCAGCTCCAGGGCGAACATGAGGCAGATGACCGCTCCCAGCAGCGTAAAGGCGCCGAACCAGTCGATCGGCTGCTTGGAATGCTCATGCGACTCCTTGTAGAAAAACGCCACCATGATGAAGGCGATGACGCCCAGCGGCAGGTTGATGTAGAAAATCCACTCCCAGGCGATATGATCCGTTATGTACGCCCCGAGAAGCGGTCCGAAAATGCTGGACATGCCGAACACGGCGCCGAACAAACCGCCGAGGCTGCCGCGCTTCTCCAGCGGGACCGCATCGAACATGATCGTAAACGCGATCGGGACCAGCGCTCCGCCGCCAATACCCTGCACCGCCCGGTACAAGGCCAGTTCCGTGATCGTGGTCGCCGTGCCGCACAGCGCGGACCCCAGCATGAACAGAATAATCCCGAAGACAAAAAACTTTTTGCGGCCGTACATATCCGACAGCTTTCCGAAGATCGGCATCCCGGCCATTTCCGCCACCATGTAGGCCGAGGTGACCCATACAAACTTATCCATGCCGCCGAGCTCGCCCACGATATTTCCCATGGCCGTGGCGACGATGGTGTTATCCATCGAGGCCATCAGGATGCCCAGCAGCAGGCCGGCGATGACGACCGGAAGACTGCTTTTTTGTGCAGGTTTCACGTTCTCAAACACTCCTTTAAATTTCTGATTTCTCTGTAACCGATTCTGAGTGTAAACAAAAAAGTATGACAACTGTATGTCATACTTCTGAGTATTTCCGAATCATTTTTTTTAATTTGGCGTGGACAGCTTCCCGAAGCTCCGGGGGCTCCTTCACCTCGGCACCGTCGCCGAAGCTGAGCAGCATCGGGATGAGCCACTGCGTTCGCTCCATATGCTCCAGGGTAATGCTAAGCAGGAACGAACCGTCGTCGAGATACGTTTTCTCCGCTCCATAGAAATAATCCATGGCTCTCGCCAGGCAGTCGGCGGAAAAATGAATTACCGCATGCACCGGGTTTCCTTGGTTATGCAGCTGCTTAAACGTCACTTCCTCGGGGGCCGCATGCTTATGCTTCGTAAAATGCTCACCCATCGCCTGCAGATCGGCCATCCGGGACAGCCGGAATTTCCGGTAATCCTGGCGGTCCCGGCAGTAGGCGAACAGGTACCAGACGTCGTACTCGTAAATCAGCCGCACCGGCTCCACGACGCGCTCGGTCTTCTCGTTTCTGGCGTTGATATATTTGAAGCGCACGACACAGCATTCCGTGATTGCCGCCCGCAGCAGCCGCAGAGAGTCATTATACAGCTGCCGGCTCGCTAGATTCATCGACAACACCGGCGAATCCTTTTCGTGCTGGATCGTCTTCAGCTTTTGAATCGTTTCGGCCGCCTTTTCGTCCTCGAACACGGTCGACATGCTGGAGAGCAGCGTCACGAGCGACCCGACGTCATACGATCCGAGCAGGCTTTTTTCCATTTTATAATCCTTGATAATGCCGAAACCGCCTTTGACCCCTTGGTAGGACACCACTGGAATGCCAGCCGCGCAGATGACATCGATATCCCGGTATATGGTCCGCTGCGAAACGTTGTACTTCTCAGCCAGCGACGACGCGGTAATAATTTCGTGATTCAGCAACATGTAAATCATCGATATGATGCGTTCGAGCTTCAATGCGTTTTCCTCCTGCACCTGTTCGCCGCCGTTCTTCAAACGGTTAGCGGTTCTCTACGCCTCATTATAATTTACGGTACTTCTTCAGCGCAAAACTATTTAGCAGGTTGAGCGCGATGTTGGCATGGGTCGCCTTCATTACGCCTCCACGGTCTGCGTCTCGACGGTACCTCTTACTGTTTGCCGGTTTTGCCGAACCTTGAGAGCCGAGCCAAGCAGAACAACCAGACTAACCGTGGCAATACCGGTTAACACGGCTGTCGAATGATTCCAATCCAGGCCCCGGCCGAAGAAGAACATTTCACGCAGCCCTTCCACCATAAACCGCATCGGCAGCCAAGGGAACACGTAGTCGCGGTAGAACGATCCCATCATCTCGGCAGGAAGGCTCAGCAGGGGAGCCCCGAAGAAGAGCAGCAGGACAAACAGCACCATCGACTTGAGCCCTGCCCAGGACAGTACGGCGGAGATCATCAGGAAGAAGGCAAAGTAGCATAGTGACAAAAATATCGCTGTAGCCGTTCCATCCGGAATATGGAGTCCCCAGCTCCCGGCAAACCAGGTCAGGCCGAACCCGGCAATGAGTGCCAGAACAGCTCCCGCGACGGTCTGGACTACTCGGGCAGCGAGCAGAGATCGGCGGTAGGCAAAGTTCAGCTTGCTGATGACGAGATAGAACATAACCCCGCCTAAGATGCTGCCCATCCAGATCGGCTGGAATAACGACACCGGTGCGTTGCCGTTCGCCGTATGGGTGCCTGTCTCATGGACATTTTTTACGTCCTTCGCAATAGGTGCCGCCAGCACGGATGCCTGCTGCACCGTAACCTTGCCGCTCTGCTTACCGGCTGCAGCCAGCAGGTCAGCGCGGATCTTCGCATTCATTGTGTCGACGATTTGGTTCAGCACCTGACCGGCCATGGTGGAAGCCGAAGCGCTCATGCCTTGGTTCACGTAAATGCGCAGCTGAGGCTGCACCGGTTTTTCCGTGAGCAGCGTCGCTTGATTCTGGCTGAAATCGGCCGGAACGACCAGCGCGGCATAATATTTCTGTTCATCCAAACCGGACATCGCTTCCTTTTCCGTGTTTACATGAACCCATTCAATCGCCGGTCCATCTGCTGATGCCTTGGATGAAGTCTGCTGTTTGATCATACCGGTCAGCGTTTCTCCCATATTCGTCGCGGTTCCGTTCGGCAGCGTTACGCCTTGGTCCTCGCTGACCAATGCGATCGGCAGCCGGACCGGGGTCGGATTAATCGTCGGAATCATCGCCAAACTAAACACAAATATAACGGCGGCTACGATCAGCGGCAGCACCCACACCAGCTTTTGCTTCATCAAAGTCATTTCACGTATCACTCCTATGCCTTTATAGTTTGTTCAAGATAATGAACATCGCGTTGATTATCTCGGGCAAACTCATTATAATAAGAGCGCATAGATGGTTCAATAAACAATAATCCGGAATGTGCGCATTACTCGACACATTCTTGTAAAGTGTCTACCTCGGATTCAAGGAGTGATCACATGGACGGGAACACAGACCGGCGGATCGTGCGGACGCGGCTGGTCATCCGCGATGCGCTGACGGAGCTGATTGAGGAGAAGGGCTTTGAAGCCGTATCTGTAAAGGATATTACGACTCGGGCGAATATTAACCGGGGAACGTTTTATTTGCATTACCGTGACAAATTCGACCTGCTCGAGCAGAGCGAAGCCGAAGTGATTGAGGGGATCATCGCAATCATTACAAAGGCGACCTCAGAGGATCTGGAAACGTACCGGGAAACCGGCATTTCGGTCTCCCTGATCGTTACCGTGTTCGAATACATCGAGGAGCATGCGGCTTTTCTCAAAGCCATATTGGGGCCAAAGGGCGACGTGTCTTTCCAATCGCAGCTGAAAGCGATGTTCCGGAAAAATCTGCTGGAGAAAAATTTATCGCCGCTGATCCGCAAAGAGAACCTGCAGGTCCCTGCCGAATACTTCCTGTCCTATGTGTCTTCCGCCCATCTCGGCATTATCCAGCAGTGGCTGATGAGCGGAAGACAGGAAACGCCGGCAGAGATGGCACGCATTCTGTCGCTGCTCACGTTCCGGGGTCCTTTCTTTGCCGCAGGCAAAGCCGTATCGGATCCTAAGGCTTGACGCCAACGACGGTAAGCATGTACATCGTTATGGACTCTGCCTCAGACTGAACCCAGTGGCGGTACTCCCGCTCCGCCCGTTCATATTCCTCGCGTGTTATGAATCCATCCCGCTCCATTTGCGGCCCCCGGCTGGAAGCGGTATCCGCCCACAGGCCAGACCGCTGCGCATAATCGGGATCATCACGCCGCACCTCTTCATGGCAGGGCGTGTCCTTGATCTGTGCAAGTCCTGCCTGCTGCAATAAGTCCGGGAGATCGTCCGCAATCCGGTTGTTCAGGCCGGCACCCTCCCGCCAGTTCAGATATGCGGAATAGAACACGAGCATGCTGGCAGGCGGCTGCGGCGACCAGGCGATTTTTTCGTGGTTATAATCGGCAATGACGATCCTTCCGCCAGGCTTTATCACTTTTACCATAGCCTTGAGCGCCGTCAATGGATCGGGGAGCCATACCATGAGCCTTGAGCAGGTGACGATATCAAACCCAGGACAACCCTCTATAGCTTCATCAAGCGAATATATATCCCCTTCCGTAAACGACAATCCGGCAACTTTTCCATGCGTTTGCTGCGCCTGCTTAATCAAACGGGGGTTTTGATCCACCCCGACTACGCTGCCTTCTGGACCTACGGCTTCCGCGATGCCGCGGGTAATGGCTCCCGTGCCGCATCCAACATCCAGGACCGACATGCCCTTCGTTAACATTCCTTGCAGGATGGGATGCGATAATGCCAGCGTTCTGGCCTGAAGAACATTCGTCAGTTTGCCGGATAATTCGGTACGCCGGGTCATCGGCTCATTATTCATTTGCTGCCGCCTCCTTTTAACCGGATGATTAGGTTCTGATTAAGCTTACACAAAGGACTGTTATAGTTCTAATATATAAATAATATAGATCTAATAGTTTTTAACTATAAAAACTGTGATCCACGGCATCCGATCAGGAAAGCTGGAGGTTTCCCTCCCCACTATTCATGCGCCGCAACAGAAAAAAAAGAGCCCCGTTACGATCAACGTGGGCTCCTTCCCAACCATACACTAAACATTATGAGTGCTGACTGTTTCATTCCAGCCGGGATCTGGACTTCCTTAGAACGTAATGGCTGCCGCTGGCTGAACCTTCGCAAAATCTCGGAACATCCCGTTGTATTCCTCAATAATCTCCCGGGCGGTCCTGCCGCCTTGGTCATACGTCGTGTGCGCGTCTTCAACGACCACCACCTCGTAGCCCAGCTGTCCCGCGCGCTTGCTGGTTGCTTCAACGCACATGTCGGTTTGAATTCCGGACACGATCAGCCTCTTTACACCAAGTGACGACAGCTTCTCCTGCAGGTCCGTCTCATGAAACCCGTCGGGCGTAAATTTCTGCACGACGATCTCCCCTTTGGCAGGAGCGATTCGGGACTGGATCTGCCATGCAAAGCTGTTCGGCTCCAGCTGCTCGCCCGGTTCTTCGTTATGCTGAATGTACACGACAGGTACATCGCTTGAGCGCGCCTCCGTGATAAGACCTTGGATCTTGTCCAACAAAGCTTCGCCGTCGAAAACGGGATACTCCGGTACGAACATGCCTTCCTGCACGTCAATGACCAATAATGCGGTACCGCTGCTCATTTTGCTTTCCCCTTCCAGGATGGAATTCATTGGCTCTGTGTTCAATCCGCATGCTGTCTTGAAATCATCATACCGGAACATACGTTCCTGGTCAATGCGAAGTTATGCTATTCCGTGAACCACTCCGGGTAATGCTTCCGCAAATACTGCAGCTTAACCTCGGTCTGGCCAGCCCCGCCGCCTTCATGTCCGTTGAAAGGATAGATGACGATGTCCTTGTCGCTTTGGATCCGGTTATATGTCGCGAAATACATCTGGGGCGGGCAGGTTTCGTCCTTGAGTCCAACGCTGGCTAATACCCGGCATGCGATACGATCGGCCATATTCATCGTGTCAAAATAGCTCAGGTTGTCCATCACAAGATCCGTCTGCTCCGGGTGGCGGTTTAAGTACTCGGCTACCGCAGCAAAAGCCCCGTGGTTGCCTTCGATCCGGCAGACGAGATTGCTGTTGCTCGGCACGTCAACCATCGCCAGCACAGGACGGTCGTCCAGGGCGGATACCGCCGTCCCGAGCGCACCGCCTTGGCTGCCGCCCTCGATCACGATTTTTGAAGCATCGATATCCGCTTGAGCGCAGGCAAAATCGATCGCCTTCAGCGCATCCATGTATGCATACCGGTAATAATATTCCCATTTGTTATGTACGCCTTTGCTGGCCACGTTCGCCACATACCCGTGCGAGTATGAAGCGCTGTTGCCGGTCCGTCCGCCTTGGTCACGGCAGTCTACCGACAATACGGCCATCCCCATCATTACCCAGTGCATCAGCTCGGAAGGCTTGCCCCTGCTGCCGGTAAAGCCATGGTAATGGATCAGGCAGGGATATTTCTCTTTGTTGTCAAAAGCGGGAACGATCAGCCAGCCGTAAATTCTCGTCTCATCCATTCCGCAATACGAAACGTCGTATACCTTCACATACCGCGCCGGGTATTCGATCAGCGTACGCTCCGGGTCCAGCGGAACCTCCTTGGCCTGCCTGATGGTCGTCTCCCAAAACTCGTCGAAATCGTCTTTCTTGGTGAGAGGGGGAAGGTAACTGTACAGTTCCTTCGACACCTCGTCCGTGTAGCCCATCGGTTTCATCCTCCTTCATAACAAGCAGTATACCGGATATGCCCCGTATTTGCACCGATATTTGCCGCGGTCCTCCGATAAGAATATTGGCTACCCCGGGCTATCCCTAAGGACAGAATCAGCTTCTGCTCCACATACCCTGGAGACGTTGTTTAGGCTCATCCAATTCCCCAAAACACGAAAAAACCGTGAATTCTACCGTCATACGCGGATAGAAACACGGTTTGCCCGCACACTCTCCAGCTTGCTTGTCACGCCTCTGGCTCACCCATCAGCCAGCGGTTTGACTCGTTCGCTTCCGTAAATTCCTTGATGTCGTAGGAACCATAGTAACGCTCCTTAATAAAAGGATCCTGTTTAACCCAGTCCTCAACCTCTTCGGCGCTGCGTCCGCTGAAGACCATCACCGCACCGGCCCCGTCTGTAAAAGGTCCGCATAACCGCAGACAGCCTAACCGGCTCATCGCCTCAAGGTGCTGAACATGCTGCTCTAATAAATCCGTGCAGAGACTTCCGGTTTGTTTATTCCCTAATAACACCAGAAAGCTTTTCATTAAGTCCCCTCCATCCGAATGTACGTTCTCATCCTATTATAACGGATGGTGACGAGGGATCCATAGTTTGTTGAAAGCGGCAGTTATACTTGACGATTCATCAAGCCCCGGCCGATCAAATTGGCGGAGACAGGCTTGATCCCGAGTTCCCTGGACCAGATGGACAGCTGCCCGACATGGTGAATCTCATGAGCGATCATATGCCGGACCACTTCGCCCCATCGGTCCTCAACAGGGTGGCCGTCCGGATGGACATCGCGGAATACGTTGTATTCCCAAGCATCATTCCAGGAGTAAACAAACTCCTCCACTTCAGGCTTGAACGATTCCTGCAGTTTCAGCACCTTGTCCAGACTGCGGTACCCATCGAAGCTCTCCTGAAAATCAGGCTTCCCCTGCAGGCAGCGAACCCAGCTCCATTCCACATCGACGATATGAAACAGGGTGTGCAGAATACCGCCCACTCCGCCTGTACGCGTGCGAAGCAGCTCCTCCTCCGGTACGTTCTGGCACCAGCGGAACCAATCTTCACGAACCTGCCAATTATATTGGAATAACGTTTTAATAAGCAATCTCCTCCGCAGCTTGTCGTATCGGAATTTGTTTTGGTCTTTCGTGCCTAAACGGCTATTTCATTTACTCATATAGCGCGCGGGAGCACAATGGAAAATAAAAATATACCCGTTTTATACCGCTGCCTTTCAAGTAGAATGAAAGATTATATCTTGGTTTTGAAGAGGTGTGGAGCCACGGGTCACTGCTGCCCGGGCTTGTCATGTACCTCGATGACGATGCTTCCACTTGCTTTCCCGTCGATGTAGGCGTCCAGCTTCCATAATCCTTTGGCCGGCAGATTCAGATAGCCAACAGATTCGACGTACTCCCGCGGCTCCTTCACAGGATCGTCATTCTGGATTTGCGTCTTCCCTTCAAAAGCCGTCACCTGCTCTCCCGTCTCCCGGCTGGTCCCGATGACTTTCACTTCTTTATCCAGCAGCCGACCGGTTTCTTCCGGCGTGTCACCCCAAAAGTGGAGGAGCTGCTTGTTGTTCGAATTCGCCTGTACTAAGCCATCTACGATGGCAAATCTGTCTTTGCTTCCCTTGAGCCCGTATGGCACCGGATTCCCATCAGGTCCAGATTTGGAAATCCTAAACGAGGGGCTCTGCTGCCAATCTTCCGATCCCCCTGCTGCTTGTTTCTTGGCTTCGCTGCAGCCGGTCAGCAGGAAGACAAACAGGAACGTTGCAATTATCAATCGCAAAATGCACTCCTCCTTGTTTTTGAGTCAGGGGCTGGGTAAAGGGATTTTCTCGTAAACCTTCTGCCCGCCGTCTCTATTTTAACTGGATACTTTTTTCTCCAGCGATCGGACCTGGTCTTTTAGTTCCCGAATCTCCCGGTATAAGTCCTTGTAAGCAGAATAAACGAAGGACCCGATTACCATCAGCAATAAGCCTGCGGCGGGAAGGAGAAGTTTCAGGCAGTACCATACAATATAATACGCATCGGGCGTATCCGATCTCGTCGTTCTGGGTATCCAGAGTGCCAGTCCCGAGAGAAGGAGCATCAGCCCCGCGGTCATGGAACATACATAGAGGATCCGGTATTTACTAGTTTCCATTCCACTGCTCCTTTCACAGCTCCATCCCTTACTATATACCATATTTTTCAAATAAAGTCTGCCTTTACCCATGATCCAAAAAGCACATTGCCTGCCCCAACCATCTATAGGGCTTGACCATAAATAAAACCCAAAAGCCTATCCATTCTGGACTCCCCTGCTGTCCACCGTGCCGCTGCGGCAATCCAATGGTGGATGAACCATTCATCCAACCCCCGGGCTATCCATGAAAAAGGAGCAGGCATCTCGCCTGCTCCTTCTTACCGTTTGCTCCGTCCGGAAGGGATAAACAGCTTCGGCCGGGACGCCGACCTCGCCTTCTTCAAGCGTCGCGTCTTGCTTGGGAACCGGCTCCCTGAAGCAACCCCCGCGGGTATGGCCGCCGCGGGTGCGACCTGCAGCAGTCCGGCGCCTACCGCCTGTCTGCCTCCCGGAATCTGAAGCGCACTGGCTTCAAAACGGCGCTTAATTTCGGCCGGCCTCATCCTTGGGAACAGCGCCCTTAACAATGCGGCTCCCCCCGTCACATGAGGAGCCGACATCGAAGTTCCCGACATCTTGCCATACGTTCCTCCGGGCAATGTTGATAAAATATTGACGCCCGGCGCCGCGACAGAAATGCCGTTCCCCCGGCTCGAAAAATCGGCGACCCGGTTCGCTCGATCCGTCGCAGCAACGGCGATGGTCTCGGGGTAGCGGGCCGGGGCGTCGATCAGCGGGCTGAACATCGTCCCCTCGTTTCCCGCGGACGCCGAAATGACGGCCCCTTGCTTGGCTGCCCGTTTAATGGCGTCCTGCAGCGCCTTGTTATTGCCGGATCCGGTCAGCCCGAAGCTCATGTTCATCACTTTGATTCCCCGTTTGAGGCACCAGTCGATCCCTTCCACAATGTCGGAAACAAAGCCGTTTCCGTTTTGGTCCAACACCTTCACGGCGAACAGCTTGACTTTGGGCGCATTGCCGAAAATTTTTTGCCGTCCGGTGGCTGCCGCGATGCCGGCCACATGCGTGCCGTGGCCGTTGTCATCCTGAAACGATCCGCCGGTAATCGTATTTACACCGCCCGCGATACACAGATCCGGATGTTTGGCGATGCCCGTGTCGATGATGGCCACCTTTACTCCTCGGCCCATCGTCCGGTTCCACAGCTCGGGCGACTTCACCCGGCTGACATTCCAGGGAATTTTGGCCGTGTCCACCAATGCGCTTTTCTTGGTGGCCTTGTTCACACCGCCGCGTTTGGCGGCGGCAGCTGGCTTGATCGCGTGCGCCTTCACTTTCGCGTCCCGCTGGACATAGGCGACGCAGGGATGCTGTTTTATTTTGTCCATATCCGTGGAGCGGTGAAAATGGCAGCAGATCAGCCGGTGGCCGTCCACGGCCTTCACCGGTTTGATTCCATTTGCGTTGAGTATATCAAGGCACTGCCGGTAATCCTGCTGCGTTTTGAACACGACGATCTGACGACTTGTTGTTTTACTCGGACGGCTGACGGCCGTTTTTTTCAATAACTTCTCCAGCTGCTTCACTGTATGCACCTCATTTGGAGGATGTATTCCTGATAGAATATGTGACATCGCCCGCATTGGTGTGCTTTTGCCGTGTTACCTCAGCGTTAGCCCATGGGTAACCCAAACCGCACGGAAGAGTCATTAAACCAAATGGTGCAGATACGCTGATATCTCCGTTCCGGTTCGCGGAGTGCACTCTGTGCCATGCTGATATAATGTCGGCGGCAGTTGCTGCCTTTCTATCGTCCTCCCAAATTTCATGCCTACTGAGCCTAGAGCAATCGTTGAGCATAAAAAAAGCCCCGTCCTTCCTACGCAGCATTGGCGTAAGACAGACTGAGGGGCAGCACCATTCTCAGATGCTTTGTTCTATCATTTGAATATAAAAATCTGTTCCTTTACTGACCTGTTTATTCGTTACCGCTTAACTGCGATCTTACTGCTGATCCTTCGTCACCAGCTTCAGCGGAGCCGGGATCGACTTGTCGACCGTTTTGCCCTGCAGCACGTCCTTCGCCGCCTGCACGGCCATCTGGCCGATCAGCTCAGGCTGCTGCGCCACAGTGGCGGTCAGCTTGCCGGCTTTGATCGAGTTCAGCGCGTCCTCGTTGCCGTCGAACCCGATGACCGGGATATTTTTGCCGGAGCTTTGGATCGCTTCGATCGCGCCGAGCGCCATCTCGTCGTTGTGGGCGAAGACGGCTTGCACGTCCGGGTTGCCCTGCAGCAGGTTTTCCATGACGTTCAGACCTTTGGTCCGGTCAAAATCGGCCGCCTGCTTGGCAATGACGTTCAAATCGGTGTCGGCCACTTCGTGGAAGCCTTTGCCGCGTTCGCGGGTTGCGGATGCCCCCGGCACGCCTTCCAGCTCGATGACTTTGGCGCCTTTGCCGAGCATCTTCACGATGTATTCGGCCGCCATTTTGCCGCCCTTGACGTTATCCGATGCAACCAGCGCTTTGACGTCCCCTTTGTCTGAAGAACGGTCCAACGTAATAACCGGAATCCCCAAATCGTTGGCGTTCTGCACGACAGTAGAAATTGCGGCGGAATCTGTCGGGTTGATCAGGAGCACGTTGACCCCTTTTTGGATCAGGTCGTCCACGTCATTGCTCTGCTTGGCCGAGTCGTTCTGGGCGTCGACGACGATCGTTTCCATGCCCTGCTTCTTGGCTTCGGCCACCACGCCGTCCTTCAGCGAGACGAAGAACGGGTTGTTGAGCGTGGAGACGGACAAACCGATTTTCATTTCCTTAATGTCGCCGCCCGTTTTGGGCTTGGCCCATTCAGGCGGTTCCAGCGAACAGCCTGTGGTCAGAATCAACAAGAGTGCAGCTGCAATTAACGTTAATTTTTTCATGATGATCTACTCCTTCTTATGCGGATTTCTTCCGGTCGATCAGGACGGCGATCAGAATGACGATCCCTTTGACGACCATTTGGTAAAAGGAAGAAACGCCGAGCAAATTCAGACCGTTGTTCAGTGTACCGATGATAAGCGCGCCGATCAGGGTGCCGACGATGCGTCCGCGTCCGCCGGACAAGCTCGTGCCGCCAAGGACGACCGCCGCGATGGCGTCAAGCTCGTAGGATGTACCCGCCGTCGGCTGTGCCGAGTTCAGGCGGGAGGTCAGGATGGCGCCGGCCAGAGCCGACAGCAGTCCTGCCAGGGAATAGATCATGATTTTTACGCGCGGTACCTTGATACCGGATACGATCGATGCTTTTTCGTTACCGCCAATGGCATAGGTTTTACGGCCAAATGGCGTTTTATTAAGAATGACCCACAGAATGACAAACGTAATGATCATGGTGATCGCCGGTACCGGGATACCGAGCTCGTATCCGCGCCCGAACAACTGGAACAGCCGGCTGTCGCCAAGTCCTGTAATCGGGTTACCGTCCGTGTACACCATCGTCAAGCCTCTGAATACCGTCATGGTCGCCAATGTAGCAATAAACGGCGCCATTTTACCTTTTGTAATGAGCAGGCCGTTCACCATACCCATCACGCCGCCGAGAAGACAGCCGATAATGATCGCCAGGATCGGATCAAAGCCTGACACCAGCATATTGGCAACAAACGCACTGGACAATGCGAGAATCGAACCGACGGACAAATCGATGCCGCCTGTCAAGATGACGAAGGTCATGCCAAACGCGATAAGCGCGTTGATCGACACCTGGCGGAGCAGGTTCAGAATGTTAAGCGGTTCCAAAAAGCTTGGATTCAGCACCGATACGATAATGATCAGAATGATCAGCCCCAGCAGCGGGCCCAGCTTTTGCGTCACTTGCGATAGTTGGAAGCCTTTTGGCTTTTTAGCGTCTTGAATGGTTGTCATGTTACTGTCCCCCTGTTGCTAACGTCATTATTTTTTCCTGCGTGGCTTCTTCGCTGCTCAGTTCCCCGCTGATTTCGCCTTCATGGACGACCAGGATCCTGTCGCTCATGCCCAGCACCTCGGGCAGCTCGGAGGAAACCATAATAATCGCAACGCCGCGTTCGGTTAATTCGTTCATCAGTTGATAAATTTCGCGCTTCGCCCCGACGTCGACCCCGCGCGTTGGCTCGTCCAGGATAAGCACTTTCGGACCGATGCCAACCCATTTGGCGATGACCACCTTTTGCTGGTTACCGCCGGACAGGTCGCCTGCTGCGGTTTCAGCAGACTGCGTTTTGATCTGCAGCCGTTTGACCAGCAGGTCGACGAAGTCTTTTTCCCGTTTCCCGTTGATAAAGCCTTTGGACGTAAAGCCGGACAAGCTTGGCAGCACCATATTTTCCCGGATCGAAAAATCGAGCAGCAGCCCTTCATCCTTCCGGTCCTCGGTAATAAAGCCGATGCCGCGTTTGACCGCATCGTCAGGCTTGCGGATATGGGCTTTTTTGCCCTTAATCCATATTTCCCCGCTGTCCAAGTGATCGAGCCCGAACAGGGCGCGCATGATCTCGGTCCGCCCCGAACCCATCAGGCCGGAGAAGCCGACAATCTCGCCGGAACGCACCTGGAAGCTGACGTTCTCGAACAATCCCTTGCGGGTGGCGTTCTTCACTTCGAGCACCACATCGCCGGGCGAAGGGTTCCGGTGCGGGTAACGCTCGGTCAGCTCGCGGCCGACCATTTTTTTCACGACCTCGTCAAAGTTGGTATGCGGAATGTCCTTCGTATCCACTGTTTTCCCGTCGCGCATGACGGTGATCCGGTCGCAGATTTCAAATATTTCTTCCATCCGGTGCGAAATATAGACGATGGAAACGCCTTCCTTTTTCAAGGCGGCAATGGCGTCGAACAGTTTGCGGATCTCCCGCTCGGTCAGCGCGGCCGTCGGCTCGTCCATGACGATGACTTTGGCGTCGGTCATGAGCGCCTTGGCGATCTCGATCATCTGCTGCTGGCCTACCGAGCACTCCCCGGCTTCACGCTGGAAGGGGATGTCTACCGACAGCTTGTCGAATTGGGCCTTTGCCAGCGTTTTCATTTGTTTGGTGCTGAGCAGTCCCCACTTCGTGGTCATTTCCTTGCCGATAAACAGGTTTTCAATGACGGTCATATCAGGCCAAATGTTCAATTCCTGGTGGATAAAAGCGATGCCCGCTTTTTCCGCTTCCTTCGGGTTTGGAAAATACGTCTTCTTGCCATCGATCCGGATGACGCCCTCATCCCGCTGATGCAGACCGATGAGAATGTTCATCAGGGTGGACTTGCCAGCGCCGTTCTCCCCCATCAAGGCGTGAACTTCGCCTTCCCGAAGCTCAAAATCCACACCGCTCAGCACGTGGTTGGTGCCAAAGGATTTATAAATGCCTTGCATTTGTATGTGCATAAGGGTTCCTCCTCTTTATCCAAAATGGACGCCGGATTGCAGAATGCAGTTGGCGAACGGCTTGGCTTCTCCGGTCCGGATGACCGCCTTGGCTGTGCGGGTCAAAGCTTTAAACTGTTCGTGAGGCACGTTCTCAATCAGGCAATCCGCAAATGTATGGTCAATGTAAGCTTGCGCTTCTGGGTTATCCGTTTTCATTTCCGCGGCGACGATGACCTTTTCGATTTCCATGTCCTCCGCGATGGAACTCACGACCTCCTCAAAGCTCGGATTCCCAAGCTTCAGGGCGAGGTCGATTTTGGTGACCCCTTCGGGGATGGGAAGGCCCACATCGGCCACGACGATCGTGTCGGTATGGCCGAGGTCGGCGAGGACTTTGGCAATGTGACTGTTCAGCATCCCATGTTTTTTCATTACAGGTTCTCCTCCACTTCTTGACGCATTGGCATGCCGCCCTGCGCGCCGAACTTCATGACCGACAGCGAAGCAGCACGGTTGGCGAACCGGACACTGTCCGCAATGGGCTTGCCTTCAGCCAGCGCCACGGCAAAAGCGGCGTTAAAGGTGTCTCCGGCGCCGGTCGTATCGACGGCTTCGACTTTATAGGAAGGAATCACAACCTCTTCCTGTCCGTCAAAATAACGTACCCCGCTGCTGCCTTCGGTAATGAACAGCTTGTTCGGATACCGGCGCAGCGCTTCGGATACCCTGCCTTCGCCGAACATGATCGCAGCTTCGTGCTGATTCGGCGTGATGTACGCCGCGTTCTCGATCACTTCGTCCTTGACCGGACGCGCCGGCGCCGGATTCAGCAGCAGCGGGACCCCGCGCTCGGCACAGATCCGGCTTACGTGCTCCACCGTTTCTTCGGGAATTTCCTGCTGGATCAGCACCATATCGGCCGCGGTGATCGCTTGAACAGCCTGGTCGATATAGGCCGGCGTGACTTCGTCGTTCGCCGCTTTGACAAAAACGATACTGTTGTCACCTTCGGCTAGCACAATGTGTGCCGTACCGCTTTCCATACCTGTAACCGGTTCCACATAGTCTACAGAAACTTGATTCGCTCGGAAATTGTTCAAAATGGTTTCGCTAAAGTGGTCGTCTCCCACCCGGCCGATCATGCTGACTTTCGCCCCGAGGCGGGCGGCCGCAACGGCCTGGTTGGCTCCTTTGCCTCCAGGCACGGTTTTAAAGCTCTCCCCGAGAACGGTCTCTCCCGCTCCCGGACGTTTGGACGATGTCACCACCAGGTCCATTGAACAGCTTCCGATTACGCAAATGTTAGCCATCTTAATCCACCTTTCTGGTCGTATCCCGCTCTACAAAAGATACGGGCAGTTGTATATTTCGATTGTCCACTGTTCCCTGCTCGATCAGGCGGATCAGCAGCAGCGCCGCTTCCTTGCCCATGTCGTATGCCGGCTGCCGGATCGTTGACAGCGACGGGGAGAGCAGGCTGCTGAGCGGGATATCGTCAAAACCGATCACCTGCACATCCTCCGGCACCCGCTTGCCGAGACGCTGAGCCTCATGCAAAACGGCGGTCGCCACGATATCGTTGCTGGCGATGACCCCGTCGGTGTCGAGATGCTTGGCGAACAGCTCTTTGGCCCAGCTTTCCGCTTCCGCAAAGGAAAAGGACGAAGTTTGAATGATGTTGTAAACGATCCCCGCTTCCTCAAGTACCTCCACGGCGCCTTGGAACCGGTCCTGGGCGGGACGGATATGTACGGGTCCGCGCAGGACCGTGATCCGCTTGCTGCCGCGGGCGATCATTTCCTGGGCAGCCAGCCGTCCGCCCTTGCGTCCGTCCGAGTACACCGACGGGCTGTCGCTGGACGTCCGGTCCAGAAACACGACCGGGATGTTCAGCTTGGCGTATATATCCGAGTCCGGACGGTTGGTTGAAGAGATGACGCCGACCACGTTATTTTGAATGAAGGTCTGGATGTACTCCTGTTCCTTCTGCTCGTTCTCGTCACTGTTGCCGAAAATGATGCGGAATTCGTTAGCCTGCATGCCGTCCTCCACGCCCCGCGCCAACTGCGGGAAATAGGGGTTCGTAATGTCAGGCAGCAAAAGTCCGATCAGCCTCGACTTGCGTTTGTATAATGATCTTGCAACCTCGTTTGGCGCATAATTCAACGCTCGAACCGCGTCTTCCACTTTCTTGCGTGTATCGGCGTGTACGTATCCTGTTTCATTAATGCACCGGGATACGGTCGCAACCGAAACCCCTGCATGGCGTGCTACATCTTTAATCGTTACCATCTGAAATTATCACCTCGAAATGTGGAACCGGTTACACACATAAAGTAACACATCACTTTGCGTTTGACAATAGCGCTTTCAAAAGTTTTTGATTGGATAATTTTTGCAGGTGGCATAAAATGCAGGCGCGGTACGGAAAAATAAGCACAGTGTGCCTGGTGTCATCAGTGCCGTATAGGGCGTAAAAGTAACAGCTATTTTGTGATCACTACTTCCGCCCCATTCATCAATAGATGCAAAAAACAGCAAAGAGCAATTATTTGCAGTAAAAAAGTCTGCTTTGGCGAACAACGGAAAAAGTGCAGTTCATTTCCGATTCACTGGCTTGCGGCCGTTTCACCGAAAATGAACTGCACTTACGCATGCACTTCTGCAACTAGTTAGCTTATAATGCTCTGTTTTGCCAAACAAGAGTAAATTTCAGAGACTTCGAGGCATTATGCCCCTTGCCACTCAACCTTTCTTCATTCCTGCTGCATTCCTGCTTTTCCTGCTGTATTCCTGCTTCATTCCTGCCTTATTCCTGCTTCATTACGGACCGCTCCACCCATACGATCTCCGCCTGCGGATCGGCTTTGCGAACTGCCGCCTTGAAGCGCGGCACATCCAGCAGATGCACACGGTACATCAATTGCGTCTGAGCGGAAACCCGCGCGTAGTCGCTGTCACAATCCATCTCACGAGCACGGTCATGGCCGTTCACGACATCATTCCACGCGAGTCCTTCAAGCCGCAGCCGGCTTTTCATTTCGGCTTCCACCTGCCGGGGATTGGCCGTTGTCACGCCGGCCAATCGGCGAAACCCGAAAATGACGATCCCGGCGGTTTCATACGCCGCCAGGCAGGCGAACGCGGAGTACAGCGTCCGCTCCCATCCCAAAGCCGCGCCGGCGGTGACCAGCACCAGGGCGTGGCAGAGCAATAGCAGCCGCTCCACGGAGATGGCCGGGCGGGTGCCCGCCTGAATCCCGGCCGATCGGATGCGGTCGGTTTTTTCAAGGCCGAGCGCGTCCAGCAGGCCGCCCGATTTGACGGCCAGCCCGCCGCCGAAGCCAAGGCACAGGCCGCCTGCCAGCGCGGCAATGACCGGCTCGCCGCTGACGGCTGGCAGCGGCGCCAGCAGGAACGCCGACCCTGCAAATGCAAGCAGCCCCGGGAGCACCTGGAGCAATATTTTTTTTCGGCCCAGAAGTGAATAAAAGAACAGCAGCGGCAAATTGAACAGCACCAGCAGCATCCCGAAATGATTATCGGTGTGAAACGACACCAGGCCGGAAATGCCGGTGACGCCGCCGGCGATCAGCTCGTGCGGATGCAGAAACAGCTCCACGCCGACCGAGGCGGCGATGCCGCCGATCACCGATTTGAAGATGGCATGCTTGCTGTTTCTGCTCGAAACTCCAAATGTTTTTCTCATGACCATACGGCCTGCTTGATCGGATCATGCATAACCTTCCCTCCCTAAACTGAAATGGAAGTCCATTGGATGGGATCGCATTTACCCAAACATTCGTTAGTCTTATCCAGCCACTTCACCATTGCGAACAATGGAACTAGCCTTGCAGCATTCTTTCGGCTTTTTACAGCGCCTCTTCCTTCTGAATCCCCGGTTTTCGGTCCTTAAATTTGATCCAGCGGTTCAAGAAGGTAAAAATCGATTTCGACTGCTTGGTCAGCAGCGGACCCAGGATGGCCAGAATCAGAACGTAGATCGCCGAGAACGGCTGGAGGATTTCCATCAGACCTCCATCTTTGCCCAGGTTCGCCATAATGATCGAAAATTCGCCCCGCGAGACGATCGTCAGCCCGATGTTGGCCGATGCTTTGGGAGACAGCGAAGCCGTCCGCCCGGCCAGCATGCCTGCACTAAAGTTCCCGATCAGCGTCACAATGACCGCTGCCAGCGCAAGCCATATGGCACTTCCGCCCAAGGACATCGGATCAATGGACAGGCCGAAGCTGAAGAAAAAGATCGCCCCGAAAAAATCCCGGAACGGCATGATCAAATGCTCGATCCGCTTCGCGTGTTCCGTTTCAGCCAGCACCAGCCCGACAAGCAGCGCCCCGATCGCCTCGGCCACGTGGATCGTTTCGGAAAAGCCGGCGACCAGAAACAGCGCGCCGAAAATAACCAGGGCAAACAGCTCGTTGGAACGAATCCGCAGCCATTTGTTCAGATAAGGCACCGCTTTGCGCCCGAGAATGATGACGGCAAGCATAAATCCGAGCGACACGAGTGCCGACAGCAGCACGCCGCCGATCGAGCTGGAATCGCTGAGCACAAACCCGGACAGAATCGAGATATACACAGCGAGGAAGACGTCCTCGAACATGATGATGCCGAGAATCATTTCGGTTTCGGCATTGGCGGTCCGTTTCAGGTCCACCAGCACCTTCGCTACGATCGCGCTGGACGAAATCGTCGTAATTCCCGCGATAATCAGCGTCTCGGCGAGCGGAAACCCGCTGAAAAATCCGAGCATCAGCCCAAGCGTAAAATTAATGCCGATATATATTGAACCGCCTACGGCGATCGACCGTCCCGACTTGATCAGCCGGCCGACGGAGAATTCGAGCCCGAGGTAGAACAGCAGGAACAAAACGCCGATCCGGCCCATAAAATCGATAAACGGCGCGCTGTCGATAAACCGGAAATCGAAATGCCACAGCTCCATCGCATGCGGACCTACCGCCATGCCGATCAGGATATAGAACGGGATCACCGAAAACCGCAGCTTTGCCGAGATCAGTCCCCCCAGTGCAATGAGGACTAGCGCTAAACCAATTTCAAATACCAAATGCTCCATCCTTTCACCCGCTTCCGTTCATCAGAATTTGTTTGAACCGCTTTTGCTGCTCCCGTTCTCCGATGGCGACAACCGTCGCCTCCGCGTTCAGCACGGCTTCCGGACCGGGATTCACTTGTTTGCCGTTACGTTTATCCAGCAGCGCGATCACCGAAACCCCGGCATTTTGCCGGATGTTCAGCTCACCGATCGTTTTTCCCGTGCATCCATAATGCGGCTCGATCCGGTACCACTCGATCGTCAGCTCGTCAAACGCCATTTCCACCCGTTCGAGCTGTTTCGGTTTGTACGTCATACCGCCGACAAGAGCGGCCAGCTGCCGTGCCTCCGGATCTTCCAGGGTCACCATCGAGATGCTTTGGTCCAAATCCTCGTACGAAAAATGGTACAGCTCACGCCGGCCGTCATCATGAATGACCACGACCATCCGGTCGCCGCTGGCGGTATCCATTACATATTTCATCCCGATTCCGGGCAATACAGACTCACGAATATCCATGAGAATAGCCTCCTGTAATTACATGTTTATATTTGAGAAACATTTCACATATTATTGGGTTGATGCAAATGGCAGAATGCCACGTTTTTCGAAAAAGCGCGAGGCAACGCAACAAAACACCCTCAGACTAAATGCTGCCGTAACAAAGGTGTACAACTTGCCATCAAAGCCATTGCAATCCGCAGCAAATCCAGCACTGCATCAAAGCCCAAAAAGCCAGGCTGATCCACCATAAAAAAACAACGAAATATGCCTAACCGATTTACTTTCATGCTAAATCCAGACGTTGCAGAAAAAACAAACGATTCAACGATAAATCGTGACAAAAATACTAAAATTGAAATAACGCCCTTCATACCTCAAAGGCCAGAACAACGGCATTGCCACACGCAGCGAACAGCGGCTATCACAGAGCCAAGCCATCCTGCGGTCTTTCATCCATTTTTGGGTACACGAAACGAACCGTTCCGCTAATCGGCTTTTTTACAGTCCAGGTGCGAGAATGCCCCGGCGCATGCCAATAAGGAACCGTCTATTCAGGAAGGAGATTAAGCCACGTAACTCGAGGTAAATTTTATCGGAAGCAGCAGTAAATATTTTTTACGGAGAAAAACACACGGAACAAAGGGTAGCCGCGGTTTCGGAATACGCAGCACAAGCAGCAGCGGCAGCACAAAACAGAGAGGAAGCGCTGACGCCAGCATGATCAGTCTCTGCATGAGGGTTGGCGTTTTCCGTACCATCGGTTTGCTTGGAGGATCGATCCGGCTGTACACCGTCTCGGTTTCCGTCGAACTTGCAGGGGAGGTAAACACTTCTTCTTCCAGGGAAACGGGAAAGGTTGCCATCTGAATGACACCCAGAACGACAATGAACATCATCCGAAGTCTATTCATCCATGCTGCCATCCTATCCCCCCTCTTGTGAAAAATTCATATATGATGATTCTAACACAAATTAGAGGATGTCTTCAAACCGATGGACAAGCCGGGACAAGCCGAGAACATCCCGATAAAAATTTTTGATCGATTTTGAAGGGCTGACGCAAGCGGTTGCCTCGATACCAGAACTCCAGAGTTGATGACCGAGACAGCAATAGGACCAAAAAACCGGTGGAACCAAGGAGTTCCACCGGTTTTCTTCACAATCTCATCAGAAAAACTTGCAGATCAGCTTATTCCGCCCATTTCACCGCGATCTCAATCCCTTCCGGTACGCCGGGGTATCGGATCAAGACCGTTTTTGAACCGGGATCATAGGCACAGGCTGCCGGCTGTCCCCCTGCCGTCACTGCCGACGGTTCAGCCGGAACGCGAATACGCGTGCTGACCGTCATTTCGGAAGGGGACTCGGAGACGAATGTCAGCTTGCCTTCGAGGTACTGCTCCCCGCGAATCCGGGATGCGCTGACAAGAATGACCGGCTGGTCCTGCAACTGTGCCGCTGGATGGTCCAGATCATACAGAAGGCGGTCATCACCGGGCTGAAATTCCACGCGGCTCAGCACGGGCAGCTCCGGATCAAAGAGATCGACGAACGCCCCATCGAGCTGTGCCGCCGGCTCCGCGGCATCGCGCTCGTCGAGCGCATGCGCGATCACATACGGACCGCGCCGGATGTGAAGCAGGCCGCTCTCAAGGTACGCGTCCTGCTCCCCGCGGAACTGAAGCGCCTGACGCACGCTGCTCCGCACCTGCTCGGCGCCTGCATCCGAGCGGGACAATTCCGCAGGATGCTGCCGGTAGTACAGCACGGCCCCATCGCCGACCCGGTGCTCTCCTTCGCCCGGGTTACGCCCCAGCCCCATCGACTCGAACAGATGCTCTTCCGGCCGGTCATAGGCGCGGCCGGCGTCGCGGTTCCACCATTCCTGCACGTTGTGGAATGGATCGCTCCCGTCGCCGTAATAGATCAATACGCCTCCCTCGCGGACCCACTGCCCGAGAACCTGGTGAATACCGGGATGCTCCGGCTTCATCAGCTCGTAGCTCAGCAGCAGCACGCGGTAATCCGCCAAATATCCCGGAAAGGTCAGGATATTGTCCAGCTGGACCGGCCGCAGCGGAATGCCGGCTTTGACGAGTGGCAGAGCCATCCCGTAAAAGGCGGACCAATCCAGCAGCTCCTGCTGCGCTTCGCTCAGCTCCTCCGCACCTGAGGTGCCGTCGTACTTAAACTCCTGTTTGCGTCCGTCTTCGTCCGGATCGACGTCTCCCCGCTGATACATCGCGGAGTTCGCCAGCAGTACGCCGACGCCGGTCGTCGCCTTGCCTTCCTGCACATCCCCGTCATACCGGTGAATGTCCCGCAGCACGTTCATGACGGTAAGCAGGGACGTTTTATAGCCTGCCGGGATGACTTCCTTGCCGCTGCCGCCCTCTTTCGGATACCCTAGTTCAAACACCCGCCAAGGCCAAGGGCATACCTCGTATTGGGAAACGCCCGGATGCAGCAGCGAAGCCACGACGGTCGAGCGGTAATTGTACGCGTAATCCCTCCACGTATAGCGCGGATTGTCCTCGATCGGGTCGTGGAGGAACCACATTTCGCGGCCTGTGCCGCGGGTCAGCTCTTGCATGACGCCATACTCCAGGAATGCCGTTTCGAAAGTACGTTCCTTACGGACACCCTTATAGACGTTTGCGGTCCGTGCAGTACCCGTCCAGATCTGGGCGATGAAGCCGTCGCAGGCCGGCATGTTCACGAGCAGCGCTTCCGGGCTGATGATCCGCCACTGGGTGTAGTTGATCAGGCTGTGCGTCGGGACATAGAAGCGGACTGTGCGTCCATAGTGAACAAGCGCATACTCCTTCATCTGGCTGCAGATCCGGTCCAGCGTCCGGTAGTACACATACGCTTTCAGCTTGGATGCGCGGTATTGGGCGTCAGGCGACGAGTGCGGAGGAATCCAATCCTCACCGTAGTAGTTCCGCCACTCCCGCTTGAAGGCTTCAGAGTAACCCGAAGCCGCCCAGAATTCCGGCTCCTCCATATGGATGGCCTCCACGCCGCTGTCGATCGCCTTCTTGATATGGGTCGCCAAATACTCGGCAAACGAGACGGTCGGCACCATGTACGGGACGTCCTTGCCGTGGCTTACCTGATCCCCCGCCCGGTTGACCTGGGCTTCATCCCAGTGATTGCGCCCGTCGAAGCGGCCGTACAAATAATCCTGGTACTCCCCCCAAGATACGCCGGTCATCAGATGAATCGTGTATCCTGCCTGCTTCCAGCCTTGAATGCGCTCCGGCAAATCATCCGATATGCCGTAGACCATAACGAAATCCGTGCGGAGATCATACTTCGGCCCGTAAGGACGGGATTCCTGAAATCCCGTCCACTCCGGCCCCTTGCTTCCCAATCGGCTGCTCAAGGGTGAACCCTCCTTTAGTTAGGCATCGACAATTTGACGACTTCTTTCCCTTTCAGTTCTTCGTTTACATACTTCATGGCGTCATCGTAACCGGTGTTCTTGATTTGCTCGCGAAGGTCGTTGATTACCTTCAGGGCCGCATCGTCCGACTTGGCGAAGATCGCCTGCTTCCATACGTCGTTGATTTGGTCCATGGACGGCTTCAGCGTTTCCCATTGCGGCGATTTCGTGATCACATCTCCCGGATTGAAGGCGGAAATGACACTGATGCCGTTCGGACGCAAAATTTTACGTGCGTTGTCCATCGCTTTCAGGCGTTCCTGGTCTGCCCAAATGTCTCCGCCGCCGACCGAATTAATACGGTCCATGCCGGTCATATTTTCCAGACCGATGCTGATGCCTTCGTTCTTCTTCGCCTTGCCCGTCGTGTCCGCCGTAAACTTGTCGAACCATTCCTGCTTGGCGGCCGGTTTGCCGTCAACTATATCCCAATGCGTCCCCTGAATGCCGTAATGCACCAGCATGAAGCCTTCGTCGGAAGCGAGGAAATCGAGCAGCTTCAGCGCGGCGTCGACGTTTTTGGCTTTTTTCGTGATGACGGTAACGTTATTTCCTTGAATGTTCAGGTCGACCGGACGGTTCGGCTCTGCTCCGGCTCGCTCAAGAGGTCCGACAGGGACGTAATCGCTGCCCGGATGCGCTTTCACATATTCCTTGGAAGCGTCCAGAATGGCTGGGTAGTGCGCCGACAGTACAGCGATGCGCCCCTGCTTGATTTTCTCGTTCGCGATCGGGTCGGTCTGCGTAAAAGCATCCGGATCCAGCAGTCCTTCAGAAATCAGCTTGCGGTAATACAGCGTGTAATCCTCGTAAGCCTTTGTGAAGAACACATGCTCCAGCGTGCCGTCGCCTTTATCCTGATAATCGGCCCCGTAGAACATTGTATTCCCGATGCCTACCGCCCATCCGTCATGGAAGCCGCCGAGCGGAATAACCGGTGCGCCGTTTTCGCTCAGATTGGCATCCTTGATCTTTTTCAGGAAATTGTAGAAATCGTCCTTGGTCTTCACGGACTGCGGATCAACTCCGATCTTATCGGCAATATCCTTCCGCACGTAAAATCCGTACAGCCAGTCGTTGACGTCCTTGTCGGTTGCCGGCTGGTTCTGGTACAGCATGTACTTCTTGCCGTCAATCCCGCCAATCGCTTTTTCGTACAGCGCCGGCGGCACGTTTTCCTTGGCGATCGCCTTGGCCAGGTTCGGATACTGGTCGATTTTATCCGTCAAATCCACAAGCTGGCCTTCTTTAGCTGCCTTGATGATGCCGTCCAGCTCGCCGCCCCAGGCAGGGCCGGTATAAATGTCCGGCAGGTCCTGTGTCGCAAAAATCGTGTTGACTTTCTCGGCCTCGCTGCCTTTCGTGTAGTCGATTTTTACCTTGATTCCCGTTTTCTCCTCGATCGCTTTGAGTACAGGGTTCGTTTCCGAATCGGAGCCTGAGGAACCGTTCCAGTTATTCAGCACCGTGAGCGTAACCGTCTTGGAGTCCGCGCCTTTGTCTCCCCCGTCCGCACTGTCGCCGCTGCCGCTGCTGCTGCAGCCGTACAGCATGCCGGATATCAGGGTAAACGCCATCAGAGAAGCTGCCAATTTAAACCGCTTTTTTCTCATATGAACCCTCCCAATTTGAATGAATGTATATGATATAGTCCCGCATGCAGGACATCTATCCTTACCCTTTGACGGATCCGATCATCGTTCCCTTGACAAAATAGCGCTGCAGGAACGGATAGATGCACAGGATCGGAAACACGGTAATGACGAGCAGTGCCATCCGGAGCGATTCCGGCGTGGCCCCCGCCGCGCTGACATTGACGGTTTGTCCACCCTGCTGCGCAGCCCGCTGCATCGAGGACGACAACGCCTCCGCTTCGGTCAGCATTTGCTGAAGCAGGGTCTGCACCGGGATGAGGCTTTTGTTGGACACGTAATAGGTGCCGGTGAACCAGTCGTTCCAGTGCATCACGCCGACGAACAGCGAAATGGTCGCGAGTACCGGACCGGACAGCGGCAGTATGATACGCATGAAGATCTGGAAATCGCCCAAGCCGTCAATCCGGGCGGCTTCCTCCAGCTCTTCGGGAATGCCTTGTATAAACGTCCGAATGATGACGATATGCATAAAATTGAACAGAAACGGAATGACATACACCCAGAAGTTGTTGATCAGGTGAAGCTTCTGCAGCGTGATGAAATACGGGATAAAGCCTGCGCTGAAAATCGTGGGCAGAAAAATGTAAAAGGTGAAAAACGTGCGCCCGGGCAGCGTTTTTTTGGCCAAGGCATAGGCCATCAGCGTACTGAGCAGCACGCTAAGCACCGTGCCGAGCAGCGTCCGTAAAATCGTGATTTTGTAAGCCTGCCAAATCTGCGGATTATCGAACACCTGGGCGTAATTGTCCAGCGTGAATTTCCGCGGAAAGAAATACAGAGCCCCCATCATGGAATCTTTACCGTCATTAAGCGAGTACACAAGCACGTAAATGAACGGATAAATCATGGAAAAGGCGAACAGCGTAAGCAGGAAATAATTCAATGCGGTAAACCAGGAAAACGATCGTTTTTCCATATAGGTTCCCTCCTTAGAACAGTGATACGTCGCTGACCTTCCGTGCAATCCTGTTGACGGTGACGATCAGGACCAGCGCAATCAGGCTCTGGAACAAGCCGACAGCCGCCGCATAGCTTAGCCGCCCCTGCTGGATGCCCTGAGTGATTACATGGACGTCGAGCACGCTGCCGATGGCTGCGGTGGAAGGCCCGTTCAGAAGCAGAAGCTGTTCGAAGCCCGCGCTCATCAAGCTTCCCGTCGCCAGAATAAACAGAATGACCGCAACGTTGCGGATGCCCGGCAGGGTCACGTGCCAAATCAGGCGGAAACGGCCGGCGCCGTCGATTTTCGCTGCTTCATACAGCTGCTGGTCAATGCCCGCAATGGCCGCCATGTAGATGATCGAGTTCCAGCCGATGTTCTTCCAAACATCCGAGCCGATAATGACTTCATAAAACCAGGAAGTGTTGTACAGAAATTGGATCGGCTCTACGCCCATTGACGACAGCAGGTCGTTGACCGGGCCGCCATAGGTAGCGAAAAGGCGCTGCATCAAGGTGACGACGACGATCCAGGAAATGAAATAAGGCAAATAAGATAAAGTTTGAACGGTTTTCTTGAATTTCATGTTTCGGATTTCGTTGAGGAGGATCGCAAGGATGATGGGCATCGGAAATCCGATGATCAGTTTCATCAGGCTGATGATGATGGTGTTGCGGATAATGTCTGTCGATTGGTAATAATCGAAAAACTGCTTGAAGTATTTCAATCCCGCCCATGGGCTGCCGGTAAAACCGCCCACGAACGTATAATCGCGGAAAGCGACCTGAATCCCGTAAAGCGGAACGTAGGAGAACAGAAAAAACCAGATGATCCCCGGAAGCATGAACAAATAAAACAACTTATGCTTCCAGATCCGCTTCCACAGTGTTGACGAACTCATAAGCTCCACCTCTGTTTTCGGATAGTGTTGGACGTTCCAGGTTTCGGCAAAGCGCTTGTTTCTCAGTCTTCCTCCCCTCAAATCTTTGTAAGCGATTACACAACATATTCAGCTGTTCTCTTATCTACTTGACCTCCCTTGAAGCGTTGTCGATTCATGGAAGCTCTTGGATTAACCATAATATAATATAAATATTTAACATATTCAATATGTTAATAAAAATAAAAAAGACCTTTTCGAAGTGAAAAGGTCTTTTTTCTATACTGCATCGCTTCTTCCGATGGAAAATTAACGCGGTTTTACGGGCCCGGTTGTCTGTCCGACAACCAGCTCGGGAACGAGCAGCGTCTTCGTGTAGCCTCCGCTCCGGTCCGCCCCCTCCCCAATGATGTCCACCAGCGTTTCCGCCGCGCGTAAGCCCATTTCATACTCAAACTGCTTGATATGCGTAAAAACGCTGAGCTCTTCCACGACGGAGGTCGGGTCGTCAAAGCTGACGATCGACAGGTCGTCCGGTATGGACAGCCCGTTTCTCTTCGCCATCTGCTGGATTTGCACGCCAAGCTTGCCGTTCAGCGTGATGTAGGCGGTCGCCAGACCGCTGCGGATATACCGGTACAGCGGGTGCTTCTCCGGCTCATCTGAAGCATGAATCCGAAAGCCCGTAATGATATGGGCCGGGTTAATCAGCGCGCCCTTGTCCTTCAAGGCGTCCATGTAGCCTTCGATGCGCTCCTGGACGGTGACGGTCTGCAGCGGAGAATCGGAGCAAATGGCGATTTCACGGTGGCCTAGCTCCCACAAATGCTCTACGGCAAGCCGCGTCCCCAGCCGCCCGTCGGCCGCGATGTAATTGGTTTCGACACCCGGCAGAAACCGGTCGATCAAAACGAAAGGAAAGCCGGAGAACTTCAGGTTCAAAATTTCGTCGTTGTAATGCTCCTCATCCACCGGGAACACCAGAATTCCTTCCGCACCGATCTGTTTCAAGGTTTTGATCGCTTCCTTTTCGTGCTCCAAATCCCCCTCGGACAGCAGAATCATGGTCCGGTATCCTTTGCTGCTGAGGCCTCTGCGGACACCGTCGATCAGCCGGACGGCAAAATAATCGTAAATCGAAGGCATCACGAGCCCGATGAGCCCCGTTTTGGGCTTCACCTCTTCTGGAGCCCGGCCAAAGACCGGACGCGGTACCTCAGCTTCTTCCGCAGCCGCAGGCTCGCTGACAAAGCTGCCTTTTCCGGGAACCCGGCTGATGACGTTTTCGTTCGCGAGGCCGGTCAGTGCTTTCACAACCGTAATT
The DNA here is from genome assembly GCF_040545415.1 of Paenibacillus favisporus. Taxonomy (NCBI): domain Bacteria; kingdom Bacillati; phylum Bacillota; class Bacilli; order Caryophanales; family Paenibacillaceae; genus Paenibacillus; species Paenibacillus favisporus. The sequence goes on along the minus strand of NZ_JBEPLV010000003.1, from coordinate 456,792 downwards.
TTGCTTACATCAAAGCGGTCCATGAGTTCCTTCTCCGTCGGGATACGATCACCGGACTTCAGGCCTTCCGATTCGATCAGTTCCCGGATGTACTGCTGTATCTTCTGATACAGCGGGGTCCGTGCGGTAACATTCAACAGGATCACCATACTTTAATTTGAGATTTTGTTATATATATTATCGGCTGGAACATGGGTTCGCAACATTCATCCTGACTAAAAAAATGGTCTATTCGTCTGATTCCTTAATTTGATATATTATATATGTTATATTGAATAGCGGATTTTGTATAGCGGGGTTTTGCAAAAATGTCGCAATAACGCAAAAAAAGACGGCCGCAATGCGGCAGCCTTTTTTTGAATCCATGCCTTTTCGAAATTGGAGTGAGCTTACACATTCAGCTCCAGCTTGGCATGATATTGACGGTACTGCGGGTCCTCCCCGGCGACCATCATGCCCATGCCCCAATCGATATGAGTTTCCCGGCTAGGCGGATCGGCAGGATCGCGGTATTGGAACAGGACGTTTCTGCGCGGCCGGCTGCTCTTGTTGCGGTCGGACCCGTGAATCGTCAGGTAGTTGAAGAACAGCACATCACCTGCGCTTGCCGGGCAGGGCGTGCCCATGCTCACCGGGTAATCGCGGTGATCAAGGTAGTACCTGCCTACATGGGGAAGCGGTCCCTGCTTATGGGATCCGGGAACGACGCACAGGCAGCCGTTTTCCATATCCGCATCGTCGAGATGAACGCTGGCGGCAAGCATCGTATGGCGATCATGAGGGAAATACGGATAATCCTGGTGCATCGGAAAAGCGGCGCCCTGCTCCGGCGGCTTGACCAGCATTTTGGTATGATGGAGCTGAACGTTGGGACCGATCAGCTGCGTCAGAACGCCCGTCATACGCGGATGCGCTACGGCACGGGTGAAGCATGCGGCGTGAAACTGCAGATCGTGAAAGCCTTTGAGCACCAGCTTCTTCAATTCGTCCTGGGGAATGTAATCCCCCTGCCAAGTATGGTTGACGTCCTGCTTGGCTGCAGCCGCCTTGGCAATCGTACGCTCCACCGCATACTGCATATCCTTGACTTCCTCTGTGCTGAACACGCCACGGACGAGCAAATAACCGTTTTCGTTATAAAATTCGACGTCTTCTCTGCTAATCATCTTCCCGTTCCCTCCCGTAACATTTGAATGACAAATCGTGAATACGCCTTCATTATAGGGATAACGGACACCTGACGTCTTTGCCGGATTGGAACCTGTTTTTGTCGGATTCGGACACGAATGGATGAGGAGGACTTGAAATGGATCATCTCGTCTGGGGAGCCGCCCTGTCTAAACTGCATTCAACCGTCGGAGAGCTGACCGAAGAGGATTTATGCATCCGCATACATTATTGGGGAGCCCTTGCGGAGCACCGGAGCAACTTAGAGCATAAGCATTCTTTTTTTGAAATGTGTTATGTCGCGGGCGGTGAAGGAACGTATGTGGATGAAGGCCGGATCCATCCGTTAGCAAAAGGAACGCTGTTCATTTCCAATCCCTACCGCATGCACCGTATTGAAAGCACAGGGATGCAGCTCATATGGCTCGCCTTCGATGTGGATGCCGGGCGCACCTCAGCTCCCTGGAACGGTCAGTTTGCGCGGCTGGCGCAGTCGGACTGCTATATTCTTCACGGAGCTGAAAACAGCCCGGCCGTCCTGCTCTGGAAAGCGATTATTCAAGCGGCCGCCGAACTGGATACCGCCCGGTTTCCGCTGGACCGGCTGGTGCTTGCGCTTGTGGCTGCGCTGCCGCAAACCTTTACGCCGGACCGCCAGCTGCACAAGCCGACGCTGCCTCCTCCCCGCTCCGCTTCTCTGAGGCAGGCGCTCCAATTCATCCGTGATAACCTGGAGTCGCCGCTAAAGCTGGAAGATGTGGCACGGTATTTTCATATATCGGGAAGACATCTGGCCCGTTTGTTCCAGAAGGAGCTCAAAATGACCTTCACGGCATTCGTCCGCCAGGAAAGGATCCGGCTTGCGGCGTACCTTCTGCGCGAGACGGACCGCTCCGTCAAGGAAATCGCCGACCTAACAGGATTCGGCTCCGTTCACTATTTTACCAGGATGTTCTCGGCTGCCGCCGGCATTCCCCCGGCCGCTTACCGGATCGCGCCACAGCAAAAAGGCATGCCCTTCGAAGAGGAGCATGCCTGATTTCAAAATATGTTCATAGGCGTATGATTGGAACGATTCAATGCGGGATTCAAGCTCTCCCAGTAATGGGCGGAGCCTCATTGGGACCAAAGGATACATTGATCCGGTGATCCAGCACGACGGCGTCTTCCGTTTCAAACCGGATGTCCGTCGTAATATGAAACGGCGTCTCAATGAAGCGGATGCTCAGCTCCAGCGTATCCGGGGACTTCCATGTAAAGCTTGACACCGTTGCGGTCTCGCGGGGCATGATCAGATCAGACTTGCCTTTCAGCCATTTCCCGCGACTCAAAGGCAATGCAAAATGCTTCCCTCCGGTCTCATACAGGTCAACCACCGCCTGATCGGCCTCGAAACGGACCGAAATCCGGCTCCAGTTCATGTCGTTGTCGTCCAGCACATAGTTTTTGCCGCTGACGGCGGATTCCAATTCCGGTTGAATGCTGTACGCGAGCGGAGCAAGCTGCAGGCTGCGGATCCGTTCCTGCAATCGGTCCTGTGTTTCCTCGTCCAGCGGGAGCTCCTCTCCGGCCATCGCTGGCAGCAGATGCTCCCAGACGGCGTTCATCACTTCCTGCATCTGGTTCGTTCCGCTCGTGACGGCAAGCACCGCCTCCTGCTCCGGCATGACGATGCAGAACTGGCCAAAGGCTCCGTCTCCGCGGTAGGCGCCGTGCCGGCATCTCCAGAATTGGTAGCCGTATCCCTGCGCCCAGTCGCTTTCCCCGCCGTCTCCGTTGGAGATCTGCTTCGAGGTCGCCTCCTCTACCCACGCTTCCGGAATCAGCTGGCTGCCGTTCCATGCCCCTCGCTGCAATAACAGCTGGCCGAACTTGGCGATGTCTTCCGTCGTGATGCTCAGTCCGAAACCTCCAGTGTTGATTCCCCGCGGACAGGACTCCCATGTGGGGTTGTGAATGCCCAGCGGCTCAAACAGCCGCTTCTGCAAAAATTGAAGCAGCGTCTGCCCGGTCACGGATTGCAGAATGGCCGACAGCATATAGGTTGCACCCGTGTTGTACACAAAATGGGTGCCGGGCGTATGCTCCACCGGAGCCGCGAGAAAGGCTTTGGCCCAATTCCCGTCCGTGCAGCGGTCAATGGCCCCCATCGTATCCTGGTCATTCCCCGTGCCCATCATCAGCAGATGCCGGATGCTCATGGCAGCCAAATTCGGACTGACTTCCTCCGGCAGGTCGTCCGGGAAGAACGTAACGACCTTGTCTTCCAGAGACAGCAGACCCTCGTGTACCGCGAGACCGATGGCTGTGGAAGTAAAGCTCTTGCTCAGCGAAAACAGCATGTGCGGCAGCTCCGGGGCATAAGGCCCCCACCAGCCTTCCGCAGCCACCTGTCCGCGGCGAAGCAGCATAAAGCTGTGCAGCTCAATGCCCTTGGCCTGTACCTCGTCCAGAAAATCAAGGATGGCCGCCCCGGGAATACCCAGCGCTTCCGGTCTGCTTCTTGGTAATTGCAGGCTTGTATTTTCCATGGTTTCACACCCCTTTCGTTACAAACGTACCGCAGCCGCATAGCAATTTCAAGCATTTTGTTTCCGCTTACAATCGGACTCCTTTATCACCTTGCGTTGACCCTGTCCTGCTGTGCTATTATAATCCCTGATACCAAATCAAGATGGGAGGCTGACATGTCATGAAGTACCGCAGATTGGGCGGCACAGGCTTGGAAGTATCTAATCTTTGCCTGGGCACGATGGCTTTTGGAAGATGGATCGATGAGGAAGCGTCGGTGCGGATCCTGGATCACGCGATCGACCAGGGAATCAATTTTATCGACACCGCCAACTATTACGGCAAGGGGCAGGATGCCGACGTTCCGCACGGAACAGGCGAAAGTGAGGACATTATCGGCCGTGCCCTGAAGGGCAGACGGGATCAGGTCGTTCTGGCGACGAAAGTGGGCATCCGGTCGGGGTTCGGGAAAAATGACAGCGGCCTGTCGCGGACCCATATTTTGCGCGAAGTCGATAAGTCGCTGCAGCGCCTTCAGACGGATTATATCGACTTGTATCAGGTACATATCTTCGACCCGCACACGCCGCTGGAAGAAACGCTGCGGGCTCTGGACGACCTCGTTCGCCAGGGAAAAGTAAGGTACATCGGCTGCTCCAACTATGCCGCCTGGCAGATTGCCAAAGCGCATGCGATCAGCGAGCGGATGAACCTCGAAAAGTTCATTTCCGTGCAGCCGCAGTACAACCTGCTCTCCCGGGAAATCGAACAGGAACTTCTGCCGTTCTGCGCCTCGGAGGACGTCGGCGTAATGGTATACAGTCCGATGGCGCGCGGGATGCTCTCCGGCAAGTACAAAGCGCCAGGGGATGCCCCCCCGGAGAGCCGCGCCGCCAGCGGGGAGAAGCCGCTGCAGCAGTATTTTACCGAGCGGAATTATGAGCTTGTCAAAAAATACGCGGTGCTTGCCGGTCAATACGAAGTCAGCCTTTCCCAATACGCACTGTCGTGGGTGCTTAATCAGCCCGCGGTTACAGCCGCCATCATCGGTGCCAGCAAAGTGCATCACGTGACGGATGCCGCGCAGATCAGCGACTGGTCCTGGACGCCGGAAATGCAGCGGGAAGCAAGTGACGTCCGCAGTTCTACGGATGAATCACAACCTCATTAAAAAACAGTCCCGGCCGAATATATTGGCCGGGACTGTTTTTTTGTCATGCTCACTCTCGCGCCTGTCAACAGGTTGCATTATACCTAGGCACGGTCGGGCTCCCATTCGGCATTCAGCACATATGTTGCCCGTATTTTGGTATGGTCGTCCATATCCGGCGCTGCCGGAATCCAGATCCCTATCCCGCGGCTATACTTCCGGCGTTGGCGTCGGCGCCGCGTATTTCCCGTTGGAATACGTCTGGTCGATGATGCCGCGGATCTCTTTCACGCTTTTGCCCTCTTTGACCAGCGAAGCTGCCGTAAGCGCCGTCTCGACGCACACGCCGCAGCGGGTGCCGTGATCGTCCCAAACCACGCTTCCGTCCGGGTTGACTTCTTTAATAAAGCAGTTCAAATTGCTCTTGTGACCGGCACTTTCCCCGCAGCCGCAGTAACATGGAATTTGGTTGAGCACTTCCTTGACGCCTGCTGCTGCCATATAGGCCGTTCTGACGGTATCGTTCGCCGGCTGCAGAAACGAAGGAAGCTGCTCCTTCCCGCCGGTCGTCTCCTGCAGATCGCCGTTTGCGGCCATCTGCTGGTGTGCGCCGTGATCATGCTGCATCGTCTGCTCCGCCGAATCTGGGCCGCCTTTATCCGAGCAGCCGGATACCAGCAGCCCGCCCAGGACGATTCCGAGCACAGATAACCTTGCTTTACTGCCCATCATCATGTATCTCCCCTTTGATAGTTGTCCATTTTACATAGTATACCATGCCGCTTGCCGGATAAATAAATTCGGATGACTTCGCAGCAGGTCACAGTGCCTGATCATGTCAGACCCGAGTACCGGCGGGGGCATGGACATTTTCTTAACAGTAATTATTCCGTTTAAGGTGCCGTTTTGATATAATACAGGTATCTAACCTTTATTCCGGATTTTCACAGAAAGGTGATTGCCATGGAACAGTCCATCCATCCGTCTCAGGAATGCGACGCAACCTGCACGGGCTCAGACAATGAATTGGGCAAAATCAAAGAAGCGCTGATCGATGATCAAGCTGCCTCGCAGGTCGCCGATTGGTTTAAAGCCTTTAGTGATCCCACGCGGGTCAAGCTGATCGACGCGCTGCTGCAAAGAGAACTGTGCGTGCATGACCTGACCACCCTGCTCGGCATGGGCCAATCCGCGGTGTCCCACCAGCTGAGGTACTTGCGCAATTTGCGGATCGTCAAACGCCGCAAAGAAGGCAAAACGGCCTATTACTCGCTTGACGATACGCACATCGAACAGATTTTCCTGCAGACGCTGCAGCATACCCAGCATGGATAAATATTTCTAACCCAAGACCCTCTGCCTTTGGCGGAAGGGTCTTTTCTTTTTTTGCTTTCGCGGCCAACCGAACCATCCGACGCCATCCCTCTTTTTTTCCTGAGAAGAAACCAAGGGTTGCCGGCTCCAATAAAAGTCAATGCTGATAACAAGTAATCCATTGATCAGGAGGCAGCTCCTTATGAACAGAACGAACAGAAGCCTGATATCCGTATTCCTCTTTCTCTCGGTAACCTTTTATGCCGGATGGAGCTTTGTATGGCCTGCTGGAGTGGCTGATGCAAAACGTGCCGATACGCTCTTCGGTCATGATTCTATTCAACAACCTAAGGTTGTTAACGGGAGCGACGGCCAAACCGGGCGAAACCCTTCCTTGGATCCGTCCCTTTTATCGGCAATGCTGCTGGCAAAGGATCCCGTACAAGCCGCGGTGCAGTTTTCCAGGACCCAATGGCCGGACGGAAGCATGAATAACAGCCCGGACGTCGTCATTCTGGCCGATCCCCAGGATAAACCAGCCGCACTTGCGGCAAGCCGTCTCCTGCTTTCCTCAAAGAACGGAACCATGCTGTTTACAGGCAGATATGTAACACCGGAGGCCACCCTAATCGAGCTTGTCCGGCTTCGTCCTTCCGGTCTTGTTTCGCAAAGCGGTGTGCAGGTGATTGCAGCGGGCGACATACATCAGCGGGTTATCGATCAGCTCCGCAGGCTGGGCCTCCGCACCGAGCGAATTCAGGCTGCGGCGCCCGAAGCTCTGGCGGGAGCAGTGGATGCATATACGGCACAGCTGTCCGGCAAACATAACCGAGCCGTGATCATGCTCCCCTTGGAACAAAAGCCATTCTCATCCTCTATGCTCCGCCTTTTGCAAGAAAAAGAGGGCTCCCTCCTTTTCGTAAAGCGGTTTTTCATTCCAAGGGAAACCCTTCAGGCGTTAGAACAGCGAAACGGCGGTTCAAATATCTACATTCCAGCTTCACTGGAAGCGGTCTCCAAACAGGTGGAGCGCAGGCTGCAGCGTTATGGAGAAGTGACAAGAATATCGGGGGACTAGCAGGAGCTCCTCAAACGGCAGCGGGCGGCACCGCACACAGCGGACCGCCCGTTCATATCGACTCGTTATTTATTTCAGCTTCAGCACCCGCATCGCATTTAAGACGGCCAGCAGAGTGACGCCGACATCGGAGAAGACGGCTTCCCACATCGTTGCGATGCCAAAGGCTCCAAGCAGCAGGAAAATCCCTTTGACTGCCAGCGCAAAAACGATGTTCTGCCATACGATTTGGCGCGTACGCCCCGCAATGCCGAGCGCGGTGACAATCTTGGACGGCTCATCGGTCATAATGACGATATCCGCCGCTTCAATGGCAGCGTCCGATCCCAGGCCGCCCATCGCGATCCCCACGTCGGCTCTCGCCAGCACCGGCGTATCGTTCATGCCGTCCCCGACAAAAGCGATTTTTTCCTTGGGCTGCTTCAGCCGGCTCAGCCGTTCCATATGCTCTACCTTATCCTGTGGAAGAAGCTCGGCATGCACCTCGTTGACGCCAAGCAGCTTCCCGACCTTCTCTGCCACAGGGCGTGCATCGCCTGTCAGCATAACCGTCTGTTTGCCCCGCTGCTGAAGCGCGCCGACCGCCTGCGCAGCATCTTCCTTCACTTCGTCCGAGATGAGCAGATAACCGGCGTATTCTCCGTTCACGGCCACATACACGACGGTGCCCGGCGCATCCGGCTGCTGAGCCGCAATGCCTTCCTCCTTGAGCAGCTTCGCGTTGCCGGCCAATACTTCCACGCCGTCCAATTTCACGTGAACGCCGTGTCCCGCAGCTTCATTATAGTCCTGTATGCGTGACGCATCTATTTCTTTCCCGTAGGCTTCCCTGATCGATTCGGCAATGGGATGGCTCGAATGAAGTTCGGCGAAGGCTGCATATTCCAGCAGCTGTTCAGGGCTGATTCCGTCGTGGGCCGGGCGGGTTTCGGTCACCCGGAACGTCCCCTTGGTCAGCGTGCCGGTCTTGTCGAACACGACGTACTTCACATCATTCAAGGCTTCCAGGTAATTGCTCCCCTTAACCAGGATGCCCGCTTTGGAAGCAGCGCCGATCCCTCCGAAAAATCCGAGCGGAATCGATACGACCAGCGCGCAGGGACACGAAATGACGAGAAAGATCAGCGCCCGGTAGATCCAGTCGGAGAACGTCGCGCCGCTCACAACGAGCGGGGGTACAAGCGCAAGAAGCAAGGCGACGATAACGACGACCGGCGTATACAAACGGGCGAATTTCGTGATGAAGTTCTCGGTAGGGGCCTTGTTGCTGCTGGCGTTTTGGACCAGGTCCAAAATTTTGGCCGCGGTGGACTCCCCATAAATCTTGGTCACCTCAATCGTAAGGACGCCATTTTTATTGATGAACCCGCTCAGCACCTCATCGCCTGCTTCCAGCTCACGCGGTACGGACTCGCCGGTCAGCGCCGAAGTGTCCGCCATCGACCGGCCCTCGGTCACTTTGCCGTCGAGCGGGATCTTCTCTCCCGGTTTGACGATGATCAAATCGCCGACCTGGACTTCCTCGGGCGTCACCTGTTTCGTTCTGTCCCCCGTCTTCAGGTTCGCATAATCCGGCCGGAGATCCATCATGGCGCTGATGGATTTGCGCGAACGGTTAACCGCAATGCCCTGAAACATTTCGCCGATCTGGTAGAAGAGCATGACGGCAACCCCTTCGGGATACTGTCCTACACAGAACGCCCCAATCGTCGCAACCGACATCAGGAAGTACTCGTCAAACACCTGGCCCCTAAGGATGTTGCGGAGCGCCTGCAGAACGATGTCTCCTCCGGTAATAAGATAGGCCACGAGAAACATGGCGAGCTCGGCCCACCCCGTGACCGGCAGCAGCATCGCGGCTGCCGTGATCACCGCCCCTGCAGCCAGGCGGATCGACATGACCCGGATGCCGGAACTGCCGTGATCATGCGAATGACCGTGATCATGGCCGTGGGCATGATCATGTGAATGACCGCCCGCTCCGTGGTCATGACCTTCGTGGGAATGACCGTGATCATGCGCGTGCCCATCATGATGATGGCCGCGGGACCTTTGCGGATGATTTCCTGCCGCTTTCGGAACCAGCTCGCGCACGCTCACATGCGGCTCTAATTTTTTGATTTTCTTCGAAATCTCCGATATCAGCTGGCCTTGATCTTCTGAGGATTCAAACGTCAGCGTCTGCTTGACGAAATTGACGGAGCAGGAAGAAACCCCGTCCATCTTCCGGACTCCATCCTCGATCTTCATGGCACAGTTTGCACAATCCAAGCCTTCGAGCAGCAGCTCGCGCTTCACCTTAGAGACGGTTTCAGTCATCTAAATGCCTCCGATCCAATCACGAATATAATATGAGCATATATTCATATATAAACTTGTTAAGGTCATTATATTCAGGGATGGAGAAGAATGTCAACCAGCTTTTCCGGGCTTTTCCACCAATTATGGAGAAAAACGAAAAAAAGGCAGAGGCTGTTCCCCTGCCTTTTTTTACAGCTCACCCGGTCTCATCCGAGACGCACGACATCACCAGCTCCCGGTATTTCCCCGGCGTGACGCCCTCGATCTTTTTAAAAGCCCGGATAAAGACAACGTCGCTCGTATACCCGACCAATTGCGCGATTTGGGCGTTTGTGAATTCCTTGTCAGCCATATGGCGTTTGGCAAGCTCAATCCGTTTCTTGGCGATATGGTCGCTGAGATTGATCCCGCTCTGTTTTTTGTAAAAGGTCGAGACGTACTGCGGCGTCATGTCGAAGTGATCCGCCACCATGCCAAGCCCCATGTTCGAATCGGTGAAGTGCTCATCCACGAACTGATCCATGTCCTGCAAAAGCTGGGCGCTGTGGCCGCTCTTGTCCGCAACCATGCTCTCCGCCAAAATTTCATACAGCCGCTTCATCCGTTTGTGCATTCCTTCGGCCGTTTCATAGGAGAAGATGTCCTTCACCAGATCGATATCGGGTCCGAGAATGTCATTCTGGTCCATGCCCGTGGCGTTCATGATTTTTAAATATGTACTGGTGATGTTAAAGAACAGGCATTTCCCGTATTCCGGCGTAATGCTGCCCGACTCGAAATTCATCGCATAAATCGTGTCCAGCAGCTGCAGGGCATGGTCGGCGTCGCCGCTCCTTACGAAATTAATCAGCTGTACCTCAATATCGACCGGGTAGTAATAATGGGAGTGCACATCCGTAATGTCCTGAAAATAAATAATCGTCCCGCCGCCCTTAACAATCCGGAATTCTAGGGCAGACGCCGCTTCCGCATAGCTCTCGCTGATGCTCTTCGCGCCGCTGTGAGGCAGGCCCACCGCCACGGTCACATCGATCTTGAAGCGTTCCTCGATCATGCCTTTGAGCGCTGTGGCCAGCTCACGGGTCACCCTCTCGCCGCCCTCGGCCTGTTCCGCGGCAAAGTTGCACACGATCGCTACCCGGTCCCGGTCCAGCTCAACGGCAAACGCCTTGTGCGGGTACTCGATCAGGTCCGTGCCGATATTGGATACGATAAAACGGGCAAGCGCCCACTGCTCCTCGCTCGGCTCCGCGTTGAACCTTGCGATGCTGTCCAATTGGACGACCATGACCGAGAAGTCGTCACTGACGAACGTAATATCCATAAACCGCAGTGACTGGCCGCCTTCCCGGGACGCGTCGACATCCATCTGCCCCCGGAGCAGGCGCAGCAGGAAATTGGAGCGGATGACGGGCGTCTGCTGGGCGAGCAGGCTGCGTAAATTTTTTTCGGTATGCAGGGAGCCTTCAATGGACTGCAGGATCAGCTCGTATTCGTTGACCTGCGGCCTTCCGCTCCATTCATTGCCCCTGAGAATGGCATTGACCGTTTTACGCAGCGGACTGTAATTTCGGTAAGCGAAGATGAAGGCTGCGGTCAATCCCACGGCCAGACAAAGGGCGAACAAGATCAGCGCCCACTGCTTGATCAGAATGATCTGCTGCATAAAGACGCTTTTGGGCGTAACGAGCACGTATTTCCATCCTTCTTTTTCCGATGAGGTATACGATACCATTTTCTGATCGCCATTAATCGTTTGGTTGAACAACCCGCCGGTTCCGGTGATCCGGGACAACAATTCGCCCGGCAGCGGCTGGCGGTCCGTCGCCATGATCGTGCGGCCGTCCGAATTCACGATGTAGATCGAGCTGTCGCTCACGGATTCAATCTGGGCAAACATTTCCTTAATCTGACTCTCGTCGATCAGAATGACGAAGGTCCCCGTAATATCGCGCCGGTCCCGCCCCGGAAGCGACTGAGCAAAGGTGATGACGTTCAACGGCGTTTTCTCGATGCTCTGCATCGGATCATACTCGGCGGTACGCAGCAGCGTGGCCGATGGAAGGTAATCCATCGTATGGAAGCTTGTGAGCATGCTTTCCCGCCAGCGGTCGTAACTCATGCCCTGATAGCTGTAATACATATCGTAAAATTTGTGCGAATCGGTGAGAAGCCCGGGCCTCAGCACCAGATCGCTGTTGCGGAAATAGACATAGTAATCCAGGATAAAGTTCGTCAGGCTCCCCTGTCTTGACATGGTGTTCCGCATAAATTCGATGAACTGGTACCGGTCGGGACCGCCTGCATCCTGGTCCAGTTTGAGCAAATACTCCAGCTTCGGATCGAAAATGATCTGCTGGGCCAGCTTTTGAACTTCGCTTAATTTGCTGTCCAGGGACAGCTTGAGCTGCTCCAGCATCGCTTGATTGGAACGGTTGGCACCGCTTTCCAAACTTGCTTCGACTTTGGTGTACAAGAAGGCTCCCATCGAGACCGGGATGAGCAGCAGAACCAGATTGGAAATCAGCATCGTCATCCACACGCTTCGCAGATGACCGATTCCAAGCGGACGAAGCAGCCGTTTCACCAAGCATTCCCCCTACCTTGTTCATGTATCGACCGACATGCGCATCAATGAAACTTGTATGTTCATTATAATGCAAGGGACAGGGCTCCGGGCAGTTTTTTATTCCTTGATGGCGCCGATCAGCACCCCTTTGACGAAATACTTCTGCAGGAATGGATACAGGCAGATAATCGGCAGGGTCGACACGATGATGGTGGCGTATTTGATCGTTTCGCCGATCGCATACTTGTCGTCCGCAGCCACGCCGGTGGACATGGAATCGGTGGAATTGGCGATGAGGATTTCGCGCAAAACGAGCTGCAGCGGGTACATCGTCCGGTCACGCAAATACACCAGCGCCGGAAAATACGAGTTCCAGTGCCCAACCGCATACCAAAGAATCATGACCGCGATGACCGGCATCGACAGCGGAATGACGATTCGGAACAGAATGGTCATCTCGCCGGCTCCGTCGATTTTGGCCGATTCTTCGAGCGACACGGGTACGCCCTGGAACGCCGTCCGCATAATGATCAGGTTAAATGTGGAGATAGCTCCCGGAATCAGCAGCGCCCAAGGCGTATTCATCATGCCGAGCTTGCCGACGAGGATGTACGTCGGGATCAGTCCGCCGCTGAACACCATCGTCAGGACGATCGCAAACATCATCAGGTTTTTAAAATACAGGTTCCGGCGCGACAGCACATAAGCCCCCAGTGCCGTCATAAACAGGTTAATGGCCGTTCCCGCGGCTACGTAAAACAGCGTATTCCGGTACCCGCTTGTAATCATCGGGTTCTTGAAGACGGCTTTGTAAGCCTCAAAGTTAAATCCGAGCGGGCGCAGGAGGATGCCCCGGTGCTGGATAAAGCTCGCCGCGTCGCTCAATGAAGCAAATAATACATACAGGAACGGGTACAGTGTAACGAAGCAGAGCAGCAGCATCAGCAGCGTATTGATCACGCCGAATACCTTTTCGCCGTTCGTTTGTGCAATCATCGGACGATCCCTCCTACCACAGTTTGTTTTCGGACACGCGCTTGCTGATGGCATTTGCCGACACGATCAGAATCAGGCTGATGACGGAATTGAACAGGCCGACCGCCGCGGTAAAGCTGTAGCTCGCCTCCAAAATCCCTTTTCGGTATACATAAGTAGAGATGACATCGGCCGTTTCGTAAGTCAGCGGATTGTACAGCAGAAGCACCTTCTCGCTGCCTACCGACAGCATGTGCCCCATATTCAGAATGAGCATGATGACAATCGTGGGCATGATGCCCGGTATGGTGATATGGAACGTTTGTCTCCAGCGGCTTGCGCCGTCAATTTTGGCCGCCTCATACAGCGTCGGGTCGATATTGGCAATCGATGCCAAATAGATGATGGAGCCCCAGCCGATGCCCTGCCAGATGCCGGACGATACGAAAATAAAGCGGAACCAGCCGGCTTCCTTCAGAAAATCGATCGGATCGACGCCGATGAATCCCAGCAGCTGATTGATCAATCCGTCACGGCTTAGGAAGTCAAACATCATCCCCGCGACCACGACAATCGAAATGAAATGCGGCAAATAGGAGATCGTCTGCACGAATCGCTTGAACGCCATTTTGCGGATCTCGTTCAGCAGCAGCGCCAGCAGAATCGCCGCCGGAAAACCAAACAGCAGATCATAGAAGTTGATGAGGACCGTATTGCGGATGAGCCTCCAGAAATAAATGCCGTTAAAAAAGCTGTCAAAATGCTTGAAGCCGACCCATGGGCTTCCCCAGATCCCTTGTGCCGGCGAGTAATCCTTAAAGGCGATCAGGAGACCGTACATCGGTCCGTAATGAAAGATCAAGTAATACGCAATGACGGGGAGCGCCATGAGATAAATGATCCAGTTGCGGCGGAGATCCTTACGGATGGTTTGCCCCGTGGTTAGATCGGTCCGGCTGCGCAGCGGGCGCTTCTTCATCAGTTTCTTATCGGTTACCTGCCACATGTAACCCCCTGCCTTTCCTGCGGAATGTGGTGTTGGAACAAGGGGCGAGCCGGGAAGCGGACATCCCCTGCCCGGCATCTTCGCCACCTTATGCTTTTGGATTAACGCTTATTGAACCGGTCAAGGGCGGACTGCTGGATTTTGATTGCGTCGTTAATGCCCATCGCCTCGATTTTCTTCACGTACTTATCGAAGTTGTCGATCGGCTCCGCGCCCATGATGAATTTGAGGAACATCTCGTCCTTATACGTGTTGATGTCCGTCATGATCGAAGCGAATTGAGAGCTCTCGTCCTTGGTCGGCGTCACGAGCGGCATTTTGCGTTCCCCGGTCGGCTGGGACCATACGGTCAAGGCCTCCTTCTGGTTCGGGAGGGCCAAATACTGCATCTGGAATTCATCGCTCAGCACGAACGGAGCGCTCCACGTCGAACGGTTATGCTTTGCAAAGGATTGCTGGAGGCTGACGCCGCTAGGCGGGTTCAGCACCTCTGGCAGGAAGACCGGCTTGCCGTCCTTCATCGTGTATGCTTCACCCTCTTTGCCGTAGTTGAACAGGAGATTGCCCTGTTCTCCGTAGGCATAGTCCAGCCATTTGACCGTTTCGGTCGGGTTCGTATTGCTGGTCGAGATGGCGGCGCCGATGCCGTTCGTGGCGAAATCCTTTTGCCCCCAAATCGGCTTATCGCCTTTGTTCAGTACCGGATACGGAGCGGCCACCAGATTAAATTTCGGATCCTTATCCTTCATCAGGTTGGCGTATTTGCCGATGCCGCCGCCGTTATACGTTGGAGCGGCGCCCAGCTGGTTGCCGGTCATTTTGGCATCGAACAGCTTGTCGTTCGGAGCGGCGAAATCCTTGTCGAGCAGCCCTTCCTTATACCATTGGTTCATCGTGGCCAGGAATTCCTTGTACTCCGGCTGGATCGGTCCGTATTTGACGCTGTTGTCGATCTGGTAGAAGCCGTAGTTGATGCCCCATGCGCCAAGGAAAGGCGCATCCGTGCCGATATCGTCCTTCGTAAAATACAGCGGAATTTCGTCGGCTTTCCCGTTGCCGTTCGGATCCTTCTCCTTAAACGCCTTGAGCACTTCATGCCATTCGTCGATCGTCGTCGGCGTCTGAAGGCCAAGCTTATCGAGCCAATCCTTACGGATCGACGGGCCGTAGAAGACACGGACCTTATCGCCGCCGCGGAAGAACGGGAACATATAGAGGCTTCCGTCGTCGGTGGTCACCTGCTTTTTCCAGTCGGGATGCTCATCCAGCAGTTTTTTCAAATTCGGTGCATATTGGTCGATCAAATCGTTCAGCTTAATAATTTTGTTGTCCTGAATCGCCTTCTCCGGTCCCCCCGGATACCCGATCCATGAAGTTTCGATCACGTCGGGAAGTTTCTCGGAGACCATCATGAGGTTGAACTGCTCCTGAGCTTGGGTGGAGTCGGTCGGCGGATGCTGGAAGTCCACTTTAACGCCAGTAATCCGTTCCAGTTCCTTATACATGCCCATTTCCGCATACGTTTTCATTTGGGCGGCTGCAGCGGGGTGCATGCTGACCCAATACGTCAGGTGGGTTAATTTTTCCGGTTCGGCTGTTTTTCCGCTGGTGGATGCCTCCCCTTTCGCCTGATCGTTCCCCGAGGTGCCGCCGCAGGCCGCAAGCGACAGAACCAGGGCAGCTGCAAGCACCGCAGTGCCCCATTTTTTAGCTGCTTTTTTTCTCATGTAAGCGCCTCCTTTTTGAAATAAATCCAGTTGACCGGACTCTGATTTAATGTGAAGCTGCCGGTACCCAAAGTATAGGGATCCTGCCTGTTCCCGCGATACTGCCGCTTTGAAAGGAGCGCAGTATTTTCGTAAGATGACGGACTGATTTTTTTAATACTGCCTTAACTTTTCTTCATCCGGGCGGCTAATCCTGGACCCGCACAAGCCTTATGGCACGCAGCTTTACCGCGTCGGCATGCCAGATTTCCGTGAATTTGGGAGACGGGTCCTTCAGTTTGGAAGAACGGAGCGTCAGTCTATGGATTCCGGGCTCCAGCCACGTCACTTGTCCCAATCGGGACCGGATCGGGATGTAGGGATGCTGGCATGATGGAGAATCCGGATCCTCCCCGTCTTCCGCCGGATCGGTAACCAGGCAGCTTCCATCCGTCTCCAAGACGACCGGTTCCGGATACAGCCCGGGCCAATCCTGATCGTGTCGCTTGAAGCTGATCAGCATCAGTTCATAGGTTCCCGGCTGAACGAGCTTGAAGGTCCACTCCGCCTGCCGCAGTGCCGGAACCCCCGCTGACTCGTCTTCCTCCCTGACAAGGGTTACGCTCGCTTGGGGGACATCCAACTGCAGCCGGCCGCCGTCAAGCTGCGTTAACGTCCGGTCGAAATCAGGCTCTCCGGCCATTTCCAGGGCAATAACCGTCACATGTTCATCAGCCGGTTCGGTTGGAAGCTCCACCTTGAGCACATGCAGATCGAGCCCCTCGTCAATCGATTGCCTGAACGCCAGTTCTATTTTCTGCGGATCGGCCAGGCAGTATATACGTGATACCTCGCCGCGGATGCCGTGCATTACCAAGCCGTCCGCAGGCCATTTGTCGTTATGAACGTGCACATATACTCGTCCCGGGCGGGTTGTCACGGCTCCAAATTCCAGTTCGGCCGGAAACGGGCTGCCTTCGGTACCGTAAATGGCGTCGCTGTTCCGCCGCGTCCATTCTCCGACCTCCCGCAGACGTTCCGCGGACAGCTCCGGAATCGTCCCTTCCGGCGTTGGACCGACGTTCAAAAGCAGGTTGCCGCCCTTGCCGATGACGTTCACCAGCTTCTTGATCACCGCCTCCGCACTCTTCCAAACCTGGTCCCGGTCCGTGTAGCCCCATGACTGGTTCAGGGTCATCGGCGTTTCCCACGGCCGCTGATCTTCACCGCTCATTCCGATCTCGTTATCGCCCTTGGAGACATAATCGCCCATGCCGATAAAGTGCGACACCCTGGAATTAATGAGGCAGTCCGGCTGCAGACCTTTCACAAAGGCTACGATATCGCGGCTGTCCGCTTCCGATAACCCGCCCGCCGTATCAAACCAGAGCAGGCCGACCGGCCCGTAAGAAGTGAGCAGCTCCTTCAGCTGCGGCTTCGCCTTGCCTTCCCAGTATTCGGGAAAGTGCTTCTCCGCCAGCTTGTAATCCCAGGTGTTGTTATGCTCTTTGTGCAGCGAATGGGGATGATGCCAGTCAATCACATGCGAATAGTAAAAGCAGAGTACGATTCCCGCCTCGCGGCAAGCCTCGGCAAGCTCCTTCAATGGATCGCGCCCAAACGGCGTCGCGTCCACGATGTTAAAGGGATCGGCCTTGGAATGGAACATCGCAAACCCGTCATGATGCTTGGCCGTGATAACAATATATTTCATCCCCGCGTCTTTGGCCAGCTGTACCCAGGTTGCCGCGTCAAACTGCTGCGGATTAAAATCACCGGCCAGCTTCTCGTACTCGCGGACGGGGATCTTATCGGCGTACATGACCCATTCGCCCTTGGCCAGCGCTGCGTACAGTCCCCAGTGGATGAACATGCCAAACCTCGCATCCGTCCACCATGCTGTCGCCGGATCGCTTCTCTTGTGCACTTCTTGCTCTCCCATACGTGTTGCCCCCTTCTACCAATACGGCTTCCAGTCCCGGGTTACGCGAACCAGTGCCTCGTACATGTAATAGTCGCCCCAGATGCAGCACTCGTCGACGCCGTTTCCGCCCGGCTTGCTGTATACCGCATGCAGCAGAATGCCGTTCGACTCCGGCACGTGCCAGGTCATATAATGATCGATCAGGGATTTCAAAATCCGCAGCGCGGCATTTTCGTACAGCCGTTTCAGCGGATCGGTCAGCGGCAGATGCTTTGCGTACTCGATCAGACCGCAGACCGCAATCGCCGCAGCGGAGCTGTCCCGCTCCTCATCCCCTTCCGTAAATACGAGATCCCAGTAGCATACCTCGTCCTGCGGAAGCCGGTTCAGAAAGTAATTCGCCAGCCTGGACGTCAACTGCAGGTACCTGTCATCACCGGTGTAACGGTAGGAGAGCGGGAAGCCGTAAATCCCCCACGCCTGTCCGCGCGACCAGCATGAATCGTCCGCATGCCCCTGCGCGGTGGAGCCGTACTTCGGCAGTCCCGATGCGATATCCATATAAAAGGTGTGATAACTGGACGCATCCTCCCGAATGAGATGCTCCGCCGATTTCCGGGCGTGCGACTCGGCCGCAGCCTTATATTTGGGGTTACCGGTGACGTCTGATGCCCAGTACAGCAGCGGCAGATTCATGAGGCAGTCAATGATGATCCTCCCCTGCTGCCTGGGATCCTGGAGATTTCCCCAAGCCTGGATGATTCCCGCTTTGTCCCAGTAACGCTCCATCAGAAGATCCGCTGCCTGAACGGCGAGCGTCTTGGCCTCTTCGCTGCCGATCAGCTTGTAGGATGCCACGCAGGACAGCGTGTATAGGAATCCTAAATCATGCGTGTCCGTATAGCGCCGTTCCTCCACCCTTCTGCGGTAGCTGTCCAGCTGGCCTTCCGCGGCGGCGCGGTACTTGGCATCGCCGGTCGTTTCATAAGCGAGCCACAGCATCCCGGTCCAGAATGCCGGCGTCCACTCCGTGTTTCCGGTCTGCCGGTATACCAGATTCGTGCTGGCCTCCGACGGAAACGTGTCCTGAAATGTCTGGAGATTCCGGTCCACCTGGCGCCGAATAAATTCCATAGCCTCCAGGCACCTTTCCCGCGTAAGCCCGGAGTCCTCCTTATACCTCCCTGAATTCTTGATGTCCTCGTCCTTCACCTGCTTCATCGCTGCCACCCTCCATGATTGTTGATATTGGCGTTCGTCATAAACTGAATTGTAAACAGGCCATGCACTCTTCACAATCGCCGTTATTCGTGGTAACACTGCCGTTTTTTCTGGTTGCAGCAGGATATGAAAATTCATCGGTCTCCGAAAAAAACGTCAGAAAGGTCTTCAAGCCGGGATCGAAACCGATGTCTACAAGGTCTACAAGCTTGCAGCGGCATCGAGCCGAGCACGAAAAAAACGACCCGGCTGCGGCGGCTCGTGAAAGCTCCGCAATTCACGGATCGTTTGAAGTTCAGGGTCAGGGGATCTCGATATGAAAAGTTTCCCGCAGTCCGCGGGACCCTTCGTCGGTTATGTGCAGCGCCCGCGTTCCTTCCATGCGCCGCAGCCATCGCAGCTCGAGCAGCCGCTCAAGCATCGCGCTGCCCAACGAGCCGGCCAAATGCGGCGTGCGCTCGCTCCAATCGAGGCATTTGCTGCAGAAGCTGCGCCGCTTTTTCCGGACCGCTTCCACATCAATGCCCATATGTTCGAAGAAGGCGCCCCCTTCCCCGGTAACAGCAAAGGCGTCTGTTTCCTCTCGGATGACGCCGGCTTCGATCATCGCGTCCCTTAGGCGGATGCCAAGGTCTCCCGCAACATGATCGTAACAGGTTCTCGCCCGCCGCAGGTGGCGGTTTTCCTCGGATTGCCTCAGCGACTTGATCTCAACCGGCGGCGCAAGCAATAGCAGCGTCTCCACCACGGCAGCCACATCATGGCTCTTCAAGCCGTAATACCGGTGCCTTCCCTGCTTGTGCATGGCGATCATCCCCGCTTCTTCCAGCTTGGCCAAGTGGTAACTCGCCGTCTGCGGGGTGACTCCCGCCATATAGGCCAGCTCGCTCGCCGGATGGAACCGTCCGTCCATCATGGCGGTCAGCATCGCCGCACGCGATGGATCACTGATCATGGCCGCGGGATGAGCCGCAACCGGTCCTGCCTTCATCCTTCCCCCTCCTTTGCATTCCACATTTCGATGAACATTGTAATATGAACCGGTTACAATGTTCAAGTACATATCAACAAGGAGGTGTTTTGCCATATGACTGCAGCAGACCCGCAAACCCGTGCCATCACCCCGAAAATTTTATATTACGGCATGCCTGTCATCCTGATCACCACGCGTAACGAAGACCACACAACCAATATCAGTCCGATCTCTTCTTCCTTTGCGCTGGGGGACAACATCGTCCTGGGCATTTCAACGAGCAGCAAAGCTTATGATAATTTAACCCTTCACCCGGAATGCGTCATCAATCTTCCTTCCGCCCCGCTGTGGGAGAACGTGGAGCGAATCGCCCCTTATACCGGGAGGACCGTTGTCCCTGAGTTCAAGAAAGCCATGGGGTTTACGCACGAAAAGAATAAGTTCGCCGCAGGCGGCTTCACTCCCGTCGATTCCGAGGTCGTGCAGCCATCGCGCATATCCGAATGCCCGCTTCAGATTGAAGCACAGGTTCAGCGGATGACGGTCCCGGAATACGATCCGTTCTTCGCGATCGTGGAAACCCGTGCCGTCCGGGTCCATGCCCATAGCGACATCCTTATTGGAGAACATCATATCGACCCCCGGCGCTGGAATCCGCTCATTTACAATTTCCGTCACTACTTCGGTCTGGGCGATCCGTTGGGAGCGACCTTCCGGTCGGAAACGTGAGCCCTTTTTGCCACCATGTTTATTCAACCGGATATCTCTAAACAAAAAAAGCCCTCAAAGACGCACTGTCTTTGAGGGCTTGCCGGCTGAAATTCTAACGTATGCCCGCGTTTATTGCTTATTTCCTATCAGCGGCAGCAATCGGAGCAGCATACTGCCGTCCCAGTCTGGCCCTGACGGTTTTTCCGACCCGGCTCATCCTTGACGATATACAGCTGACGAAAGCCGACCCGTTTCAAGAATCGGGCCGCCTGTTTGCTCTGCCGACTGCTGCCGCCCAGAATCACAACCGGCTCGGAGGTGGAGAGCTCCTTTTTCCACAGATACGGCAGCCGGCCGAGCGAAATATTGACCGTACCGTTCTCATGCTCCCGCAAATAATCCACCGGATCTCTCACGTCCAGCATTTTGATGTCTTCCTGATCCCTGGCGATGACCTTCAAATCGTCGGGATGGATGGGCGTAAGACCATGGACAGGCAGGATATTCCGGAGCAGCCATACTCCAATGACGATAACGGCTGCCAGCAACAACCAAATCATCCGCTTTCCTCCCTGGTTATATTGTAGCGAGGGATCATGTCCTTAGCCGCTTCACAGCAGCATAGTGCCGCCATACAGCAAAAGGCGCTAATCGGACAAGCATCCATTAACATTTTCTATAAGTCATTAACAAATTTGATTATAACTCCGGGGAGGAAATTGTCAATGCAGGATCCTGACTATTTTCCCTTTCTATAATATAGAGGCGCATGTCCCGTAACCGATTTGAACACGCGGCCAAAATGCGTAACGCTCCCGAAACCCACCTTCCTGGCAATAAGATTCACCTTCAAAGTCGTCTGCTCGAGCAGATGTTTGGCTTCCTTGATTCTGACGCTGTTCACATACTCTACAAAGGTAAAACCTGTAGCAACCTTAAAAAACCTGCTCAAATAATATGGGCTGGTGTAAAATCTCTCCGCTAACCCATGAAGCGACAGATCCTGCATATAATGCTGGTTGATATAATGGACGACTTCCGAGATCCGTTCATGCATGGGGCTTGGCGCTTCCGGTCTCTCCGGGAGAGCTTGGCCCGCATGCCTGCAGCAAAGGATGAGCAGCTGCAGCACCAGGGCTTGTGCGTACATGTCGAAGCCCGGTCGCTGGTCCTGCACCTCCTGGATAATGCCCCGTGAAATCGTCTCAACGGAGGAACGGCTATACGGAGAGTTTTTGACAATAACGTATTCCTGATCGAACAGCGGCTGCAATATGTCCTTATAGGCGCCGTTCAGTGCCATAAAGCATTCATGAATGTTGACGACGAGACGTTCATGCCTGGGCATCGCCGCATTGGTCGTCCGATGCAGAATGTTGGGAGGAACGATGACGACATCCCCTTCGCTGACCACCATCGTCCGGTCCTTAATGAAAAATTCGCGACTGCCTGACATCAAATAATAAACTTCGTATGTACTGTGAAAATGGCTGGACGGCATATGATGGCTTAACGCCTTCCGGTAGGACACCGAGAAGGTCCCCTCTGCGTTTTCATAGTTAACTTCACCCATTTTAATCCACCCCCCCACCGGTTTGCCTATATTATACGCTCCTTCCGAATTGGCGCAAGATATAAGAAGAATTTGCGCATTCCAGCAAAAACCGTACATTTTCCTGTGCTAATCTAGGCATAAACACAAAGAGGAGGAATGAAACCGTGAACACGTCAGAACTTCAATCCAAACAGCAGCTGCAGGAGGAAAGAACGCCCATTCAATGGGCCGAACAAGCCTGCGAAGCATTAATGGCCAAATTCGAACCCGAACAGCTTCCGCCGGACCGTTTCCATTATCACCAGGGGGTCTTTCTGTCGGGCATGGAGAAATGCTGGAGGCAAACCGGTAAAGATCAGTATTTTGACTACATTAAACGTTGGGTGGACAGTCAGATTCTCGCCGACGGAAGCATCAAAAAGTACAACCCCGACGAGCTCGATGACATCCAGCCTGGCGTGCTTCTCTTCAACCTGTTTGAACAAACGGGGGACGAACGCTACAAACAAGCGCTGCACACGCTTGTACCGCTGCTGAAATCGTGGAGAACCAACCCGTCGGGCGGATTCTGGCACAAGGGGCACTGCCCGAATCAAATGTGGCTGGACGGCTTATACATGGCTGGACCGATCGCCGTTCAGTTCGGAAGGACGTTCGGCGACAGCGAATACTTTGACATGATGGCTTATCAGGCAATCCTGATGTCGAAGAAAACCAAGGACCCCAATACCGGACTCATGTACCACGGTTGGGATGAAACCAAAGAAGCGTCCTGGGCCGATCCGGAAACGGGGCTCGCTCCGGAGTTCTGGGGACGCGCCATTGGCTGGTATCCCGTTGCCCTGCTGGAAATGTTCGAACACCTGCCAGAGGATCATAAAGACAAAGCTGAGCTAACGGTCATCCTGCAGGATCTGCTCGCGGCTTTGCCGAAATACCAGGATCCCGCCTCAGGCTTATGGTACCAGGTTGTCGACAAGGGCGACCGCCCGGACAACTGGCTGGAAAGTTCCTGTACTGCCCTTTATGTACACGCCATTGCCAAAGCGGTGCGGTTCGGATATTTGGACGAAAGTTATCTGGAGTATGCCTGGAAAGGATACCAGGGCGTTATCGACACGCTGAAATTTGACGAGAACGGCCGCGTGATCATCGGTCAAATCTGCATCGGCACAGGCATTGGGGACTACGCCCACTACATTGCCCGTCCTACGAGCGAGAACGACCTCCACGGCGCCGGCGCTTTTATTCTGATGTGCACGGAAATGAACTTGGCAAAGCAAGCAGACTGAGGGCTCACCCGCAGCAAGCCGAGCCCGCGCCCAAATCGTTTGAGTCCGTTTACTTGGTACGGACCTCAGCTCAGCTATGATTTTCCGGACTTCGAGTTTAAGAAAAAAACCGCCTCCACACCGGATATACCGGAAGGGAGACGGTTTTCTTCATTTTACACCATCACACGCTTGAGCTTGTGAACGTAGCGCGAGCGTACGATCAGAAAGTACACCATCTGGACGATAACAAAAGCGATCGAAGCGATCAGAACGGACGAATTCACTTCCCCGACCCCAAAGTCTTTACGGACGGCATTCAGCACGACGAGCGTCTGTATGACCGACACCACGATCGGGACGAAGAACAGCGCGGCGATCTGCAGCGTTGCGGCGCGGCTCATTTCCTGGATTTTCAGGCCGATTTTGGACATCGACTGGTACATCCGCTGGTCCTGCGTCAATTCATGGTGGAGTTTGAAATACAGGAAGCTCGCGGAGGAAATGGACAGAACCGCCGTAATGAAAATACCGGCAAAGCTCATCATCGCAAAGGACTGCCTCAGCGAGTAGAAATCCCCTCCTCTGGAGTTGATAATATTATGTGTCTTGTCATCCATTACCCGGTCGATTCCCTCCTGCTTCAGCTTCATGCCGATGCTGATTTCGGGATCTCCCTCCGCAGGAACGGTTCCTGTCGACCATTCGGGAATGATATACACAACGCTGCCCTGGATTCGGTTAGATTTCGGCTCAGAGGACAGAAGCTTCTTGTTCGCCTGATATTCATCATCCGAAATGATCAGCATATCCGAGAGTGTAGGCGACACGTTCACGGCAGGCTTGATCGTATCGGTGATGTCCAGCTCGGCTTTCGTATCCCGCAGCGTAATCTTCCTGAGGTCGTACCAATCCGGACGCTCCCTGGATACCTCCGAGGCAGGAATGACATGCACCGCCTGATGGTAATCCAGCTTGCCGACCTTCGGCGCACCGACGGCTTCTGCCAGTTGATTGTACATGGACTGCGGCATAACCGAGACTGAAGAGGTTCTATCTTCCACCACGCTAAAATATTGCTCCGTACGAATCGTCTGAAAAGTAATGCCTTGACGGCTCAGCGATTGCTCGATCAGCGCCAAATCACCCTTCAAGCTTGTGTCATCATACACCAACAGCCGGATGGCATACGGATTCGCCCTGTAATTATCTTTATTCGTCTCGTTGATGGACATCACGAACGCGACACTCATACAGGAAATAGCGGTGACGACCGTCACCATGAACAGCACTCTCGCATTGTCTTTCATTTTATAGGCCATTTCCGAAATCCAGATCAGGTTCGTCCCCTTCCACACCCACCTGCGGCTTCGCTTCAAGAGACGCATGACGAGCACGGTAATTTGTGTGAAAAAGAAATACGTCCCCGCAATCCCGGTCACGGCCGCGAGAACGAGATTCACCCGGAGTGACATATAGCCGGCGGCCAGAAGGGCGATCCCGAATAAGGAAATCAGGATGGACGCCTTTGGCTCGGTTTTCGGCCGATTCGACCCCTGCAGCAGATGCAGGACGTGATTGCGGCGGATCAGGATCAGCGTAAACGCCGAAATCGCGATGAACAGCAGGGCGAACGCGGCTACCGTCAGCAGCACCGCTTTGACCGGAAGGTACAGCCCCAGCTTCTCCATGCCCACTACCTTTGCGCTCAGCAGCAGAAACAGCTTGGACAGAATGAGGCCGCTGCCGATCCCGGTCACGATAGACGATGCGCCGATGATCATATTTTCGATGAAGACTAAGCGGCTGATCTGGCCCTGCTCCGCCCCCAGAATCGTCAGGATGCCGAATTCCTTGTTTCTTGCCTTCAGAAAAGCCCCGATCGAGTAGAGCACAAACAGAAATGAAAAAATGTAAATGATGTACTCCATAATCAGCATGACCAGCATCGTGGTGTGTCCGAGCTCGGTCTTGTTGATGTCCGGATGGAAAATAAACAAGGCATACGTAAAAAACACCATCACCATAAAGCTGCTGCTGAGGTAGTAAGCGAAATAAGCCCTGGCGTTGCGCTTGACGTTGTTAAACGCGAATTGAGGAAAGCTCATGTGCGTTACCTCCCAGGAAAGACAGCATCTCGATGATCTTTTGGAAAAAGGCCTGACGGCTCTCTCCCCGGTGAATTTCTCCCGACAGCTCGCCGTCCTTAATGAAAACCACCCGGTGGCAGTAGCTTGCGGCCTGGGGGTCATGCGTTACCAGCATCATCGTCACGCGGTCGGCGATATTCAGCTTCTCCATCGTCTCCATCACGTTGCGGGAGGATGCGGAATCCAGCGCCCCTGTCGGCTCATCGGCGAGCAGCAGGGACGGCGAAGGGATGATCGCCCGCGCGATGGCGGCACGCTGCCGCTGTCCACCGGAAATCTCATAGGTGCGTTTGTTTAAAATATCGGTAATGCCAAGCTTGTCTGCAATCTGCGTTAGCCGCGCTTCAATATCCGGCAGCTTCACCCGGTCCAGCGTCAGCGGAAGCACGATATTTTCGGCCACGGTAAGGGTATCCAGCAGGTTGAAGTCCTGGAAAACAAAGCCCAGCTGGCGCCGGCGGAATCCCGCCAGTTCCTTCTTCTTCAGCTTGTGGGGATTCTGCCCGTTGATCAGCACCTCCCCGGAGCTTGGCGCATCGATCGTCGACACCATGTTCAGCAGCGTCGTTTTGCCGCTTCCCGAGGGCCCCATAATGCCGACAAATTCGCCTTGCTTGATCGTCAGCTGAATATTCGTTAATGCGCGGGTGGTTACTTTGCCCGGATAGACTTTGCTCAAGCCGGTCACTTTCAAAATATCCGTCACAGGAATGCTCCTTTCTTGTCTGTCTTCTGTGATACCTCTACTGTAAAGCATCACCCGCAGCCGAAACTATGGATTCGTCTTACGCCAATCTTAAACCTTCGTAAGGATATGTTCGGTGTCCCGCACCGCAAAAAAGGACGCCATGACATTTCATCAAAGCGCCCTCCCTCCCTCTGCGATTGTTAGACAGGCAGCCGTACCGGCCGCGCATCAAAAACGAACCTTACCGTCGTACCCTGTTCGGGCGCAGAATCGATTTCTACGCGGTGACCGAGCCGGCTGCACACCTCACGGACCAGGTACAGACCCATTCCCGTCGATTCGTGGTAGTTCCGGCCCGTACTTCCCGTGTAATAAGGCTCAAATACCCGCCCCAAATCCTCGGGCCGGATGCCCACACCTTGATCCGTGATTTCCAGAACCGTTTCGGCTTCGCGGCGGCTGGCCGCAAACACTACGCGCTCACCGCGGCCGGCCGAGTACGTGACAGCATTCGTGATGACTTGACCCAGCATGAAATGAAACCATTTGGCGTCCGAGTAGACGGCCAGCTCCTCATCGATCCGGATGTCCGGTACAAGACGATTGCGGATAAACCAGCGCCGGTTGTCGGCCACAGCCTCCTGGACGGCGGACCGGAGCGGAATGGCATCGACCCGAAAGTCATGCTCAAACCGGTCCAGCCGGGATGTATGCAGTGCCATCTCCAATCCCTTGCGCAGCTTGTCCAGCTCCTCCTGAAGGCTGCCCTCCACCTCGTCGTCGTCCAAATCCATATCCTGCAGGGTCAGCTGGATGACCGAGATCGGCGTCTTCATTTGGTGCACCCACCGGTTGATAAAAGCTGTGTGAAGCGCAAGCCGCTGCCTCGTATCATAGAGCTCATTCTGATACAGCTGAAATTGATTCTCCAGCAGCTCATGCAGCGCATCGGCGAGCGGGGTCTCCCCGATTTCGTTCTGGGATTGATCCAGCGTCCCGGCCGGCTCCGACAACCGCTGGTATAAGCGGCGGTGGCTCAGATACCTGTAGGTTAAATAAACGGTTAGTAGAACCGTAATCAGGACGGCGCTGTACAGGGAGATGGAGACGGAATGCGTATCCGATCCCAGCCAAAACAGCGTTCCGACCAGGATGATCTGCACGAGGTATACGATCAGAAGCGGGATGTGCTCTTTCAAAAACAGCCTCACGGCGTCTCCTCTCCCATGGTACGGAGCACATAGCCGGCTCCGCGCACCGTTTCGATCCGCTCCTCCATGTCCAGCTCCTTCAGCTTCTTGCGCAGCCGGGTCATATAGACGTTCAGCGTGTTGTCATCGACAAAGTGATGATCTTCCCACAGCAGATCCAGCAGGCGGTTGCGGCTGACGACACGGCCGGCCCGGTTCATCAACGCTTCAATCAGCATCGATTCCTTCTGCGTCAGCTCTACACTGGCGCCGGCCGATGACAGAATAAACCGTTCCGGATACAGCGTCAGTCCGCCCGGCTCCTCTACTTTACGCTCCTCCTGCCTGCCGGAGTAAGAGCCGTAGGCACGGCGAAGGCTGCTGCGGATTTTGGCCATCACCACTTCATAAGCAAAAGGCTTCGTTATATAATCGTCCGCCCCGTTCTCCAGCGCCATCACCTGGTCCATTTCACTGTCGCGCGCCGAAATGAACAGCACCGGGCATGTGGACACATGCCGGATCTGCCGGCACCAATAAAAGCCGTCAAACTTCGGAAGATTGACGTCCAGCAGAACGATATGCGGCTGGAAAGATTCAAACCGTTCCATCACCCGGTCGAAATCCTCCAACACCGCCGCCTCATACCCGTATTTCTCCACATGCGCCTTCAGCATGGAGGAGATTTTGGCGTCATCTTCGATAATGAATATACGAAACAAAACAATACCTCATTTCCTTTCCGCCGACGGCGGAAGATTCAGGGCAGGCTCGGATGCCGGCTCAGGCAGTTCCCCTGCCTGCGAGTCTTCGCCGATGCGCAGCTGCTGCATGGCAAACTCGCGGTACATGGCATGCGATTCGAACAGCTCCTGGTGCGTCCCGCTTCCTGTAATGCGGCCCTTCTCGATGAACAGGATCTGATCCGCATCAACGACGGTCGACAGCCGGTGGGCGATAACCAGCGTCGTCCGGCCCTTCATCAAGTTGTCGAGCGCCTTCTGGACGAACACCTCCGACTTGCTGTCGAGGCTCGAAGTAGCCTCGTCCATCATCAAAATTTGCGGGTCCCGCAGCAGCGCCCGGGCGATCGAAATCCGCTGGCGCTGGCCGCCGGACAGCTTCACCCCGCGTTCGCCGACTTCCGTGTCATATCCGTCCGGCAGCTCATGAATAAAAATATCGGCATACGCCATATGCGCCGCCCGTTCCACCTCCTCGTCCGTCACTTTCCGGTCCAGCCCGTAACAAATATTGTCGCGGATCGTGCCGGAAATGATCGGGCTCTCCTGCGGTACATATCCGATCCGGCTGCGCCAGGAATGCAGCGAGAAAGATTCGATATTTTCCCCGCCGATACGGATGGTGCCTCCGGTCGGCTTGTAGAAGCGCTCGATCAGGGAGAACAGCGTCGTTTTCCCGCCTCCGCTCGGTCCGACCACGGCCGTCACCTTGCCGGGCTCCAGCGTGAAGTTAAGTCCGTGCAGCACGCCCTCGCCATCACCACTGTAGGCAAACGTCAAGTTTTCCGCTTCGATGGGCTGAGCCGCGTCGGTCAGTGTGCGGCCCTGCAGCACGTCCTCCTGCTCATCCTCCAGAATGGAGACGATGCGTTCTGTCGCCCCCACGGATTTTTGCAGCTGCGTGAAAAAAGCCGTAATCTGGTTCACCGGCATGACAATTTGGAACAGGTACAGAATAAATGCCACGAGCTCCCCGGCGGTCAGCGCCCCGCTGGATACGCGCATGCCGCCGTATCCGATAATGACGACCAGCAGGCCCATCATGACCAGCGAAATGACCGGGCCGATGAACGCCTGCACTTTGCCCTCGCGGATGCCGAGCGACAGCAGGCTCTCAATGGAACTCCGCCCAACACGCTCTTCGCGGTCTTCGGCGTTCGAGGCTTTGACCAGCCTGATCTCGGACAGCACCTGGTTCAGCACCGCTGTGAACGAGGCGGTCTCATCCTGCATTTTCCGTGAAATATTCAGCATTGTCCGGCCGAGCGGCACCAGCACCGCCGAAGCCACCGGGATGGCGGCGAGCATGATCAGCGTCATCTGCCAGTCCATCAGCAGCAGAATGATGATCGAACCGATCATAGAGATGATGCCGTTAAAAAATCCGGTCACATGCTCGGATACGAGCGATTTCAGCACCGCGGTATCATTGGTCATCCGGCTCACGGTATCCCCGGTCCGGTTATTGTCATAGTAAGGGATGGTGAGCGTCAACAGCTTCTTCCACAGCCTGTCGCGGAGCTTGGCCACCACCTCCTGCCCCAGCCGGTTCAGCAAGTAGATCGAGACGCCGCCGGCAATCGCCTGCAGGACAAACGTCACGACCAGCAGCACGATCTGCTCCGGACGGATCGACTCCACAGAGAAGCTGTCCACCAGATTTTTCGTAAAATACGGGACGATCAGGCTGACCAGCGTGGAAATGACGCTCAGCACCGAAGCCACAGCGAGCAGCCATTTCGACGGCCTCGTCTGCATGACGAGGCGGATGAACGCCTTCCAGTCTCCTTTGGGGGCGGCCGCTTCTTTCGAAGCCCCGCCGATTGCAGATTGATGTTCCGTCATCGTAACACCGCTTCCTTTACATGATATGGTCCAGATCCATTTTCTATAGTTATACCGCCCGGGTCGTTCTTGTCAAATTCAGGCGCGTCCACCCGTGTATACGTTACTCCCCCCTTGCGGGTTTCGCTCCTCCCGCCCGCGCTTCATCGGCGAGCCAGCTTCGGGCGCAATCGATCATTTTCCGCGTGGCCGGAGAGACGTTCCTCGTCGCGTTCAAGGCGATCCCCAGCGACCGGCAGCTTCCGTCCTCCAGCTCCAGTGCTACCACCTCGTTCCGCCTGCCCCGCAGGATCATTTCCGGTAAAATGCTGATGCCAAGTCCGTTCTCCACCATGGCCACGATCGCATAATCGTCGGCTGCCCGGAACTTGACCGGCGGTTTGATCCTGCCTTTGCGCAATACCCGCCGAACATCGTAATCGCTGCCTTCCTTCGGCATGATGAAGGGCTCGTTGGCAATGTCGCCAAACCGTATGCAGGGCTCTTTTTCCAGGCGATGGCCCGGGGGAAGGATGCACAGCATCCGGTCCAGCTTTAACGGGATGACCTCAAACGAATCGAGGGTGGGCATCGACACAAACCCGAAGTCAATTTCACCGCTGAGCAGCCATTCCTCGATCTCATGGTAGTCCCCTTCATACAAGTTCACTTCGATCCGGGGATGGCTGGCCAGGAAATCGCGGATAATCCCCGGGAGCCACTGCACCGAAATGCTGGTAAAGGTTCCGATCCGGATCGTGCCGGTTTCCAGCCCGTTAATGGCCGCCACTTCCTGCTTCAGCCGCTCCTGCACCTGCAGCATTTCCCGTACGAATGCAAGCACGCGTTCCCCGTTATCGGTCAGACGGACGCCGGAACGGTTTCGCGTAAGGATCGAAAAGCCGAACTCCGTTTCCAGACTGTGAACGGCATGGCTGACACCGGACTGGGTCAAACCCAGCGCCTCGGAAGCCCTTGTCAGGCTGCCAAGCTCTACCACTTTATGAAACACTTCATACTTAAACAGGCTCACCTTCGCCACCCTTTTTTCATTAAATTCATTCATACTTCACATTCAAAACATTCAATTTTCTTATTCAAAGATACCACGTATACTGGATCAGGCGAAAGCTGTTGTTCAAGTTTGATCGTGTAAAGGCAGGGTCTCACATTCCATGAAACCTTTTAAAGCAAATGTCGTGATTATGATCGTCACCCTTTTTTGGGGCTCTTCCTATCTGTTCATGAAAATGGGGCTGGATTCGGTTCAGCCCTTCAACCTGATCGCCCTCCGGTTCGGGCTGGCGTTCATCGCCGCCGGCGGCCTCTTCGCAGGCCGGCTTCGCCGCAATACGGACGCCTCTGTATTGAAACATGCCTCGCTTTTAGGCTTCATCCTGTTCGGCGTGTTTGCCTCCATTATGCTTGGGCTTCAAGGAACGTCCACATCCAATGCGGGCTTTTTGATGAGCCTGACGGTCATCTTCGTGCCGGTTCTGTCGGCCGTATTCGGTAAAAGCATGCCAAGCAAGCGGCTCGTCCTGGGCGTTCTGCTGGCGATGACCGGGATCGGTCTGCTCACGCTGCGGCCCCAGTCCGGCATCGGCTTCGGAGACCTGTGGTGCATCCTTGGGGCCCTGCTGTTCGCCGTCCACATGATGCTGACGGGCCGTGCAGCCAAAACATCGCCGGATCCGCTCTGCATCGGCATTTGGCAGCTCGGCTTTGCCGGGGCGTTCGGGCTCGTCTTCACGGTGCTGTGGGAGACCCCGCGCCTGCCCGGCAGCATCTCCGGCTGGGTGGCGGTGCTGGCGCTCAGCCTCGTGTGCAGCGCGCTTGGCTTTATCCTACAGACCATGGCTCAGCAGTATACGACCGCAACCCAAGCAGGCCTCATTTTTGCGCTGGAGCCGGTCGTGGCCGCCGTCTTTGGCCTGCTGTTCATGAACGAAACGCTGTCCGTCCAAGGATATGCAGGCGCCGGTCTCGTTCTGCTCGGCGTAGCCCTGTCCGAGCTTAACGTCAGCAGACTGCTGGGCCGGAAGAAGCAGCCGCGCCGCGAGGCTGCCGGATGAAATGTCCGTACATACTTTAGCAAAAGTATTTTTCTTGCAATATCAGGAAGCCATGGCTCTGGAGGTTGTACTTTCTGATATTACAAAAAAGGCGCCCCTCTCATCAGAGACGGCGCCTTTTATTCATTTACATATGAACCCGGTCCCAAGCCACACTGGCAGCTTATACCTCAGTTTTACGCACGCATCAGCGCAAGTGTAGGCGTTCCGCTCGAAACGTCAACGAACATCACGTAGTTATTACCGTCCGTGCCCTTGAGCACAAGCCCTGGCTGGCCCGGCAAGATCGCCGGATAGAAACGGACCTGCTGCGAGGTAAAACCTCCTGCCGGCACAGTCGATTGGGACTGCGTGACCATACGAAACAACGCGCTAACCGTACTGCCGGCACCGATATTGCCGGATACCGTTTGGCTGCCGTTCACCTGCAAGGAGCCAGCTATCGTCTCGTTCCCCATCACGTTAAAATTTTGCATGACCGTTTCATTGCCGTTCACCTGCATATCCGTTCCGATGGTGGCATTACCGTTAACCTGCATGTCCTGCTCAATCGTTGCATTTCCCGTCACCTGCATGCTATCAAATGTTGGCATATCTCTCATTCCTTTCCCTGAAGATAGAATAGTATATGCCAAGCTTGTCATTGAAGCCCCGTGCTATTGACTCAACAATTCTTCTACTCTGACACAGTAGCTCAGGCTTCATCCTTTCCTAGCATGCGGTGATTGATTCTATTTCAAGCCGTATTTGCCCAGAAGGCTGCGGGCGTCCTTATTGATCCGGTCCACATCCGGCCCATTTGCCGGTTTGTCGGTAAGTCCATAAGCCCTCTTCAGCTTAAGAACGGCGTATACCCGGTCATTGAGCACTTCTTCGGAGATCGTCCCGTTTTTTACTGCGTCCTTCAGTGCCTGGATGGCCTCCTTCTCCTTGGCATAATCATGCCCGATGAGAATGATGTTCCCGCCCGCAAGGATGGCCCCGACCGATGCCTTGCCGATGCTGTAATTTTTATCGATTGCCCCCATCGTCATGTCGTCCGAGATGACGACCCCTTTGAACCCAAGCTCTTTGCGGAGCAGGTCCGTAATGACGGTTTTGGAGAAGGAGGCCGGGTGGTCCGGATCCAGCTTCGGCATAAGCAGATGCGCGATCATGACGACATCCGCCTGGTCCTTCACCGCCGCCTGGAACGGCACGAGCTCGAGCTTCCGCAATCTCGCCAGGTCATGGTTCACGACAGGCAGACCGATGTGGGAGTCAACGGACGTATCGCCATGCCCCGGGAAATGCTTCACGACCGGCACCACATGCTCCTCACGGATTCCCTCCATCGTAGCTCTACCGAGCCTGGCAACCCGTTCGGCGTCATCACCGAAGGAACGGTCCCCGATCACGGGATTGTCCGGATTGCTGTTGACGTCCAGCACCGGCGCAAAATCCATGTTCAGCCCGAATCCGGCCAGCTCCCGGCCGAGGATCTGCCCGATGCCATGGGATAACTCCGTGCTGTTCTTCCTTCCGATAGCGAGGTTTGTCGGCATGTCGACGAATTCATCCGGCATCCGGGACACCCGTCCGCCTTCCTCGTCCACGCTCATCCACAGCGGAACGGGATTGTCCTGGTTGTCTTTTTTGAGGCCGTTGAACAGGCTCAGCGCCTGCTTCGTGCTGTCAATATTGTTTTTGTAGAAAATAAATCCGCCGACATAATACTTCTGCACGAGCTCGCGGGTCTCTGCACTTGTGGCGGTCCCGTCCATACCCACCAGCACGAGCTGGCCGATCTTCTCTTCGGTCGTCAGCTGGTTCAGCTGCTTAAGGACCGGATCGTCCGCTGTTGTATTTGTGTCACCCGGATTCGATCCGTCTGGACCCGTATCCTTGCCGCTGCCTCCGTCTCCATTGGACGTGCTCTCTGGGGGATTGGACGAATCTCCGCCTTGATTCGCAGAAGAATTCGGCTCACCGTTCCCTCCGGCGGTCCCCTCTTGCCCCGTTGCGTCATGTTGTCCGTTTGCACCCGTTTGTCCAGATGCGTTATTCCCTCCGTGATTTAAAGAGCAGCCGGATGCGAGCATGATCGACATCACGCATGCCAAGCTGATTCGAAGCAGTCTATACAAAGCCTTCACACCCTTCTTTTTCTCGGTATGATCTTCCTGTTTGTTCATCTTTAACCTCGGGCACAGAAATATACATGCTTAGGATTCACCTTATATGCCTGCTGTAATAATGCCCCACCAAATTTTTACGGCGGTGGCTGCGATCAGGACGGCGAGGGCGATTCTCAACGACTTGACGTTGAGGTGGCGGCTGACCATCGTCCCCACCGGTGCGCCAAGGATGCTCCCGAGCACGGTAAACAAGGTGGGCCACAGTGGGATATGCCCGCCGGCTATTTTCCCGGATACGCCGCCGATGGCTGAGATAAACACGATCGCCAGTGAGGAAGCCACCGTCACCCGCACCGGAATCCGCAGCATGGTCAGCATGATCGGAATCAGAATAAAGGAACCTCCGGCACCGACAATCCCGGAGACAACGCCCACCATCAAGGCGGAAACCGCGGAGATCCACGGGTTATACTGCACCGATGCCAGCTGCACTTCCCCCTGGGTGCCACGGCCGGGGATCATCATCAAGACGGCAGCAATCACGGCCAGCACCCCGTAAATAATATTGATGCTTGCACTGGGCAGATAAGCCGAGCCCAGGCTGCCTACCAAGCTGCCGATCAGAATACTCGCCCCCATATTCATGATCAGCCCTTTGTGCATCAGCGGCTTTTCTTTTTTGCTCTGTCTGAGAAAAGCCAGCATGCCTGCCAGGGAAGAGAAAAATACCTGGATCATGCTGATCGAGGAAACCTGCCGCGGGCTGAACGTCTCCACGCCAAAGAGTCCCGGCACATAGAGCAGCAGCGGGTAATTGATAATGGCTCCGCCGATGCCCAGCAGGCCTGAAAAAAAGGATCCTGCCAGCCCGATGATAAACATAACGATATGTCCTGCTAAATCCATCTACTACACACCTCTGGATGACTGAATAGTTCGCAGCAAAAAACTCAAAATTAACACTATACGAATGTAATATTAGCGTTTATAATAAACCCAAGTAAATCAATGGGAATAGGATGGTGAATAAGCTTGTTTGCGAAATTAAAAAGCTTGTTTGTAGACCGCTGCCCTTCATGCTCCGAGCCTTTGATTTCGAGCAAGGATCACCTGCGCGTCATCAAGAGCTGTCCGAATGACCATTATACGGAAGAGATTTACACCCATCTCCATGTGAGAATCGTTTACCATAAATGATGAATTGCCTACATTTCAGGCTCTAATGATGACGGCTGGATATCTCCCCCATGCGGGGTGACCCGGCCGTTTTTTTATTTTGCGGCGGCTTGTCCGCAGCGCGTTTATCATAACACACTTGACCTTGCCGAAGAAACCGATTGGAGAGACAACCCCCCGCCCCGCTGGTATAATAGAACAATATTCCATTCAAGATATTATCATCGAATTAAGGCGGTGTTTTTATTGAGCGTACTAGTGAACAAAGCTTGGGTGCTTGCCCGGATGT
Organism: Paenibacillus favisporus; assembly: GCF_040545415.1. Classification (NCBI taxonomy): domain Bacteria; kingdom Bacillati; phylum Bacillota; class Bacilli; order Caryophanales; family Paenibacillaceae; genus Paenibacillus; species Paenibacillus favisporus. The sequence continues at coordinate 421,108 of NZ_JBEPLV010000003.1, read as the reverse complement.
ACGAGCCCGACGTGACGATCGTCGACTGCCGGTTCATGTTGGGACAGCCCGATGCCGGAAGGATTTCCTATGAGGAGAGCCATATTCCTGGAGCGGTATTCCTTGACTTGGAAAAGGATTTGTCTTCCTCTGTCAGTGAGCATGGCGGCCGCCATCCCCTACCCGATACCGGCCAGCTTGCCGCAAAGCTGGGAAAAGTCGGCATCAACCGGGAAACCCGGGTCATCGCTTATGACGATCAAGGCGGGCTGTACGCTTCGCGTCTGTGGTGGCTGCTGAGCTACATGGGTCATGAGACGGTGTTCGTCATGAACGAAGGCTTCAGTGCATGGAAGGATGCAGGCTACCCCGTCAGCAAGGACCAGCCGGTTCGGGTCCCCACAACCTTCACGGCTGATGTGCATCCTGAAATGCTCGTAAACCTGGAAGACGTCCGCCAGGCGATGAAGGATCCATCGATCGTTATCCTGGATTCCCGTGAATCCTCCCGATACCTGGGTCTGAACGAGACGATCGACCATACCGCTGGCCATATTCCCGGCGCCAAGAACAAGTTTTGGAAGGGCGTCCTGCAGGACAACGGGGAATGGAAATCCCTCGATGAGCTCAAAGAGTACTATAAGGACGTGCCGAAGGACCATGAAATTATCGTCTACTGCGGTTCAGGCGTGTCGGCCTGTCCGAATGTCCTTGCCTTGACCGAGCTCGGATACCCGGATGTCCGGCTGTACGCCGGCAGCTGGAGCGACTGGATTTCGTACAGCGAAAATCCGATTGCTACGGGGGAAGAGTAAAAGCCGGGAAGCCGTGTCGGACGCGGGTTTGGGGGCTGTGACAGGTTGCCGATGGGCAGGCTGTTGCGGCCCTCTTTGGCGTTCTCCGGCAGTAAGCTGCAATCCATAAGCCGGGCTAAAATTTAAAAAGACTCTTCGCTACCCCGTATCTTATTATGGATTTTTATCGTTATTAGATTGAAAATCAGGTTAAAGGAGAGTGCTTATCTTTGGAAAAAATCATCGCTTATGTATCCGGCATTTTTATTCCGGTGACCGACATTACACGTTCAGAGGAATGGTACGTTCGAATGTTCGGTCTGGAGACGATTGAAAAGACCGATGATCGGGTCGGGCTCGCCTTCCCTAACGGCCAAACCTTGGTTTTGTTATGGAAAGTGGAAAAACCGCAGCCTGTCCAATTTGATACCGGTAAAGAAATGATGCCATACTTCAATTTCACTTCGTATGATATTAACCATTCGTATAGCCAGCTTAAGGCGAAAGGAGCGGAATTAAGCGAAATCCACGAAGAGGATGGGTACAGGTTTTTCAAAGCATTCGATCTGGACGGAAATCCCGTGGATATTGTGGAAGAAACGGGGCAAACGCCGTATTTTACTCACAAGAATAATATAAGGAAGCAGCAATAGTGACGCAGGGAGATCACTTAACAGACGCAGGATATGAGACATTTGCTAAAATGACGCTTCCGCTGCAAAGCGATCTGAAACGATATTGTCTGGCTAAGGCCGGTTCGGCGTGGGATGCGGACGATTTGCTCCAAGAGTCGCTTATTAAAGCTTATCGTTGGTATACCCGGTTCCCGAATAGAGAAATAACGAAGCCATTTTTGTTTCGAATTGCTGCCAACGCTTGGGTGGATATATGCCGCAGCCGCAAATGGGAGCCGCAGGTCGGACCACTCGAAGAGCATTTAATCGGTTCCTATGATGAATGGAGTAAGTGGGATGTCCGTGAGGCGCTCGAACTGCTGTCCGATCGGCTCGAACCCAAACAGGTCGTTCTGATTTTGCTGATCGACGTATTTCACTTTACCGCAAAGGAAACGGGAAGGCTGTTCGGACAATCCGAGGGTTCGGTGAAGGCGGCTCTGAGGCGGGCAAGGACGAGGCTGAAAAAGACCGTTGAACGCAATCCCGAATATTGGGATGATTCCGTGCTTACAGCTCCGCGTGGCGGACTGAGCATCGAGGTTTTCGAAGCGTTGGTCGAAGGTTTTCGCCGTGCGGATCCCTATGCGATATTCCGCTCGTATCAGACGTTGATTGACGATGGCGCGGTGGTTGACCGGATCGAGCTGCGCGGCAATTCGCTCTATTTTACGATCATCGATCCCGACGGCAACGTATTGACGATCACTGAGAAATTGAAATGGCAAGACGATAAGTATCATTCGAAATCCTAGAGGTGATTGCGTTGCTCGAAATGCTGCAGCAACAATACGATTGGATCCGATCCGTTAGACAAAACATGTTTGCGTTCTTGGAAGAGCTGCCTCCTCAAATTTTGCATCAACCCGTTCCCGAATTTGGGCGTGGAACGATCATTCGAACCCATCTTCATGTCGTTGACTGCTATCGGTGGTGGTTGGGATCTTTCGCGTTTATGAAGAGAAACGAGCATAGGGATATTTCCATAACAGATATTGAACGCGCCGATGTGAAGTACGTCCGTGAACGATTTACGGATGCGGATGAACTCGTGCAGCGGTTCATAAGTGAATATCGCGATCGCTGGAATGAACCGATCAAGCAGGACGAAAGCTGGCGGGGTTACCCGAAGGCTCCTACTCCTTTGCTGCTGTTAACTCATACGGAGACTCACGAATTTCATCACAAAGGCCAAATCGTATCCATGGCAAGGCAACTGGGCTGCCCGCCTCCAGCTGATGACCGATTAGGCGGACTTTTCACCTGATTCGACAAATCGGATACAAAGCTGCGACCGTTTTTCGGTATTCACCGGGGAACGGTCGTTTAGTTTCTACGTTTTGATTTGTTCACGACCAGATCATCAACCATTTCAGGCGGTTTGAAACTGTTTTGTATACACCATTCCTTGCTGAAATTTGGTAAAATGACAGGAAGAGGTGAAATGCAATGAAAAGCAGAAGATTTATGCAGCCCCTGACTTCCCCGATTCACTTCCATACCGCGATGATTGAGCAAACGCCTGTTGCCGTTTTTTTGGGCCAGGAGATGATCGGCAGCGGGAAGATCGTTCAAATCACCGATTACATCGTGAAAATCGGTAACGAATTTTATGTGCGCGATGCCTGCACGTTTAAATATGCGGTCTAATCCATGTGAAGAACCTTATGGGCTAACATCTGATAAAACGTTTCTCACGTAACGTTGTCCAAGCATTGCCAATAAACCGTGAGCAATCATAGAATAGCTTGTTGAAAGGATGTATTGATTTGATCAAACTTAAAAATCTTTCCGTATCCCTTGTCCTGAGCGCTGCACTGTCGGCTGCGGCGATCTGGCCCATCTCTCCTTCGGTACAAGCAGCGCCGGCCAAAGAATGGCTGCAAATTTCGGATACAACCACCTATTACGGTGAAGTCAGCGGTGACAAGCCTAACGGCAGGGGAACGATGAAATGGGGCGACAGCAAACAATATTCCGGGGAGTTCGTGAACGGCCAGCGCGAAGGCAAAGGGAAGTACATCAACGAGTACGCCGTTGACGGCGAAAGCCACAAAGTCGTTTATAACGGAGAATGGAAGCAGGACCGGATGAACGGCACCGGCACGCTGACCCACAAAGTCATCCAGGAAGATGGTGCGGTCCGCTCGAATGAAATCCAAACGGGTGCTTTCGGCGGCGGCGTGCAGACGAGCGGATATGATGTCATTCATGCCCTGGCCGATCCGGACTTCTACTTTGCGTACAAATCGCCGCAGGAACAGCTCGTCATCATGGGAAGCGCTGACCATCTCAAAGCGTCGCTCAAAAGCGGCAGCCTGTTCAGCGCAGAGTACCGCAGCGGCACGATCCACAAGAGCTACTCGGTCTTCCCTGCGGATACGGCGGCAGAACAGCGTATAAACGAAGCTAGCCTCAAATATTTGCAAAGCATTCAGCCAAAGCTGAACCCGCATCTGGAGCAATTCGAGCGGCTGGCCGGGCAGGTCCCCCTGAAATAAGGATGACCGAATAATCGTCATTGCGGTTCAAATCTGCATGACCAGGCATGGATTCGATAAGGAGAAGTATATGAAATATATTAAAGATTGTCCCGAACCCGGCATGGGCACCTGGTATTTCGAGATTGACCCGCAGGGTGTTGCTTACCGCCAGCTCGTCATCGAGGATGACGGCAAGCGCATCGCTTCGAACCGGAAAGACGGAGACTATCATTTTATGCTGGCCGAGCAGCCGATCGATACATCTGAAGCCGGGTTGATCTTTATCACCCAGGAAGAATTCGAGGGGGTTTGGTCCGCTTCCCTTAAGTCCACGGGCGAGCTGTGGCAGCGCCAGAAGACGCTGCACCCCGTAGGACAAAGGGTCGAGGGCGCCATCGAAGCCTTTTTCCCGCAGGGAACACTCATTACGCTTGCGAACACCGGAGCAGTAGGATTAGCTGACACCGGGGAGCTGAAGTTGTCCGGAAAGCCGCATTGGATGTACCCGCGGCACGTCGTTCAAGCCGTTGTGAAGGGGTATGACGAAGTTAACCAGTGGATTGTGCTTGGTCAGGCTTCCGTTCTGGAACGGAGAACCGATCAACATCCAGAACAATCACCAAACTAAAAGGAGAGCCCGCGGCTCTCCTTTTTATAAGATATAAACACTGTAAAAACAGCTATAAATAAGGACCGAAGAAGTACTCCAGTTTCTCCCGAGAATACCCGTCTTCCCCGCGCCAGCAGGCAACGGAATTGAAATCGGTGCCCCGTCCCCGTTCTTTGCGGTAAAAATCTTTGGTTTCCAAAATGCCTGCGTAACCCCAGATCTCCATGACCTGATCCCGTTCATGCGAATTGGAGGGGAACACGTCCTTCCACCTTTTCTCGAGCTGCCGGGCGGCATCCTTGTCACCACAGGCCTCAATCCCGTGGATCATCCCCTTCAGCATATCCACGTCTTCTTCCCGCACCGGGAACGGATCCTCCTCACGGCTCAGGCATAACAGATCCAGCCAGCAGTAAACGAGCCAATTGTGGCGGACGCCTCCCCATTTGATCCGTTCGAAATTAAGCACGTTCAGGTCTTCGCCGGCATATTCCTCTTGGGACATCAGCATGCCGTCATCGCAGAAAAAGCACTCACTGTACCGGGGGATATCGGCGACACGCATACGGAAAGTATGAGAGGGTAAATGGCGGGTCAACATCCAGCTTGATAAAGCGCTGCGCAGATGAACTTTCCGGGTGGAAAGGCTATGCAAAAACGCAGCAGCCACCCGCTCCTTCGTCACGTTATGCTCATGCAGATGAATGATCCGCCGGATCAGCTCATCATGCGACACGGTGAGCGGATCGAACATCAGCCCCTTGCTTTTGGCGTACTCAAAATCCTCAGCCGATAACATAAGACTTCCGCGTCTCCAGCCTCCCGATTGCCAGTACGTATTCGTTAATATTTTTTTGGCTTTCGCATCCATGCAGGCGGATCCCCCTCCTGTTCAGTAACAAATTCAGCCCGAACTCCTCGCAGCCTGCCAGGCCTCCGTTACAGGCGCTGGTGCCTTGCTGCTCGATTCGCCGCTGCCTTCATGCACCCAGAGCGGCGGGTAATAAGCGAAAACCTTGCCGTCTCATTTCTTCTTGCCAGCCTTCCCATCGGAACGACGGATAGAACAGCCCCAAATCGCCTTCGGCAAGCCAGTTCAAAAAACCGGAGTAGGCAAGCTCAGTAGATCCCCACTCCAATGTTTCGGGCGCAAAATAATATACATGACCGGTTTGCCCGAAGCGCCCCGTGTCCAACGCAAAAAAGCCTCCGGCTGCATCGTATGCGACGACGAGCATTCCTTCAAGAGCGGTCCGGTCGCTGTCGTCCTTCAGCCCGTTCCAGTCCGTCAGGCTGCCGAAGATTCCGGCACCTCCCGAGCCGAGCAGCCTGATCCAACCGTGGTCAAACAGGATGCCTCCGGTCCGATACGCGACGGTACCCAAATATGACCGGGTGCTGACCTGCAAACGGTACAGCGTGTCATCCGCCGCTCCCGGGTCACTGGATACGATGCTGTATTCATTACAACCGTCAGCCAGCAGCTGCTGAACTTCGTCCCAAGCGTCCCGTTCGGAACCGGCCAGCTCCTGAACCGTTACCTTGTCCATCATTCTCCTCCTATCGTCAGCCTTCTGTGCCAGCGAAATCTCTTCAAGCCTGGGTCCCACCCCCAGAATCAAATGAGCTTCGCGCCTACTTTCTCTTTCAGGCTTTCGGCAAGCCTGCGCCATTTCCGGCCATCTTCCGAGGCTGCCGCTTCGGCTTCTTCCATGCCAAGCCAGTAATCGGCATCCAGCAGCTCATACATATCCAGCATTGTGATCTCGGCACACTCCGGATTTTCCAGGGCAGCGATCATCGGATCAGGCCCATCGTCCCAGTTGTAGCCATTCACCACGGCATGAAGCAGCACCGGCGAGGATAACCCGCGGATCCGGACAGTGACCTCATCCAGCGACTCCTCATACAAAATACCGTCGATGGTCCTCTGCTCCTCATCGTTCAACGTGAGGCGTACCGCCCCGTCCGTATCAGCGAGCAAATCGGCCATGGCCTTGTCCATTCTTGCCGCCTGCCAGGCCGTCCCCAAGATGCCGTGCGGAGAATTCAGCTGAGCGCCATTCGCGATCAGCAGCTTGACCGTCTCCGGCTGCTTGAACTTCACCGCTTTTTTGAGCGCCGTATCGCCCAGCTTGTCTTCCGCTTCCAGGTCGACGTCTTTCTCGAGCAGCAGCTTAATGCCGTCCACAGGCATCCGGTTGGTGATAAAAAGCATCAGCGGCGTTCTTCCGCGGGCGTCCCGCTCGTTCGGGTCCAGCTGGTCCACCACCGCCCGGACTATCTTCAGGTCCTTGCTCTTGCTGGCCTCCGTCCATTCCAAATGATCGTCCCCTTTCTCAGGTATTGACTGGACTTATGGATACCATGCCAGCAACCGCTCCAGCTTTTCTTGCATCGGAGAAGTCTCTTTTCTCGCGGACTGCGCCAGCTTGGCGCGGGTTCCGAAAATCCGGTGCAGCACCGTTTCCCGCTCATAATCCTTTTTGGACTCCAGCTCACTCAGCAGAGCGTCCGCCAGATCCGGTGTATTGATAACGAAGGATTTCACCGGCTTGGCTGAATCGCTTCCTCCAAGCAGAATCGCCACAAGCACCGGCATCCGGTCGGGGGTCAGCCCGTGGGCTTCGATAAAAGCTTCGGCGTACCCGTCCTGAGCGGATTGGTGCTCCGTATCAACTATTTCCATGTACCGTCGCAGCAGCGGAAAATATTCCGTGCTCACGAGGCCTATTCCCAGAACGGCATAGGTTCCCGGCATGACCGACTTCTCCCCGGGTTCCACATCCTTATACCAGGCAAATTCCTCCATGGCTGTCTCGGCATACTTGGCAATCAGCGGATGCAGGCCAGGATACCGGAGCGCGCCGGCAAAAAAACGGTGCAGCTGCGATTTAGCCAGCTTATTCAGCGGCAGATAGTGCTTGTCCTTTGATGGGCTCCTCAGGTTTAGTTTGTACTCTTTGGGAAACCCCTCCGAGAGCAGCCCCGTTATATACGTCAGCGCTTCCCGGTATGCGGCCTCTTCCTCCGCATGCAGGCGAATGTCGATCGTTTCCGTAACGTCGTTGGCGGCTGCCTGAATCGCGTTGCCTTCGAACCTGTGCTGGAAGCGCCCGCTGCCGTTTTTTATATAGCCGGCCGCCTTCTCCGAGCCCAGCTGAACGGCTAATTCCAGATACCGCGCCCGGAGCTCGGGCTCCCGGCGGCCGACCTTCAGCGCGGCATAGACGAAAAAGTCCAGCTCTTCCTCATTCACAACCACCCCGTCCGCTGCATCTTTGCGCTTCCAGTCTTGGCCGAAACTCCCGGTGCGCTCAAAATAACGGACCAAAAAACGCTCCTCCGCCCATTCCCGAAAGGCTGAAGTATATTGAGAGACCCACCCGAGCAGCCGGTCCGGATTCGAACCGTGCTTCTCCTCCAACCGCCCAATCAGCGGCTCTAATTGTGCCTCTCGCTGTTCAAACAGATCGGAATTGAGCAGATGACGGGCAAAGAAGAACTCGTCCAATTCCTTGGGACGTACCGGCAGATCCCGCAAAACTTTGGACTGGATAAAGCCTTCGAGCTCCTGTTTCTGAGCCGCGAGCTTGTCCTCATCGATCAAAACTTCGGTGAACGTGCTTAATCCCTCTTCCCTCTCCATTTCGAGCACGATTTCGAAGCGGTAATCGAAAAACCTGGGGCCGTAAGTCCCGGCGCTCATCGCTTCCGCAAGCCGTGTCCGCAATGCAGGAAGCCACTCCCCGGTGATCAAGTCGTCGGTGATATCGCATATGTAAGGCCCGGCATTTAGCCGGTACGAGGAGTCGGACCAATCAAAGGGCCGGTCCAGATCGATGCTGATTACGCCGTATCCGTCGCCGGCTTTGCGATTGCTCCAGGCCACGCCAAGATAATCCTTGATGCCCGCCTGAAGCCTGCTGACTTCCTTGATCTCACGGATACGCTTGCTTTCTTTCTCATAAATCCCGCTGATCAGGGACCACACCTCATCCAAAAACAACTGTACGCTCGCGTTCAATCGTTTCCCCTCCCGAATTTCTTAAGCCATGTCATAAGAAAAACATCTATCGACGTACTTTCAAAGAAGACAGACCGCGTCTAAAGGTAATTTTTCTTGCAATATTAGGAAGCAATCGCTCTGGAGTTTATACTTCCTAATATGATAAACAAGCCCCGCGCGGGCGGGGTCCTGCTTAACCGATGACTTTGACTACATTGCCTTCGCTGTCCTTGATCTGCGTCTTCACGATCTGGATAGCAGCCCCCTTCACAAAAGGCAGCGGAACGACGCTTTCCTTCGGTGCCAGCAAACGGCTCAGCTCAGAAGCGGCTTGATCGTCCAGCGCAATTCGCACCTCGCCTCCCTCGGCTTTCAGCTCCGGCTTCTGCCCGGGCTCAAAGACGACGCGGGTGTCAGGTCCGACGAGCGTGAGCGAACGGCCCTTTAAAATCCGGCCAAGCAGCAGCTTGGCAATAATTCCGGCCTGCTTGGCTCCCATTTTCACGACGGAAGGCTGCTTGCTGAACCAACCGCTCTTTCCCGGTTCCCAGGCCAGCTGATCTACAAACAAAAATCCGGTGCTGGATCCTTCCGCTTCCGCGCCCTGCCGGATTTTCTCCGCGACGGGTGGAATGCGCAGCAGGGAGCCACGGGTTAAATCCGTTATGTAATAGGGAATATGCTCCTCGGCAGCCCCGAGAACGCCCAGCGTATTCCAGGTTTGCATCGCTTCGAGCTCATCTCCCGTAATGCCGGTCATCTCCAAAAACTCGACCTGGCCATTCGGCGTCTGGATCGCGGGCAGCTCCGGATCTTCAGCAAAAGCCAAGGCCGTCAGCTGCGTGTCGGCTCCGAGGCAGATCGGCCCGTTGGCATCCAGATAATCGCCCGAACGGAACACGTTTCCGCTGCCAAACACGTACCTGCCCATATTTTGCAGCAGGTTCAAAGCCCACGCCGGCGGCTCCTCCTCATCGGCATCCCGCTGCAGCCGGAATGTCAGCTCAAAGCCGAACCCGCTAACCTCCTGGTCCTCCGACTCTTTTTCATACAATTCCGAGAAGCCGTACGTGACAAAATGCCAATGCGGAATCGGCGATTCCGCTTTGTAGGCGCTGATTCCGTCGAGCGGATCCTGGCCGCCGAGCGCATACGAAATGAGCGTTCCGTAATGCTTTGGCTCCTGACTGCCGTATAATCTTTCAAGCTCCTGGTCGATGGCGTCCCAACCCGGTGCGCCGATTTCTTCGTTCATCATCCTGTCCCCTTCCCATGTGTGCCGAAGCATTTACTTATGTTATTTATTCGAATACTGCGTCATTGAAACGCTGGATTCCCTCACGATGAGACGCGGCTCAAACTCCACCCGCTCATAATCCGGCGGATTGTGCGACTGGATCCGCTTCAGCAGCAGCTCTGCCGCCAGCCGGCCGACTTCGCTGCCCATGATGGACACCGAGCTGATTTGCGGAGTGGTTACGGTCGCCCACAAGTTGTTGTCGATGCCGACCACCGCCACATCCTGCGGTACCCGGATACCAAGCTCCTTGAAGCGGTTAACGATCCCGATCGCCACCATGTCGTTGACGGCGTAAATCGCGTCCGGCATATGTTTCAGGCTGTAAAAATAATCGGCCGCCTGGCGTCCGGTCTCAAACGAAAAATCTTCCCCGAAATAAACCAGCGAAGCATCGACATGCCTAAGCGACTGTTCGTATGCCAGGTACCGTTCTTCAATTTTGTCCTTGGGCGCGCCTGCGTAAGCAATCCGTGCCCGTCCGATCTGGAGCAGATGCTCCATGACCAGCCTTCCTTCCTGGCGGGCGAGCCCCACGATATCCGCCTTTAGATCCGGGCTGAGCTTCTTGCCGTAATTGATGACGGATACCGGGATGCTGGCCTGGTTAATCAGGCTTTCCAACTGCTTGGGATACGCCAGCGGCATCAGGACGAGGCCGTCCACATGAAGCTTCTTGATCTCCCGCAGCGTCTCCAGCTCCAGACGGGCGTTGCCAAGCGTATTAATCTGCACCACCCGGTATCCATGCTGCTTGGCGGCTTGTTCTACCGACCAGGCGATATCCGGAATGATCGCGTTGCGGATGTCCGGCACGGCAAGCGCGATCTGGTGGGTTTGGCGGATTTTGAGGCTTTGGGCCGATGTGTTGGGGACAAAGCCCATTTCATCGATCACCTGCATGATCCTCGCCTTCGTCTTTTCGCTGATTCCCCCGCTGTTGTTGAGCGCCCTGGACACGGTGGCGATGCCGACACCTGCCTGCTTGGCGACGTCCTCAATGGTCACCTTTTTCTTGTTGGACATGCGAATTAATCCCTCTCAATTCGGAATCGTTTCCTATCCGGAAGACATTTTTTTCTTTTTCAGTATATATTATAACATACCCCGCCATACCGATGCCCCTGCTTAGCCGCCTGACGCTGCATTCGCTGCACAATCACAGCTTATTTCTACGACATAGACATGTAAATCTTCCATTCGCAACATGGTTAAAAACACCCGCTTTAGCCCTAAAAAATGATTTGACACGCAGAATAGAATGTGACATCATATGGATCGGAAACGTTTCCTATTTTTCGATATATCGCTCACCATATTATTTACTGCCTGATAGGGAGATGACGGATTCATGCAAGCATTGAGATGGCATGGCGTGAAAGATTTGCGCGTGGAAACGATTGAGGAGCCTTCGGCCCTCCAAGGTAAGGTCAAAATCAAGGTGGAATGGTGCGGCATCTGCGGAAGTGACCTGCATGAATACGCAGCCGGGCCGATATTCATTCCGGAGGGTGCGCCTCATCCATTAACCGGTGAGAAAGCCCCGGTCGTGATGGGACATGAATTTTCCGGCCAGGTTGTGGAAGTCGGCGAAGGCGTGACCCGCTTCAAAGCCGGCGACCGGGTCGTCGTGGAGCCCGTGTTCGCCTGCGGACATTGTGCCGCCTGCAAGCAGGGAAAATATAACCTCTGCGAAAAAATGGGCTTCCTGGGACTCGCCGGCGGCGGGGGCGGCTTCTCCGAATACGTGGCGGCCGATGAGCATATGGTTCATCATATTCCGGACAGCGTTTCCTACGAGCAGGGCGCTTTGGTCGAGCCGTCGGCAGTTGCGCTGTACGCCGTCCGTTCCAGCCGCTTCAAGGTGGGCGACCGCGCGGTCGTATTCGGGGCGGGGCCGATCGGCCTGCTTGTCATCGAAGCGCTGAAAGCGTCGGGTGCTGCGGAAATCTACGCCGTGGAACTATCGCCTGAGCGGCGGAGCAAAGCGCAGGAGCTAGGGGCCATCGCGCTCAACCCTGCAGACGTTGACGTCGTCCAAGAAATCCATCGCCTCACCGAAGGCGGCGCGGACGTTGCCTATGAAGTTACAGGCGTCCCGGCTGTCCTGAACCAAGCGATTCAATCGACGAAAATCAGCGGTCAAATTATGATTGTCAGCATTTTCGAACGGGAAGCCCCGATCCATCCGAACCAGATCGTCATGCAGGAACGCAATATCGCCGGCATCATCGGTTACCGGGACGTGTTCCCGGCTGTAATCAGCCTGATGCAGCAGGGCTATTTCGCGGCCGATAAGCTCGTTACGAAGCGCATTGATTTAAGCGAGATCGTCGAACAGGGTTTTGAGGCGCTGCTGAAAGAGAAAAGCCAAGTCAAAATTTTGGTATCGCCACAACCGTCCAAATAACCGACTGCGAATATTACTGCACCCTAGGTGCTTTTCATAACGAATAAGAAAAACGTCTATCGACGTACCTTCAATGAAGACAGACCGCGTCTAAAGGAAGTTTTTCTTGCGAGATCAGGAAGCGGAGCCTCCGAAACTTAAACTTTCTGATCTCTTCAAAAAAGATCCCTTTGCCGAACATACGGCAGGGGATCTTTGTTATGTTAGCCTTATTGCCGAAGCGCAGCCTGCGTCTCTTGGCTCTTCTCCCGCCGATGATGCAGCATCATCAGAAGAACGGCGCCTGCGAACGCAGCCGCCACAAGCCACACGGGAATCCGCGGATCGAGCTTGTACGCCCAACCGCCGATAATGCCTGCCGGAGACGTAAGCAGCAGGATCAGCACGGACAGCATGGAGAACACTTTTGCCCGTTTGTCATCGTCGATCGCGTTCTGCACGGCTGCTTCCAAATAGGGCGAGCTGATCATCAGCCCTACGGCGGCCAAAATCGTGCTTAGCCCGATCCAGACCAGGTTCGACGTCGGCCACAGCACCAGCATGACGTTTGAAGCGACCGATAGAATGAAACCGGCCATCATCGAGCGGTTCGCCGCGTGCTCCGGAATTTTTGGCATCAGCAGCCACAGCGTCAGCAGCATAATGACGGAGGACACCGCCGGGAACAGGGAAATCAGCCCGCTGTCCACATGCAGGTAATCCGCCATGTACAGCGACAGATACGTCGTTTTCATCGTGGCCTGGAAGTTGAACAAAATGTATACGCTAAAGATCAGCATGAGCGAATTGCTCGTTACAATGTCGCGAATCGCCCCGCCATAATCGATCAGGCTTTCCTTCAGCCCGAGATCGCGGGTTTCTCGCATCTTTCTCTGGCCGATTTCGGTTTCACGCGTCGTCAGATGCCGCCCCACGAACTGAAACGTCATCATCAGGAACGCAAGCACGTACATGATGCGCGTGCCGGACACAAGGCCGTAATGATCCACCAGCAGTCCGCCGAGCGGAGCGAACAGGCCCCCGATCACGCTAATAATCTGCAGCAGCGTAAAGACGTAAGTCCGGTCGGCGGGCTTCGTATCCTCGACGATCAAGCAGTAAAACGCGGTATGCGGCACGCGCTGAAACCCGTTGACGAGCGCCGCCGTGAGGAAGAACCACACATTGTGCGAAACCGCCCACAGGATGGTGGCCAGACTCCAGCTGAACATGTCAAAATACAGGATGGCCGATTTGCGGCCCATCCGGTCGGTCAAATAACCGCTGATAAACGATGAAAACACCTGAACGATCAGGCCGATCGAAGTGATCCAGCCGATGCTGGTTTCGGCGATGCCAAGCTCGTACATATACAGCGTCGCGTAGGTGCTCACCATACTGTACGGAATAAGAAAAAAAGGCTCAAAGGCGAGACAGCCCCTGCTGTTTCCTTTTAAGCGCGGGAATAAAGGTCGTGACATACCATCCTCCGGGTCCTGATGAAATGTAAATGAGTGTGATCGATGCGATTAAGGCAGCTTGCGCCGCGGTTTCTTCGACTGCTGGGGCTGCCAGGCGATCAAGGCACCCGCCTCTCCACAGATTTGATTCACCTGTTCAAGTTTCGCTGGGTCGACTTCCCACATCCACCGTTCTTCGCCCACCCGGTAAAGTATACCATGATCATGGCTGCTCTGTATCCAGTTTTCCAGATTCGTCCCCGCAATCCCGATGTTGAGATGCTCGCCGTTCAGTACATTGGCAGGGTAAACCATTCTCAGCTTGCTGCCGGTATAGCGGGCTTGTCCGTCGTATAAGGCGGGGGTCTCCTTGTTGAAAGCAAACGCTTTTTCATAAGGGAATGCGGTTTTTCCGTTGTCCCCTGCGGCGTAGCTCATCGCATCCGTCATTTTTCTCGCCTCGTATATGATTGCATAAGGAAAGGTGAACTGTTCTGCCATATGGCGCAGCCATTCTTTGAGAACGGAATATGTGTCTTCCGGAGGGCTGTCGCAAAAAGCGGCGATATGCGGGAAACTGCCGTATCCGCTCGTATGATAAGTAAAAGCGGCGTCCCATGGCAAAGTTCCGCGCTGCTGGCTGTACATCCAGAAGGCTTCAGCCTCTCCAGTGCCGATTTTCGCCCGTAATTGCTCCGGGGAGGTTTCCACCAGATCGTGATCGCCTTCATGATCTCCGTGCTCCAAAAGCTCATAGTAACTCGTCCCTGTTACCGCCATGTCGATCTTCTCAAAAAAAGCCTCCCCGGCGGCAAAAGCCTGCATTGCCCCAATCCGTTCCGTATGATACAGTGCAACTCCTGCACACCCCGGCATACCGTTCCCTCCATGATAGAATGTTCGCATTTTTTACTCATTCTAAATCTTCTATATATGTATTCAAATATGTATTCAAAGCTAAAGCTCAAAAAAATATAATTTCTGGACTCGTCAAATTCCTCCGATGTGGGTACTTCTGCTTGAGAATTACATGACCAACTCCACCTTTCATATCCATTTTATCTTTCTATAAACAACAAATATAGCTCCTAAACTGCACCGCTAAAGTAATCTAGATCATGCTTACACTCTGTACATAAAGCTCCTCAGCTTACATTGCTTGTGCCCCTGCTTCAGCAGCTCACGATTGAAGTCCGTTCGGCTCGACCGGTCTGCTGAGCCAGTGCTCATCCGTTTGGACATGATTGTTCCGCACGAATTTGGCCAGGCTTTGCCTGAACTGCTCGTAAGGGAAAGACGATGCCAGCCTCACCACATACCCTTCCTGTTCCCCGCCGCAGCAGGACTTTTTCGTGTAGCACCGTTTGGCTGCTTCTTCGTCCCAAATGCCCCTGTACAGCAGCGGCACCGTAGGTATTCCAAGCCGATCCGCCCAGATTTCCGTCTCATCCCAGGAAAGGCACAGGTTCTGCTCATTCCACACCGAGAACAGCATAAAGTATCCAGGCAGCGCATCGTAAGCGAGCGAATGCTTGGCGTACACATTTTCCCCGCAGAGACGATACCCTTCCGGAATCAAGTACCTGATGCCGCCGTGCAGCGTTTTGACGTAATGCCGGGAAGGATGATCCTTGCTGTCCAGCGATCTCGCGTGAATGAAATCCGGGTACATCGTGGTGTTCTCGCCGTCCATTTTCTCGGTGATCACCACTTCTTTTCCCACGAAATGGTCCGTGCTTCGCAATATTTTGTCATCATCGGTGTATCCTCGTGACCAGGGAAGATGCATCGTTTTCGGATATTTGATTTTCATGAAACCACCTCTTTATTTGCCGTTCGTGTCCGCTTCCGCGAAAAAATACAACCCGGCCAGCAGATCCCCGCCAAGCAAATGATAAATGTTTGACGCTCCTGCGTCTCCCCCGTGAAGAATTTCCATATGAAAGCTGACCATATGCACCACCTTCAACACAAATGCCTCGTCATATCCGAGCTCCTTCAGTACATGACAGGCAATGGCCGCAGAGACATGCTCGTGGCCGAAATAGGAGTAATAGCCGCGGGTTTCCTTCCACACCTTACAGAACGGTTTGCCCGCATCGTGAAACAGCGCCGCATACTGCATCGCCAGCAGGTCATCCCCTTCGTACTGCGCATTGATATAGGCAAGCACGGCGTAGGTGTGCTCAGACAAGGTTTTGGAGTGATAGGGATTCTCCTGGTCGTACCCAAGCATGACAGAAAAATGCGGGGAGGCGCTTAAATAGGCAAAAAGCTCATCGTGACCTGGGCGTTCTGCGAGCAGGTTTTCCAATTGGATTCTGTCCAGCTTCACATCCTCTGAGCTGTGCACGATATGCAGCGCTTGAAAGCCTTCGGCCATGACCGGAAACTCGAAGTTTTTGGCAAATTTCGTCAGCACTGCGTCGTCGATCCGGCGTTTGCGCGTCCCCGCCCGCTGCCTGGCCGTCGCATACGGCGTATCACACACATGGCCTTCGACGGGCACATCCTTGAATTTCTTCAGAAACTTTACACGGCGGTCGCGGCTCACGTTGGTTGCGTCAAATACGACACTTCGGCCCTCCCCGAGCAGACGGTCTATTTCGGCAAAAGCCTCGTCAAACACCAGATACGAATTTTTTTGCCTGGACTCGCTGCCGAACAGCCGCTCCCGGATGGAATCGGTCGAAACCGCCACGGCCCGCTCACGCTTGCACAGATTTTTGGCATAGAAGCTTTTGCCGCTTCCTGGAATGCCGACCAGCATGTGAATCGTACTCATCGTTATCACCTCCCTTCCATAAATGGTTCATTTCCTTCACCATCCTCTTGATAGTCACCTTCCATTCAACACCGGACACCCCATTGATCCCGCATGAAGCGTGCTTGTTGACTTTTACCCGATGGTCCGTGGACCATGAGTGCAACAAAAAAAGCCCTTCCCCGAAAACCGGCCGGGTTCCTGATGAAGGAGGCGCTCTCTTCAATTATATGGGATCCTGCACGCAAAGCACACAGGACCTTGGACGCATCCGGATAACAGGTCTTTATACCCTGCATTGGGTATTGTATAAAAAAACATGACACTTCCATTTATTTAATATATAGTAGGAACATAGGTTCTTATTCCGAGTTTCATCCATGATTATATTCGAGGAGGATAACCATCCATGGGAAATCATGCGGCGGGTTCACAAGTACAGATCAGGCCCTGGTCGGAAGACCATTTGCATTTGGAGCTGCTCTATCGTTTGAATGTTCCAGAGATGCTGGAACATCTGGGCGGCCCGGAAAGTGACGAGCAGGTTGAGAAGCGCCATAAGCGATATGTTAAGGTTCAGTCCCTCGGGAGCGGCTGCATGTATAGCATATGGCTGGCAGATCATCCGGTGCCAATAGGCAATGCGGGATTTTGGGAGAGTGGTTGGCAGGGATCTACCATTTATGAGATCGGCTGGGGCGTCCTGCCTTCCTTTCAGCAGCGGGGCATTGCATCGGCCGCGACAGCAGCTGTGATCGAGCAGGCGAAACAGCAGAAGAAGCACCGATTTATGCACGCTTTTCCGTCCGTGGATAACCCGGGTTCCAATGCGATTTGCCGGAAGCTCGGCTTCGCTTTCATGGGGGAATGTGATTTTGAGTACCCGAAAGGCAGCTTTATGCACTGCAATGACTGGCGCTTGGATCTGGAATCGGGCGTCTGATACGGAAGCAAGAAAGCGGCCATCGCCCATCCTTTGAAGGATGGAGGCCGCCTCCCTGCTAACGTCCGTGGTATTAGTTAAGCGCTGCTTCGATGCCTGTCAGCAGTTGGGCCAGTTCTTTCTGGAGCGGCTGGGATATACGAGTCATCGGCAGCCGAAGGTGATCTGAAGCAATCACACCCTGATTAGCCAGCACCCATTTGATCGGAGCGGGATTCGGTTCCTGGAACAGTTTGCGGATGAGCGGGACGACACGGTCAAAAGATCGTTTGCCTTCCATAACCCTCCCCTTTTGCACCAGGTCATGGACCTCAATAAAGATATCTGTGTACAAGTTGGCCGAAGCCAGAATTCCCCCGCTCGCCCCTTGGCTGAGCTTGGCATGGTAGTACAGGTCGTCACCGCATAACACCGCCCCCGCATCTTGACGAGTCAACTCGGTAACCAGTTCCAGGCCGTCGGAGCTGTCTTTCATACCGATCACACCTTCCATCTCCATAATGGTTTTGGCCGTATGCATCGTTAAGCGGACCCCGGTACGGGCAGGGATCTCATAAGCAATAACCGGTACACCGACTTCGGTCACACGGCGAAAATGCTCAATGATCCCTTCCTGCGACGGTTTACTGTAATAGGGAACCACAACGAGGACTGCATCCGCCCCCAAGGCGGCAGCCTGCTCCGTCCGCTGTATGGTCGTCAACGTGTCGTTGGTTCCCGTTCCGATGATCACCGGGATGCTTCGATGCTTTTCTTTCAAAATCTGCTGCGTGGCCCGGGTGAGCTGTACGACTTCGTCCCAGCGTACCGTCGGGGCCTCTCCAGTCGTCCCGTTTATGATCAAGCCGTTGATATGATGCTCAGCCAGCTTTTCCACATAACGGGTGTATGATGCCAAATCAAGCTCTCCGCTTGGCAAAAATGGCGTGACCACAGGAACCAAAACGCCATGCAGTTCATCTCTTCCGATCATTTTTGATGACCTCCTCTATAGGTTGTGCCTCTAATTTAGCATAGGAATTATTATCAGTGTTATCTATAATAGTTGATGAGCATCATCGATAATATTGATAGCATGGAGATGAATAGCATGGACCTGACGTACTTTCATACCTTTCGCGAGGTCGCGCACCGCAAAAGCTTTACCCGGGCGGCCGAAGAGCTGGGATATGCGCAGTCGAGTGTAACGGCGCAAATACAGAAGCTGGAGAAAGCATACGATACGCAGCTGTTCGAACGTTTCGGCAAGGGGGTTCGGCTGACCTCCTCCGGGGAAGAGCTGCTTAAACTTACGGTACAAATGCTTGATTTGTTCGATGAATCGAAGGAGAAGCTTCGGACCGAGGGAGGCGGCACGATCTCCGTCGGAACGATGGATTCCCTCGCCGCTTACTTTCTTCCCCCGCTGGTCCAACAGCTGCGCAAGCAGTACGAGGGATTGTCCATCCGATTATGGACGGACCGGGAGGACCTTCTC
Organism: Paenibacillus favisporus; assembly: GCF_040545415.1. Classification (NCBI taxonomy): domain Bacteria; kingdom Bacillati; phylum Bacillota; class Bacilli; order Caryophanales; family Paenibacillaceae; genus Paenibacillus; species Paenibacillus favisporus. The sequence continues at coordinate 402,229 of NZ_JBEPLV010000003.1, read as the reverse complement.
GTCCAGAGGGTCAAAGAGGGAGATTTGGACATCGGCCTGATTCTCGATAACGAACCGGAGGATCCGGCGCTTCATTGGCAGACGGTCCGCGAGGAACCGCTCGTTCTCATTGCAGGGCCGGGACATCCCCTGGCAGATCGAGAGATCATCCGTCTTCAAGATCTGTATGATGCCGAGTGGATTCTGCCGGAAGAAACCTGTAATTACCGGGTGATGCTGGAGAAGCTTCTGAAGCAGCATGGAATCCCATGCCGGCTCGGCTTGGAGCTGGGAAACCCCGAAGCGATCAAACGCTGCGTCATGGCGGGCTCAGGAATCTCCCTCTTGCCCCGCATGGCGGCAGACGATGAAATCCGCAGAGGGCTGCTCGCCCCACTTCCCTTCAACCATCCCGATCTGCGGCTCAGCCTGCAGCTGATGACCCATCCGAAGAAGTGGATCTCCCGGGCACTCGGTGATTTTATCGAGTTGGTCAAGAAGTCGCCGTAAGCCCATCTTGGCTGTTCACTATTCCCCAGACCGAGCTGTAAGCCGTCCGCAGCAAGTCGATCTCCATGTTCCCGGCACCCAATACTCCATGATCACCTGAGCGCGGCGAATTCCTTTAACTTTCGAGGATACAGCAAAAAAAACGCACTCAGGCAGCGTCCAATCGCTTCCTTGTGCGTTTTTCACTATAATCAATTGGATATGATTATGACCGAATCGTCTTTAAAGCCGTGGACCAGGCAATCACTTGATCCAGCATGCCGTTGACATTTTTATGATGCAGCTCGGCCGGCTTGAAGGTTCTAAAGCTTTCGAAATCGGTAAAGAGCGACAGTGTCGGGTGAATGCGGACGTCCGCCACGTTCAGCTCCCCAAGAATGCCGCGCAGATGCTCGGCCGCCCGTGCGCCTCCAGTAGACCCGTAGCTCACGATGCCTGCCGCTTTATTCCCCCACTCATCCCGCAGCAGGTCGATCGCATTTTTCAATACACCGGAAATGCTGTGATTATACTCCGCGGTGACGAACACAAATCCGTCCATGCGGCCGATGACCGCGGCCCAGTTTTGGATGGCGTCCTCTCCGCCAGGATGTCCGAGGAACGGCAGCGGATAATCCGCCAAATCGATCAGGTGGTACTCCGCATCTCCACGCCCGTCGGCCAGCTCCTTGAGCCATGTTCCGACCTGCGGGCTGACCCGCCCTTCCCTAGTGCTGCCGAGGATGATTCCAATATTCAAGTGTGATTGTTCCATTTCTAGATCTCTCCCCATATTCATAAATTTCCGCGTGTCCTGTAACCTGCCTGTAAACCCGGACCGGTACTTTTATCTTATAGCGGCTTGAAGACGAAAGATAATATCAATTCCGGCATGGCTATATATATTTCGGTCTATGGGTGGTTGATGCAAAAAAAAACAAACGCCTGTGCAGAGCACTGGTGGCTCTGCCTAAGCGTTTATCTGGCAGTGTAATCGGATCTATTTGCGGATCTCATAAAATTGGCATTCTTTACGCGAGTGGTAAGTAACATCACTCACACCGGACTGGGTAATCACCGTGGAGTCGGTGAACCGGATGATCCGCGTATCTGAATCGATCAAATGGTCATCTTTAAATACGCGTATGGGAAGCTTCCTGCGCTCGGCCTCCTGCAGATCCGCTTCCGTCAGAAGCTCTCGAATCGTTGCCATGAATTACGGGTTCTCCTTTGGATATGAATTAGATACGATCACGGGTGCTCGCTCTTCCTTTATTGTAGCCGTTCATGACATAAATGGAAATGGCTGAAGCCGTTAGGAACGATGGAAGCAGGAACCTGCAGGCTCAGACAACGTAACCGGACCAGTTCTTCACGCTTACGCACAGGTTTTTTCCGGAACCGCTGCAGAATCAGCTGGAGCCGGGGTCTTTTTCAAATATGGAATCAGCGACAGCAGGCCAAGCACGGCCAGAACCGCACCAACCCACAACGGTGATGCCAGGCCGTAGCCATGATCGATCGTCAGCCCGCCAATAGTGGAACCAACGACAATGCCGAAATTGACGACCGAGACGTGGAACGTATTGACGAGCGAGCCACCGTTCGAAGCTCTGGCCACTCGGGTCACCATGGGAGGATTCATGGATACCCCGACCAGGCCGATCACGATGACGGCGATAACCGCAACGACCTGGTGTGCGGCAAATAGGCCGAACATGAGCAGCGCGCCCGTAAGCATGACTAGGCCGATGGTCATAATCGGCATCATGTACCGATCGGCCAGTCTGCCGGTGATGGTGTTGCCGATGACCGTTGCCACCCCGTAAACCCCGAGTAGAAGCGGCACCATGGATGCGCTGAAACCCGCTACATCGGTAAGTATAGGTGAAAAGTAACTGAATGCCGCAAACGTCGCCCCGATGATCAGCATGCTGGTTGCGAAGGCAGCCCATAAATGCCGGTTCTTAAATGCAGCGAGTTCGCCGCGGAGACTGATCGATTCAGCCTCTTCCTCGGGTGATTTCGGGATCAGCAGGAGACCCATTATTCCCGAAATCAGCACAAGGAAGACGACGGCCCAGAAGCTCGCCCGCCAGCCGAGATACTGGTCGAACAGCATGGCGGCGGGCAGCCCGACGGCGGTTGCGACCATCAATCCGCCAAGGACGATCGAGGCGGCACGGCCACTTGCTTCCGGACGAACCAAGGTGAGCGCAATCGCGATGGACACGCCGAAGCAGGCCGACGAGGCAACCCCGGAAATAATCCGGGCCGCCATCATAAGTTCATAGTTCGGCGCGAGCGCTCCCAACGTCTGCCCAATCAGAAACACGGTGGACAATGCAAGGAAGGCTTTTTTGCGCGGCACTTTTAACAATCCGACTGTCAACAGAGGCCCGCCGATAATCATCCCCGCAGCATAAGCGGATATCAGATATCCGATGGCGGCGACAGATACCCCAAACTCATCAGATAGCGACGGCATGATTCCCGCCACCATAAATTCGGAAGTCGTCATGGAGAAAATCATCAGTCCCAATACATAAATCGCAAGCGGCAATGCAAACAGCTCCTTTATCCAATATTTTTGTAACAATTAGTACAAAATTAGGCGCAGGGATCTCTTGAGCTTCTTATCTTGTTATCTCAGCTAGGTTTCTCCACTGATGCTCCTCTGTACTTCCTTTGCAGATCCACTGTATCTCCCTTGTATGTCCTCTCCATCTCCTCTGCAAATCCTCTCATCTTCTGTAAGCCCTCTATGTCTCCTCTGCAGCTGCTCTGTGTCATAACTGTATTTCCTCTTGCTCACATCCTTGCTTATGCCTCACCTCCATTTTTCAATCGGTTATAACTTTGCGGCTCATTTTACATCCCACTTTTGTAACAACCAGTACAAAATTATTCAAAAAACACAGCCGCGCCAATCGCGTGAACATCGTCCAGCGCAAAGCGGCAGCTCTAATACGAACACAACAGCAAACAATGATCTAGATAGACTATATAATAGATTCTGCTAAAAAATGGCCGCAAGCGTGCCGTCAATAATCTGCCGGGCCAACGCACGGTTCATGGTCCCCGGATAAATCACACGCAGGCCATAACAGCAGCTGAGGAACAGAGCCGTCAGCTCCGATGTATCCCGTTCACTGGAAATTTCGCCGGCGGACTGCCCTTCGCGAATCGTTTTCTCGAGAGCCTGCTCCAGCAGCGCCACATGCTGTTTGAAGATCCGCTCAACAGTCGGGTCAGTCTTTCCACGCTCTACCGACGCGTTAATAAGCAAACATCCACGGTCCTTGGCTGTCGAGCCCTCCCGGATTTCCCATTCCAACAGCTCTTGCAGCCGCTCCTTTACCGGAGCGTCGGTGTTCAGGATTTCCAATTGCGCCTCAATCCCCACCTGATGGTACCGGATCAGCGCCTGCTCATACAGCTCATGCTTGCTCCCGAAGGCATTATACAGGCTTCCTCTGCCGAGCCCGGTTTCCTTGCATAAATCGTCTGTCGAGCAGGCCCCGTATCCCTGTGACCAAAACACCTCCACAGCGGCATCGATGACGGCTGTGTCTTTGAACTCACGGGGTCTACCGCTTTTACTCATGTTTAGGCATCCCTTTCGTAGGTTTGATTGGATTGATTCTTAGCTTAATCAATTCTGTACTGTTCTGTCAAATATTATTTTTCTAATAATATCCATTCCGTCACAAAAACGACACCAAACATGCGTTGCACCCAAGAGCGTTTTCCTATAGCATAAATTTCCGAACGCAGTTCGACTACTGGAACAGCCGTGATTCGAACATTATCGCCAAACGGAGCGGAGTATTTTGCCATGTCAAAAAGCAAGCGCTATTATGCCCTGATGCTAATCGTTGTGATCGCCTTTATTTTATACGTCGCCTATGTGCAGATCATTCAGGATCCCCAGGCCTCGGCATTTCTCGGCTTCAAAACGGACCTGAACCATCCCCTGAACCCTAAGCTGTGGCTGATCGTCATGAGGATTCATGCCGGATTGGCCTGCTTGGCCATGATCTGCGGAGCCGTCAACTTTGCGGACCGGATCCGGATCAGACACGTAAAATTCCACCGGTTCAACGGATATTTATATGTCATTTTCGTCATGCTGGTTGGCCTCACCTCAGGTTATATGGCACCAGTCGCCACGGGAGGAAGGTCAGTCAGCATTGCCTTTAACCTGTTAACGATGCTATGGCCGGCATTCACAGTGATCGCTGTAATTCAGATCCGGAAAAAGCAAATGGCCAGCCACCGGAAATGGATGGTTCGCAGCTATGCTTTCTGCTTTACAAACCTGGTTGTCCACGTCCTCACGTGGACGATCCGCACGCTTGCCGGAAGTCCGTACCCGGTCAGCTACCGGATCAGCGTGTTTATTACGATTCCTTTGCTGCTTCTCATCGCAGAGCTTGTTATTCGCACTGCGTGGCCAGGGCCAGCCGGTCCCCGGCGTTCTGCCGGCAACAATAAACCGTAAGCGAAAAAAACCGCCAGATGGCGGTTTTTCTCTTCTTGTTCCTGCAAATCCCCGTGCAAACAACGGTAATTTCAGTTTGAAAGCTATTCGTTCTCGATCGAATTCAGCGCTGCAAACGCCAGTGGTCCAAAACCTTCAGAAGCTTCCCTCTGCGGCTGTGTGACATGAAAAACAAATCCGCTGCCGTCAAGCTCCTTCACGATATATTCATGGGTTCCCGAAGAATCGAATGCCGTCAAAAAAATAAGCGCGTCCTTCATCGGACCGGTAAGGTCTGCCGCCCCAAGCTTCTTGATTTCGCCATGCGGCTTAAGCTCTTCCTTCCCCTGCGACTCCAGCTGGTCCAAATTGAAATCTGCAGGCAGCTTCTCAATACGGACCGAGTACTCGTGGTCAACGTTCATATACAGCAGATGCTTGCCCGCATCAAAAGAAAACTGTTCGGGAATATACAGCGAATACCCTTCTGCCTGAACAAGCTTGGCGGGGCGCACTTCGTCGTTGCCTTCCAAGGTAACCTCCAGCTTGCCCTCGGCAGGGCGCTTACTTACACTGCCGCTGCTCGCGGATGATTTAGAGTCCCCTGAATCAGATTGGCCGCCGGTCGAAGCACTGGAAGATGAATCCTTGCCGGATGTATCGCTCTCGGCTCCTTGGCCTGTTCCTTGCACGCTGTCCGATTTTTTAATTTCGGTCAATACGAGCTGCTTTAGCGTATCCTCGCCTTCAATAGCCTTTTCCTCATATTTGTATTGGACTTGGTCCTGCTCCTGCAAATCGGCTATCGCTTGATCCAGCCCGTCACTCAATTGAAAAGCGGTAGGCTTGCCGTCAACCACAATCTCCACCGTATGCGGATCAGCCTGGCCGGTATACGTACCGGTTCCTTCCTTCACGGTTGGCACCTGTCCAGCATTCCCGGGCTGGGTTGACGAATTGTTCTGCTCATCCGTCTGGTCTGGCATCCCCGGCGCCGTTTCCTGTTTGTCACTGCATGCGGTTACCGCAACAGCTATAGCCAGCGCCAGCAGAATCGAACTGATTTTAATCGTATTCTTCATGCTGCACCTCCGTTACCATCTTAGACGGACGGAGGCAGCTTCAGGTTTCAATAAATTCGATAGTCTTGATAAAAATATCAAATTGGACGGGTCGTACGAGACAGAACCCCGCTGCTTCATAAGCACATTATTCGCTTTTTCGCTTACTTGCTTCTTCCTCCAGTCCTTGAAAACCGGATCATCGACCAAATGATCAGCACGATAAGTACGACGATGCATACGCCGATACTAAGCCGGTTCTGCGCATCGAACAAAAACATGGCCGCGATCACCGCCAAGCAGGCCACGACGGCAGACGTAACATAAGGGTACCCCCAAACCTTAAAGGATGGCTCCACCGGATACGACTTCCGCAGCTTGATTTGTGCCAGGGAGATGCAAATCCAGACCAGCAGGACGCAAAATCCCGGAACAGCCATTAACACGCGGAACAACTGATCCTGCGCAAACATGCCGAGCATGGATCCCAATATCAAAATTACAGCACACAATAACAGCGTATTTACCGGGATACCCCTCCGGTTCGTGCGGGCAAGAGCCGGCGATGCTTCACCGGCTGCAGCCATGGAGTGGAGCATGCGTGAAGCTCCGTAAATTCCCGAGTTGGCTGCGGAAAGCACTGCTGTAACCAGAATAAAATTCATGAGATCCGCCGCTCCGGACAAGCCGGTCGCAGTCAGTACCTGGACAAAAGGACTCGACTCGGGGCCAAGCTGGTTCCAGGGAATCAGCCCGCATATCACGAGGATCGGCAGCGTGAAAAATAATATGATCCGCAAAATAAAATTGCGCACCACTTTGGGCAGCACCTTTTCGCTGTTTTCCGTTTCCGTCAATGTCAACCCGATCAGTTCCGAGCCCCCGTAGGAAAACATAACCACCAGCAAAGCGGAAAAGATGGACGTCCATCCGTTGGGCAGAAATCCTCCGGCCGCCGAGTAGTTATGCAGATACGGCGTGTTGCCGCTCGGAATGATCCCGAAGATTAAGCATGTCCCTAAAACGATAAAGACGATAATCATGGCGATTTTGATCCCCGCCAGCCAAAATTCGAACTCGCCGAAGCTTCCCACGCTCATCAGATTAATCAAAATAATGAAGGCTGCGCTGGCTAGACTAAGCAACCATAACGGTACCCCGGGAAACCAATACTGCAAAAAGCTGCCGGCCGCTATAATCTCAATGACGCACACGGAAAGCCACAGGAAGCAGTACATCCACCCCATAATAAAGGATACTCTCTCGCCAAAGGCCTCACGGACGAAGTCCTTCATATTTTTACCCGGGTAAACCGTAGCCATTTCCGCCATGGCTCCCATGACAACGAGCAGCAGCAGCCCGGCGAAGACGTAAGAGATAATGACGCCCGGTCCGGCAAGACCGATCGTTTCGGCACTGCCTTTAAAGATACCGGTGCCGATGACTCCGCCCATGGCCATCAAGCTGATGTGCCTTGGTTTTAATTTTTTCTGCAATGAAACCCCATCTGGTTGTGACATCAAATATCCTCCTGCTGAATCTTGTTGTATTAGAACAAAAACCATAAGTTCAAGTATAACATTTTGCTTAAGCAACCTGATAGAAATTTAGCCGAATTTCTGCATTTGCTTCACGATTCTTTATGATTTTTAAACAAAATTTAACCAGAAACCGATCATACTTATGCTATGATGTACATTCAGCCGATGGCAAGGCCGATAGAAAACATAAAGAAATTAAGGCGGTGCAGTTTAGTCGTGTTTCATTCGTATGTATTTCCAATCTCGTATGCATTTCTGTCTTTTCCCTTTGCGGCACTATTTTTTACTATCCCCTTCATGGTCGTCCAGTACCGCAGACACGGTTATATCCATAAAATCAGGGCGTTTGTACTGTACCTGTTCCTGCTGTACCTGCTCAACGCACTGTTTCTGGTCATCCTTCCGCTGCCGTCTTCACGGCACAATCCCGCCATGGCCGGAGGGGCGCTTCAGCTGGTGCCGCTGAATTTCATTCACGACATCCTGAAAGAAACGTCCGTCGTGTCTTCGCAGCCCTCGACGTACCTGCGGCTGCTGACGGAACGCGCCTTCCTTCAAGTAGTGTTCAACGTGTTTCTTACCGTTCCGTTCGGTATGATCCTCCGTTATTATTTCCGGACGGGATGGAAACTTTCCATTCTGCTGTCGTTTTTGCTGTCGCTGCTGTTTGAGACGACCCAGCTCACCGGAATATTCGGGTTCTACGATCACCCGTACCGGGTATTCGACGTAGATGACCTGATCACTAACACGCTCGGCGGTTTGCTTGGATTCTTGGCAGCCGAATGGTTATCCGGCCTTCTTCCCCGCATTGAGCATTTGGATGCCAATATCGACCGGGCCGCCAAACGGGTGACCTATACGCGGCGGGGAATCGCCTTTATGGCGGACGGGATCGTCTGGGCGATCCTGCTTGGCATTCTGCATATCCTGCATGTACCGGCTTCCTTCTGGGTTGCGACAGGAATGTATTTCATGCTGGTACCTTGGCTGACGGGAGGTCTGACTCCCGGCAAATGGCTTGTCCGCATCCGTCTCACCGATGGAGGGGAGCGAATCTCCCTTAAATCGCTTGTGGTTCGATATGGAATTCTCTATTGGCTGTTTTTTGGAGCCAACCGGGTTCTGGCCGGCTCCCTTGACACCGTTCCGCCGATCCTTCGCATGATCCTGGGACTCATCGTGTTCGCCATGAATACCGCCTTTTTTATTCATGTCGTCATCTGCGTATTTAAGAAGGAGCCACAGCTGTTCTATGAAAAATGGAGCAAAACCCGGCATGTTATCCTATGGCAGCCAGCCGCAGCACCCGAACCGGAGAAAAAGGAGTAGTTCCCCCTAGCAAAACGTACTTCTCAAGAACATATCACGTTTATTCTTTAAGACTTGGGGAGTTTCGTTTCCGCTGTCCGGATGACGGAATCGATCTGCTTCTCCCATTGGTAAATTTGATTGAGGGAAGCGCTGATTTTACCAAGCTCCTTATACATTACGGTCAGCTCAGCCGTGGCTGTGATCGCGTTCCCGAGCTTGACTGCCGCTTTATACCGCTTGTCCGACGCGCTCCGGGTGCTGTTCGCTGCCGTAATCTTCTTATTCTCGGCAGTCACCTGCTTCCTTAACGTTTGGACCTGCGCCAACGTATCCTTCACTGCCTTGGCTTTGGCCGAGGCTTCCTTCTTGGCGGCAGCGAGCGCATCCTTACGGCTCTTGATTTCCGCACGGGCCGCACTGGCCGAGGCCTTGATCTGGTTGCGCTTCAGATCGTACTGAAGCGCGGCCTTCTGGTCCTTGCGCTTTCTCGCATCCGCCGCCTTCTTCCCAAGGTCTGTATACTCATTAAGCAGCGGCTGATATTTCTTCTGAGCCTGATCAGCTTCGGATTTCAGCTTGTCGATCTTGACTTTGTCGATCCCCTGCACCTTCGCATTGACAGACTTTAACCGGTCATCATTCTGTTTCCGGAGCACTTGAATCTGCTGCTTCTTCAGCTTGTTGGCCTCATCCAGCGCCTTATAGCTGTCATGAAGCACGCCTATACTCTGCAAAGCGGCGTCCCAAGCACTGTCCGATGCGGCATCCGCCTTAGCCGGACCCAGCATGAACAACACGACCGTACAGCATAAAACCGTCAACAAGCTGTTTTTCCATAAAACTTTTACACACGACATCTTCATCTCCCCCAAATCATCAAAATTCATAATAAATGGACAAAAAAAAGCACCCTGCAAGCAAGGCATGACGCCTTTCCTGCAGGGTGCTTCTCCCGCTTCCATTAACTATGTTGAACCCACTATATCGCTATTTCACACGGTTGTCAATAAATTCCTGGAACATTTGTTCCTCTTTTTTTGGCCGAATCCGGTTGTCGTGATTACTGACCGACCATCCCGCCGTCTACCGTGTACAGGGAACCTGTAACGAATGAAGCTTCATCGGAGAGGAGAAAGTTCATTACCGCCGCTACTTCCTGCGGCTCGCCGTAACGGCCCATCGGTGTTGCCGCTTCATTGGCGGCTTTGTAGGCTTCCGCATTACCGGAGTTCGCCTCGATCTGCCGCATCATCCGGGTGTTGATCGTTCCCGGCAGAACCGCGTTAACCCGGATGCCCAGCGAAGCCAGCTCGTTGGCAGCAACGCGAGTCAAGCCGATCACGGCATGCTTGGACATAATGTATGGGGCCACTCCTGGCGCGCCCATCAGGCCTGCAAGCGAAGACGTATTCAATATTGCTCCGGAATTCTGCTTTTTCATAACTGGAATAACGTAATGCAGCCCCAGGAACACCCCGCGGACATTGACGTTATATACCAGATCAAGCGCTTCCACGGATTGCTCTTCGATCAGCCCGGTTGGACCCTCAATTCCTGCATTGTTCGCAAAGTAATCGATGGTGCCGAATTTTTCAACAGCACGGTTCACATAGTTCTGCACGTCCTGCTCTTTGGATACGTCGGCAGCGATCGCCAGTGAATTGGTATCGTTCAGGCCAAGCTCCTCAACGACGCTCTTGACCGCATCTTCCTTCAAATCGACCAGGACGAGGTTCAGCTTGCGCTCGGCCAAACGCCGTGCCAGCTCTTTCCCGATTCCGCCGGCCGCGCCGGTAATGACTGCCGTTTTCGTTTGTGTTTGACTCATACTGAATCGCTTCCTTTTCAACAAAGTTTATAAAATGATTTATGGGCTTTATAGCTCATGTCTGCTACATATATAGGTTACACCCTTATTAATTGTTCACACAATAATCATATTTTGAAATAATGTCATCTATCCAACAGGTTGACGCCGTATGTCACCGAACCATGACAATCTTGAACATTTACCTTCTTATTGTTGATGATTATCTGCGTTTTGGCGGCAGCCCAACTTGCGTTATAATAGGAGAAACGACAAGCTGGAGGCAGATTGCATTTGACAGACGAACAAGTTCTTGACCGCAGAGCCAGAAGAACCCGGCAGGCGCTCAAATCCGCACTCGTTTCCTTAATTCTCGATAAAGGCTTCGATTCGGTGACCATTATGGACATCGCAGCCCGCGCAGACTATAACCGGGGCACCTTTTACAGGCATTTCGTCAGCAAGGAAGATCTGCTCAAGGAAATCCACGACGAGTTTCTACATGGCATCGCCGAACTGCTCGTTGAGCCGTATGAAGGCCTGGAGCGAATTGAAGCCTCGATGACCTACCCCTCGGGGCTGCGCTTGTTTGAACATATCGAACAGCATAAAGATGTGTTCCTGGCCTTATCGCGAGTCGAACGCGGAAAGCTGGCGATGGACATGTATGACAGGCTCAGGGAGTCGATGCGGAAGGACATGCATATCGAAATGGAACCGACCGAGCCGCCGATCGACTACGAAATCATGCTGAGCTACCGGATGTCGGCCACGGTGGGGGTCATTATGCACTGGGCAGAGGTTGATTTTAAATACACAGCGTCTTATATGGCGCAGCAGCTGATGGTGCTGGTTGAGACCAAAATGGATTACATCGTGTTTAAAAGAAACGGCAGCACATAAGCATCATTCTCAAAACTCCCCATTGTGCCTGCAAGCACAATAAGGTATCATTCTACATAGATGGACTGTGTGCGACTGGCGGAAACATGGGATGAACCATGAGGGAGCACATGGATATAAACAGCCGTACGCCTGGGCAGAGGTAAGGGGAATTCCCCCTTGCCTCTTTATGTTTTTCTGGACCTTACCATGATTTAAAGGAGATGCAGACAATGACAGAACAAACGCTGATTTTGGACGGAGCGCGCGTGGCGCAGGACATTAAGGACGGCTTGGCTAGCAGGGTGAAAAGGCTGTCCGAGCAGGGGATTACCCCCTGCCTGGCGACCATTTTGGTAGGCGACGACCCGGCATCGGCCACATACGTGCGCATGAAAGGCAATGCCTGCAGACGGCTCGGGATGGAGTCGTTAAAAATCACACTGGATGCGGGGACGACGACCGAGGAGCTTATCCGTGAAATCCAAAAGCTTAACGCCGACCCGAACGTTCACGGAATTCTGCTGCAGCATCCGGTTCCCCATCAGATTGATGAAAGAGCCGCATTCGACGCGATCGCTATTGAAAAAGACGTCGACGGCGTCACCACGCTGGGATTTGCGCAAAATGCTTTCGGCTTTGCCGCATATCCTTCCTGTACCCCGGCGGCCATTATCGCCATCCTGGATTACTACCGGATTCCTGTAGAAGGCAAGCACGCTGTTGTTGTCGGCCGCAGCCCGATTCTCGGCAAGCCCGTCTCGCTGATGCTGCTGAACCGCAATGCCACGGTCACGATCTGCCATTCGAGAACGAAAGGCCTTGGTGATATCGTGTCCCAGGCAGAGATCGTTGTTGCAGCAGTAGGCAAACCGAAATTCATTCAGGGAGACTGGATTCAGGACGGCGCCGTCATTCTGGACGCAGGCTACAATGAAGGCAATGTCGGGGACGTTGATTATGAGGCATGTCTGGAAAAAGCGAGCGCCATTACCCCCGTACCTGCGGGCGTCGGACCGGTAACCATCGCCATGCTGCTGAAGCACACGGTGGATGCGGCGGAAAAACAGCTGGGATAAACCAGCCATCGGGCCCGGTTTTCCAAGGGACACTTAAAAAAGCCGTGTATCGGCATCACAAATACGCCGGGTAACGGCTTCATAAATGGCAAGAGGGCATTCCGCCGAACATCATTCGGTGAAATGCCCTTTTTTTCTCCCAAGCTGTAATGTTCTTGAGTCGGCTGGTATCCGATTCACATAAATCCGTCCGTCACAAATGGCGGCCTATTCGTACCGCAGCGCCTCGATCGGATCCAGCTTCGCGGCCTGTCTGGCCGGGAATACGCCGAATACGATGCCGATGCAGGCCGAGAACCCGACTGCAAGCAGCACGGAGTTCATGGACACCGCGGTGGTCACGTCCATCAGCTTGCCGACGAACTTGGAGCCGCCGAAGCCAAGGATGACGCCGATCACACCGCCCAGGATAGCCAAGGTGACCGATTCAAACAGAAACTGCGATAGAATCGTCCCTTCCTTGGCCCCGATCGCCTTCCGGATACCGATCTCCCGTGTCCGTTCCGTAACGGACACCAGCATGATGTTCATGATGCCGATTCCGCCGACCAGCAGAGATATCGCCGCTACGCCGCCAAGAAACAGGGTCAGCGTTTTGGTGACACTTTCGGCGGAGGACATGACATCCTCCTGGCTTTGAACCCTGAAATCATCGTCAGCCCCGCCAAGTTTATGGCTTTGGCGCATCGTATACTGGATCAGCGCCATGGTGCTGTTGATCACGTCGGTAGATTTGGCTTCGACCAAAATTTGCCGGACACTGCTCCGGGAGCTCCCGGTCTGAAACCGGGACTGAATCGTCGTGATCGGCGCGATGACGGTGTCGTCCTGGTCAACCGTACCCGAAGAACCCTTCGCTTTGAGCACACCGATGACCCGAAACGGGATGTTGTTGATTTTGATCATGCTGCCGACCGCATCGAAGCCCGCTTCACCAAATAGCGTTTCCGCCGTCGTTGCGCCAAGGACCACGACCTTTGCCCGGTCATTGACTTCATCCTCAGTAAAGAAACGACCGATATCCGTCTCCCACGATTTGATGTCGGCATAGCCCGGCGTCGAGCCGATGATCGTAGCAGAGGCAGTGTTCGATCCGTTCAGCAGCTGCGCGCTCACCTGCGAGACCGGCGCGACGTACTTCACGGTATCGATTTTGGAGATCGGGTCAGCGTCCGAAATGGTCAGCGTGCCCGTGCTTCCGCCTTGGTTGCCTCCTGCCGCAGTGCCGGTTGACGACCCCGAGCCTGCGGTAACCGTGATCAGATTGGAACCCAGGCTCTGGATTTGGCTCGTCACCTGCTTGCTCGTTCCCTGACCGATGGAAATCATGGCAATGACGGTCGCCACGCCGATGATGATTCCAAGCATCGTCAGGAAGGAGCGCAGCATGTTGGACCGTAGGCTTCGGATTGAAATGCGCAGCAGTTCCCCCACATTCATACCCGCTCACGCTCCGTATTCAGCCGGTCCGTCTCGATCAGTCCATCGCGAAACCAAATGACCCGTTTCGTATGGGCGGCGATGTCCGGTTCGTGGGTGACGATGACGATCGTATGTCCCGTTTCGTTCAGTCTCCGGAATATGCCCATGATTTCCTCGGATGATGCCGTATCCAGGTTGCCTGTCGGCTCGTCCGCCAAAATAATGGCTGGGTCGTTGCTCAAGGCGCGGGCAATAGCCACCCGCTGCTGCTGTCCCCCGGAGAGCTCATTCGGCTTGTGATGCATCCGGGTTTTCAGGCCGACCAGCTCAAGGCAGTACTCGGCCTTCTCCCGCCGCTCTTTTTTGTTTTTGCCCGCATACAGCATCGGAAGCTCGACGTTTTCAATGGCAGAGGTTCGCTTGAGCAGGTTAAAGTTTTGAAAGACAAAACCGATCTTGCGGTTGCGCACCTCCGACAGCTGCTTGGCCGTAGCTGAACCGATGTCGATGCCGTCCAGCATGTACTTGCCGGAAGTCGGTTTATCCAGACAGCCGATCACGTTCATCATGGTCGATTTGCCTGAACCAGACGGTCCCATAATGGAGACAAACTCGCGCTCATCGATTTGAAGGGTGACGCCCTTCAGCGCCTGGACCTCGTTCTCGCCTGATGCATAGATTTTCTTCACTTGATCAAAGGTGATCACTGTCCGCCACCTCCCATGCCGCCGCTGCGTGCTCCGCCTCCGCCAGTTCCTCCGGTTCCACCCGTTCCGCCGCTGCGGTTAAACTGACGCATCTCGCCGCCTCCGTTCATACCTCCGAAGCCACCCATACCGCCCATGCCGCCAAAGCCGCCCATGGTTCCCTGGCTCGTTCCGGTGCTCGCCTTTGTCGTCGTCATCGTAATGGTTACCTTGTCGCCTTCGGACAATCCGGTCAGCACTTCGGAATTCGCCCCGTCATCAAGGCCGGTCGTAATTTCCACCTGCTCCTCTTTGCCGCCTTTGTCGACCATGACGATTTTCCGTCCGCCAAACGACTTGATCGCCGCATCAGGAACTTTCAATACATCTTTCTTACCGTCGGTAATAATGGCAATCGTCGCGCTGATACCCGGAATCAGCTTGTCTGCGTTATCTTGACCCGCCGTGATTTCAATGCCGACCGGGAACGTCACGACGCCGCTGGTCTGCGCTTCCCCGAGCACCGCCTTGGACACGACTTTGCCTTTCAGCGTTACGCCCGTGAGCGCGTCAAATGTTATATTTACGTCCTGGCCGACCTTCACATCGGTGATATCGGTATCGTCGATGGAGGCCGAAATCCGGAAGCTCCCGCCGGTTGAGTACATGGAGATGGCCGAAGCAGCGTCGCCGGCAACCGTCTCTCCGACCTTGGCGTTCACGGCGGAAATGATCCCGTCATACGGCGCATAAATTTTGGCCCCGGCAGCGTTGGCTTTCGCGTCGTTCAAGGCAGCGAGTGCCATGGCCACGTCGGCTTTGGCACTGGCCACGTCGCTTTCAGCCGGCCCTTCCTGCAGCTTGGCCAGCTGCGAAACCGCCTGATCATAGGCGCGGGACGCGCTATCCACCTGTGATTCGGCATTGGTAACCGCTTCTTTCAGCTGATCCAGATTGCTCTGCTGCGATACCGCTTGTTTATAAGCATTCTGGGCATTATCCGCCGCGACTTGAGCGAATAAAATCTGGGACGGGTCCGTCCCCTTCTTCGCTTCGTCCAGCTTGGCCTGCGTGCTGATGACGGCAGCCTTGGCCTTGTCCACCTGTGCCTGCAGGTACGATGCATTGGCTGCCTTTTTCGCGTTCGTAAGCGCCGTCTTGGCGTTCTCCAGGTCGGACTGCGCCTTGGACACCTGGGCTTTTTGTTCGCTCAAGGTAGCCGAGTCCGTTCCAGCCTGGATGCTGTCCAGCTTCGCCACTGCACTGTCATACTTCGCCTGGGCTGACAGCAGCTCGTTTTGCAGCGCCGTTGCATCCATCGCTGCAAGCAGCTGCCCCTTTTTCACCGCTTCCCCGACACTTACGTTGACCTTGGTCACTTTGGAGTTTCCGCTGAAGCTCAGGTTCACCGATTCGGGTGCTTCCACATTGCCGGAGGACGTTACTGTTTTGGACAAGTCGCCCCTCTCGACGGCATATGTAATGGTCGCCGTTTCCGTTTTCGTCGCGCTGGCGTTTTTTTGATAAAAATAAGTCCCCCCCGCCCCGATCACAATGACGCATCCGCAAATGATCAGCACGTTTTTTACCACTTTGTTCATGTCCATTCTCCCTTCCTTCATATGACAAACACGATATCAGCCGAAACTTAAAAAAACCTAAACTCCGGTAGGCATGCAAAAAAGTTTTTCGAAAAAGCGGGAAGCCCCGATAAGCTTGCATCAAGGAAATGAATAGAGATACACTGGTACACAGACATTCTTTTCTCGGCAGGAATGCCATTTTACATATGATGGAGGAACTTGAGTTATGGATCATTTTGAACAAATGCTGGAGAAATACGCCGAACTGGTGATCAAGGTCGGGGTGAACATTCAGCCCGGCCAGGTGCTGCTTGTACAATCCCCGCTGGAAACCGTAGATTTCACACGGCAGATCGTGTCCAAAGCCTATGAGGCTGGCGCCAAATATGTTCAGGTCGATTGGGACGACGAGAAGGTGACCCGCATCCGGTATGAACAAGCGCCTGACGATTCGTTCGCATATTATCCGAAGTGGCAGGCCGACATGATGGAGCAGCTCGCCGAAGGCGGCGGCGCGGTACTGCACATCAAGGTGCCCGACCCTGAGCTGTTCCGTGGCATCGATTCCGCCAAAGTATCGACGGCCGTGAAAGCGGCGGCGGTGGCCCGGGAGAAGTATCAGGCCTACGTACGCAGCAACAAGGTCAGTTGGTCGCTGATCAAGGCGCCGACCCGTGCCTGGGCGAACAAGGTTTACGCCGATTTGCCGGAGGAAGAACGCGTCCCGGCTATGTGGGAAGCCGTATTCCGCATGAACCGCGTCGACAGCGGGGATCCGGTCGAGGCCTGGCGGGAACATATCGCTGAGCTGAAAAAACGGCAGCAGTACATGAACGACAAGCGGTATAAGAGCCTGCACTACCGTGCGCCAGGCACCGACCTGCGGGTCGAGATGCCGGAAGGGCATCTGTGGCTCGGCGGCGGGGATCTGAAGGAAGACGGCGTGTATTTTGTGGCGAACATGCCGACGGAGGAAATCTACACGATGCCGCTGCGGACCGGAGTCAACGGAACGGTATCCAGCACGCTTCCGCTCAACCTGAACGGCCGGCTGGTGGAAGGCATCAAGTTAACCTTCAAAGACGGAAAAGTGACGGAATACGACGCCGTTTCGGGCCGCGAGCACCTGACATCGCTGCTGCAAACGGATGAAGGCGCGTCCTACCTCGGCGAGATGGCGCTGGTGCCGCATGACTCCCCGATTTCGCTCATGAACCGTGTCTTCTACAATACAGGCGTGGACGAAAATGCTTCCTGCCATTTCGCGCTTGGAAGCTGCTATCCGGTCAATATCGAGGGCGGAACCAAGCTGAGCAAAGAGGAGCTGCTCGCCAAAGGCGGCAACGTCAGCCTGACGCACGTCGATTTCATGATCGGTTCGGACCAATTGGACATTGACGGTGAGCTGCCGGACGGCACCGTCGAGCCGGTGTTTCGCGCGGGCAAGTGGGTTAAAAAATAACAAAAGCGGTCAGTCCCTAAAGAGGACTGGCCGCTTTCTTTTTTAGATATAAACACAGTTTCTCTGCTCCATGCGAGAGGAAGACCCATTCCTTTATTCCGTCGCCGCAACCTTTCGCTTTGCGGACAGTTGATTCAAGCCGAGCAGCGCCAGCATTGCAACCAGTACCCCCACAGCCCCGATCCATGTAACCGCCGACAGCGAGACGCCCGAGACGACTACGCCGCCGATGCCGGCGCCGGCCGCCATGGACAGCTGCATCATCGATTGGTTGAGCCCCAGCATGACACCGGAGGATTCCGGCTTAATCGTCACCAGATTGTACTGCTGTGCCGGTCCTGTCGACCATGCGGCGAATGACCACAAGATCAGGATGGCGAACACGGCGAACGCCGAGTGGCCGGCCAGACTGAGCAGAATAAGAGCGATCACGTGAAGAGTCATCCCGCTCAATAAGGTGAAGGTCACCCCTTTCTTATCGGCACTGAAGCCTCCCACTTTTGAGCCGACCAGGCTGGCGATGCCAAAAGCTAACAAGGCCGTGCTCAGCAGGCTCTCCTGCAATCCGGATATTTGAAGCAAATAAGGGGACAAATACGTGTAAGCCACCGAGTAGCCGCCCAGCCAAAAGAAACTGATAGACAGGCCCAGCGCAACTTTCGGATTTTTCAGAAGGGAAAACTGCTGCCGAAGGGGCACATGCGCGTCTCCCTGAATCCGCGGGATGGTCACCGAAATGATGAGCATCGCGACAATGCCGAGCAGAGCAATCCCGATAAATACCGCTTTCCAGCCAAAAGCAGCCGCGACCATTCTTCCGAGCGGCACACCGATGATGAGCGAAGCGGTAAAGCCCATGATGACGGTGGCCAAAGAGCCAGCCTGTTTACCTTCAGGCGCAATTTTGGCGGCGATGCTAAGCGCCGTGACGACGACCATCCCCGCACCAAGCGCCATCAGTATGCGTGACGCCAGCAGCAGTTCATATCCGGGCAGCACGAACGACAAGATGTTGGCGACAACGAAAATGCCGAGGGCCGTGATCATCAGCCTGCGGCGGTCCCACCTTGCCGTCAGGGCCATGAGAACAGGCGTAGCGATCGCGTATGTCAGTGAGAACACGGTAATCAGCTGGCCCGCGGCAACGACTGTAATGCCCATCGAATCCGCAATTTTATCCAAAATACCGGAAACGATGTATTCCGAGGTACCCACCAAAAAGCTGATAATAGCCAAAATGTAAATCTTCCAGGTGCTGGTCATAAATGCAATCAAACTCCTTCGATTAATATTTTCGTATTTCTACAATCATAGAAATAAAGGACAAAAAAAATTAGTTCAACAGAAATGGCGCATATTTCTGCGCTACCTCACGGTTCAGGCAGTAGAAAATAAAGGTGCCTTCCTTACGGGAATCCAGCAGACCGCTCTCTGCCAGCTGCTTCAGATGATGGGACAGCGTGGAGTCCGCTACGGATTCCAGCTTGCTCCCAAGCGTGGAACAGCAGGCTTCACCTTCCCGGGAAAGGATCATCGCCACTTTCAAACGTGTCGGTTCGCCCAGTGCCTTGTATATTTTTACGGCTTGCTTGGACTCCACATCTTCGTTCATATCTGCTCCTCCTTCCTGATTTCGTATTTCTAAATTTATAGAAATAAAGTAGCATACGGTTTACCGGATTGTCAACACCCCATCTTTGTGGGTGGTATTAAAAAATGGGATCATGCCCCTCACTCACCGCTGCAATGTCTGATGATGTTTATTGCCGCAGTGAGCCAAGGGATGACGGATTACAAGGACAAGATCCACCGTTTACAGCTTCGTTTCGTCCATCAGCAGCTTGACCGGACAATGATCGCTCCCCAGGATCAGGTGATCGATCTGGGCGTCCATCAGGGACGGGGCAAGCCGTTCCGATACGAGAAAATAGTCGATCCGCCAGCCCACGTTCCGCTCACGGATTTTGGGCATGTAGGACCACCAGGTATACGCGCCTTCCTGCTCAGGGTAAAAATGTCTGAACGTATCGATCAGCCCCGTATTCAGCAGTTCTGTCATTTTGCCGCGTTCCTGAGGAGTAAAACCCGAGTTTTCACGGTTCGACTTCGGATTCTTCAGGTCGATTTCCTGATGGGCGACGTTTAGATCCCCGCAAATGATGACAGGCTTCCGCGCATCCAGCTGCTGAATGTAGCTTCTGAACCGGTCCTCCCATTCCAGCCGGAGATCCAGTCTCGACAGATCGCGGCGCGCGTTGGGCGTATACACGTTGACCAAGTAAAAGCCTTCGTACTCGAGCGTAAGGATTCTCCCTTCCGGCTCCCCGTCCTCTTCTAGCCCGGAGTACACGGACAGCGGCTTCTGCTTGGTAAAGACGGCGGTACCGGAATAGCCCTTCTTCTCGGCGTAATTCCAGTATTGGTAATACTCCTCCATACCATCCAGGCAGATCTGCCCTTCCTGGAGCTTCGTCTCCTGCACGCAGAAGATGTCCGCGTCCACTTGCTTTACATATTGTATAAAACCTTTATTGACACAGGCCCTGAGCCCGTTCACGTTCCATGATACCAATTTAATCATCATTTCCCCCGCTGTTGTTGAAGTCTGTAACTCTAGTCTACCATACTACGTCCGCCCCTTCCGTGACAAATCGGTGATTTAGAAAATGATAGATTCATGATACAATGTCCTAACGCGATTCAACCTATTTCCAAAATGACGTGAGGGATCTATTGTACCCATGAGAACTTCCGCTCCTGTTAAAGCGTTCAATTTTCTGTTTTTCGCCCTGTTGGCCATTTTCATTCCGTTTCTTCCCGTATATTTTGATGAGCAGGGACTATCGCCTTCCCAGATCGGCTTCATCGTCGGTACGGGAGGATTTATCACGATTGTGGCCCAGCCGCTGTGGGGGATGATCAGCGACCGGACCAAAACGATCCGGAAAGTGCTGCTGCTCCTTCTTGTTTGCGCTATCATGACTGGCTTTGTCTTGTACCATACCGGCACATACAGCCTGATCATCCTGTTTGCCATGCTCACCTACTTTTTTCTAATGCCTGTCGATCCGCTGACGGAAAGCCTGAATTTCCGCGTCGCCGAATCGGCGGGGATCAGCTACGGCTCGCTTCGCACCTACGGGGCGCTTGGCTATGCAGTGATGTCATTGTTCGCAGGCTATATCATGACTTCGTACGGCGCGCACAGCCTGGCGTATTTGTTTGCGGCCATCGGGCTGGTTAGCTTTGTCATTACGCTGTTCATGCCGGACGCTCCGGTGTCGGGCAAACCGGTCACCCTTTCCAGCCTGAAGCATTTTCTCAGCAGCAGAGAAACTCTGCTTTTTCTCATCCTGGTCTTTATCAGTTCGATCCCCGCGCGGATGAACGATACTTATTTAGGGGTTTACATCAAGGAGCTGGGCGGGACGGCCAGCCTGGTGGGACAAGCCTGGTTTCTGGCAGCCGGAAGCGAAATCGTCGTGTTCGCCTTGAGCTTCTGGTGGCTTCGCAAAGGCAGCGAGCTGATGCTGATCGCCTTTTCGGGATTCTTTTACTTTGTACGCTTTTTCGCATCAGCTTGGATTGAGGATCCGCATCTCCTCGCCTATTTGCAGTTACTGCAGCTGCTCACCTTTCCGGTGTTTTATTCCGCCGCCATTCAGTACCTGTACCGCATCGTTCCGGTCGAATGGCGGGCAACCGGGCAGACGGTGCTGGCGCTGCTGTTCTTCGGGGTTTCCGGCATTATCGCTTCCTTTGCAGGCGGTGCGCTGTATGAGGCATTCGGCGGGAGGACACTGTTTCTGACGATATCCGGCATGTCGCTGGCGGGAACGCTATTCGGAATTGTACTGTACCGGATTTACGGGCACAGAGTCCGAGCAGCATCTGCAGAGCCGGCCGGAGAGGACGCCCCAGAATAATCGGTGAAAGCCACAAAAAAACCGCCATTATGGGCGGTTTTTTCTTGTTTCCCAATGTTAATTAGTGCTGGAAGAAGCCTTGCCCGGCTTCACAGCCTGCACTTCATACATTTTGACGGTTGTGCTGATCATATAGGCTGGCGGCTCCTGGCCCTTCTTGTCGCGATGACCTTGAAGATGCGCGTCGCTTTTCTCCCAATTTTTCCAATCTTCCTGGGACTCCCAGCGGATCATGACGACGACTTCGTCCTGCTCTCTTCCACGGGTATTGACCATGACCGTTCTGTCGATCAAACCGTTCATCTCGTCCATCGGGCCGTCCTTGGTGAATCTGGCGGCAACCTGTTCGCTGTACCCTTTTTGCACAGCCATTGTTCTTAATTGAATAAACATAGGTGGTTCCTCCCGTCAATCGATATAATTGCTGTATTCCTGCGGAATCATCGCCTCATGTCGGCTCCGTGATGTCCGGACTGTATCCATCTTGCTTGATAATGATTCTCATTGTCAAATAGCTGGACATCCCGAAATCTCTCCGCTTCTACTGTTCACCACTTAAACCCTTGTATTTCGGTTTTTAGATATAATATCATTAAAGGAGTTTCCTCAGTGGCTGCCCGTATGGGATACATAAACCTGACTCCAAACAAACGATACTTTACTTTAAAAAGAGAGGATAATCATTCACATGATCATCAAACCAAGAACTCGGGGCTTTATCTGCACGACGGCACATCCTGTAGGATGCGCTGCGCAGGTCCAGGCCCAAATCGATTACGTCAAATCCAAGCCGGCCGTCCAAGGGCCGAAAAACGTGCTCGTGATCGGCGCGTCGACCGGCTATGGCTTGGCGGCACGCATCACAGCTGCATTCGGGGCCGGAGCGAATACCGTAGGCGTATACCGCCCAAGCAGCGGTTCCGAGAAACGGACAGCCTCCGCCGGATGGTACAATTCCGCTGCGTTTGAACAAGCAGCTGAGGCGGCCGGGCTTAAATCTTTCAGCGTGACAGGGGACGCCTTCTCGACTGAAACGAAGGAGAAAACGGTGGAATTGATTCGTTCCGAACTCGGTCAGGTCGACCTGGTGGTGTACAGTGTGGCATCCGCCCGAAGAACCGATCCGGTCACCGGCGAAGTGTACAATTCCACCCTTAAACCGCTGGGTAAGCCCTATACGAATAAAACCGTCAACTTCCACACCGGCGAAATCAGCGAAGTGACGATTGAACCCGCTACGGAAGAAGAAGTCCGCGGTACGGTTGCGGTCATGGGCGGGGACGACTGGCAGCTGTGGATCGATGCGCTGGAGCAGGGCGGCGTGCTGGCCGACGGAGCCGCCACCATTTCCTTCTCCTACATCGGATCGGACATCACCCAGGCCGTGTACCGGGAAGGCTCCATCGGCAAAGCCAAGGATCACCTGGAAGCCACTGCGCTGAAGCTGAACGACCAGCTGGCGGCCAAAAACGGACGCGCTTATGTCGTTGTCAGCAAAGGGCTGGTGACCCAATCCAGTTCGGCGATCCCAGTCGTACCGCTGTACATCTCCGCCTTGTACAAGGTCATGAAAGAAAAAGGCATTCACGAAGGATGCATCGAGCAGACGTACCGCCTGTTTACCGACCGTCTGTATACCGGCGGCGAAACGCCTGTGGATGAAGTCGGCAGAATCCGCATCGACGACTGGGAGCTACGCGAAGATGTGCAGGCTGAAGTCGCCGACATCTGGAACAGCATCACATCGGACAACATCTATGATCTGACCGATCTTCATGGGTACCGCCGTGAATTCTTCCAGCTGTTCGGCTTTGAGACGGATGGCGTCGATTATGAAGCTGACGTAAATCCTGACGTAAAGGTTCCGCATTCCGTTTAACCGATTTATACGCTTATTTTATAGAGAAGCCCGGGTATGCTTGTTCGCATACCCGGGCTTCTTGGCCTGTTCACCAATTCTTCGATGTGACGAATCATAAACGGCCATCCTCCGGGTATGTTAATGAAGACGATCCTGTGTCATCGGTTGGTCGGCATTGTCAATGACTTCTCTGAACATGTTCCTCTCCTCCGGAGGCTCGGGAACAAGCATCTGCGGGAAATTGGCCTTCCAAATCTTTTCCAGTTCTCAACCGTCATCTGGAAAATCGACTTGCGGCCGCTGATCCGAAGCAGCAGGATACATGCAAGCGCTACAACCGCTGACTGCCAGACTATGAACATGATACGCCTCCTCTTTTTTGTGCCAAGCTGTGCGAAGTGTAAAAGCTCCTTCTTTGTAAGCCTTGCCACCAATACAAAATTCAATCGTATGTGTAGAAGTACGTCATTCACCTTCCCCCAGGTCCGTATCGTCCGTTTTCAGTGGACAAATGAATGATCTTTACACCCCTCGTTGACAATAAACTAGCAAATTTCAAGACAACCAGCGTATAATGGTAGCGAGTCCGACAAATCACAGCGTTTACATGCGGCTCTTTGACTTATCCAGTACAGATACCCGGAGGATTGATTTTCATGAGATTGGAAAAAGATTTTCTAGGCACCAAAGAAGTTCCCAACCATGCATACTACGGCATTCAAACCCTGCGCGCAAAGGAGAACTTTCCGATTACCGGACAGCGTCTGCATCCTGAACTGATCCGGTCGATGGCCATGGTCAAAAAGGCTGCAGCCTTGGCTAATATGGAAATCAAACGGCTGCTTCCAGCCAAAGGTGAGGCCATTGTACAAGCCGCAGATGAGATCATTGGCGGTGAGTGGCTCGACCAATTTATCGTGGATCCGATCCAGGGCGGCGCCGGTACATCGATAAATATGAATACGAACGAAGTGATTGCGAACCGAGCATTGGAATTGATGGGCAAGGAAAAAGGCAGCTACGCCGATATCAGCCCGAACAACCATGTCAACATGGCCCAATCGACCAACGATTCGTTTCCGACCGCCGTCCATCTGGCAACACTGACCATGATTGACAAGCTCGTGGCGACTATGACCGATCTGCACCAGGCCTTCGTCAATAAAGCCAACGAGTTTGACGCGGTGATCAAGATGGGCAGAACCCATCTGCAGGACGCCGTTCCGATCCGTCTCGGGCAGGAATTCCAAGCATACGCCCGCGTGTTGGGCCGTGACATTGAGCGGGTCAAAGCCACCAAGAACAACCTGCTGCATATTAATATGGGCGCAACGGCGGTCGGTACAGGCCTCAATGCCGATTTGACCTACATCAAGCGCGTGGCCGAAATTCTGGCAGAGCTCAGCGGTTTTCCGGTGCAGGCAGCGGATCATCTTGTCGATGCCACCCAGAATACCGACGCCTACACCGAGGTGTCCGCCGCTTTAAAAATTTGCATGATGAACATGTCCAAAGTCGCCAACGATATCCGGCTGATGGCTTCCGGCCCACGGGCAGGACTTGGGGAACTTTCTCTCCCTTCACGCCAGCCGGGTTCCTCCATTATGCCGGGGAAGGTCAATCCGGTCATGTGCGAGGTTATCAACCAAATCGCGTTCCAGGTGATCGGTAACGACCACACGATCTGCCTGGCATCCGAAGCCGGCCAGCTGGAGCTGAACGTCATGGAGCCGGTTCTCGTCTACAACCTGCTGCAGTCGCTGGAAATTATGAATCAGGGCTTCCGGGTGTTCCGCGAGCACTGCGTCGAGGGCATTCAGGCTAATGTGGAGCGGTGCAGGGAGTATGTCGAGAACAGCGTCGGCATTATTACGGCACTGAATCCGCACCTCGGCTACGAAGTCGTCTCCCGCATTGCGCGCGAAGCGATCACGACCGGCAAGTCGGTTCGGGAGCTGTGCCTGCTGTACAACGTGTTGACGGAAGAAGAGCTGAACATCATCCTCGATCCTTACCAAATGACCAATCCGGGCATTGCAGGCGAAGCGCTGCTGCGGAAGGAATAAAATAATAGGAACAGGCCGTGCCGGTATTGGCACGGTCTTTTTTTTATTCCATGCAAAACTTTTGTTCAATCGATGTAAATACATAAAATCCACCGTTCTTTACCATACTATCCATAATCTTTACCAAAGCCTAACCGGAATAGAGTGATAAGCGCGATGGGTTCTGTCAATCGAATGAGTTTCTCCCAAATCTGTATGATCCTCATGTTAATGAACGGGCTGACCAGTCATGTCATTGTGAATCCCATGATTCTGGACTCGTCCGGCAGAGATGCCTGGGTTTCCGTCATCATGGCGGCGGTCTTTTACGTGCCCTGGTCACTGCTGCTCGTCTTGTTCATGAAGAGATCCGGAAACCGGAAGCTGCAGCCGTGGCTTGCCGATCGGACCAAACCATGGATTTCCTGGGTCCTCATGGCCCCGATATGCCTGTATTTGTATTTAATAGGTGGCCTTACGCTTCTTCATACCTCCACCTGGACGATCACCAATTACCTGCCGGCCACGCCGAAGCTGGTGCTCGTTACCGTACTGGCGCTTGTTTGCCTGTACATGGCAAAAACCGGGCTGCGCTCCATGGCTATTGGAGCTGGCGTCCTGCTGCCTATTGTCGTCTTCCTGGGGATTTTCGTCTCGGTTGCCAATACGGCGCACAAAAATTACAAATTGCTGTTCCCCCTGATGGAGCACGGCTGGGTGCCGCCTGTTCATGGCATGCTGTATGCGGGAGGTGCGTTCATCGAACTCATCGTCATCGTCACGATGCAGCACCGGATCCGGTCGAATGTGAAACCCTGGCATATGGTCGTGTTTGCGCTGTTGATGGTTTGGATTACGCTGGGACCCGTTATAGGAGCCATTACCGAATTCGGGCCGTATGAAGCGGCCAAGCAGGCCACGTCCCCTTATGAGCAGTGGCGGCTTGTCAAAATCGGCGATTATGTGGAACATGTGGACTTTTTGTCGGTGTATCAGTGGCTTGCCGGGTCAACCGTACGGGTGAGCCTATCCTTGTTTTTGCTTGCGGATATTATGCCTTTCTCCAGTCAAACGATGCGGAACCGATTTATCCTCGCCCTTACGTTCAGTTACATCGTGCTGTGCATGTTTCCGTACAGCCAGCAGGACTTTTATAACATGATGTACCGGTTTTATTTTCCGGCATCGCTGATCTTGGGAATCGTGTATTCCCTGATGTGCGTTGGCATGTCCTTCATTCCGGAGAAAAGGAGGGAACGTACGACATGACGGATACTGAAAATAAACGTAACTTGCCCCAAGGGAGCAATGAACCTGCAGAGGACCAGAAATTAGAAGGTCATCCGCACGGTGATAAACGTGACCAGGATCAAGAAAAAAGCGGGGATCAAGGTAAACGGCGCGACCATTCATCGGAAGATCCGTCTTCAGAAGAATCGGGCCAGGAAAATCGCGCACCGCTGGACGACACCGAAGATGACAACGGGGACAACAGCGGGTCCGAGCATGACAAGGATAAAAGAAACGATGAAGATGCAGAGAACGGCAAAGGTAAAAGTAGAAATGAAAATACCGATAACGAAACTTCAGAAGACGGCCAGTCGGATGATAACAAGTCCCAAAAAGACCAAAAGGAAGACAACCCCTCGGAGGATCCGACGCTTTGGAATTTCAGTAAGCTGAACGATTTGTTTGCGAAAAGTGCAGATATTAAAGTCCAAATGCATCGGCTCAGCAAATCCAATCCTTATTCGGAAATCGTATTGGTCTTTGCTGATGGTCTGTGCGAGTCGTCGCAGATCGGCAAAGTCATTCTGCCGGAGCTCTACGACATGTATGAGAAAGACGGCCTTCCATCCAAAAAAGGCGAACTGCTTGCAGGCAAACTTCCGCTGAGTGCGCTAAAGCACAACGCGCCCAGCAGCGAGGTGGAAGAAGCGGTCTTTCAGGGGAGTGTCGTCCTGTTCCTCCCGCATACCAACGAGCTGTATACGATGGACATCAGCAGCATGCCCAAGCGGACCCCGGAAGAGTCTACCACTGAAATTTCTGTCAAAGGTCCGAAAGACGGTTTCACCGAAGATATCAGCACAAACGTCGCGCTGATCCGCAAGCGGCTCCGCAGCACAACACTCTGCAATGAGACATTTATTATGGGCAGACGAACGCGTACGCGCGTATCGCTTCTTTACATTGATGACATCATCTCACCGAAGCTTCTGGAGGAAGTCAAAAAGCGGATGTCCAAAATCGACATGGACGGACTGTATACGGCGAGCCAGTTGGAGGAACTGCTGTCCGACTCGAAGTATTCCCTGCTGCCGCTGATCGATTTTACGGGCCGGCCGGATTATGCGGTCAGCTCGTTGATCAACGGGAGATTTGTCATCATCGTAGACGGCAATCCGATGGCGCTTACTGGTCCTGGCTCGCTGTCCCTGCTCATGAAGTCGCCGGAAGACATCCACTTTAACTACATTTATGTCTCCTTCGTGCGCCTGATTCGCGTGCTCAGTCTCGTCTTGTCCGTGGCTCTTCCGGGATTCTGGGTGGCCTTGACCGCATTTCACCAGGACCAGCTCCCATACCGGATGTTGGCGACCATATCAGTGACTCGTCTGGGCCTGCCCTTTTCCGCTCAGATGGAGCTGTTTCTGCTGCTCCTGCTGTTTGAGATCTTCCGCGAGGCCGGCATCCGGCTGCCCACCACGATCGGCCAGACCTTGACCGTCATTGGCGGTCTCATCATCGGTGACGCCGCCATCCGTGCCGGGCTGGTCTCTCCGTCATCGGTCGTCGTAGGCGCCATTACGACCGTCACCGGCGCGACCCTGGTCAACCAAAGCTTAACCTCGGTCATCAGTGTTATCCGGTTCACCTTGTTCCTGATCGCCTCGTTTCTGGGCATGTACGGTCTCATTCTCGGCTTGATTCTGCTGCTGATCTACGTATCCCGCCTCCGGACGTTCGGAGAGTCCTATCTTGCGCCGGTTTCGCCTTTCCGGTTCAAGGATTTTATCAACTCGGTCATCCGTCTGCCGTGGGATAAAGTCAAAAGCCGCACCTCCTTCCTGAATCCGCAGGATCCGGATCATCAAGGGGAATCTCCGACATGAAAAGAACAGTGCTATCCATCGTGTGCTGTGCGCTGCTGCTTCTCCTGCCGGGATGCTGGAACTCCAAGGATATTCAGAATATGGCCTATGTGACCGCGATCGGACTTGATTATGTGGATGGAAAATATAAAAGCTACATTCAGGTGCTGAACTTCTCGAATGTTGCTCAATCCCAAAATGCCCAGGTCGGTAAAGTTGTGCCGATCTGGATCGGTACGGGAGAAGGGAAGACCGTGACCGAATCGCTGACGTCCATCTACTCGACGGCCCAGCGCCGTGTATTTTGGGGCCATATGAAAGCGGTCGTTTGTTCCGAGCGGCTGCTCAAGCATGGCATGGACCAAGTGTTTGACATGCTGAACCGGTTCCGGGAGATCCGCTATAACGTGCTGCTGTACGGGACGAGAGATCCGGTTCAAGACATTTTGACGGAGAAGTCCATCCTGAATTTTTCTCCGCTGGAAAGCGTATTGGAATCACCGCAGCAGATTTATACGCAGCGTTCGTTCATCCTGCCCATTTACGAGTTCAAAATTTTGGCCCAGCTGAGAGAACCAAGCGGGACAGCAATTCTTCCTTCGTTGACGATCGACTATAAGGACTGGTATGAGGATAAAAAGGATCACCCGATGCACCGGGTATCCGGCGCATATTTCTTTGACAACAGGGAGCTTCGCGGATGGCTCTCGGAGGATGACCTGAGGGGAACCCGCTGGATTCAGCGGCAGCTTGAACGGTCACCCGTCAACATTCCTATCGGTCAGACTCCCGTAGCCACCCTGATCCTGATGAAGCCGCATTTTGTCGTCGAACCCAAATTGGAGAACGATAAAATACATTTCAATATCCGGATCGGTCTAAAATCCTACGTAGATTTGCTCATCAAGGATACACCCGAGTCGACGCTGGAGAAAATGGCCGCTGAACTGGTCAAGAAGGAAGTCATCGAGAGCTATAAAAAAGGCGTTGCCCTGAAATCCGACGTGCTGATGCTGGAGGACAAGCTGTACCGGAAATACCCTGACAAATGGAGGGAGCTCAGCAAGCAGTCCGATTTTATTTTGACCGAGGATATGCTGAAAAACGTGGACGTCACCATTACGATGGTGAACTCCGGAAAGTACAAGCAAAGGGTTCACTGATCCACCGGTGCATGGTATGATGAAGCAAAGAATGCGTTCCTGTCATGCACAGCCAGGGATCAAGGAAGGTGATTGTATATGTGGATTTACATCGTCGTGATCGGCATCGCCCTGCTGGCTGCTGTCGGGACGTTCTGGGTCGGTTTTTCCGCAGAAAACAAGAAGCGTAACCCGGAATACGAGCATCGTACGAAGAAGAATTTGTCCAAGCTGACTTCCATGTACGTGGTGACCGTGGTCCTGGCCATCATCATCTGCGTTGCGGTGTATTTGAAATAACTTATGCTCCACATAAAAAAGAGAAGCATCACAAGGATGCTTCTCTTTTTGTATTTCTGAAGGCCGTCTAGAGAGTTCGATTACTGTGCCGTCAAAATTTCCGGACCGTTCGCCGTAATCGCGAGGGTATGCTCGTACTGGGCCGACAGTCCGCCGTCCAGCGTTCTGGCGGTCCATCCGTCGCTGTCCATCTTGCTCCGGTAAGTGCCGGTATTCAGCATCGGTTCGATCGTAATCACCATGCCTTCTTTCAGCCGTGGACCCACATTCGCCGGCCCGTAGTGGGGAACCTGCGGCGCTTCGTGCATTTCCTCCCCGATGCCGTGGCCGATGAAATCGCGTACGACCGAGAAGCCTTCACCTTCGGCATAAACCTGGATTGCATGCGAAATGTCGCCGATCCGGTTGCCGATGACCGCCTTCTCGATTCCTTTGTACAGGGATTCATGCGTCACGTCCAGCAGGCGCTGCGCCTGCTCGGAAATGTTTCCGACCGGATAGGACCATGCAGAGTCGGCCAGCCAGCCTTTCAGGTTGACCACCATATCCACGGTAATGATATCCCCGTCCTTCAGCACCGTTTTGCCCGGAAAGCCGTGGCAGATCACGTCGTTTACCGAAGTACAGGTCGCATAAGGAAAACCGTTGTATCCTTTCTGCTCGGGTGTAGCCCCATGCTTGCGGATAAATTGTTCTGCGAAACGGTCAATCTCTATAGTGGTGATGCCGGGAGCGATCATCTTGCGGATCTCACGGTGGCAGGCAGCCAAAATTTCGCCCGCTTCTTTCATGTACTTGATCTGGTCTTTCGTCTTCAGAATTATCATCTTTTTATCTACCCTCATTCCTGTCTGTATCTTCTTATTATACCCAATATCGTCAATGTCCGAAATCTACCCGTATCATCTTATGCGTGATAAGGCGAAAAGGAGCTCCGGTCCTTCGATGGGAAGAACCGGAACTCCTGTGAATGGATTGTTATCGCGGTGCAATTAAGCCGTTTGCGGCTCTGCAGGAACTTCCTTCGCCTTGCGGCCCTTGATCAGGAAGTAGACAAGGGTCAAAGCAAGGAAAATCACGGCATCGATACCCAGGATGCCTGCCTGCTTCCACACCAGATCGAAATCTCCGCTGGCGATAATCGCCTTGTATCCGAGCACGCTGTGGGACATCGGAAGCCAAGGATTCAGCGGCTTCAGCCAATCCGGAATCAGCTCCAGCGGGAACGTTCCGGCGCTGGTTGCCAGCTGCAGAATCAGCAGGATGATGATCAGGAAGCGTCCCGGCATATCCAGCCAGGTGACGAACGCCTGCACGATAAACATAAACGTCAAGCTCGTAATAAAGGAGAAGAGGAAGAAGAGTGGTACGCTTCGAACCTCCAGCCCCAGTCCATACAAAATGATCGCTGCCGCGACCACGGACTGGAACAAGCTCATGCCTGCGAAGGACAGCGAGCGGCTGACAAATCGGCTGAAGCCGGAAGCGCCAGGAACCGTCGTTCCTTTGAGCGAAATGACCAGCGTCGAAATGAGCGCTCCGACGAACAGGCCGAGCGACATGAAGTACGGCGTCAGGCCCGTGCCATAGTTCGGCACCTTGCGGTCATCGATTTCCTTCGTATCAACCGGGGAAGCGAACATTTCCACAAGCGCATCGGTCTTCTTGAGCTCGGAGGTTTTATCCGCCGCGTCCGTCAGCTTCGTCTGCAGCTCCTTCGAACCGTCCTCCAGCTTGCTGATGCCGCTCTTCAGGTCACCTGCGCCGCTGTTCAGCTGCTGCGAACCGTCAGCAAGTGTTCCGAGCCCGCTGGCCAGCTTGTTCACGCCGCCCTGCAGCTGGCTGGATCCTGCCAGGAGCTGCTGGGCGCCGCCCACCAGGTTCTGGCTGCCGCCGGCCGCTTCGGACAGCTTCTGGCCGAACGTTTGCAGGCCGGCCGTAAGCTGCTGCTGGCCGGCATTCAGCTTGGATGCGCCGGCCACGAGCTGCTGCTGGCCTTGTACGAGCTGTCCGCTGCCTGCGGTGAGCTGCTGCGTGCCCGCATGCAGCTGGGCCGCGCCGCTGGCCAGCTTCTTCTGGCCGTCATGCAGCGAGTTCGCCCCGCTGAGCAGCTGCTGCTGACCCTGCGCGAGCTGGGCACTGCCGTCGGCTACCGCCTGGCTGGCTGCGATCAGCTTCTGCAGCTCAGGGTTTGCCGCGAGCTCAGGGCTCGCTTTGGCCAGCTGCTGCAGGCCGTCGGCCACGCCTTTGGCGCCGTCGGCGACCTTCTGTGCGCTGCCTGCGGAAGATTCAAGGCCGCTCGCCAGATCGGCGCTTCCCTTCTCCGACGCCTTCAGACCGGATTCCAGTCCGGCCGCGCCCTCATCGGCGCTCTTCAGACCGGCATTCAGGTCTTGGGCGCCCTTGAGCGAAGACTGCAGCCCTTGATACAGCTGCTCGCCGCCCTTCTGGGCCGACACGGCCCCTGCGGTCAGCTGACCCTGCGCGCTGCTCAGCTGGCTGAGCCCGCCGGCAAGCTGCTTGGCGCCGCCTTCCAGGTCGCCAACACCTTTGGTCAGGTCGCTGGCCCCTTTGGCCAGCGGACCCATACCGTCCTTCGCTTCCAGTGTGCCTGCGGCCAGCTTGCCGAGGTTTTCCTTCAGCTTGACGGCTCCTTCATCCAGATCATTGGTGCCGTTGTGCAGCTTGCCCGCGCCTTCACCGGCTTCAGCCAAACCGTCCGATACCTCCGTAAAATTGTCCAGCAGGCTGTCGGTATACGATTCCGTTACCTTCGCGGATACTTTGGACTTGATATCTTTTACGGCCGTATTGCCGATCTGGGAGGCCACAAAGTTGTAGTCTCCGTTCGGCTCGTATTCGATGCTGGCCGGCTGCGGATTTTCATCCATCAGCGTCGTCGCTTTGCTGGAAAAATCCTCGGGGATCGTAATTTTCATATAATAGCGGTTATCCTTGATTCCCTGCTCAGCTTCTTTTTCACTGACGAATTCCCAGTCAAAGTCCTTGCCTTTCTTCAGTTCGTCCACCAAGTCGTCTCCGATGTGCAGCTGCTTGCCTTTGAATTCGGCGCCCTTATCCTTGTTGACCACCGCTACCGGCAGTTGGTCCAGATGACCGTAGGGGTCCCAAAAGGCCGCCAGATATACGCCGCTGTACAAAATCGGAATAAACATGACGGCAATGACCGGAATGAGCACTTTCGGATTTTTTACGGCCGCCGCCAAATCTTTAAAAAACACGGCTATTGATTTCATGTTCCCGGGCTTCCCCCTTTACGTTATTTAGTATGACTCAGACACTCCCGAGTATCATTGACTGATTTCTTCAATTGGTCAGTTTTGCGCATACGGAAATACTCCGGACAAAAGGACCCCACATCGTGGGGCCATTGCTCCGAGACGTACTCGGGTACTTCGCCGTGGCGCCTGTTAAGGGCCGCAGCGGTCCCTGCTCTTATAAAGGGATATAACGCATGCCCGGTTATTTCACAGACAGCCCTTCTTCCAGAAACAGCCGGAAGTGCTGTCTGATTTCCGCCTTGGTTAACGTTTCTTGATGCTGTTTGTTCCATTCGGACGTCAAGGCGACATACATTTTCAGCATGAGGAAAGCGACGACGGACGGATCGCATTCACGGATTTCGTGCTGCTCCACCGCGAACCGGACTTCCTTCTCCATATAGCCGAGGATGACACCCTCCACCCGGCTCATCGCCTCTTGGGACTGTGGCGTCCCGAAGTCTCTGACCTCCTGTGAGAGCTTGATCAGCAGCTCATGCTCCCCCCGGAATTCCAGAAGGGAATCCAGAACCCGGAACAGGTTGTCGAAAAACGGCTTCCGGTGATCCACTTCCCGCTCAATGATCGTTTTCATTTCGGAGATGACGCCGTGCAGAATTTCGTCAAACAGCTGTTCCTTCGTATCAAAAAACGTATAAATCGTTCCTTTTCCCACATTAGCGATCTTCGCTACCTGCTCCATCGTCGTCGCCTTGTACCCGAACAAGGAAAAGGACTGGGCAGCCGCGCCCAGCACCTGTTTCTTCCGGTCGACCGATCCTATGATGTTCTCCTCCCATCTAAACGCGTATCAGCAAAAACTGACCAATTTTCAATTCCAGTCATAAGGTCAGTTTTTACTTTACCACATTTATTGGAATATGCAAAGATACTTATTGAAATTTTTCAAGATTGTATGAAAATTTCATATTTTGCCCGTTCCGTTTCCATGGAAAGCTGCTGCTCCTGCACATCCGCGTGCTTCAATCCGTCAACGTAAATTTGGTATGTGCTCTGCGGAAGGGGGACATCTCCCTGCTCGTTCACCACAGCTCCGCTGCCGTGCAGGATCAGCGAATCCCCTTCGGTATATTCGTCAATTGTCGGTGTGCTCGGCTTGTATTCCACATCCTCCAGCGTGATACGTGTCTGGTCGGTGTCCTCAAGCTCCTGTTTGCGGATCATAACGGTCTGCTGTTTATGTGCGTTCAGCCAGTCGGTTACGGATTTGAGAGATTCGTTCATTGAAAAGCCCTTCTTTCTGCGTAGTAGTCGTTGCCTTCATCTCCGGGTACGGTTGGCGCCGATGAAGCGGCCGCGGCCCTTCTATAAAGAGTCTAACCATTCCGCCGAAAGGCAAAACATCCCTGGAAATCACGCTCTCCCCGCCAAGCAGGATCAAAGAACAGGGGCTTACTGTGATAGGGACTTTTCCGAGAATAGAAAAAGAGATGCCTCCCACCACAAACAGCGGGAAACATCTCTAACATGTCCGTTCCTTCTACTCCTCCTGGTCCGGTCCGGCATCCTCCTCAGATGCCGTCGTTCCGAGCCAGCTGCGGATCATCGACAACAGCTGCGCACTGTTCACCGGCTTGGTAATGTAGTCGGATGCGCCGGCTTCCAGGCATTCCTCACGGTCGCCTTTCATCGCCTTGGCGGTCAGAGCAATGATCGGGAGATCTTTGAACTGCGGCTTGCTGCGGATCGCCCGCGTCGTTTCGTAACCATCCATAACCGGCATCATGATGTCCATCAGCACGATCTCGATATCCGGCGTCTGCTCCAGAATTTGAATAGCCTCGTGTCCGTTTTCGGCAGGAACGACCATCATCTGATGACGCTCCAGGATGGTAGTCAGGGCAAAAATGTTGCGGATGTCGTCGTCCACTACCAGAACCTTTTTATACTGAATCATCTCGTCGGATTGATACAGCTTGCGCACAAGCTCTCCCGCCTGTTCTGGCAGGTCATCCGGCTTGCGGTGCAGGAACAGGCTTGTCTCGTCGATCATCTGGGCTGGCGTCTTGACCTCTTTGATGACCGCGGATTTGGTTAGCTCTTCCAGTTCCTCCTCCTGGTCATGGTTCCATTTGACGCTACGGTTCAAGACCAATGGCATGTGCTTGTTCTTTGGATTTTTCTGCATTTCCCGGACGAACTGCAGAACGTTCATATCCTCCAAATCGTTATCCGCGAGCACGCAGTCAAAATGCTCATTCTTCAAGGTCTCGAGCGCTTCTCGGGCGGTCTGCGCCATGACGATCCGCACGTCCTCGCTGCCCAGAAGAGCCGCCCATTCCTTGCAGCGCTCATCTTCCGTTGCGGCCAGCAGCAGGCTGCGGCTTTGTTCAGCGGCAAACCGGCTCAGCTGATCCAGCGCCTTCTCGAGGTCTTCGTTGGTGACCGGCTTGCAGACATACTCATAGACTCCCTTGCGGAGCAGTTCAACTTCATCCTCTTCGACGGTGATGACGCAGACCGGAATATGCCGGGTTGCCAAGTCGTTCTTCAAGTGCTCAATGACCATCCAGCCGTCCATGTCGCCGAGGCGCAGATCGAGCGTAATCGCCTCTGGCTGGTATTTTCTCGCCAGCTCGAGTGCGCCGGATCCTTTTGTCGTGATGACGGCCTTGATATTTTTCCGGTGCAGCAGCTCCAGCAGGATTTCGTTAAACTTGACGTCGTCTTCAATGATGAGAAAGACGCGATCTCCCGGCTCGATCCGCTCCCGGTCGTCGTTCACGTCATCCGCCTTGCGGCTGAAGGTCAGCTTCTGCTCCGGCGGCGTGACATCGATGACTTCCGGCACGTATTTCGGCGTTTCCTCCTGCGGCCCCATTTCCGTGTCGACCGGCAGGTAGAGGTTGAAAATGCTGCCTTTGCCGACGACGCTGTAAAGCGTCAGTTCCCCGCCAAGCAATTGGGCGATCTCGCGGGAAATGGCCAATCCGAGCCCCGTGCCGCCATACACCCGGTTCGTGCTGCCGTCCGCCTGCTGGAACGCCTCGAAAATGATCTGCTGCTTGTCCTCCGGAATGCCGATTCCGGTGTCGCTGACCGAGAAGCACAGCACGTTCGGCGCTTGGTTCAGCGATTCGTTATCCCTGCTCCAGCCTTCGCTGGCCCGCCGCAGGGCCAAAGTAACCTGGCCCTTCTCCGTGAACTTAAAGGCGTTCGACAGGAGGTTTTTGAGCACCTGCTGCAGCCGCTTCTGATCGGTAACCACCGTATCCGGCACGTTTGGATCCACCTTGATGCTGAACTCGAGCAGGCTGTTATCCACCATCGGGCGGAACGACCGGTCGAGGCTGTCCGTCAGCGCTTTGAGGGACACTTCGCTGAAGTCCGGCGTTACGGTGCCTGATTCAATTTTGGACAGATCCAAAATTTCATTAATCAGGTTCAGCAGCTCCAGACCTGAATCCTGGATCGTTTTGGCGAATTTGACCTGATGTTCGGTCAAGTTCTCATCCGGGTTATCCGCAAGCTGTTCGGCAAGAAGGAGGAGGGAATTGAGCGGCGTTCTTAATTCATGCGACATATTGGCCAAGAACTCCGATTTGTAGCGTGAGGTCAGCGCAAGCTGCTCCGCCTTCTCCTCGAGGAACTGCTTCGCAACCTCGACCTCCTGATTTTTGCTCTCGACCTCGGCCTTTTGCAGGACGAGCAGCTTCGCCTTGTCCTCCAGCTCCTCATTCGTATGCTGAAGCTCCATCTGCTGCTTCTGCAGCTCCTCCGTCAGGGACTGCGACTGCATGAGCAGCTCCTCCGTCCGGCGGTTGGCCTGCATTGTGTTTACGACGATGCCGATCGATTCGGTCAGCTGATCCAGGAAAGCCAGATCAATCTCGGTAAACGCCCGGAAGGACGCCAGCTCCAGCACGCCAAGCACATGCTCCTCGAAAATAATCGGCAGCAGCACGATATTGAGCGGCACGGCTTCGCCGAGTCCCGAAGATATCATGACATAATCATGCGGCACATTCGTCAGCAGGATACGCTGCTTCTCCACGAGGCACTGGCCGACCAGCCCTTCGCCGGCACGGAAGCGGTTCGACAGATGCTTCCGGTTCTGGTAGGCGTAGCTGGCAAACAGCGTCAGCACCGGTTCGTCGTTCTCCGGCTCGTTGATATAGAAGACCCCATGCTGAATCGACACGAGCGGCGCCAGCTCCGACAGGATCATGCGGCTGATGGCATACAGGTCGCGCTGTCCCTGCAGCAATCTCGAAAACTTGGCGAGATTGGTCTTCAGCCAGTCCTGCTCGGTATTGATGCGGGTCGTCTCTTTCAAGTTCCGGATCATTTCATTCACATTGTCCTTCAGCGCGGCAACTTCGCCAGCCGCTGCGACATCGATCGTTCGGGACAGATCCCCTTTGGCTACCGCCGTGGCCACATTGGTGATTGCACGGACCTGCGTGGTCAATGTGCTCGCCATATAGTTGACATTGTCGGTCAAATCCCGCCAGGTGCCGGCGGCTCCCGGAACGCTTGCCTGACCGCCCAGCTTTCCTTCTGCGCCGACTTCACGGGCGACGGTAATGACCTGATCGGCGAACGTATCCAGCGTCTCGGTCATATTGTTGATCGTATCGGCCAATTCGGCAATTTCGCCTTTCGCATCCACGTTCAGCTTCTGCTTCAGGTTCCCGTTTGCCACGGCCGTCACGACCTTGGCGATGCCGCGGACCTGATCCGTCAGATTGTTCGCCATAATGTTAACGTTGTCGGTCAAATCCTTCCAGATGCCGCCGACCCCGCTCACCTGTGCCTGTCCGCCCAGCTTGCCGTCCGTTCCGACTTCGCGGGCGACGCGCGTGACCTCGGAGGCAAACGAGTTCAGCTGGTCCACCATCGTATTGACTGTATTTTTCAGCTCCAGCAGCTCGCCGCTGACGTCGACCGTAATTTTCTTGGACAGATCTCCGTTGGCGACCGCTGTGGTCACACCGGCAATGTTCCGCATCTGGATCGTCAGGTTTCGCGTCATGTTGTTCACCGTATCGGTCAGGTCCTTCCAGGTACCCGACACATCCTTGACGTTCGCCTGGGCGCCGAGCTTGCCTTCTGTTCCGACCTCGCTGGCCACCCGCGTTACTTCCGACGCGAAATTGCTGAGCTGGTCCACCATCGTGTTCATTGTGTTTTTCAGCTCGAGCAGTTCGCCCTTGACGTCGACCGTAATTTTCTTGGACAAATCGCCCTTCGCTACCGCCGTCGTCACTTCGGCGATGTTCCGCACCTGATTCGTCAGGTTGCGGGCCATGTTGTTGACGCCTTCGGTCAAATCCTTCCACGTGCCGCCGACGCCCCGGACCTCGGCCTGTCCGCCGAGCTTCCCTTCGGTGCCGACCTCGCGGGCGACGCGGGTAACCTCGGATGCAAACGTGCTGAGCTGATCCACCATCGTATTGATCGTGTTTTTCAGCTCAAGGATTTCGCCCTGCACGTCCGCGGTGATCTTCTTCGACAGGTCCCCGTTCGCCACCGCCGTCGTAACGACGGCGATATTGCGCACCTGGTTCGTCAGGTTCGAGGCCATGTAGTTGACGTTCTCGGTCAAATCGCGCCACGTGCCGGCCACGCCCTTCACCTGCGCCTGACCGCCAAGCATGCCGAGCGTTCCGACCTCGCGGGCCACGCGGGTAACCTCGGACGCAAACGTGCTGAGCTGATCCACCATCGTGTTGATCGTATTTTTCAGCTCGAGAATTTCACCCTTGGCGTTAACCGTAATGTGTTTGGACAGGTCGCCCTTCGCCACCGCTGTCGTCACTTCGGCGATGTTGCGGACCTGATTGGTCAGATTGCTGGCCATGGAGTTGACGCTTTCGGTCAGATCACGCCATGTTCCCGCAACGCCGCTGACCTCCGCCTGTCCGCCCAGTATGCCCTCGGTGCCGACTTCGCGGGCGATCTTCGTCAC
This sequence comes from Paenibacillus favisporus, assembly GCF_040545415.1. Lineage (NCBI taxonomy): Bacteria > Bacillati > Bacillota > Bacilli > Caryophanales > Paenibacillaceae > Paenibacillus > Paenibacillus favisporus. The sequence continues at coordinate 362,859 of NZ_JBEPLV010000003.1, read as the reverse complement.
TTCGGAAGCGAACATGGACAGCTGGTCCACCATCGTGTTGATCGTATTTTTAAGTTCCAGGATTTCACCCTGAACGTTGGCCGTAATTTTTTTCGATAAATCCCCGTTGGCAACAGCTGTCGTAACGACCGCGATATTGCGGACCTGATCCGTCAAATTCGTGGCCATGTCGTTGACGCTCTCCGTCAAATCTCTCCACGTGCCGGACACGCCCTTGACGTTCGCCTGCCCGCCGAGCTTTCCTTCCGTGCCGACCTCGCGGGCCATTCGGGTGACCTCGGACGCAAAGGTAGACAGCTGTTCCACCATCGTATTAATCGTATTTTTCAATTCCAAAATTTCGCCGCTGGCATTGACCGTGATCTGCTTAGTGAGATCGCCCTTGGCCACTGCCGTCGTCACTTCGGCGATGCTGCGGACCTGGCTCGTCAGATTAGCCGCCATGCCGTTCACGCTGTCGGTCAGATCCTTCCATGTCCCCGAGACGCCTTCAACATCGGCTTGACCGCCCAAAATGCCTTCGGTCCCCACCTCTTTGGCTACGCGGGTCACTTCGGAAGCAAACTTGCTCAGCTGGTTGACCATCTTGTTGATGTTGTTTGCGGATTTTTTGAACTCGCCGGTCAGCGGCCGCCCTTCAAACTCCAGATCTACCTTTTGCCGCAAATCGCCCTGGGCAACCGCGTTGATCACGCGCACCATCTCGCTGGTCGGCTGGATCAGATCACTGACAAGACCGTTTAACGATTCTACGGCCGCCTCCCAAGACCCGCCGGTATTTTTATGGGAAAACCTGCGCGACAGCTTGCCCTCTTTACCGACAACCCTGGCAACGGTATCGATTTCGGACACAAGGCTCTCCTGCATTTCCATGATCTCATTAAAGGTGTCTGCGATTTTTCCGGCGATGCCCGTCTGATCGTATGGCATGCGGTATGTAAAATCTCCCTTTTTAAAAGCCATCAGCGCATCGAGCAGTTCCTTGGACTGAACCTGGCTCTCTTGCGAATCCGGTTTCAAATGCTGATCCGACATGGTCAAATCCCTCTCTCGACATAATTTTACACCGTTCATTGCTGGTAAACATGATTTCTCTATTATTCTACTATGCCGATTAAAATCTGTCATTTTTCTGCCAGTTAAAAGTTAAAAATTACACTTTAGCGAAAGCAAAAAAAACAGTGCCAATGGCCCAGATCGATCTTTTTTTTGATCGATTGGTCCGAATATATTTGACTGTTCAGTCAGAAAAATAAGGACGTTCATGCCGTGTATTTGGTTGCACCCGCAAGTATGCACCCTGAAGAGGTCATGATTCCTTTTATCCGCAGAGCACTTGACGCCTCGGTTAAGCGCTTCGTCCTGTTATCCAGTGCCTCGATTCCGGAAAATGGACCCGTCTTCGGCGCCGTTCACCATTATCTTCGTCAGCATGCCCCCGAATGGGCCGTTCTGCGCCCTTCCTACTTCATGCAGAACTTCACGAATGCCGGACACGGGCACGGATACTCGTTGCGCCAAAGCGTAACCGGGCGAGAGCCGCGTTCCCTTGAACAATTCATTTCGCTGAACAAGGCATGGTTTTCAACGGATAACCAAAGAGCACTTTGAGAAAAAAGGCTCTCCTGTCATCATCGTTTAAGATGACCCTAGGAGAGCCTTTTGGGTTCAGGGATTCACTTGTATAAGAGACTTACCGTTTAGCTGCCTTGCATCGTCCGGAAGACGGACAGTACCATTTGCATGATGCCAAGCAGCTTCGGCTCATCCATTCCGAGCTTGGCTGACGTTATCAGAGCGATCCGCTCATGCACGAGGAAACGGGCAAGATCTCGGATGTTCACCTCCGTGCCTATTTCCCCTTCTGTCACCGCATGTTCCAGCATCGTGTAAAAGATCTGCTCCGACAGTTCGGTATTCGCCTGCAAATAAACAGCCAGCTCCTCATGATGAGGGGCCTGCTCGATCGCGCTGCTAATAATGAAGCATTGCAGGCGCTGTTCGGGGTCCATTAGGACCTTAATGATGGTAGTGAAAACGAGCTCCACCTTGTCAACCACCGTTCCAGGCCCTTCACAATGCTTCCTCAGCTCCTGATTCTTCTGATCCATATAGTGCTTGACTGCTGCGAAAAACAACTCCCACTTCGTTCCATACGTATCGTATATACTCTGACGGGCAATGCCCAGTCCAGTGATTAAATCCGGTAACGAGGTGCCTTCATAGCCGCGATTCCCAAAGATGTTCATAGCCTTATGCAGGATCTCATTCGTATCAAAAGCCTTCGTTCTAGCCACGGTCCTCCCCCTTTCTCCAGTTATTCATATAAGTTATTATACTATAATTGCGGGCGGACCCTCACGATTTCCATATGCACAGTCGGCCAACAAACCTCTATCGATTGCCGTGGACAGGAAACAATGGGGTAGAAAACATGCGGAATGTTCTCCGCATCTAACTTGCGAAAGAAATCTAGATCCACCAATAAACTTGAAATCGGCAGACTGGCAGTTTTTAAACTTTATACTCTTCAAGAGCACGGACCAGCTTTGTTCTGACCGCTTCTCTTAGCTCTTCCGGTTGGAGCACGACAGCTTCAGCACCGAACGAAAAAAAATAATCAGCAAAAAATGGTATTTCCGACGGGAATATACCCATTTCCAGTATGCCTGTGCCGTCCTTGGAACGATGTACTTCTCCCCAAGGGAAAATCCAGCTCTTTTCTCGGAATAACTCAATCCCTTTTGCCGTTAGTTTCACTTTAACATCTACGCTTTCCCGTGTGCTGTAGAAATGAGGTCCCCAGTTCGTTAAATCCAACTCTGAAACATCCACTGTAGGCGATGACGCTTCGGCATCCGCCAAGACGGCTGACCCTATCCGATCTACCCGGAATAATCGGAAAGCTTTTCGGAAATAGCAGTAAGCCGGGCAAAACCAATATCCCTCATGGGCATATATACCGATGGGTTGAATCGTTCTTTCATGGGTACCATTCTTTCGAATTCCATAATTGATTGTTACGGGCAACCTTCTAATGGACGCTTGGAGCAATAACTCAAGGTAGTCAGCACGTTCTGGGCGTGTATGCGTAAAGAAGTCAATTCGGTTTCGCATCTCGTCGATCTGACTTTTCACATCTTCCGGTAAATACCTGTAAAATTTTCGAAGTGCGGATTTTGCAGATGCCTCGAAAGGCAGCGAGCTGAAGTGTCGAAGGGCATGGGAAGCAAAAAACATGGAGAATGCCTCATTTTCTGTAAATGAGATCGGTGGAAGGCTTCGCTCAGTCAGAACATGGTATCCGCCTCCTGCACCAACTTGAGAGTATAAAGGCACTCCCATTCCACTTAGCTCCTGCAAATCGCGCAGCATGGTTCGGGTAGACACACCAAATTCTTCGGCAAGCTCTTTGACGGTGAATTTCCGCTTTCGATTGACCGCCATCATCAATTCAATCAGGCGCCTCGACTTCCCCATAAATATTCACCCCAAAAGATTATAGTGACAAGTTCTGTCACATTCATATTATACACTATGAATACGCCGGATCGTTGGGAGAGATTTACGGTAGAAATCGATATAAAAAAAAGAGAAGGAGATTATTCATATGTCTAGAGAACAACGTAAGAAATTGGATGAAATGCTGCGGCGTCCTAAGCCCGCCAAGCCGCAAACCGTCGAGGAGATGCGCGCGAGCTTTGCTGCCATGATGGCAACTATGTTAGTACCTGCGGGCGTGCGGACCACGCCGACGACCATTGGTCATCGGCCCGGTGTGATCGTTGACCCTGCACAGGATACCCGCCCAGGAATCATTCTTTATTTCCATGGCGGCTCGTATATTATGGGTTCCCCCTACACCGCTATGTCCCTTACCGCGAACCTGGTCGACAAGACCGGTATCCGGTCCGTCTCACTCGATTATCGCCTCGCCCCTGAACATCCGTTCCCTGCAGCTCTTGAGGATGCTCTCGCAGCCTATCGTGAGCTTCTGGACAATGGAGCCCAGGCATCGTCTATTGCGTTTGCCGGCGACTCCGCCGGCGGCGGTATTGCTGTCTCGACTTGCCTGATGGCACGGGACGCAGGCCTGCCGATGCCAGCAGCGGTAGTGACGTTCTCGCCGGGGCTCGATAAGACGCATTCCGGAGCAAGTATGGATAGCAAAATGGGGCTCGATCCGTTTTTCACTCGTGAGGGCTTTGCATTGACGGACGAGATGTACCTCGCAGGACAGGATCCGAATCATGAACTCGTAAGCCCCGCCAGGTTCGCCGATCTTACCGGATTCCCACCGATCCTGCTGCAGGTCGGAACCAACGAGCTGCTTCTTGACGATTCCACGCAGTTAGCCGATCGTGCACGTGCAGCAGGCGTTGATGTCATCCTTGACGTTACCGCCGGCGTCCCGCATGTGTTCCAGGCGTTCACAGGTATTCTTGATGAAGCCGATCAAGCCCTGGACCGTGCTGCACTGTTCATCACACAGCATCTCAGATGTTGAATACACTTGTTTAAAGATTGGCTAATAAAAAAATGCTCCCTTATACGATAAGGAGAGCATTTTTTTATTTATTGCATTTCTTTTGTTGGCCCCATCACAGGCGGTACGGGTAAGCCTGCTTTATTCATGCCTGGCATCGACTGGATCCGGCTGTTTTGGAATGCCGCTATTTTCCATCCCTCTTTTTGTCTGATCACCACATTCGTATTAATTGAGCCTCTGTCGTTAGGGTCCTGCGCTGGATTAGGCAATTTGACCTCGCCGATCCCGTGAACAATCGCTATGTCCGGCGTTAAAAAACGCGGCCGCACTTCGTCCGTAAGCGTAGAATCCAATGTTGTGCCTTTAAGCGGACCCTGGAACAGCATGTGGTGAACCTCCGCAATCTCCTTTTTCCCTTTCAAGTGCTGGCCCATAAATGTCACGTAATCTGCGTCATCCGTAAAGCAATCGCCGTAAGCCGCTCCGTCCCCCTTGTTCCAGGCCTCGCTCAACGACATAAACAGTTCCTTCATTAATTGAATATCTTTCGCTTGGTTTTCCATTCATCATCTTTCCCTTCAATTTGTTTATTCCGGCATATTTCCCGATCTCACTCCCGCTTCAAAGGAGGGCATGACATGGTCATACATCAGATGCAGGGTCATCCCGACGGCCGCGTGGTCTAAAATATGGCAGTGATCCATCCACATGCCCGGATTGTCGGCTGTAAAGGCCACTTCATACATTTCGTCCGGATTAACATTCAATGTATCGGTCACCCACGGCGTTTGAACTCTTTTGCCGTTTTTCTTCAAAACCGTCATCTGATGTCCGTGGAGGTGCATCGGATGCTCTGAGAGACTTTTGTTGATAAACGTCGTTTTGATTTTCTCGTCTTCTTTGACAACCAAAGTAGGCGTATGGGGATACACTTCTCCGTTAATGGTCCAAAGATAATTCATTTTCCCGTTATAAAATCCCAGCCTGTTTCCCAATACCATCCTAAATTCCCGATCGAACCTGGTCACGGATGTCAGTTCTAAATCTGCCGGTTTCCCGTATTGAGACGGGTCAAACAAGCCCGATTCCGCTTTAAAGCTTATGGGGTCCGGCGGTAAATTCCCGTAAAAAACGACGCTCGGTCCCTCCATATCCGTGGAATCGCCTAATTTGAGCAGTACGGGATGATTCGGCATCGTAAATGTGACGTCGTATCTCCCGCCCGCCGCAAGCCTGAATGCGGTTGGATCCGATAACCGATCCGGCTGCAGGATAGGAGTGCCATCAATACTCGTGATCTTATATTCACTCCCCTGGAGCAAGTACTTTTGGGATTGATTGTTGGCGTTAATGAGCCTTAGTAATACGGTCTTTCCGGGCTTTACCTGCATTTTTTGCACACGGTCCTGGTCCTTGAAAGCCGTCTTCTCCCCCTGATCGGTGTTCCAATTATGATTAATGAGCGTCACTTCTTCATCGTAGCTGGCCGTCTCCTCTGATGGTTCGACGATAAAGGCCCCGAACAGGCCGTTGCGTACTTGCTCTGCAGCCTGCTGGTGAGAGTGGAACCAATACGTCCCTGCTTGCTCGGCTCGAAACTTATACGTGAACGATTCCCCCGGGTTGACGACATTTTGGGTCATGCCCGGTACGCCGTCCATGGCGTTCGGCACGTTGTATCCATGCCAATGAATCGTCACACCTTTGTCGATATCCCGGTTCATCAGCTTCACTTCCACCATCTCTCCTTGCCTTGCGCGCAGCTCGGGGGCGACCTCGCCGTTATACGTCCAAGCTTCGATCTTGGCACCGGACGCAAGCGTAATTTCCCGTTTCTGCGCAACGAGCTCATAATGGATATCCGCAGGAGCGGAAATATCTCCCGTCAGTTTCGCTACTTCCACCATATTGGCATGATCAGCATGATTCTGATGACCCGTCATCATCGTCGGCGTGCCACCTCCTTCGTCCAGCCAGCGGTGATTCATCATATCCGATGCTTCCGGAAGCTTCGAGGCGTGAAAGTCCGACCAAGCCTGAACGGCCACCACCCCGATTGCTACAATGGCCGTCGTGAATCCCGCTAAGGCGAATTTCAACAACCTTTTCCATAAAGGAGCCACGGTAAATGTACCTTTCATGATCGCATAATATCTTCTGATGACGATAAAGGATGGCACAACCAGAACGAAGAGATATAGCGTGATCATCAGCACCGTCTCCAGCAGGCTGGGAAGGGTCGGCTGCGAGAAAATCGTATGGAAGGCGGCAATGCCGGATGCAAGGGCGGCCGCATAAATCGGAATCAGCAGCCTCGGATCGGTTGTTGTGATCATCGAATCTGAAGACGATTCGTCCGCAGTGGAAACCCGTAGTCTCCTTAATAGGGGAAGTGTATACAGGACCAAGGGAACGTAGCCAATCAACATGATGGGCAGAATCGTCTTGGCAATGCCTTCAACGAACCACCAGCCGTTTCTAACCCATAGGCTGATCATCAGAATGAACCATAACAAGGCTAATGCAAGGCCAATATAACTGATCCAAAGCAATAACGTTCTCCAGACCTTCCGTTGAAAAATACCTTTTACGTAAGGAAGCCCCGCGGCCGCCGTGCCGACGATCATCCATAGCGCCGTCACCGCGTAGGTTAACATCATACTTGTAATCGTTTCGAACATTACGTTGTTTCCTTTCCATCGGTAAATAACCTGACGTCTGACCACACGACATTGGGTTGGGAGGTAGCCTTCTTATGGATCTGCACCAGCACTCTGCCCATGTTATTTACCGCCTGTAACGCGGATTTCTTCTCCATTGACAAAGCTGTTCGCCGTTGATCCCAAATAAATGATCAAATTCGCAACGTCATCCGGAGTGCCCAGCCTTCGCGTCGGAAACGATTGAGCATAATCTTCAAGCATCGGTTGCGGGAATGCGTGCGAGACCCATTCCGAAAACGTGAGCTCAGGAATGACAACATTGGAGTAAATTCCATCCGGAGCCAGTTCCGCCGCCAAGGTACGGCTGAATCCGTGCAAAGCCGCTTTGGCCGTCAGGTTTGCGGTTTCGTTCGGTTTCCCGGCGTATACCAGGCTGGAAGAGACGTGAATCAACCGTCCCCATCCGCCCTGCTTCATAAGCGGAACGGCCGCTTTCGTTGTCATATACGTTCCCTTGACGGTCTGATCGATAACGGAAAACCACGCCTCCGTCGCGCACGCCTCTACCGCGGCTTCCTCTCCCCAAAAGACGGCGTTATTCACGAGCACATCCAACCGCCCCCTCTCCTTCTTCACTTGGTTGAAGGCCTGGGAAATGCTCTGCTCGTCATTTAAGGACATTTGGACGGCCTGACCCGAACCGCCTGACGCCTGAATATCGCCGATAGTTCGGTCCGCTTCGCTTCGGTTGCTTAAATAGGTGATGTAGACATGAGCCCCTTCCGCAGCGAACTTCTTTGCAGCCGCTCTGCCAATTCCACGCGAACCTCCCGTTATCACTGCCACTTTCCCCTGTAAACCATAATCCATCCTCAACATCCTCCATCATTCAAACGACTTTTTTTGTAACCCCATCCCGATCCTCAGGCCTTTTATCGAAACGGTCCTGCCGATTCCATTCGGCTCATACGATAAGCACTCTCCCCTTTCGAGAAAAATTTTGGCTTTCTGTAGATCTTGGAGCGCTGTCAACATTAATCTCAATCGGTTAATTATCTTATTTTATTATTTATCTTAAACAATTAAGATAAATTCATATTATATTGGAGGTTCCTTTGTGTCAAGAGGTAATTCATCCGAATTTTCCCTTATTCCGTCTAAACGAGCCATTCCTTACAGAAAAATTTTTCAAAATAGATCCAGCAAAACTTCATATTCGTATCCCAAATAAAAATAGACCGCTTGCAAGCGGTCCAGGTCGGCCGAAATCAGGTATTTAAAGAGTAAGCATCAGCCCGAATGGCGGGATCGAGCCAAAGTCAACCCGGCAAGGACGATGCTGACCAGCCCCATTACAATGGCAATGATGGCTCCGGCCCGCCCGTTGCCGGTTCCGAAATCTCCGGTAAAAATGGTCAAATGCAGCAAGGCGTAGGCTATAACAATCAGCCCGACCACCGCGGACACGATGGCCCCGCGCCTTCCACTGCCCTTACCGAATCGGCCTGCGGAGCGAGCCAAAGAAAGCCCGCCGAGGATCGCGCCGATCAAGCCCAACACCGCATCTAACGAAGCCCAGATTCGTCCAGGGGTAGCTTCTCCGTATCCGACATTACCATTGGCCGCTGCAGCGGAAGCAACTGATGGAACAAGTAGAAAAACACAAAATATAGCGAACATCACCATCTTTATTTTCATTGGCCAAAGCTCCTTTTTGTTTTTGATTCGTTCTTCACCACTGCCTTGTACACGACACGCGTTCTAACTGCGAGCGGTGAAAGATCGGCTGCTTCCACCGTACGATCCAGGGCTTCAGGTTCACTGCGGTTAACGGGTAGATTACTCATCTTTGAATCCTCGCCTTCGTTAATTTAAGATTTTTGTTCTTATGCGACTATCGCTCTCATTGCACAGTCAGTGTAAACAATAAATGTCGAGAACTTATGCAGATCCGCCTCCTTTTGTATGGATTTATTCATGATCGTGTTAAAACACAGTATAATTTGGGGTAAGTGATGGAGCTCACCTACTTGAAGCAGACTAAACTGGAAAGATGGGATTCGAATGGAACCGAAGTTGTTGCTTGTGGAGGACGAACCGGGCATGCTAGAGGAGATGCAGACCTATCTGCATCGTGAGGGGTTTCGAGTATTGATCGCCCACACCGGGAAAGAAGCGCTCATGATTGCCCGGTCTGAACGGCCAGATCTCATTGTGCTTGATTGGATGCTTCCGGAGAAAAGCGGCATCGACGTGTGCCGTGAAATCAGACAAACCTCGAATTGCGGCATTATTATGGTTACAGCCCGTTCGGATGAAACGGATAAAATCGTCGGTCTTGAAATCGGTGCGGACGATTATTTGACGAAACCGTTCAGCTTGCGCGAGCTGTCTTCGCGAATCCGGGCGTTGCTTCGCCGCTTGCGTGGACCTGAAGACAAGCCAATACTGCTTGAAAGAGATAACCTGACCATTTCCGAGACCAAATGTCAGGTATTCAAGGATGGCCAGGAGATTCAACTGACACCGACCGAATTCAAAATTTTGCTCACATTGGCTGCGCGTCCCGGAATGGTTTTCAGCCGCCTGCAATTGTTAAAAGCCGCCCTCGCGGATGAATATATGGGATACGAACGAACGATGGATTCCCACATCCGGAATCTTCGCCGCAAGCTGGGAGACGATTCGGCCAATCCCCGTTATATTCAAACGGTCTATGGTTTCGGTTACCGATTCGGTGAACAATCATGACGCTCACGGTTCGCCAAAAAATATTTGTCTGCATGGGACTGCTCGTTTTTATTATCGGAGGTGTTCATGCCGTTACCAAGCAGGCTTATATGGAGTCTTTGTTCGATCAATATCGCAAGGAAGAAATCAGTACAGCTTATTTGAACGCAACGCCCGGGGAACAAATTGAGCACTTGAAGACTTACGTTTCAGGAAAAATGCGGAAATTCGAGCTTGGGAATTGGTTCTTTTTCATCGCAACCGGGCTGTTAGCCAGTTTATGGATTTCGGGGGTGCTCACGATCCCGCTTCGAAAGCTTGTTGCCGCGATCGAACGCGTTGCGCAGGGAGATCTGGACGTGAACGTTCCTGTAAAATCAAAGGACGAATACGGCAAAGTCATCCGGACATTCAATGACATGACGCTCCGTCTCCGGGAAGCCGAGGACGCTCGCAGGCGGTTGGTAGCGGATGTCGCTCATGAGCTGCGGACCCCGCTGTCGATCATGCAGCTCAAACTAGAAAATGCTCAGCAGGCCGGTCAATCCGTTCCCCCGGAAATGCTGCTTAGACTCCATGACGAAGTGATCCGCTTAGGACTGCTTGTGGAAGATCTTCATGTCTTGTCGCTGGCTGAGGCGGGCCGATTGGCGCTGGATTGCAAACCGCTCGATCTCTCAGCAAGACTTGAACAAATCGTGGGCGATATAAACGTGGAGGCTGAGGAGAACGGGCTGGAAATGTGCTTCTCTTCAAACACAAGGCCGGTAACGGTGATGGCAGACGCGAGACGAATGACGCAGGTGTTCATCAATTTGTTGACAAATGCAGTTCGCTACACATCGGAAGGCGGAAAGGTTTCGGTTGTCATTGAAGATCAAGTTTGGGATCAGAATACACTTTATGTATGTGTCTCGGTGATAGACTCCGGTATCGGTATTCCAGCCGATGAATTGGCTCACCTGTTCGATCGTTTTTATCGTGTGGAAAAGGCCCGTTCGCGGCACACAGGCGGAACGGGCCTCGGATTATCGATTGCTCATCATTTAGTCCGGGCCCACGGCGGGTTCATCCGCGTTGTGAGTGAACCCGGTCAAGGTACGACATTTAGCGTTTTTTTGCCTGTGCATACTTGAAAAAATATATCGCTCTTGTCCTATATAAAAATAATGTCCACATTCGTGTTGTAATTAAAAGTTTGCCTTCAATCAGCAAGGGCTGCCCGTGGAAACGAACAGCCCTTGCATTTTTTAACCGGTTTATACCGTTTTCTGCTGTTTTGCCGAAGCGGCCTTTTGTTCCTTGCTGACGGTGACTCTGGCATTTCCCATGCTGGCCACCACGACCGCGGCGATGGCGATTGGAATCAGCGCAAACAGAAATACGCGGGAAATGGAATGGGACATGGCGTCCACGATGTTGTTGAGCACTTCCGGCGGAATTTTGGCGCGGTTGGCCGATTGGAAAATTTCCTGCGGACTGCCGACGTTGGCCATGGCCGAATTGGCCCCGCCGCCCATGCCTTTGAAGTTTTCGGCAAGCCGGTTCGTGAATAAATTGTTCTGGATGGTGCCGAAAATCGTGATCCCCATCGTCATGCCAAGCGACCGCAAAAACTGGTTGGTCGAGTTTGCGGTACCGCGGAAGCGAGGCTCCAGGTTATGCTGGGATGCCGTCGGCAGCAGCGAGAACGAGAAGCCCATGCCGAAGCCGACGATGATCATGAAGATCGTCAGATAAATCCGGGCGGTATCAGGGGTCAGTGTGCTGAGCAGATACATGCCGCCCAAATAGAAAATGACCGACATGATCATAAGGTTCCGGTAGCTTGTCTTGGTGGAGAAAATCCCGCCGATGGCGCTCCCGGCCACCGATCCCAGCATCATCGGCGTCAGGATCAATCCGGCGTTCGTAGCCGAACCGCCATACACCGCCTGCACGAAGATCGGGATATATACCGTCATGATGATAAAGGTTCCGCCGTACAAAAACGCGAGCAGCTGCGATGCCGCAAACAGCCGGCGTTTAAACAGGAAGAACGGCAATATCGGCTCCTTCGCTTTCAGCTCCACGAAGAAGAAGATGATGAAGAACACCGCAAAGCTGGCAAACAGAGCAATAATCGGTGCGGAGCCCCAAGCATACTCCTTGCCGCCAAGCTCCAATGCGAACATCAAGCTGATGACGGCGATAACGAGCGTCGAGGCACCCCACCAGTCGATTTTTTGCTTATTATGGGAGGGGGACTCTTTGTAACTGCGCAAAATGAAAATCAGGGACACGATGCCGATCGGCACGTTGATGTAGAATACCCACTCCCAGCCGGCGTATTCGGTAATATATGCACCGAGCAGCGGTCCCACCACGCTGGCCGATCCGAACACGGCTCCGAGCAGCCCAGTCATTTTACCCCGGTTCTCCGGCGGAAAAATGTCGAAAATAATCGTAAACGCGATCGGCAGGAGCGCACCTCCCCCGATCCCCTGAATCGCCCGGTACAGGCTCAGCTGTTCAATCGTCTGAGCCAGGCCGCACAGCGCGGACCCCAGTAAAAACACGGTTAAGCCGAAAATGAAAAAACGCTTCCTCCCGTACATGTCCGACAGCTTGCCGAAGATCGGCATGCCGGCCATCGTCGTCACCATATAGGCTGAGGTGACCCAGACGAATTTGTCCAGTCCCCCAAGATCGGATACGATCGTTCCCATGGCCGTGGCGACAATGGTATTGTCAATGGCAGACATAAAAATGGCCAGCAGCAGCCCTGCTACGACCATTTTTATGTTGCTTTTCGTCGATTCCATTGGTTATCTCCTTTACAATGTATTGTCCCTTCCGATAAAATGAAGCCAAGTCATTATCTCGGAATTCAAGTATCTCGATCATCAAGATATTCAGATTCTAAGAGGAGGTCTTGCTTTTGTCAAGTCAAAATGCTGAGGGCAACACATCACCTGAAGAACGGTTGGCTTCGCAAATGAGAAAACTCGGAACCAGGACCGTCCTGTACCAACAGCATGTCGCCAGTTCCCTCGGTTTATCCAACACCGATTTGAAATCCGTAGATATATTGTGGGAAACCGGTCCGATTACGGCCGGAGAGCTCTCCAAAATTACCGGTCTCTCCACTGGCACCGTCACTGCCCTGATCGACCGTCTGGAGAAAGCGGGTTACGTGCGGAGGGAGCATGACCCGAGCGACAGACGCCGGGTCATGATCGTCCCCGAATATTTTGCCAGGGACGAAGTTCGCGAGACCTTCAAGCCGCTGCACGATTCCGTGATCCGGCTCGGCTCGTCCTATACGGCGGAGCAGATCGAGCTGCTCATTGACTTTGCAGCCAAGGTCAGCGGCATCATGGAGGAGCAGATTCGCACGCTTGGCGGCGGACGCTCCAAATCGGCTGCAGAATAGCATGGCACGCAAAAAAGCACCCCGCGCATAAGACGTGAGGTGCTTCTCTTTGATTAAGTATAAAAATTCCGTACTGCTTATTTGAATACTTTAACGCGGTCTTCAAGTGGCTTGAATTCTTTCTCGCCTGGCTGTGCTGTCGGTTTGCCGAAAGGCATTTGAGCAATCAGTTTCCAGTTCGCAGGAATGTTCCACTCAGCGGCAACCTTCTGGTCGATCAGCGGGTTGTAGTGCTGCAGGCTGGCGCCAAGGCCTTCGGCTTCAAGCGCAGTCCAGATGACCAATTGGTGCATCGCCGAAGTATGGTGGGACCATACCGGGAAGTTGTCTGCATAAGAAGGGAAGCTTGCTTGCAGTCCTTCAATGACTTCATAATCTTCGAAGAACAGGATCGTGCCGTATCCGGCGCGGAAAGCAGCCATTTTCTCAGCAGTCGGTGCAAAGCTGTCAGCCGGAACAACGGCTTTCAGCACGTCCTCCGTTACATTCCACAGCTTGTCATGCTGCTCGCCAAGCAGAACGACAACGCGTGTGCTTTGCGAGTTGAAAGAAGACGGCGTGTATTTCACCGCGTCGTTGACGATCTCCTGAATTTTCTCGTCGGAGATCACCTGCTCCTTGCTGATTCCATATATGGAACGTCTGTTCTTGAGTGCATCAATAAACTGTTTAGACATTTTTATACCTTCCTCCTTTTTGTTACTTACTTACTTTTTTAGTATACATACACCCTCGTCCAATTACAATACCTTAATTTAAAGATTTTTAACTTGATTGTCACCCCGGTCACGAACGTGACACAAATAACCCGCCAATCGGGGGGTGAAGGCGGGTTATGGTCACACAAAGTTCACATATTCGGATTTGAAACAGACTACTCGACGACGACGACCTCGGGTTCAGGAATGAAGCCGAATGCCTTGTCGACACCCTCCATAATCACATTCATCAAATATTTAATGTGCTCGGCGGTCGCATGGTCCGTGTTGATGATCATGTTCCCGTGGAAAGGGGAAATCATGGCGCCGCCGTATGCCTTCCCTTTCAATTCAAGCCGGTCGACCAAAGCGCCGACGGGAACGCCGTAATCGTAATTGTTTTTAAAGACGGATCCGCAGGAAGGATACTCGAAATGGCGCTTTCCGTTCCGGTACTCCTCAATCTGGGTCATCGGGGCGGGCAGATGGATTCCCCGGCTTTGGAGCGCCTTCGCCTCTTCAGCCATATACGAATAGAACGAAGACAGGGACGACATCCCCTCTTTGTCCTTCCAGCGGCTCAGCAGACGGTTCGCCTGCTGCGGATCCAATTGCTCCGGTACGGCCAGCATATCCGCACCCAAAATGAGCCACGGATTCATCTGGAATATGGACTGCTTATAGCCATATTTGCACTGGCTGACATCAATCGATTGAACGGACAGGGAAGGATCCTCCAGGTCCACATAATACACCGTTTTGATAATGTCGCTGATCTGCCGGTGGTTGTACTTGGCGTTCATGTAAATGCCGGCCCCCAGGCCGCCCGGCAGCAAATAGGTAAACTCGTAACCCGGGATGTTATACATCAGGCCTGCGATCGACAGCATGGACATCGGCGTCCCCGAGGAAATAAACCATTTGTCCGGGGTAATGTCCCAATAAACCAGCCTTTTCAAAGAAATGTACAGCGTATCCTTGCGCGGATTGTCGGGAAACAGAAGATTAGAGCCCATCCCGCAGAAAAAATAGTCCAGCCCATGGGTCCTGCATCCCTGCAGCAGCGTGATCAGCTCTTCGGCCGTTTCGGGCATGGCGAAGAAATTCGCTTCTCCGCCGATCTGATAGGACGAGTGGTTCGCAAGCGGTTCATTCCGCAAGCACAGATTTTCAAATGTCATCCGGTTATTAATCATCATGGCAAATTCTCACTTTCAACTTTCTTGTCTTTGCACGGTCCCTGGATCGGGAATCCGCGCCTCATAAGAAGCCTAACTAAATATACAGACCTATCTATTCTAATATATCGTCGGTCTTCGCGCCATGTGTCATTTTAAATATAGGAAGTATTGCGGGAAACCTCCCGGTTAATAATGGATCTAGATCCACGCCTTACTTGGAGGTAACTGTATGAAAGTACTTAAAGCCCGCTTGTCGCAAGGCTTCATGATGATCCTGCTGTCCATCGGGATGATGAACCATGTATTTATCATTCCGTTTCTGCTGCAAAGCTCAGGCAGAGACGCGTGGATCTCGGTCACCTTGTCCATTCTGCCGCTGATGGCCGTGACCGCTATGACGTATTACGTAGCCAAACGAATGGGAAACCGCTCCATCCACGAATGGCTGAGTCAAGAATACGGCCTAGCAGCGGCCGTTCTTCTGCGCATCATCATGAGCGTATTTTTATACATGATTTGCTTCTATACGTTGTTTGATACGACCACTTGGGCCAAAATCACCTTTTTGACCGAAACGCCGATATCTGTAACAACCATAATTATGCTGCTTTTATGCCTGTATGCCGCGATCATGGGATTTAAACCCATTGCCATCTCCGCCGGGATTCTCCTGCCGTTCGTCGTCCTACTCGGATTTTTTATCATGACGGTCAATTTTCAAACCAAGGATTACAGCCAGCTGCTGCCGGTTCTGTCCAAAGGCTGGGGACCTGTATTTTCCGGACTGACCAATTCATGTGCAGGTTCCTTTGAAATTATCATGTACCTGTTTCTCCAGCCAAAATTGGCGAAGGCCGCGAAAGCCTGGCAGTTATACGTTCTTGCCTTGGCCCTGACCGGGCTGACCATGGGGCCGCTGATCGGCGCTATCACGATCTTTGATCCGTATGAGGCGTCCAGGCAAATGTATCCGGCGTATGAGGAATGGCGCGTGGCCACCATTGGAAGATATGTCGCTCAGACCGACTTTTTCTCCATCTATCAATGGCTGTCGGGAGCCTTCATCCGGATTTCACTAGCCCTGTATTTTATCGTGGATGTTTGGAACATTAAAGAAAAGCTACCGCGAATTGGCGCATACGTTACCGTTGCTGGCTTGATTCTCCTTATCAGCCTGATCGGACTGAACGATACGAATTTCCTGAAAATTTTAAAACGTTTCTATTTCCCGTTTTCTGCCGCCTTCCTGGGGGCTTTAATCCTCATCTTGTTTGCTTTGGCTCTCATTTCAACCGGAAAGAAAGGAAAAGAACACCATGACAACTAGTACAGAGCAGCCTCAAGTCAGCCTGGCAGATATCGATATCCCGTTCCTCCAAAAGTATTATGAGCCATGCGGCGATGTGGTCCTTCATCCCTTTTATGTAGGAGAAGGAGACCTGAAGCAGTCCATCCTTCTGATTTATTGTGAGGGCATGACGGACGAGGTCCAAATTAACCAGTTTGTCCTCCCTAGGCTGGAACAGATGTATAAGGAAACGGGATTCGTCAGCAAAGACAGCATCCGGGGTTATCAATCGCTGCCGCTGAAGGAAATGAAGACCCAAAATGTACTGTCCGAACTCGATACCCAGGTGTTTCAGGGAATGATGATCCTATACTTCCAGCATATGAATGCCTTCTACCAATTGAATGTCAGCAGCACCCCTTCCCGGTCTCCGGAGGAATCTTCCACGGAATCTTCCATTAAGGGGCCCCAGGATGGATTTACCGAAAATTTAAGCATGAGCCTCGCACTTGTCCGCAAGCGGCTTCGGACCCAGTCGTTATGCGTGGAAAAATTCGTCATTTCCGAGCGGGGCCACACACAAATCGCGTTGATGTACATCCGGGATATCATTAACCCGGATATCGTTGATGAAATCAGGAAGAAGATTCAAAGTTTCAACGGGGACGCGATCATCGGCACCACACAAATCGAAGACCTTGTTCAGGGGCGGCTTAAAAGCGTGTTTCCGCTCACCGATTATGTAGGCAGGCCGGATTATGTGGCATCCAGCCTTTTGGCAGGCCGGTTCGTGATTATGTTCGACGGTTCTCCCATGGGAATTATCGCGCCCATCACGCTCTTCAGCCTGATCAAATCGCCGGAAGACTCCAATATGCCCTTTCACATCGTCTCGGTGCAAAGGTTTTTGCGGATATCGGGCCTCTTTATTGCTATGTTCCTGCCTGGATTCTACGTGGCGCTGACCACCTTCAACCTTGAGCAGATTCCGACTCCGCTGCTGGCAACCATTATGAATTCCAGAATCGGGCTTCCGTTCTCGATTCCGCTGGAATGCTTTTTGATGCTGTTCCTGTTCCAGGTGTTCCATGAAGCGGGCACCCGCCTACCCAAACCGGTCGGCCAGACCGTAACGGTGGTCGGGGGTCTCATTGTCGGCGATGCGGCCATCAGGGCAGGAGTTACGTCTCCGACGATGGTTGTGGCGGTGGCCGTGACGATCATCGCCACCTTTACACTGGTCAATCAAATTCTTTCGGGGACGACGGCTATTATTAGGCTGTATGTTCTCCTGCTTTCTTCTTGCCTGGGCATGTTCGGTTTTTTTATCGCAATGTTCTCCGTCCTGCTTCACTTGGCCACGCTGGAAAACTTCGGGGTTCCTTATCTGGCTCCCGCTTCCCCCTTTATCGCCAGGGATTTCTGGGAAGGACTGTTCCGAAAGCCGGTCAAGCTGTTCAAGTACCGTCCGCGGGTGCTGCGGACGCAGGACGATACGCGTAAGGGAGATTAACGAATGAAAGCCATCATCGTTGTTCTGGTCTGTTCCCTGCTGTTGACCGGCTGCTGGGACTTGAAGGCGGTACAGGATATGAATATCGTGACGGCGCTCGGCATCGATTACAAAAAGGACCATTATGTCGTATACGTCAAGCTGACCGATTTCTCCGCTGTCGGGACAAAGGAAGGCAGCGGGGATTCCAAACCTGCATCTACCTGGGTGGGGGTCGGCGAAGGCCCCACTGTGTTATTGGCTATCAACGATATTTACAGATCCGCCCAGCACCATACGCTGTGGACGCATGTTAAAGCGATCGTTATGACGAATTCCGCGCTTGGAAAGCTGGAGGATATTTTCGACAGCCTCCTGCGTTCCAGAGAGCTTCGGTATACATCCTGGGTGTACGGAACCGATAAGCCGATCGAGTCGATATTCATGGCAGATACGACGCTGAACCAGTCTCCTCTGATGCTCGAAATGTTTGAGCCTAAGGAGACCTATAAGCAGCGATCCGCGATCATGCCGATTCAGCTGCAAAAATTAGTCAACAGCATCCGGGAGCCTGCAACCAGCGTGCTGCTTCCCGTCCTGTCCGTAACGGACCGGAAATGGATGGCCAACCAAAAGGATAAAACCCCCTCCATGATGGAGCTCACAGGCGTGTATGTCATCAACAAAGGAGCGAATGAGGGACGGGTCGCAGAGGAGGACATGATGGGCGCCAGATTGATCCGGTACAGCCATATGTTAAGATATCCGTTCAGCATTCCCGAAAAACACGGCCTGAACAACACGTTGAATTTGACTGGGCCGCATACGAAAATCACGTTGGCCCCGGATACGTCTGACCGCTTAAACATCAATATCAGCCTTACGGTCAATGCCACTGTATTAGAAACGCATACCCAGGCTGGGATGTCGGAACATCAGATGGAGCAGCAGGCCCAGTCGATCCTGAAAAAGGACATCCTGAAGGAGTTTAATGATGCGAAAGATAAAAATATCGACTTGTTCGGGCTTGAGGAGTGGTTATACCGCCATCATAATGACAGCTGGAAACGATACGTCTCCCGGGGGCCGATCCTTCCCAAAATAAATATTAAGGACGTGAGCGTAAAAGTCATCATTAAGCATTCCAACACCTATATCACCGGATGAAAAGCATGGTACACCGATCCCTCTGCGCATCAAAAAGGCGTAGGGGGATCAGTGTTTTTATCGGATCACGGTCAGGCTCTCGGCCTCCCTGCACTTTACACACGGCTCCGATCAGGATAAGGTTATATATTGAAGCTGCATATACGGCCTGTAAACTATACGATAAGAAGGTACGCACATGAATTCACCAACAACCAATCACTCCCGGGTGCTGATCATGACGGCCGTCGAGGCCGAGCGGGAGGCGGTTCTTCGCGGACTCGGCAGCCCGGATTTTATCGACGTCGAGCTGGCCGGCGTCGGACCGGCCTCCGCCGCCGCCCGTACGGCTCGCGTTCTGGCCGGTAACGAATACGGCCTGGTCATCAGCGCCGGCATCGGCGGCGGATTTACGGATCGGGCCGGCATCGGCTCGATCGTTATTGCCGATCAGCTGATCGCGGCTGATCTTGGCGCGGAGACGCCGGACGGCTTTCTCAGCGTGGACGAGCTTGGGTTCGGCTCTTCCCGCCTCGAGCCGGATCTTCCGCTCGTCCGCCGCCTCAAGGAAGCCATGGCTACCGCCGGACTGGCGGTTCGCAGCGGTGCCATCCTGACGGTCACGACCGGGACCGGCTCGGCGCAAACCGCCGCCGCGTTAAGGCAGCGGTACGAGGACGCTGCCGCGGAAGCGATGGAAGGCTTTGGCGTTGCTGAAGCCGCCCGGCTGTTCGGACTCCCCTGCCTGGAAATCCGTACGATATCGAATGCCATCGGTCCCCGGGACCGTTCCGCCTGGCGGATGAAAGAAGCTTTCGAAGCACTTGAAGCAGCAAGCTCAATCTTAGTGGAGGTATTAAAACGATGAAAATTGCATTTTCCCCTTGTCCCAACGACACTTTTGTCTTCCATGCTGCGGCGCACGGCCTCATTCCCGCCGCACCGGAGCTGGAAGTCACCTATGCGGATATTGATATTACGAATAACCTGGCATCGAACCCGGGCAGCGACCTGGACGTGCTTAAAATTTCTTATGCCGCCCTGCCATGGGTTCTGGACGAATACGCCCTCATTCCATGCGGCGGAGCCTTGGGCCGCGGCTGCGGACCGCTTGTACTGACCAAAGGCGGCCAAGCCGACCCTTCGGAACTTAGCGGACGCCGGGTTGCCGTCCCGAGCGAAAAATCGACGGCCTACCTGCTCTTCCGCCTGTGGGCCGCCCAGAACGTACCCGGCGGGATTGGCGAAATCGTGGTCATGCCGTTCGACCAAATCATGCCTGCCGTCCGCGACGGCTTGATTGACGCGGGACTGGTCATTCACGAAGCCAGATTCACGTATCCGTCCTACGGATTATCCTTGATGACGGATCTTGGCAGCTGGTGGGAAAGCGATACCGGCCTGCCGATTCCGCTCGGCGCGATCATTGCCAAGCGGTCCCTCGACTTGGACGCGATCGAAGACTGGATCCGTCAGTCCGTCGAATACGCCTGGGCCCACCCTGAAGCTTCCCGGGAATACGTGCTGAGCCATGCCCAGGAGTTGGATCCTGACGTTGCCCAGCAGCATATTGACCTGTATGTCAACGACTTTACGCGCAACCTCGGGGACGACGGATACGCCGCGATCACTTCGCTGCTGACCCGGGCGGCCGGCGAAGGCCTGGTTCCTCCGATTGATCCGGAAGCGCTGCGTAAATAAGCGAATCTGTTGTAGACTCTGACCTTTAAATCCCTTCTATTTCAACTCGTTGGGACAAGCCTAAATTGAATCGATCCTACTTATAAACAAACCCCCGCCTTCACTGAAGGCGGGGGTTTGTTTGAATCTGGCAGCTCGGATCCCATGATATGCATTTATAATGCAAGAAACCGTCCCTCTAGGTATCATAACTTGCTTAACCAAAGGACGGCTTCTTGTTTTTAATTATTTTGTTCTAACATGCAGTAGCCGTCCAAATCAGCCATGACTTTTTGTTCGGCTTCAAACCGGGAAACTCCGCGTTTTATCTGAAGTCCTTCGGAATTCTGCGCGCCACCCCGGTCAGGATCGCCGCCTGGACCACCGCTTTGCGGATTTCGATCACAACCTGCTCGTTAAAAATACTCGGGATGATGTACAGCTCGTTCAGCTCCCCGCCCGAGACGACCGAAGCGATCGCCCGCGCCGCCGCCAGCTTCATCGGTTCGTTGATGCAGCGGGCCCGGCAGTCAAGCGCTCCGCGGAACAGGCCTGGAAAGACGAGCACGTTGTTGATCTGGTTCGGATAATCGCTGCGCCCGGTCGCGTAGACCCGGGAATGCGGAATCGCCTCTTCCGGCGACACCTCCGGCTCTGGATTTGCCATCGCAAAGACGATCGGATCCGGCCCCATGCTGCGGATATCCTCCCCGTTCAGCAGATTGCCGCGCGATACGCCGATGAATACGTCGGCCCCTTTGATAACCTCTTTAAGCGAGCCTTCGTTCGCTTCGACCTGCGGCTGGTCTGCCAGCCACTGCCACATCGGATGGCTGTATGTACCTCCCCTGACGATTGCGCCTTCCCGGTCAACCGGAACCAGCTTCGTTACGCCGGCGCTGAGGAGCATTTTGCAAATGGATACGCCCGCCGCACCGATGCCGTTCACGACGACCCGGATATTCTCCATCCGTTTGTTGACCACCTTCAGGGCGTTCAAGAGACCGGCGATGACGACCACGGCCGTACCATGCTGGTCATCATGGAATATCGGCATATCCAGCTCCTGGGCCAGCCGCGTCTCGATTTCGAAGCAGCGCGGAGAGCTGATGTCCTCCAGGTTGATGCCGCCGAAAATCGGGCTGATCGCCTTGATCGTCCGGATAATTTCCTCCGTGTCCGTCGTGTCCAGGCAGATCGGAAACGCATCGACGCCGGCAAGCTGCTTGAACAGCATCGCCTTGCCTTCCATCACGGGAGCCGCCGCATGCGGACCGATATCCCCAAGCCCGAGAACGGCTGTACCGTCGGTAATGACCGCTACCGTATTGCGTTTAATCGTAAGCGAATAAGCCTTATCCTGGTCTTCGTGGATCGCAGTGCACACCTTGGCCACGCCCGGCGTATACACACGCGACAAGTCGTCCCGGTTTTTGATCGGCAGCGTCGGCTGAACCTTGATTTTGCCGCCCAAGTGAACAAGAAAGGTCCGGTCGGACACGTTGATCAGCTTGATGCCGTCATGCCGCTTCAGCGATTCAACGACGCGGTCCTCCTGCGTGTCGACCACTTCTACCGTAATATCCCGCACAGAAGAATCCTTCCCGGGGCGGATGACGTCGATGGAGGTGATGTCCCCTCCCGATTTACTGATCGCAGCTGCGACATCTCCAAAAGTCACCTTCCCGTGATCCAGCTCAACCCTAAGAATAATACTCGTATTCGCCATGATGCATCCTCCTGATTCAAGGTTTAAAAATAGTCACCCGTGCTGTTAAAGCCATTTGTCATTTGTCCGAAGTCTGAAGACCCGGCTTTGTAACCGATTGCAATTCTATCATAAGCTGAACCATAATCAGGCCAAAAGCTCGTCCGGTTTTTGACTTTTCGGATCGAAACCGCCCGCAACATATCTTAACAATAACCGCGAAACTGCACAAGCGTCAGTCGTACCCATGAGGATCGGGAGTAACTCAGCCGCTCCCACCGGCAGCTTCGGCCTGTGTATAGTTTATAAACGCTTGAGCCGTTACACGCCGCGTTTCATATGTACCTGGCTGACCGATATGCCAAAACCGGCTTCCTTCAGCACACCCGTCAGCATCGTTTCGGACCCGGGAATATTGACGGTACGCAGGGTCAGTCCAAGGCTGGACGGCCCAAACACTTCGCTTAGGAGGCCCTTCATCAGCGCCAAAGCGTCTTCGCTTTGCCCGCCCAGAACCTTGCATTGAAACAGCGACGTGGAGGTATGCGTCCCCTGATCATCGAAGCCCCTTTTATACAATGCGTAACCGGCAGGCTGGCCTTCCGGATCGAACGCGATCAGCGATTCGCCGTTCACGACGCTCTCCCATTGCGTCTGCCAAGGCTGGTTATTGACCGGCACGTGCAGCCTTTGGATATCCTGCGGAATGCCCCTGCGGAATTCGTACTTCCCGGAACCGCCGCCGGTCAGTGCTTCATCTTTCAGGCTTTTGCATTCATAGAAGAAGAGATCGTCAATGACCTCATATCCCATCCGCTCGTACAGCGATATGGCCGGCTTGTTATCGCTCAGCGCTTCGAGCAGGGCGACATCCGCACCCTCCGCTTTGTACAGCTCAAGGCTGGCCTTGATCAGCAGCTTGCCGATGCCTTTGCCCCGATACGCCGGGATGATCCCCGTTCCCCCGTTCCATGCAGTCTTCACGCCGCCGTTATTCCGCAGACCATTCATGACAAAACCGACGGGAATACCGTCCACGCAGCCGACGATCGATTGTGCGAGCGACAATCCTTGATCTGCACTTCTCTTGAGGAGCACGTCCATGCTCATCGTGATGGGTACCGAATACCCCTTAAACCCTTCGTTCCAAAGGTCCGTAAGCTCGGCAGGCGAAAATTCACTCATTCTTCTCATGATTACATTCATTTTCATTCATTCCCCACTTTCTACAGATCTAACGGAAGTTCATCAAAGCTTTAGTTCGATCTATATACATAATGAATAAAATGTGAAATGAACGCAATCATTTTGTAACTTTCCCTCCGGTGCCCTATGATAAAGTATGACATGGTAAACTTATGTTTCACCGATCATCCATGTCTGGAGGCAGCTAAAGAATGAGCACATACATCCCGAGAAGCTTATACATAACCGATGACAACAGCGCCGCTCACCTGCCTGGAAAGCCGGGTAAGCCGCTATGATTCATCTCTCGCCGAATGAAAAAAGATATATGCCGGGACTGGACGGACTCCGGACCCTGGCTGTTTTCGCTGTCATTTTGTACCATCTGAACGTCGGCTGGGCGCCAGGGGGACTGCTTGGCGTCAGCATATTTTTCGTCCTGTCCGGATATTTGATCACCGATCTTCTTACCGCCGAGTGGCGAAGGAGCGGAACACTTGATCTGAAGCAGTTTTGGATCAGACGGTGCCGGAGACTGCTTCCGGCCATGATCGTCATGCTCGCTGCCGTGACCGCCTGGGTGACATTGGCGCGGCCGTCTACGATGCCGGTTTTAAAGGGCGACGCGATCTCGTCACTCTTTTATGTCAACAATTGGTATCTGATCTACCACCAGGTTTCGTACTTTGAAAAATTCGGGCCCGTCTCGCCGCTCGGACATCTGTGGTCGTTATCGGTTGAGGAGCAGTTTTACGTGCTGTGGCCGCTGCTTATGCTGATCGGTCTGAAGCTCGCCCCGCGGCGGGGAAAAATGTTTCTGTTCATGCTCTCGGCCGCGGCGGTATCGGCCCTGGCGATGCTGGTCATCTACGATCCGGGGACGGATCCCAGCCGAGTTTATTACGGGACGGATACACGGGCGTTTTCGCTCCTGATCGGTGCCGCGCTCAGCATTATTTGGCCCAGCCGCAAGCTGTCTCCCCGGATCGACCGGTCCTCCAGGCGCTTGCTGGACGGCATAGGCATACTCAGCTTAGCAGCAATTCTGGTCATGATCTGGTCCACCAACGAATACGACGCATTCCTGTATCCCGGCGGCTTAGTCCTTCTGTCGCTGGCTGCAGCCGCAGCCGTGGCAGTGCTCGCCCATCCGGCAAGCCGGATCGGCCGATGGATTGGCTGCAAGCCGCTGCGATGGCTCGGCGTTCGCTCCTACGGCATATACATATGGCATTATCCAGTAATCATTTTATCCACAACAAACGGAGCCGGAGACGTGAGCGTCCTGAAAGCCGTATTTCAGGTGGCTGCCAGCATTGCGCTGGCTGCGCTGTCGTATACATTGATCGAAGAACCGATCCGCAAAGGGTTATTGGGAAAAGGGTGGAGGAAGCTGCGCTCCGGCAAACTGGGCGTAGATCAGATTCCGCTGAAGGGCTGGATTACCGGGGCTACCTTACTGCTGCTGGTCATTATCTCCTTCACGGGCATCGCCCGGACGCCGGCGGTGGCATCCACCGTCCAGGCGCTCGGCCCGGCCGCTTCCGGAGCTGACGGCTCCAGCCCGGTGTCACAGGAGGTTTCCGCTGCCGGGGACGGCACAGGAAACGCCGATGCCGGTGCCTCCGGCCAGCAAACCGCAAAAGGCGGCGATCATCATGGTGCTGACCCGGCGGAAACCACTGCCGGCAGTCCAGCCGAGACACAAACGCCTCCTGCAGCCCAGGGCCAGCAGGCTGCGGATGATGCAGCTTCGGGCACTACAGGCCAGGCCGAAGACCCGCCTCCCGCCGGCGGCAAAGCAACATCGTCCGCGAATCCCGTAGGCGTGGCTGGCACGCCTCCCGCCAAAGCCGACGAACCGGGAGGAAGTTCGGGCAAGGCTTCCGGGCAAGGGGCCGGCGCAGCGGGAACGAACGCCCCTCCACCGGTCAAGCGGAATCTGGCGGTGAGCGCCATCGGCGATTCCATCCTGCTGGACGCCGCCCCATATTTGCAGCAGTACCTTCCCGGCATCGTCGTCGATGCCGAGATCGGCCGGCAAATGTCCGAAGCGCCGGACATCGTGGAGCGGCTCCGGGCGGAAGGCAAGCTCGGCGACTACGTGGTGATCGAGCTCGGAACCAATGGCGCCTTCAGCTCCAAGCAGCTTTCCCGGCTTCTCGACTCGCTGAAGGACGTCCGGCAGGTCGTGCTCGTGAACACCCGGGTGCCGAGAAACTGGGAAAACACGGTCAATACGGCGCTCCGAAAGGCAGCCGATGCCCATGACAATACGACGCTGCTCGATTGGTACGAAGCGAGCAGCGGACAGTCCTTCTTTACACCCGACGGGGTCCATCTCAAGGCCGATGGAGCCAAACTGCTGGCATCGCTGATCACGAATGCCGTCGGAACCAAATGACCAGTCTCATTTTTGATCTCTTCAACAAAAGGAGCTGCTTTCAGGGCGATCCGCCCTAAAAGCAGCTCCTTTGCTGTCATCCACCGATTACACAACGAGCCCGTATTCCCGCCGCCGTTCAGCCAATGACCCCTCGATGATCCGGTCCAGCAGGGCGGAGAAGGACAGCCCCGCGGCCTGTGCGCTCTTAGGCAGCAGACTGGTCCGGGTCATACCGGGCAGCGTGTTGACCTCCATCACGTAAGGAATGCCCTGGTGGAGCATGACATCCACCCTCGCGTACACGCTGCATTTGAGCACGCGGCAGCTGAGCTCGGCGGCCCGGCGGACCCGTTCGGCGGTATCCGGATCCAGGCTTGCGACAACTTCTTCGCACTCCCCTTCTTCGTATTTGGAAGTGTAATCGAAAAACTCCCCGTTCGGCTTGATCGCCAGAACCGGAAGGTACTCGCCGTTCAGCAGGCTGCACGTGATTTCCTCACCCTCAATGTACTGCTCGAGGATCACTTCATCGTCCCAGTGGAAAGCGCGCTCCACCGCTTCCCGCAAGCTCTGCTCATCCCGCGCCAGCGTAACGCCGACGCTGGAACCGCCGCTGTTCGGTTTGACGACAAGCGGATAGAGCGGTTCCGAGGCGAGCACGTTCTCCAGCTCATCCGGACTCGTCAGCAGCGTCCAGTCGGGTGTCTCTACACCCTCGTAACGGAGCAGCTTCTTTGCCGTATTTTTGTCCATGCACAAGCTGCTCGCCAAAACGCCGCTGCCGGTGTATGGAACACCAAGCGTCTCGAGCGTACCCTGGATCGTTCCGTCTTCCCCGTATTTGCCGTGCAGGGCGATCACAGCCATGTCGATACCAGCCAACTGCTGCGGCAAGTCCCGTTTCCTCGTGATTTCGATCGGCCGGACTTCGTATTTGGCGGGATCCAAATGCGAGATGATCTCCCGTCCCGTCATCAGCGACACCTCCCGTTCCGAGGAATCTCCGCCCATAATTACGCCTACTCTTAACATCCGTTCTCCTCCATTCGTCTTTGGACCGCCTTTCCGATCACCTGGATGCCGTGCACAAGGTCTTCATCGCTCACCCGTGAAAAACCGATCCGCAGCGTTCCCTCGCCCTGACCGTCCGTATAGAACACATCTCCTGCGCTAAACACCACGCCTTGTTCGTAACAATCCCGCAGAACATCCCTTGAGCGGATGCCGTCCTGCAGCTCAAGGAACAGATGGAGCCCGCCGGTTCCGGTTAACCTTTTGTGCGGTATATACTTGCGGCAGCACTCTACCGCCAGCTCATGCTTATGCTTATATTCAGATTTCGCCCGCTTCAAATACTTTTCAAAATTGCCGTTATGAAAATATTGATACAGCACCGCCTGATCCAACGTGGAGGTGTGAATGTTTCTCGCCCGCTTGACGCTGACCAGCGCATCGATCAGCTCCCTGTCCGCCGCGATCCAGCCGATGCGGATGCCCGGGAACAATATTTTGGAAAAGCTCCCGAGGTAAATGACGCTGTTTCCATCCCCGCCGAAAGCCGCCAGCGGGGCCATGTGCGAGCCCGAATAGCGCAGCTCCTCATTGAAACCGTCCTCGATCAATGGAATCTGGTGCTTTGCCAGCAGGCGCAGCACTTCGACCCGCTTCTCGGCCGACATTACGATCCCGGTTGGATTGTGATACGACGGTGTGAGGAACGCCAGACCGAAGGAGTTTTCGGTCAGCGCCCGCTCCATCTCGCCGATATCGATCCCGTCCTGCTCCATCCCGATCCCGGTAATGTCATATCCTTGAAGCCGGGAAATTTTGATGGCTGTATGATGAGTCGGGTTTTCGCACAAGATGTGCTTTTCTTTCACGTTCAGCGAGGACAGGATGATATCATAAGCTTCCGTGAACCCGTTCGTGATCAGAATATCTTTACCGTCCATGTCGACGCCTTTCGTTTCCATATAACCCGTCAAATACTCGATCAACGGTTTGTATCCTTTGGCGTAGCCATAGTTGAGCAAAATCTCCCCTTCGATCGCCATCCGGTCCAGAAAAGCGCGCTTCACATTTGCCAGGTCGAAGAGCTTCTCGTCGGGGGCGATGCTCGCGAAGTTAATCATCCCCTTCTCCCCGCGCAGGTCGCGCTTCATCAGATCCAGATCCGTGGCCGCTACTGCCACCGGGCTCAAATGCTGCTGCCAATCCACATGCCAGGAAGGCACCGAAGCGATGCCCACTTTGGAGACGAAAGTTCCTTTGGAGCGGACGGTATAAATGTACCCTTCCTCCTCGAGCTCGGTGTACACCGCCACCAGCGTGTTGCGGCTGATATTCAGCATCGTGCTGAGCTCCCGCGTCGACGGCAGCTTCTGGTCCACCCTACCCTTGCCCTTGGTGATCCACTGCTTCAAGTATTCTTTGACCTGCACCGTCAGCGGCCGGCCTTCTGTAATTTTAAAATCCGTAAACATGACGTTATTCCCCCCGTACCTATCTTCACACAAACCGCTGCCTGATAAAAGATCCACTGGACGGCGTTTTCCGGCCCGGCGTGGTTTAGTTTGTCCGCAGGCCATGATACCGGCTCTCGCCGAACCGCTTCGGCTGTCCTCCTTCTCAGGATGCCCGAAAGCCGGAGGCCGACTCACCCGCTTTCATTCATTTGTGATCTGGGTGCTTTCCTGAGTTTGTCCAAGCAAACAGAAAGACCGCCGGGCAGCCTGCCCGAGCGGTCTGTTCATACATTCAGCGGTTTGGCGCCCGCCTCTCACCAAGGCTTTAACGCCGCTATTCCCTAACGGTTTCGATCTTCGGCTCGGTCACGAGGGCCACATTCCCGGATACCGCCCGGGAAATCATGCAGGAGCCTTCCGCTTTATGCGCCAGCCTGTCCGCCGTCTCCACGTCTTTGGCCGTTGCTTCACGGCCCAGCACGATATGCGGCTTGTGCTTAATGCTGACGTACGTAAAAATGTTGTCCGTCACGTCCACGATGCCTTCAGACTCCAGCGAAAGCTCGTGAACCGGAAGGTGCGAACGCTCCATCATAGCCGCCAGTGTGATTAAGTAGCAGGTAGCGGCGGCGCCGAGCAGCATTTCGTCGGGATTCGTCCCGACGCCCGGACCCCCCATCTCTTTCGGGATGGAAATTTGCGTACGGAGATTGCCTGCTTCGATCTGTCCATCGCTGTTCCGTCCGCCGTTCCAGCCGGCCTTTAACATAAATGAATGTTTCACAGTCCAGTCGCCTCCTGTAATGCAGAGCGGGCAGGCTGCGGTTCGTCAGAAGCGATGCCGTTCGCTTTATAGTTAAAGCGCTGGCGGTAGCCGCATTTTCTGCACAGCTCCTCCACGACCTCGCGCCGGGAAAAACCGTCGACGATCCGGTTTGCCCGCTCGCTTTCGATAATTTCGGAAAATGGGGTCTTGTGGATGTTGCCGAGATTAATGACACCTTCCCCGTCAAGGCAGCAGGGGATCACCGTTCCATCCACCAGGACGCCCGCCTGATTTCGGAGACCATGGCAGAAGCCCCGGCTGAGGTCCTCCTCCTCAGTCAGGTCCGGCCATTTAAATTCATGGTCCATATTGATGTAGATCCGGTCCGCTATTTTGATGCCTTTGCCGGGAACGATTTTTTCCTCGATTTTGTAATCCAGGTTAAACTCCTTCTCAATATACTCCAGCATTTCCCGATTGCGGCTCCGCTCCAAGTTCGTTGCGTTGTCCGGGTCGAGATTCCACAGCCGCAGCGATACGATCATACCCGATTGGGACACCGCCTCTTTGACAAAGGAGAGCACTTTGGAGATATACCCGTTCTTGTCCTGGGAACCGACATGCCCGTCAAAGCTGTGCAGGGAGAAATTCATCTGCCGCAGCGCCGGCTTGTTCAGCAGCTTCCGTCCTGCCTTGTGCAGCAGCGTGCCGTTGGACGTGATGTTCACTTTAAACCCTTTCTCATGGGCGATATCCAACAGCTGGTCAATATGCGGATGAAGCAGCGGTTCGCCTTTGACATGAAAATAAATATATTCCGTGTGGGGTTTGATCTCATCCAGAGTATGCGTAAATTGTTCAATCGTAATATAATTGGTCGCCCGGTGCGTCGGCGGACAGAACGTACAGGCCAGATTGCATTTGCTCGTCAGTTCGACGTAAAACTTTTTGAATTTTTTCATGATGGAAGCTCCAGTCTGATCCTCAAAAGTTACCTTCTCAACCTATTATATTAGAACATCCTTCCGAAGCAAACGTAAACCGTATTTTTGACAAAGGACAGCCTTAATCGCTTGGATCTGACAATCGGGGTTATTTCCGGGCCCGGCCTGCTCATATGCTGATATATGCCGCGGGCTTTTTCGATCTTCAATAAACGGTAAGGAGGGATGAACGGGGTGATTACGATTGGAAGCGGCGGGGAAACGGTGAACCCGTCAGGATGGCCGGATTTGTGGAGGCAAATTTACGACAGGAAGATGAGGAGCACGACCTCATATCATTACGAATCGCCGGCCCATCTGGTCTTTGAGCTTAGGCTTCGTGAAGCGATCGTCAGAGCAGCAGCTGACTTAAACCGGAGCGGAGTGCAGTTTGAAACCTTCAAAAATTCCCACTGCAACGAAGCGTACTGGTACTTGAACCGGCGCGGCGGTTTCGAGCTCAAACCCCATGTTACGCCTGCCCAGGGAATCCAGGACATCTTCGTGAACGGCTGGGCGTATGGCTTCGAATGCGCGACGGGGATCGTGATCGTGTTGTACAAGGGTGTGCTCGATTGTATTCGGGAAGAAGACTTCAACCGTCTGTTCGCGAATCTGCTCCTGTACGACTGGCATTACGACAGCGACCTGGGATTGATTGAAAAAACGGGTTCCCGGGATTCCTATCCGGGCGACGTCCGGTATTTTAAAAATCCGGATGTCAATCCCCATCGGATCGAATGGCAGGGTGAAAATACGATCCAAATGGACGACGACCTGTACTACGGTCACGGAGTCGGTATTGTCACTTCAGGCGAAATCATCAGTACGCTCAACCGGTACCGGATTCCGGGCAGCAGCCGTTCCGCTTATTTAACCGACCAGATCATCCATCCGGATTTTCTGTACTTGTCCGGATTCGCCGCTGGCGGGCCACCGGCCCCAGCCAACTGGCAGCAGCAGCCCTACAGGGAGAACGGCATCACCGCTTCCCGGATCGGCAGCCGGGTCTATCTTCGCTATTAAGTCTGCAGCGGTGCAACGGCCCTTGGACCATATTGGGGCAGAACCAAGTCAAGACGTGTACATGATGATTTAGGGTTTGTATAGGTGACCGCCTTCCATGGGAGGCGGTTTTTCACTTTCGCAATCATTCGCTTTTTAGTATAGACTAATCATTTTTCTGCGCATATAATAACAAAAGTGTCATCAAATAACGAACATTAAGGCGGTAACTATGAGTAAATATAAGCAATTATTCCGAGGAACGGCATTTTCCAGTAAGTCATCCAAAGAAATTGAGATCCTAAAAGACCATCTCTTTTGTATCCATGATGACGGGAAAATCGAAAAAATCGTGGCTCCTGAGGATGCCGATTATCAGGTTCTGCTGGACGCTTATCAAGGAAAAGACAACTTTTATTCGTTAGCCGAAGGCCAGTACATCCTGCCCGGATTCATCGATCTGCATGTTCACGCTCCGCAATGGGCCCAATCCGGAACGGCACTGGACATTCCGCTCTATGATTGGCTCAACACCTATACTTTCCCGCTGGAATCCAAGTTTTCGGATCTCGATTTTGCCTATGAGGTCTACGACGATTTGGTCCGCACCCTGCTCGCCAACGGCACAACGACGGCCCTATATTTTGCCACCATACATAAAGAATCTAGTTTATTGTTAGCCCGGATTTGCGCCGAAAGGGGCCAGCGCGGACTCGTCGGAAAAGTCGTCATGGATGACCCGGAGCAAAATCCGGAACATTACCGCGACGCGGACACCAAGGCGGCACTTGCAGACACGGAAGAGTTTATTCTCGCCGTCAAAGCATTGTCCAAAACGGTGAAACAAGGCGTATTTCCCGTCGTGACGCCAAGGTTTATTCCAAGCTGCACGGATGAGGTGCTGCAAGGTTTGGGAGAGCTGGCGAAAAAATACGACGCGTACGTGCAATCGCACTGCAGCGAAAGCGACTGGGCGCATGGTTACGTCCGGGACCGGTTTCGGAAAAACGACGCCTTCGCCCTGCATGAGCTTGGGCTGCTGCGGGACAAGTCCGTCATGGCCCACTGCAATTTCCTGAGCGACGATGACGCAGACCTTTTTGCCGAAACCGGAACGGCAGTCGCCCACTGCCCAATATCTAACGCCTATTTTGCCAACAGCGTTATCCCCGTCGCCCATCTCCACGAAAAAGGAGTAGAGATCGGCCTGGGGACTGACATTTCGGGAGGTTTTTCTCCAAGCCTGTTCGATAATATCAGACAAGCCGTCATGTCCTCCAGAATGCTGGAGGATGGCGTGAACCCCGCCCTTCCTGCCGAAGAGCGCGGTGTGCCGGGATCGCGCATTACGGTCAACGAGGCGTTTTACCTCGCTACAGCCGGTGGAGGCGAAAGCTTAAGCTTGCCGGTCGGCCGGATCCAGGAAAACTATGCCTGGGATGTGCAGATCATTGATACGAAGCTACCATCCGCCAAACTGCCGATCTTTGATCCAAATGAAGATTTGAACGACGTGTTCCAAAAAATGTTGTACCTGACCCGGCCCGAAAACATCCGCGAAGTTTGGGTACAGGGCGAAAAAGTCCATTCGCGTTAAAAGTAAAAGCCCAGTGCCATGAATGGCATTCTTTATCTGCTTAAAACCATTCGCTATTCCTAGAAAAAATCCAAAAAAATCGAGGTGTACTCCTGAGTGAACACACAAACAGCGGCACAAACAGCTATGCATTCCGAGATTCAAGAACAAGCTCCACAATTGACTGTTTCACCTGACGATAAAATTCCGGTCTACAAATCGATCATTCTGGGCTTACAGCACGTCGTCGCCATGGACGTCTATGTCGTGCCGTTTCTGATCGCGATGCTGATCGGCTTATCCTCCGGCCAGTCCAGCGCTTTGATTCAAGCGACCTTTATTGCGGCCGGTCTGGCTACGATCGTACAAACGTATTTTTGCATGAAGCTGCCTGTCGCTCAAGGCCCTTCCTACGTTCCGCTTGGCGCGATCGTCAGCATTTATGCCGCCAGCGGCGGCGGGCAGTTAGGCTGGAACTCCGTTTTAGGCGCGGGTTTGATTGGCGCGGTTTTGGTCATTGTTTTGGGCTTTACCGGCATTTTCAATAAAATCGTAAAATCGTTTATTCCGCCGATCGTTGGCGGCACCATCATTTTCATCGTCGGTCTTTCTTTACTGCCTGTGGCCATCCGGGATAATATCTACGGTGCGACAGATGCGACCATCAACCAAAACGTGCTGCTGGCCCTCATATCGGGCGTTGTACTCCTCATTTTTGTCATCCTGGGTTCCTTGTTCCGCGGTAAAGGCTCCATCTTCCGCATCATTTCGGTCATGGTCGCGTTGGTCGTCGGATGTATTTCGGCGAATTTTATGGGTGTGCTTCATTTCTCTGCGGTGAACGATGCCAAATGGTTCAGTATGCCGCAGCTCCCGTTTGCCGATTTCGGCTTTTCGTTCAACATTTCGGCGATCATTACCATGGTCATTATTTATTTCGTCCTGTTGGCCGAAACGACAGGCACATGGTTTGCCGTCAGCAACGTCATCGATAAACCGCTAACCGATAAAAACTTAAACCGGGGTGTCATCGGGGAAGGCATCAGCTGTCTTATCGCTTCTTTGCTCGGTTCGACGCCGGTTACGGGTTATTCCACCAATGCAGGCATCATTTCCATTACGGGCATCGCGAGCCGCCGCGTCTTCCTGGCCGTAGGTGTATGGTTTGTCATCTTCGGCTGCTCGGGTAAACTGGCCGCGTTGATCTCTTCCATCCCCACCGCTGTCATCGGCGGCGTCTTCACCATCGTCTGCGGCATTATCGCCATTAACGGCGTGCAGGTGATGAAAAACGTCAGCATCGCCGAAAAGGAAATGTACATCATCGCGATTCCGATGATCCTGACTTTGGCTTTAGTCATGATCCCGCAGGATTTCCTGCACTCGCTGCCCACGTTCGTGCAATATTTGCTGGGGTCGCCGATTTTGGCTGCCTCGATTGCGGCGATCGTATTAAATAAGGTGCTGCCCGGCAGAAAATAAAGAAAGTAGATGCGGGCTGCAATACATAATGCAAGGAATCCGTGACAGGGTTGACTGGAAGGCACGCTATTTGCGTACTTCCATGTCAGCCCTGTTCCTTTACCGGATGCTGCTGAACAGGCTGCGCCTGACCTGCGTACGTAAAGCGGACATACTCGTCAAAGACAAGCCGGAGATAGAAAATGTTGACAGCATGTGATGGTGAAGCTATTATTTATTTATCAATAAATAAGGGAGCAACGAAGATGGTCATCCGGCAGGATCGCAAAGAACAAATTTTAGCCAAAGCAGTCGACGTATTTGCCGAACTCGGGTATTACAAAGCAACAACGGCGCGGGTAGCCAAGGAAGCTGGCGTTACGCAGCCGTATGTGTTTCATTTTTTCAGCAACAAGGAAGAGCTGTTTATCGCCGTCATCGACCGGGCTATCGGGCGGATCGCCGATGCTTTTTCACAGGTAGAAGCGCCCGCCGATCAGCTTATGGAAACGATGGGGCAAGTATTTGATGACGTGATGAGCAGCTATCGGGCAGAAACGCTGCTCGTCATGCAGGCGCATACGATCCCGGAACCGGCGATTCGCGAGCATGTGCGCGAGCTTTTTTCCAATATATTCAGTTCGGTGCTGGAGAAATTTACCGCCGCCGGTTTGCCGGAGCCTGAAGCCGCGGCAAGCCAGTTTATGGGCATGGGGTATCTGATCACGGTGGCTGAAGTGCTGGATTTACCGCAGATGCTTTGCTTCAAGGACTGTTAGAGTGGCAAACATTTGAGCATGGAGACTAAACGCTAAACACTTCTATATGGTTTAAATTCCAGCCGGTCTGGAGCAAAACAGAGAATACAAAAAGGCAGTCTGTAACTGCCTTTTTTGTAGCCTATATATTTATTTATCAATAAATAAAAAACAGGAGGTTTGAAGATTGATGGAAAACTATATTCGTTTGGCTTTGCGGGGCGCCGGACGCCTCTTTGCGGAGGAGAAGCTGCTCGCTTGGCTCGGTGTTGTGGGGTTTGTCCTTGCCGCGGGCATCGCTGCCTATATCGGCATGTTCGGCCCGGTTGTACCGCCGGAGGGCAATGTCGCCAGTGCCTTTTCGTTCAATGCGGCGATCGGCGTATTTATGCTGTCGATTGCCATGCTGCTGCCGCTGTCCGGCTTTAAAGCAAGGGCGCGGACGGCCATCCGCCGGGTGTTTGTTCCGATCGTCGTCTATGCATACGCCGTAGAAACGATCCAGCATTTTCGGGGCGTGAACCCGCGGTTCTCGCAATCCGGTTCCATCATCGATACGATCGCCGGAACCGCGTTTGGCCTTGCGTCCTTCATCCTTATTATCGTGACGACCGTTGTTGCCGTTGCCTTTTTCCGCCACAAGCTCTTGGCCGCACGGCCGCTGCTGATCCTCGGCATCCGCTATTCATTTGTGACGGTGACGCTTAGCTTTGCGGCCGGGTTGTGGATGATCGCCCTGAACGGGCGCTTTACAGGAGCAGGCGGCAATATCATCGTCCTGCACGGCCTTGGTTTTCATGCGCTGCAGGTTCTGCCGCTGCTCGGCTGGTTGTTGGAGCGCTCACGGGCCGAAGCCCGGCGCGCACAGCTGCTTCTGCATACAGGCAGCGCCGCTTGGATCGTATCCGTTGCCGCGGTCGCTATTCAGACCGCCGCGGGCCGCACCATTTTCGAGTGGTCAGCGCTGCCCGTCGTGGCGGCCGCCGGATTGCTTCTTTGCCTGGCATCCATTGCAGCCGCGGCAGGCACCGAGTTGTTAAAGCCGCGCTTCGCCCCTGCTGTTCCTTCCTTCACTGATCTGGAGGCGGTAAATAAACAGTTTTAACGGACCGTGCCTTGGTGTTTCACCGCTTCCATGGCATGGTATACCGTATGACTGAGGGAGGCGAGGTCTCCTTCCGCCTGAAAATGAAGGTACAGCACCTCCGGCTCCTGCTGCATCCAATGGTTATGCACGGCCGAGATGTTGATCTTGCCATTGCGGAGCGCATCAATGACCGGATTGACTTCGTCCTCCAGCAGCGCGAATTCACCGGTCACCGCCCCCTTCGCTCCTTGCGGGTCCGTGTGCTCGAAAGTGGCACCCAGGGCAAGATCCATCAGCTCCGGCGACAGGTGACGGCCCATAAGGGATACGTTCAGATCGCTGCGTTTGATATGAACGTTGCAGACGTTTCCTTCCTGCTGGACGTTTGATTTAAACAGACTCTTCTCGATTTTGCAATCGGCCGGCCTTGCTGATGCATCTCCTGCCGGAGCTCCAAAGATTAGAGCCATGATGCACATCATCCATACCAAACGCATCGGGTAACAACCTCCTGACAAATCACTTTTTTAGTTTATTATGGCTTCATAGAATCACTTTCATGTAGTGAATCGACAAAAATATTCATATATAGACCTTTTGCTCATATCGATGTTATAATATGGTAAAATTTGCTCAATTGAAGGAGGTCTATTTTCCTATGTCTTGGCTGAAGAATCTTCCTCTGTCCCAGCGAGTCATGGCCGGATGTTACTTGGTGGCCGCATTGTTCGCACTCCCAGCCCTGATTATTTTCATTCTGATCGGGGAAATCCTGATCGGCGCGGCGTTCGTCATCATCTTTGCCGCACTGACTTACCCTTTAGCCCGCTACATCGAGAAAACGCTTACATCCTCGTTTGACAGCATCGCTAACGCCATCGCCAGCATTGCCAAAGGCGATTTTACGAGCCGTGTCGATGAATCGGGTTCCATGGGCGACGTCAGCCGATCGTTTAACAGCATGGTGGACAAGCTGAAGAAAATTTTGAATGACGCGTCAAGCATCACCCGCCAGGTGATGGATTCGAGCCGCGGTATCGCGGATAAAAATCAGGAGCTTAAAACCGTCATGGCGACAGTCGCCACTTCGGCCAACGAGCTGGCCGTCGGCGCAAACGAAATTTCCTCGGACGTCGCCGGCATGACCGAATCCATCCAGGCCATCGAGCTCAAAGTCGGCAACTATGCGGCCTCTACCAAGGAAATGAAGCAGCAGTCCGAAATTACCTTCAGCCTCGTAGAGAAAGGACGCCAGTCTGTGGAGAAGCAGGCGGAAGGGATGCGACAGAACGTCGAAGCAACGGAGAATGTGGCCAAGACCATTGACACGCTGTCCAAAAATGCCCAAGGCATCACGAAGATCACCAAGACGATTTCCGAACTTGCCGAACAGACCAACCTCTTGTCCTTAAACGCTTCGATCGAGGCGGCGCGGGCAGGCGAGCATGGGCTTGGCTTTGCCGTGGTGGCCCAGGAAGTCCGCAAGCTTGCGGAGGAATCAACGGCGTCTACGCAGGAAGTATTCAGCCTCGTTAAAAGCATTGAGCAGAGCATTCACCAGGCGATTGACAACATCAAGATCAACGAGGATGTGGTGCAGCAGCAAAATGAACGGATCCGCGAGGCCGAGCAGATCTTTGCCCACATCGTCGAAAGCGTACAATACATAACCGAGCAAATCACTTCATTCTCAAATGAAAGTGACCTGATGCTGGACAGTGCCCGTAAAATATCGGCGGCCATCCAGAATATTTCGGCCATCACCGAGCAGTCCTCTGCCGGTACGGAGCAGGTGTCCGCCGCCATGAACGAGCAGATGAAGTCGATCGAGGCGGTCGTCGATGAGACCGAAGCAATGAGACAGGCCGTGTTCCAGCTGCAGAAGACGATCCAGATTTTTAAATTCTAATCGGTATTTATGAATAAAGCAGGCATACAGAGGGGTTCATCCCGCGGCATGCCTGCTTTTATTATTAAGCAACAGATGATGTCCTACGCCTCACCAACGTTTCATATTTGAGCATGAGCTTCGCTTTTGCAGTCTTTCGTCATGCCTGTTCCAGCCATACATCCTTAAAGTCGATCCACCCGAGGGGATTCAGGCTGACACCGCGTACCGAGGGATGTAAAAAGGTGCTCAGCCTCCGGTGGTGCAGAAAAATAACCGTCGCCTCGTCTCGGAGATGCTCCTCGATCTCCTTCAGGAACATCCGCCGCTGATCCGTGGATTCAGCAGCCACGGCCGCATCGATCCGGCCGGTAATCCACTCCTTCCGTTCACGGTCAAAATAAGCCTGCATGACGCAGTCCCGGTGTTCATAAGCTTCAATTTCGCATACCTCGTCTTCGGGAAATACCAGGCCGGAGATGACGAAATCCGATTCCGGCCACTGGTCATAATCCAGGGTCTCGATCTGGATTCCCCAGGCAGCCAGCCGGTTTACGACCCACATGCCGTCTTCCCCATACTTTTGGTGGCATGCAAAGCGGAGGACCTCTCCGTTATAACCCGATTCTTCCAACGCCCTCCGGACGCGATCGGGACGCGTCGGTTCCACCGCATGGGAACGGCTCGCGTCAGGACGGAACCCAAAAGCCGGCAGCGCCCGTTCGCCGCCCAGCTCCGCCACCATATCACCGGGATGCAGGATCATCCGCACGGCCCGCCGGAACGCCTCCGACTGCTGCACACCTTCACGTGACACGTTCCAGGTAAGCAGCGTACAGCCCTGGCACAGCTTCTCGATCTCCTGCCAGGTATCCTCCGGCGTACTCCGGTCCATACGCATCGTATCCAGACTGTGGTGAACCTTGGCGATTCCGTCCATTTCCGTGCTGCAGTCTTCCGGCATGATCACGATGTCTACGCCGTCCAGATACGGCCTCCCCTGAAAATAGGCGTCAAACGCCGCCATCCCGATCCGGCCGCTGGTCCAAGTGACCAGACGGAACGGTCCCGTTCCGAGCGGATGGCTCCAATAGCTGTCCTCTTCCATGCCTGCAAAGCCGAAGGGCAGAATCGAAGCCGCCGCCGAGCACATGAACCGGTCAATCATCCGGTTAGGCCGGTTCAGCTTGACCCGCAGAACCCGGGGTCCGATCGTCTCAACACACTCTACGCCTCGCATCAGCCATCCGTTGGCCGTCCCGTCCTTAAGGCGTTCGAGCGTGAACTGCACATCGCGTGAGGTCAGCTCCTGTCCGTTATGGAAGCGAACCCCCTTGCGCAAATAAAACGTCCATTCCGTGGCGCTGTCGTTCGAAGACCAGGTATGAGCGATCATCGGCGCAATCGTGCCGGTCTGTTCATCAAACCTCAGCAGCCGGTCAAAAATTTGCCGGATCAAATGCGAATCGAACGAGTACAGCAAATCGGCGGGATCCAGCGTATGCGGAGATTTCAGCACGGGAAAGATCAGCGTATCATCGGGGCCGCCTTCTTCCCCTTTTTTGTAGCCGAAGTGGTTATCCAGCCATTCCAGAAATTTCGGCTTGGCGTACGTTCCGTTTCCAAATCCCCCGATCAGGTCGAAGGCGCGTTTGTAATCGCCGTTCTCCACGAGATGCTGGGAATACTCGATCAAGTAGGCTTCCTTGTCAGCTTTGAACACGATCCTCGACCGGTTCCCCCGGCCCAGCCCGGGCAGCCAATCAATCAAATGCTCGCTTTCAAGTTTTCTTAAAATCAGCTTGGCGTTACGGCTGGTGCAATACAGCGCATCGGCCAGCTCATCCAGCGTCACTTCGATAGGTATCCCCAGCTCCGTGCCGCCGCCAAAGCGCTCATGCAGCAGCAAATACCTTTCATCCAACAGCATACTCAGCCCTCCTTGCTTGACGTCCCAAATAAAAGAGGAAATCCTTTTGCGCAAGTATACACTTTTTATCCCCTTTTGAATAGATCATAATGGCATTAGACAGAGAAAAGACAGATTCATCCAATACCGGAACGTTTATTCGAGGAGGAGAACACATGCTGGAACATCATTATGTACAAGAAAAGTTGATGGAATACCGCCAAGCTGAGCATCACCGCAAACATGCCCGCGTATCAGAAACTACGGAATCGGCCGATCGTTATAAGTCCGTCAAATCCCAAAAAAACACGCGTTGGATGCTCGCCATCACTTCAAGCCTGTTAAGACGAAAAAAGGGGAAGCATCCTTTCGCATAAACATCGGTTAGGGGATCTCATTTAACCGTTTCGTTGTGAGACCCGCCGCCGACAAAACAAAAGACAGGATGAACGCATCCTGTCTTTGCCGGTGCCTTATCGACGCTTTCCGTTCATTGCCCCGATTCACGGTTATGCATGTCCGTCCGAACCGTAAACGTAATGCAGGCCCCGCCCTCCGGCCGGTTGGAAGCCTGAATGCCTCCCCCATGCTTATCGCAAATGACTCGGGCTGTATACAGGCCAAGCCCGGTTTGTCCCTTGTCGCCTTTGTAAAATTTTCGGAACAGATTCGGAATGTCCGCTTCGTTGAAGCCGGGCCCCGTATCACAGATTTCGTACCGGATGTCCTTCTCGCGAATGGTGAGGGATACGCTGAGGCTCCCCTTCTCCGGAACATACCGGAGGCTGTTCGTAATGACGTTATCCAGAACCTGCCCGACGCGCTGGACGTCCATATAGACGGGATACGGCTCCGGCCGCTCATCGGTCACCTTATATTCCAGCCGGATCTGCTTGCCCGCGCACAGATAACGGATCTCCCGTTCTTTGGCGCCTGCAAACTCCGCAACATCCGTTTCCTTCACATATAGCGGAAAATACTCCATATCCTTCTCGGAAGCCACCTGAATATCCTGAATCAGCCGGTTGACCCGTTGAATGTTGCCCTCCACCACGCGCAGGCGTTCTTCCAGCTTGTCACGCGGAATCACTCCCGCGGTATCCGTCAGCATTTCTACGTTGCCCTGAATAATCGTCATCGGTGTCCGGAGGTCGTGGGCGATGGCGTCCATCATATCCCGGCGCTCCTGCTCAAGCTTCCAT
Source organism: Paenibacillus favisporus (assembly GCF_040545415.1). Taxonomy (NCBI): domain Bacteria; kingdom Bacillati; phylum Bacillota; class Bacilli; order Caryophanales; family Paenibacillaceae; genus Paenibacillus; species Paenibacillus favisporus. Next base: position 321,698 of record NZ_JBEPLV010000003.1, on the reverse strand, counting down.
TCCCGGAGCAGGGAGTCTCTTAGAGCAGCCCGCATCTTTTCAAAAGAATCGGTGAGTAGCCCCAGCTCATTGGCCGCCTTGTAAGTGATCGTAAAATCAAGATCCTGCCTGCGGATCCGCTCGGATGCATCGATGAGTTCGTGAACGGGACGGCTGATCCGCCTTCCGAACCGGGATGCAAATATATAAGTAAAGAGCGCAATGTAAATAAAAGGTGCCGCAAGAAAACAAATATTCAGGGCGAACTTGAGAATATCCGCTGACCCTGGGCCACCGTTGGAAGTCACCTCAAGCTTGTACTCCAGCGCGATGGCGCCGCGCAGCTCTCCTGAGGAAGACGTCACCGGGACGATCTTCGTAATGACGCCGCCGAACCCGATGCTGGGCTGCCGCGAAAAAGAGGTATTTAAGCGTTGGACCAAATCCCCTTTTTGCTTAAAAACCGGTCCGGTCAGCGTTCCGTATAACGCCTTGCCCCCGGCGTCCATCACTTGATACTTGATCCCTTCTCTGGGAATCTTCTCCTCCAGTTTCGGCCGGCTGGCCGGATCCAGCACCGCTTCTCCCAAGCTGCGCGAGTACGCGGCAATCGCCGGAATCTTCTGTTCGTAGTGATTGGCCGGATTGAACCAGCTGCTGCTCGTGAGCCACCAGAAGCCAACAATATAGGTTACCGCCGTCAGCACCAGACTGAGCAGCATGATCAGGATAAACGTAGAGATCAGCTGCTTTTTAATGGAAAGCCGCTCTATAAAGCCGATTTTTCCCATTTATAGCCGACCCCCCAAACCGTCGTGATGTATGGGGTTTCCGGATCCGTACCGGTCAGCTTCGCCCGGATTTTCTTCACATGCTCCGTTACCGTGCTGGCATCGCCCATCGCCTCAAGCCCCCACACTTTGTCATAGATCTGCTCCTTGGAAAAAACCTGGCCGGGATGCAGCGCAAGCAGCTCGATAATGTCGAATTCCTTCGCAGTCAGCGGAATCTCGGTCTGCTTGTAGGCGACGCTCCGCCCCTTCAGATCGATGTGGAGCAGCCCGTACCGCAAGGTGGACCGCTCCGCCTGCTGGCCGGCAGCCCGCCGGCTCCCCCGGAGATGTGCCGCGACGCGGGCTTTCAGCTCCCGGATGCTGAACGGCTTCGTAATATAGTCATCGCCGCCGATGGACAGCCCCTGGATCCGGTCTGCTTCGGCCTGCCTCGCGCTTACGAACAATATCGGACAGCCTACTTCCTCGCGGATCATTTGGCACAGCTCAAAACCGTTGACATGCGGCATCATGACGTCCAGAATAATCAGATCCGGCCGGTCGTGGATCCGTTCCAGCGCCTCACGCCCGTCTGCGGCGGTCATCACTTCGTACCCCTCCATCGTCAGCGCCTGCTCCAGCAGGGCGGCAATTTCGGCTTCGTCATCCACGATCAGTATTTTGTCGCTCATTCCATGTACCTCTTTCTTCTCTCTCTATTTGGTCCAGCCTCTCCGCTGCCATAATCCCATTGTAACGGCAAAACCGAATCCAAGACACACCAGAAGCGGCAAATAAAAAGGATGATGATATAATCCCGCCGTCAATTTAAAGATCGTATTCATTCCCATCAGAAGGAACCCGAGTGAGCCTGAGACATACAAAGACCCGGCTGCGACCGCAATCCACCCCAAATAACTGAGCACAACGCCCGGCAGCAGCGTGCAGATCAGGCTGGTCAGACTCAGCTGCGCCAGCAGGATCAGATAAAAAAGGCCGTAAGACTTCAAGCAGTAGAAGAACGCCCCAGTCGGGCCGTATTGCTGTTCCGGATTCAAAAACACCACGGTATCCGCGGCGGGCAGAAAAGCATAGCCGAAGGCTTCGCCGACGGCAAACGTTGCAGCCGTGAACAGCAGCAGCATTCCCGCCAGGTTCATCCATTTAGCCAGGAACAGCTTGGCGAAGGATACCGGGCGAATCAGCACCATCCGCAGCTGTCCTGATGTGTACTCCCCGTTCATGCTGTCGATGATCAGCATCGGTCCGATAATGAGCACGAGGAAGAACGACACCTCTTTCAACAAAAACAAAGCGAAATTTTCCGACACAAGCGGAACGGTCGATACGTTATCGAACGCCCCCAACTTCTGCATGCTCAAAAACAAGCAGTCAAATCCCACAATGAAAACAAAGATCAGCAGACTGACGAGCGTCTTTTTCCTTTTCCACATCCGTTCCCAGTCGCTTAACATCATAGCAAGCATCATTTATCCCCCTTACATCCACCGGTCCGATTTTGAAAATACAAGCAGCGATCCCACGCCGAAAACCGCGGCATATCCTAAGCCCACAGGCAGCGCGGTCAGGGCTGCGGCTTCCGAACTCACCGCCTGGGCCTGACCCAGCATAACCGCAATTCCGCTGTACTGGATTTCGGTCAACGACAAATACTTGAGCATCCCCGGCAGGCCCAGGCCGCCAACCCGGTTGGCCAGCTCATAAATCAGCGGAAATCCGAGTGAGCACAGCAGAAATCCGAGCCCCAAACCGACGGCGCCCGTCGTCGTTCGCGAAATGACGGCCGCCGCCATGAAGACGCTCCCGATCGCCAGCACGCTCAGAAACGCAAGTCCATAATACAACAAGGTGTAGCCGATCATCCCTTTTAAGGGAACGGTATGGTCATGGTAAAACAGCTGAATGTGTTCATGAGGCTCAAAGAACAGCAGACCGGCGGCCACCGACAACAGCAGGTATACGGTAAAATACAGCGCCATCACCGCCATATGGGCCAGCCATTTGGCGCGCAGCAGCTGCCCCGCCGTAAACGAACGGAGCATGACCATCCGGATCTGCCCGCTGCGGTATTCCTCCGTGACGGAAAGCGTGAGCAGGATCAGAGACATCACATTGAACACAACGATCAGCTGCTCGATCAAGGCCATTACCGGAAAATTCCCCGCCCAGGTATACTCCGCACTTGCGTGTGAAATTCCCCGATTGTGGCCGGCATAATATTTGGCGGTAGCCGCGACGACGACAGGCATGGCGATCAGGAACAGCCAGGTGATTTTGCGCTTCCACATCCGTTCCCACTCGCTTAGAAATAAGGATTTGTTCATGAGGTCATCATCTCCACAAAGTGCTCTTCGATCCCCTTCGTCCCGGCTGCCTCCTGCCACTCGCGGCTTGTGCCCTCCCAGACCAGCTTGCCTTCCTTGATAATGACAAAGCGGCTGCAAATCCGCTGCAGCTCGTCCAGCAGGTGGCTCGAAACCAGAAACGTAATCCCGCGCTCCTGGTTCAGCCGCTGGATCAGCTGGCGCAGCTCGCGGATGCCCATCGGGTCAAGGCCGTTCGCCGGTTCGTCCAGAATGATCAGCCGCGGATCCCCAAGCAAAGCCTGGGCGATGCCGAGCCGCTGCTTCATGCCGAGCGAGTAGGTTTTTACTTTGTCCGAGCCCCGTTCGCTCAGCCCAACAATCGACAGAGCCTCCTCCACACGCGCTTTCCGCTCTGTCCCCGGCACATTCGGATGCAGCCTTGCCAGGTTCAGCAGGTTGTCCCTGCCTGACATATAAGGAAAAAAGATCGGCGATTCCACAATCGCCCCGACCCGGGACAGCGCCTTGACCCGCTCGCGCCCCACATCGGTTCCGTCAATACGGATGCTTCCGTTTCCCGGTTTGATGAGGCCCGTCATCATCCGGATCAGCGTCGTTTTCCCGGCTCCGTTCGGACCGACAAAACCGCATACGTCCCCCGCCTGTATGGAAAAGGACACGTGGTCCACCAAGGTACGCGCCCCCGCTTTTTTCGATACGTTTAATACTTCCAGTACGTTAGTCTCGTTCATTTCGTTCATATGATCTCCTCCTGCCAAGAAGTATAGGAGGCAATTCTAAAGAATTTATAACGTCGGCAAAAAACTTGAAAGCAGGGGCGTTTCCTCACTGCAAGAGTCAGAAGCTGTACAGGTATACGAAAAAAAGGAGGGCGGCAGGATCATACCTGCACACCGCTCCTTTTTGGACGCGTGATTCGATGATTCGCTTATATCGCGGCATGTGCTTCTCAACCCGCTTGATACCTTCCTAGGGCTTCAGCACGACCTTGATGCAGCTCTCTTCCTTGTTATCGAAAATTTCGTAAGCCCGCGGCGCATCACTAATATGCAGCCGATGCGTAATGATGTCGGTCGGGTCGATTTTCCCGGTTTGGATCTGCCGGAACAGCTCGGGCATGTAATGAATGACTGGGGCCTGTCCCATTTTCACCTGCACGTTTCGCTCAAACAGATGACCGAATGGAAACATGTTGTATTTCAGGCCGTACACCCCGATTACCTGAATCGTTCCGAACTTGCGGACGACATTGGCAGCCGTATTAAAGGCACCAAGCGATCCTCCCTGCAGCATCAGGGCTGTCTCGACCTTCTCCATAGCAGTCCGTTTGGCATCCAGTCCCACGCAGTCGATGACGACGTCCGCTCCGCCCTTTGTCGCCTCCAGCAGCGTTTGGTCAATGTCATGAGTCTTCTCGAAGTTGTACGTCTCCACGTTGTTTGTTCTTTTGGCATGCTCCAGCCGATAGTCCACATGGTCGACAGCGATGACACGCTTGGCCCCTTTTTGCCAGGCGAATTTCTGCGCCAGCAGACCGACCGGGCCGCAGCCGAGAATCATGACCGTATCGCCGGGCTTCACGCCGGCATTGTCCACGCCCCAATAGGCGGTCGGAAGAATATCGGAGAGGAACAGGATTTTCTCGTCCTCCACCTCCGCATCCTCCGGTACCTTGAACGGTACAAAATTGCCGAAGGGGACCCGGAGCAGCTCCGCCTGCCCGCCCATGTAACCGCCGTACGTCTCCGAGTAGCCGAAATAACCGCCCGTATCCTTGGCGTCATTGGCGTTGTCGCATTGGCTTTCCATCTGGTTTTGGCAAAAAAAGCACTCTCCGCACGCAACATTGAAAGGAATGATGACCCTGTCGCCTTTTTTTACGCGGGTAACGTCCGGTCCGGTCTCTTCAACGATCCCCATCGGCTCATGACCGATGACATAATCGTCGTACATCCCCGGAATCAGCCCGTGGTAAATGTGAAGATCCGAACCGCAGATCGCGGTGCTCGTCACCCGGACGAGAATGTCATCCCGCTTGACAAGCTTCGCATCGCCGACCTCCTTCACTTCCACCTTCTTTTTGCCCTGATAGGTTACAGCTTTCATGCCAGCATCGTCCCTCCTTGGATTTGACCGTAGTGTCTCCCCGAGCCTGCGTTTTCACGCATGGGCGGCAGGGTGAAGTCCCTTATCCTTTACACGCAATCCGGCAAATTCAAACGCGGGACGGGCATGTGATGCTCCATAGAGCCTCGGAAGGCGTAACTTGGCGATTTACGAAAAAAAGCCGCCCGAATGAACCCTTTTTCGGACGGCCAAGCTCTCTACGGAACGTATGTTACTGGATTTCGATCCAAGGCAGCGGATTACGAAACTCCGCCCAGTTCATTTCCATCTCTCCGCTGGTCAGCAGGCACTCATCGAGGCGGCGGGTAATGCCTTCCCGGTCCATGCCGATCCCGATCAGCACAATCTCGTTCATCCGGTCACCCCAGGTTTCTTCCCATCTGCGCCGGAGATCAGGCTCCTGTGCCAGCCATTCGCGCTGCTCCGCCTCCGGAAGCGAAGCGACCCAATAGCCTGCCGGGCCAAATTGGATCGACGGACCAGCCTGGCTGATGCTCGCTGCCATGTCGCCGCGGACAGCAAGCCAGACCAATCCCTTGGCGCGGACGATCTCCTCCGGCCAGTCCGACAGCAGCGCGGCAAGCCGCTCCGGATGAAACGGGACCCGCCGGCGGTACACGAAGGAGCCGATGCCGTATTCCTCCGTTTCGGGCGTATGATGTTCGCGCTGCAGCTCCTGAATCCAGCCGGAAGACTGGCTCGCCGCATCAAAATCGAACAGGCCTGTGTTCATGATTTCACCCGGTGCGACCTCCCCGTTCACGGTCCGGATGATTTTGGCTGAGGGCTGCAGCTTCCGGATCAATCCCTCCAGCTGGTTTAACGCCTCTTCTTCCACCAGGTCGCATTTGTTCAGGAGCAGCACGTCACAGGTTTCGATCTGATCGATGAGCAGATCGGCCACATCGCGGTCATCCTCCTCCCCGGCGCCTTCCTTCCGGTCGAGCAGCGTCTCCCCGGAGGCGAAATCAAGCCAGAAGCGGTACGCATCGACTACGGTAACCATGCAGTCCAGCCGAGCGTATTTCGTCAGGTCGATCCCGGAGGCTTCGTCCTGGTAATGAAACGTTTGGGCAACGGGGATCGGCTCGGAGATGCCTGTCGATTCGATCAGAATGTAGTCAAATCTCCGCTCCTCCGCCAGCTTGCGGACTTCCTGCAGCAGGTCGTCCCGCAGCGTGCAGCAGATGCAGCCATTGGACATTTCGACTAGCTTTTCGTCTGTACGGGACAAGGAAGTCTCCGATTGAACGAGCCGCGCGTCCACGTTAATTTCGCTCATATCGTTCACGATGACGGCGACCTTGACGCCTTCGCGGTTGTTCAGCACATGGTTTAAAACCGTCGTTTTGCCAGATCCGAGATAACCGCTCAAGACGGTGACCGGAATGACGGATGATTGGTTCATAAGAGCAAGTCCTCCTGTCATGGGATTATTCATTCAGCGCCTTCACCAGCGCCGTTAAGTTTGTCTGCATAATCTGGAGATAGTCGAGGTTATTGGCCTCGTCTTCGGCGGTCAGCCCCTCGATCGGATTCAGCACGGCCGACTTCGCCCCGACCTCTTTGGCGATCGTATCCGCTACACTGGAGGATACCAGCGTCTCGAAGAAAATCGTCTTCACCTGATGAGCCTTGGCGAACTTCACGACCTCCGCCATCGCCTGCGCTGACGGTTCCTGCTCGGGAGAGAGACCGGCAATCGGTACCTGCGTCAGTCCATACGTGTGGGCCAGGTATCCGAAAGCTGCATGCTGCGTAACAAAATCTTTGCGCTTCGTGCCCGACAGCTCTTTCGTGTACTGCTCATCCAGCTGCTGCAGCTTGGCTATGTAGGCAGCGGCATTTTTTTCAAACTGTGCCTTGTGCTCCGGCGCTTTTGCAGACAGCGCTGCTTCGATCGTGCGGACTTCTCCGATGGCAAGCTTCGGCGACAGCCAAACATGGGGATCGAAAGCGCCGTGATCGTGCTCGTGTTCATGCTCATGCTCATGGGCAGGCTCCTCTTCGTGCCCTGTTTCCGCTTCAGTCGCATGCGCGTCTCCATCTGCAGCATCATGGTCATGATCGTGGTCTTCTTCTTCCGTTCCCGGGATCAGCTCCAAGCCCTTGCTCGCTTCTATCGCTGTCATCCCCTTGCTGTCCGAGCCGGAGACCACCTGATCCACCCAGCTCTCCAAGCCGGCTCCGTTATAGACCAGCATGTCCGCCTGCTCGATCGCGGCCATATCCTTCGGCGTCGGTTCCCAGTCGTGGGGCTCGGTGCCTGCAGGAACGAGCAGATGCACGTCCGCCAAATCGCCGGCAACCTGGCGGGTAAATTCATACATCGGGTAGAAGCTCGTTTCGATTTTGAGTTTGTCCTTGCCGGCCACGGTCGCCGCAGCCGGCTCAGCGCTATCCTTCTTCGCTGCCGATCCGCATCCGGCCAGGACCAGGATCATCGAACTTACGATAAGTGCAGATAGAAAGGGTGTTCTTTTATTCATGATACGTTTGTCTCCTCTTCTTGATAGGATGTGCTCATTACCTGCCTGGATGCGGACGGGACGGCCCTGACCGCTTCTCCCAAGTGGCGCTGTCTGCGGCGCTGGCCGACCTTCTGGACGGCAATACCCGCAAGTAGGATCAGCAGCAGCGTTAGCGCAATCGTGCCGCCTGGCGGAGTATCCGTGTAATAGGAAGCCGACAGGCCGCCGAACACGCCGGTCAGGCCGGCACAAACCGCCAGGATGCACGCCTGCAGAAAGCCGCCGGCAAAGCGCAGCGCAAATGCGGAAGGCAGCACGATCAGTGCCGAAACCAGCAGGACGCCGACGATAGGCATCGCCGCAGCCACGATCAGTCCCGTCATGACCGCGAATGCGAACGTCAGCAGCTTGACCTGTACGCCGCCCACGGCAGCCGTCTCCTCATCGAATGTCAGCGTATAGAGGTGGCGCCGAAGGACGGCGAAGAAGATCAGTCCACCCGCCGTCACCGCGGCGATGATCATCAGCTGCGATGGATTCACGGCCACGATGGAGCCGAACAGGTAGCTGCTGAAGCTTTTGCTCAGGTTGCTCTTCATGCTCATCAGCACCATCGCCAGCGCCAGCCCGGACGTCATAATGATCGCGACCGGAACCTCACTGTAAGCGCGGTAGGACCTCCTGAGCTGTTCAATCGCAATCCCGCCAATTACCGCAAACAGGAATCCCGCCAGTACAGGGCTCATATGCAGGACGCTCCCAAGCGCCACGCCCGCCATGGATACATGCGACAGGGTGTCCGCCATCAGCGACTGCCGCCGCAGGACGAGAAACACGCCGAGGATCGGCGCGATTAATGCAATAAGACCTCCTGCCCAAAAGGCGCGCTGCATGAATTCGAAGTGAAGCATTGGCAGTCTTCCTCCTTTCCTTCCAGCCGGATGACCCGGTCTAAATAGGGACGGGCTTCATCCAGTCCATGCGTCACCATGAGCACCGTGCGTCTGGCATCCGCGGATACATAGTCCCTCATCCATTGGTAAAATTGCAGCCTGCTGCCTGCATCCATGCCAGTTACCGGCTCGTCCAGGACGACCAGGTCGGGCTGCTGGGCCATGACGCGAGCGATGCATGCCTTCTGCTTCTGACCGCCGGATAACCCGCCGATTTTTCTGCTGCGGTATTCCCACATTCCCGCCCGCCGGAGGCTCCATTCCACGAGCGCATGCTGCTCGGCGCCGAAGCGGCGGAACAATCCAAGCTTCGGATAGCAGCCGGAACGGACCAGCTCGATCACCTTGCTCGGAAATCCGCTGTTGAACGAGGCTGCCTGCTGCGGCAAATACCCGATGGCCTTCCGGTTAAAATTCGGTGCGTAGCTGACCTCGCCGCTCCACGGCTTCACCAAGCCCAGCAGCAGTTTCAGCAGCGTCGACTTGGCAGCACCATTCGGCCCGCTGACCGCGATAAACTCGCCGGATTCAATCCGAAGCGAGACGTTATGTATGACAGGGACCCCATCATAACCGTATACAACGTTGTTCATTGCTGCGATATTCATCCCGTTTTCTCCCTCCTTATCGTCAAGGGATGAATCATTCCCTCTCGGACTTATTCGTAAATATTACGATTAATTTCAGACAAAAATTTTTTCCCTTTCTGCAGCTTATGGAGTTTCAAAGCGACTACCGTTCCTGTAACTTGCTTATAATCTTGCTTATCATCCATTCAGTCCGATCTTTTCGGGAATATGATGGCAAATATTCAAATCGGTACAGTATATGGGCTATTAATCGTAAATATTACGCTTTAACGATTAAACCACAAAACATCCAAGCTGGCAAGTAAATCGTAACAATTACTATTAATATTTCTCTGCATAAAGTGTTTTCAGCGCAAAAAAAAGCGGCTCCGACCATAGGTCGGAGCCGCTTCATTGTTGGTCAAATCATGGGGCCGGATGGGCCGGCTCGACAGGAATATCACTTTTCGGCCGGGTTTTGAACTTTCCGGCGTTCAGAAATACGATCAGGCCGGCAATCGCCAGCAGGCCCCCCGCCAGCTGAAACAACGTGATCGCTTCACCAAGGATCAGGAACGCGAGCAGGCTCGCCCCAACCGGTTCTCCCAGGATGCTCATCGAAATCGTCGATGCGGGCACATACTGCAGCAGCCAGTTAAACAGCAGATGGCCGAACACCGTCGGCACGACGGCCAGCAGCAGAAATATTCCCCAGTCCCGTCCCGGATATGCCGTAAAAGACACCCCGGCTGCCGCGTTATATACGGCAAACACGGCCGCTGCCGAAAGAAACACGACAAAGCTGTACACAAAGGATGGCACGCGGGCGACCATTTTTTGCCCGATCAGCATGTGCACGGACACCGCGAGCGTGCCGAGGACGGATAGCAGATCGCCAAGCAGATTGTCACGGGAAACGCCGATATCGCCGAGTCCGATCAGAACGGCTCCAGCAATGGCGACCACCATGCCCGAAATGGCGCCAGCCGACGTTTTTTCCTTATAAAAGAAGAACGCCCCGATGACGATAAAAACCGGCTCCAGCGCTAATATAATCGTTGAGCTGGAGACGCTCGTCAGCTTGAGCGACCCCATCCAGAGCAGGAAGTGAAGCGCGAGGAAAAAGCCGGACGTCCCGAGGAGGAGCCAATTTTTTATGGAAAGCGCGCGTAATTCCTTCCAATGGGGCTTCAGGAAGGGAAGCATCAAAATCGCGGTGAACAACAGACGGTACATGCCCTGCACCGACGCAGGCGCGGATGACCATTTTACGAAGATGGAAGAGAACGATATCGCCGTAATGCCGATCAGTAATGGAATGAAGGTAGGTAGGGGTGCGGATGTTTTTCTCATGGATGTTCCTTTCAACTGACATTGGGTGCGTTACAACATGTTATTGTAGCACGCCTTCTCCGCCCCGTCATGCCGAAAGTTTAGTACGGACGCCTGGATACGACCCACCATCCACATAACATGGCCGCCGATACACAAAATAACAAAATATGGGCATTGTAATAGAGCGAATTATTATATGGATTAAGAGCGCCAAGGAAAAGCGGCGAGCCGGCATTCTCGGTCATCTGGCGGTAGGTGTCCACCCACTGCATGATTTTGCGGTACTGGAAATAAACGGACAGGAGCAGGGCTAGCAGGCAAAAAAGCGGTAACCAGATCCGGTAGGCCTTCTTTACGATATGGTCACTGAGGTCGTCAAAATATTTGACGGCCATAATAAAGGTCGCGATCATCAGCATCAGCGCGGCCGTCCAGGCCGGAAACAAAAACAGCAGTCCGGGATTACCGTTGCCGGATATCGTCCTCCCGTTGTAACGAAAGGTCGTCAGGTCGACGAGATACACGAGGAGTACGCACAGCAGCACAAGCACGGCATACCATTTCACCGATTTTACGGACAAGAGTGCAGTTCACTTCCTTTCTTCAAACGTTGTATTTTGATAAAAAAAGCCGTATTCCAGGAGTATGGCCCCCGTTGTACGGCTGATGGTTCTAAGCTGCGATTAATGTTCGTACCGTTTCACGTAGGTCCCGTGATCTGGAATGGCCAGGCTGTCGAATTGTTCCGCCAGTCTCTTCAATCCCGCCGCAAGCACCTCGCCGGTTACGGGCTCTCCGTGCCCGGTGACGGCTGCATCCGGGTGCAGGGCCTCCAGCCGTTTGACCGACTGCCAGGCCGCCAACCAATCCGGCGTAAAATACCGCGGCGGTCCGCTAATTTCCACCTTCTGGGTCAGCACTTTGTAGAGCTCATCCTGCCGGACGGTCGTAAAGGCATCCCCAGCAATCAAAGTCCGATCCCTTTCCCGGAACAGGGATACATGCCCGGGCGAGTGTCCCGGCGTAGGAATCCACCTATATTCCGGCATGCCCGGTACGCTTCCGTTATCCGGCAGCGGCTTGACCCATGGTCCCACGTTGACAGGTTCGTTCGGAAACGCAAAGGACAGCTTCGCGAGCATTCCGCCCTCCACGGTCGGGTCGGGCTTCGGATAGCTCTTCTGTCCCGTCAGATATGGCATCTCCAGCTTATGGGCATATACCGGGACTTCCCAGTGCTTCACTAAATCGATCAGTGCGCCCACGTGGTCAAAATGGGCATGGGTCAATATAATCGCTTCCGGACGGCGGCCGGACCCGAAGCGCTCTTCCACCGTCCGGATGATGTCGTCCGCCGAACCTGGCATACCTGCATCAATCAATACGAACGATCCCGCCTGCGGGGCACTGGCCAGCACAATATTGACGATTTGCACCGTGTAGCTGTATACGTCCGGTTGAACCTCCACGCCCTTACCGCTGGCCGCCGAGGTGGCGGGAATATAATGATAGTCTGATCCGTAAGACAGCTCTTGATCGGTACCTTTCTCCATAGTCAACCTCTTTTCCTTCATGTGGTATGTAAAACGGTTGTTTTCCTATGGATATTTTCTCAAATCACCCGCCGGATTATGTCTGAAAATCATCGTCCAGGCCACACCCGTTCCCGTCACAGCCATAATCAGCAGTCCGACCGTCAGGAACAGCCGGGGAATTCCGTACGCCGCAGCGCAAAAAGTGCCGTAGAGGATACCAAGCGGCCCGGCAGATTTGACGAGCAGCAGCCGCATCGATAAGACCTGCCCAAGGACCTGCTCGGGGACCAGCCTGTAAAAAACATTACTGCTGAAGACATTCCAGAACGGCATCGCGATCCCCGCAGCCAGCTCGATCACCAAGGCAGCAGGCAGGCTGCGCACAAGCGACAGCCCGACGTAAGTCGCCCCGCCGATCAGGAGAGCGGCGAGCATGGTGCCAAGCATCGGAGAGGTTCCCCTTATTCTGCCGGCTGCCCAGCTGCCCAGCACATACCCGCAGGGAAATGCGGCCGTAAACCAGCCATATTCCGCCGCTCCGCCGCCAAGCACCTCCGAGACGTACGGGATATACATCGCCTGCGTAGCCGCTACGCCAAAGCTGGTAACGGAGACGAACAAAGCGAGCGCCACCAGCAGACGGTTGCCCGAAAATACCCTCCATCCGGCCCGGATCTGACCCAACCAAGCCGCTCCCGCGCCTGATCGGCCTTGTCCAGCAGAAGCAGCGTAGGCAGGTTGCCCCTCCCGAATGCAGCAGATGCACAGGTAAGAGCCGGCAAACAGCAAGGACAGGATCAGAAGGAGGGATCCCGGCTCAAGGACCTGCACGCCAAGACCCGCCAGCGGGAAGGCAAAGGTCCGCATCAGCTGCACGCTTCCCGACATCCATGCATTTTTGCGGGTCAGTTCTTTCGGCCTGACCAGCTTCGGAAGCAGGGCACCGGAAGCAAGGTCGTACATGACAAACGAGCTGATCCAAGCTGCCGTATACAATATATATGACTGTCTTTCCCCGGCTATCCACATCAGACCCGCGGCAAGATAAACCACTGCCCGGACGGCTTCCGACAGCTTCATGACCGCCGTTCTTTTCCACCGGTCGATCAGGGGACCGGCAAGCAGCTGAACGCCCCATTGGGAAGCGAAGCTGATCAGCCACAGCCCTCCCATCGCCAATGTGGAGCCTGTCACCTCATACAGCAGCCAGGAGAGGATGAACGTACCGCAGGTGCCGGCGAACACGGACAGCAGCTGGTCCGCATACAGCCATGCAAAATTTTGCGGCCACCGCCTCAGCTGTGCAGAATCACCCTCCGCTTGTTCCGGGCTCTGCCTATTGATCATGGCTGCCAGTCAAGAATTCGTTCAGCTCCCGTTCATGATAGTGCAGCGACTGCGGATTCCAGGCATAGCTGCCGCCCTTCACCCGGATGAGCCCGGCTGCGCGCAGAACGGCCAGATGATGATGCACCGTCGTTTTCCCCAGCCCCAAGGCGTCGGTCAGCTCCTTCAGCGTCCGGTCCTTCCCGGCGATCAGCTTCAAGGCGCGGAGCCTTTTGTCATCTCCCAGCGCCTTGTAGATCTGTACCAGCCTGGCTGGCGGGTCGTAAGGATCCCGGAGCCCCGGCAGGCTGGTCTCGCTGACAGGATAATAGAATACCTTCGTTTGCGGCAGCGAAGCCTCGACCGTAAACGGCCTATAAATGATTTGAGGAATGAGCAGCACCTGCTGAACCCCCGGCTCGGGAGCATACTCCACACCGGTTGCCCTCAGGACAGCCTCCTCAGGTGAAAGCGTCCGAAGCCAGGCCTCCTTCTCCTCCGCATCCCGCTTCAGCACGGCCGCCGTGATCTCCCGCTCGCGTTCCATAAACTCCGCGTCCCACAGCTGCAGCAGAGCAATCAGATGGTCCCTAAGCGTATCGGCATCTGTGGTCATCACATCATGAATCAATTGTGGAAAAAAACGGTGTCCGCGGCAGGCATCCATCATCTCTTCCGCACCAGCAGCGTCTCCTTTCGCCGCTCGTCTGCGAGCTGGCTCCAAAGTTGTCTCCAGGTACGGGAGCACAAGATAGCGGAACTCCTCCCTGCTTAGAGCAAGAGCCTCCTGTGCAAAGCTCTCAATCGTCTCGCAGCCCAAGGCATGCAGCAGCTGGAGCAGCATTTTCCAGGTGTTATGTTCCTGGCAGAACTTAAGCTCGGCTTCGAGTCGGTTGCTGGCTCCTTGGCGCAGCTGGGCATAATATTCGCCGGGCTTGTCCAGCGACCCGTGAAGCTTCGGATAGGTCAGCACGGCTGCACCCAGCGCGCACTCATACCAGATGGAGGTCTGCACTTTGGCCTCATAGCTCGTTCTTTTAAAGGAAAGATCCAGTAAGTTCATCCCTAATCTCCTCCCAAAATTCCATGTTATCGGTGCCGGTGGATTCCAAAATCTGGACTAATATATTTTATTCTAATCAATCAACTTCATAAATTCAATAATTATAGAACACTAAATTCTATTTTTACTGAATAATATTATAAAAATAGAGCCTGATCTATCCCAAGATCAGACTCCACCTATTTTACTGGTTATGATTAGTAGGAAGCATACCTTTCCGCATTGGACATCGCCGTCCATACGTCAGGCGTCTCCGCCCCCATATACCAGAAAGCGTAACCGGCCACTCCCCGGTCGGCTGCCATAACATATTTTTTCGTGATGGACCTGCTGTCCTCAATCCATATTTTATGGGTATATCCCTGTTTTTGATATTTGAAAACGTACTGCCCTAGGCTCTCGTCCCAACTGCGGTTATAGGCCACAGAACGCGTGCGGACGCCCTGCTGGGCCAGGTTCAATTCCTCCGAAGTGGCTCCTCCTTCTTTCAGCGTCCAGTCCCGGGTGTAGAATGGCAGGGCCAGGATCGTCTTGGACGATGGCACGGAGCGAAGAAGCTTGTCCAGCGCGCTTTCCACCCAAGGGTAAGAAGATACGGACCCGGCGATCGGGTCACCGCCCCAATGCTCATCGTAGCCCATTAGGATAATATAGTCTGCCGCCTGTCCCAGCGCCTTGTAATCAAAGGCTTCCGTCCAGTCGGTTCCGAGGTCCGGCGACACGTCGATCGATACGACGCCGCCCACGGTACGAAGGCTTTGGTCCAGCTCCGTCACGAACGCCGTCAGCGCTTCACGGTCCTGAGGGCTGACATTTTCAAAATCGACGTTGATGCCGCTCAGCCCGTACGATTTGACATAAGCGGTCAGCTGTTTGATCACGCTGCTTTTCTTCGCAGGATCGGTCAAAATATCGTCCGTCAGCTCAGGATCCGAGTGATTGCCGAGAAGCGCCCACACTTTTTTATGATTCTGCTTCGCCCAGCTCAGCAGGCTGGCGTCCACGTGGTTGGACAAGGAGCCGGTTCCCTCCTCCAGAAAAAACCAGCGGGGTACGATCGTGTTGACGTTGGATGCCTTCACCTTGGCGATAAACTGGGAGATGGTCAATCCGTTCTGCCATCCGACCTGCAGAGAGGACGCCGGCGTGGAATGGATCGCCTGATCCCATGACGAAATTTGCAGCACGCGGTCAAGCACGGCCGCGGTTTCTTCGCGGGTCATGTTGGCTTTGGGGCGGAATTTTCCGTCCGCTCCTTCCATCAGGCCTAATGCAGCCGCGGCTTTGATATAAGGGCGCGCCCATGCGGAAATGCTCTCGGCATCCTGATACGGCAGCTGCCCAGCGCTGACCGCTGCGGGTTCCTTTTTCAGCGCACGAACGATCAGGACTGCGGCTTCCTCCCGGGTAATATTCGCCTTCGGCTCAAAGGTGCTGGCGCTTTTCCCCTGAACAATGCCCAGATTGAGCCCGGCCTGCACCCAGCCGTAATACCAGGATGTACGCGGAACATCGCTAAAAGCGGGAATGTCCCCGTCCACTTCCTTCAATTTAAGCAATCGGTCCGTCATGGCGGTAAACTCGGCACGCGTTACCGTTTTGCGCGGTTCAAACGCTCCCCCTCCCGTTCCTTCAACAACGCCCTCGTGAACGAGGTCGACGATTTCATCCCGGGCGAAGCTCCCCGAAATGTCATGAAAAGGCAGACTCGAGCTGCCGGATGCGGCATATACCGGTCCAGTACTTGCGGCCAGCATGAATGCTGCAAATAAGGTTACTAACTTTTGCGGTTTAATCAAGGGAGGGTGCCTCACTTTTCATAGAATAGATTTTCTTTTCTTTCATAGAATGCTTACTCTTATCCTATCAAAAAGATGCGGACGATTTTATCGCTAAATATTGGTAGATATGGTATAAAAACTTTCAGAATAAAGTGGAATGAAAACGGGAAGATACGACAGCATTTGCCATGGACAGGCCTGGAAATTAGACTTATATTACTGTAAGCAGGCATCCAGACTGCCGGTATGAAGCGGCCGGAAATATAGTTGGAATGCCATCGACCGATATTATATTAAGGAGGGATTGTAATGCTGCTGGATCAGCATGAGGCCATTTATTTAAGAGAGCTGGTGGAAGAGGATGCAGAGGCGCTTTTTACGCTGCGCCGAAACAACCGCGATTTTCTTCAGCCCTTCGAACCGATTCGTCCCGACTCGTTCTGGACGCTGGAAGGACAGGTCAAGGACGTGTGGAACGGCATCACGGGCGCTGAGCTGGACCAGGCTTGTGTGCTGGGCATCTTTTTAAAGGAATCGGATCGGCTGATCGGCCGGGTTGCCTTGACGGCATTTGCGCGGGGGGTATTTCAAAACGCCAACATCGGCTACTTTATGGCGCAGGATCAGAACGGAAAAGGTTATATGACCGCGGCCGTCCGCATGAGCGTGGATCATGCGTTTCGAAGCCTCGGGCTGCACCGGGTGCAGGCCGGCGTCATGCCGCGAAACCTGCGGTCGCTGCGCGTGCTGGAAAAAGCAGGCTTCCGCCGGGAAGGCCTTGCGGAGCGGTATTTGCAAATCAACGGTGTATGGGAGGACCATGTCCTGCTGGCCGTGACAGCGGAGGAATGGCCGGGACTCGAGCGGGCAGCGGAATAGCTGAGAGCTTAAAAGGAAGACTTGCGATTTGCCGGACGAACTTGAGTCCTTGGGAAGGCTCTGAATAAGGTTATCCATAGAGTTTCGCAAGGTATTTGTGAGGCAGTCGTGAGGGATTCGTGATGCATTTTCATAAGGAATTCGCGAGGCAGTCGTGAGGGATTCATGAAGCTCTCGGGGGCTTTCGTGAGGCTTTTTCGCGCTTCTTTTGTGTGGCTGTTTGGGCGGAGACCCTTCCCGTGCTACAATGTTACCAGTTATATAGAATAACTACTATACTTTCTGATCACATAAAAAACGCAAACACACCAACGGCTGAAAGGTAAACGATATGGAATACTTGTATGAAACAAAAGCGGGCAGTTACGAGGACTACGCCAGCGGCAGAGTACTATATAATGCCCCCGGCGTGACCTCCTTCCCGGTGCGGCTCGGAAGCGAAATCGTCCAGCGGTGCTTCGGCATTCTGGAGGAGCGGGGATTTTCCGGCCCTTATACCCTTTACGATCCCTGCTGCGGCGGAGCCTACTTGCTGACCATAACCGGTCTTCTTCACGGTTCTAGGATCCGGCGGATGTATGCCTCGGATGTCGATCCGAACGCCCTGTCCGTCGCGGGCAAAAATTTGGCGCTCCTGACGAAGCAGGGGCTCAGCGAACGGGAGCTTCAGCTGCGGGAGCTGTACGAAAACTACGGCAAACCTTCGCATAAGGAAGCGCTGGAGAGCTTGGCCCGCCTTGAGTCTGCAGTCTCGGGCCTGACTTTGGACGCAAGCGTCGTTTTTCAGGACAACATTACGGAGCCGCACCACCTGGATCACGTCGATCAGCCGATTCATCTGGTGCTGACCGACCTTCCATACGGGGATCTCGTCAGTTGGGAAAGCGGCGGCGCCGACCCGGTGTCCGCTTTATTCGAGCATATCTATCCGCTGCTCAGCAGCGAAGGTGCGGTCGTCGCGATGATCGCGGACAAAAGCCAAAAGCTGGGGCACGCCCGTTATAAACGGCTTCAGCATTTCAAGATCGGCAAGCGGCAGGTGGCGATTTTTGAACCGATCCGGGAAATGAAGGCTTGATGTGCCAGAAATGACCGCCGCCAGTATATAAATGCAGCAAAGGACAGCCCGACGGCTGTCCTTTTTGCTGTTCATTTTTCGCAGGCTGCCTTCAGCCCAAATGCTTGACCATATGATAATACACGTGGCCGTTAATCATAATGTTTTTGTCGGTCTGGTATCCGAGCTTCAGGTACAGCGAATGGGCCTTCGTGTTATCCGTTACAACCGCCATGGCGATTTTAGCGTATCCGTATGCACTTGCCCGTTCCTCGGCTGCGCGAATCAGGGACGTGCCGATCCCCCGTCCGCCATACTCCGGCGAGACCGAAAGCGTGTCGATGTAATATTCGTCGAGGTCCGCTTCCTTATCCAGCTGCAAATCCGGGTTCTGCTTCATGGATCGCAGCCTCGCAAGGATGGGCCGGTCCAGCTCCGCTGCCTGGTCGCCTCCGTATGCCACCACAAGGCCTACCGGCCGTTCATCCAGTTCTTTCACCAGCGTCTGCTTGTAGCTAAGGCGGCCATCCTCGGCGGCAAAATAGGCTTCAAGCGCGGCCAGCACGGCCTCCTCGCTGTCCTCTCCGGTTAATTGATTCGCAACATCATGCAGCGCATCGTACAGCAGCCGGGCGGCATGATGCGCGTCTTCTCGTTTTGCGGGTCTAATTGTCATAGCTTCCTCCATCATAGCAATACATAAGGTTAATCTGCCCAGGAAATTCCATTCCCGTGAGCAGGCATAATCCCTTCTATTATAGAGTTTCCCATGACGCAGAACAAATTTCAGCAGCCAGCCGGGCAGCTTCCTGCCACGCTATCTCAGTCCGTCCACCGGCCCTGCGGTCTGTCCACTCGACGATGCCTTCCCCTGCCCGTTTGCCTACGACAATGCGAAGCGGCAGGCCGATCAAGTCCGCATCCTTGAACTTCACGCCCGGCCGCTCCTCCCGGTCATCGACGAGGCATTCCACGCCCTGCCGTGCAAGCTCCTTGGCAATCTGCTCCACAACCGCCGCCTGATCCGGATCCTGGGCGGAGACGGGAATCAGATGCACAGAATACGGGGCAATGCCGAGCGGCCAGCACATCCCTTGTTCCGCGGGCGATTGCTCGGCCACTGCCGAAAGGAGGCGGGAAACGCCGATGCCATAACAGCCCATGATCATCGTCTGCTCCCTGCCGGCTTCGTCCGTATATCCGGCATTGAGGACGCTGCTGTATTTGGTGCCCAGCTTGAAGACGTGGCCTACTTCGATGCCTTTGGCAAAATGCAGCGTCTCCCCGCAGTTTGGACAGCGGTCCCCCTCCTGCACGCTGCGGTAATCGCCGATATGCGCCGGCTGAAAATCCCGGGACGGCACCACGTTCCGCAGATGCGCATGTTCCTCTCCCGCTCCGGCTACCGCGCCGCCGTACAGCACGGCATCCCGGTCCAAATATACAGGGATATCAAGGCCGACAGGTCCAGCATAACCATGAGGCGCTCCCGTCACCTTCAGCACCTCCTGCGGGTCGGCGAGCTCAAGCGTCACGCACCCAATCGCTGCGGCCAGCTTATTCTCGTTGACTTCATGATCTCCCCGTACGACAGCAGCGACTGGCTTATCGTCAGCCCTATAAATCATCGTCTTCAAAATATGTGATGCCGGCACCCCAAGGAAGGCGCTCACTTCTTCGATCGTCCTTGTGTTCGGCGTGGCGACTTTTTCGATGGCTGGAGCTTGGCGTTCCGCTTCATCCGCCGAATGTTCTCCTGCAGCAGCAGCAGCGGCCTTCTCCAGATTGGCCGCATACCCGCAGGCCAGGCAGCTGACGATCGTATCCTCGCCGATTTCCGCGGGCGCCATGAACTCATGCGTTTCCCCTTCACCGCCGATGGCTCCCGCCTCCGCTTCCACCATGCTGAACTTCAGGCCGCAGCGGGTGAAGATACGGCGGTAAGCATCCCGGACCGCCTGATAGGTCCGGTCCAGCTCCTCCCAGCTGCGGTCAAACGAATACGCATCCTTCATCAGAAACTCGCGCCCCCGGAGCAATCCGAAGCGCGGACGCCGCTCATCCCGGAACTTCGTCTGGATTTGGTACAGGCGAAGCGGGAGCTTGCGGTACGAATTCACCTCGCTCGCGGCAAGCGCTGTGATGACCTCCTCATGCGTCGGTCCGAGCACAAATTCGCGCTCATGCCTGTCCTGCAGGCGGATCAGCTCCGCCCCGTAGGCCCCGTACCGTCCGGAGCGCTCCCACAGCTCGGCCGGCTGCATGGCCGGCAGGTGCAGCTCCTGGAACCCGGCCTGGTCCATTTCTTCGCGGACGATTGTCTGAATCCGGCGCAGCACGCGCCAGCCAAGCGGCAGGTAGCTGTAAATTCCAGCAGCCAGCTGCCGGATAAAGCCCGCCCGGAGCAGCAGCTGGTGGCTTCGCGCTTCCGCTTCGGCAGGGGCCTCCCGCAACGTTGGGATCAATAGGGACGTTTGCTTGATAATATAACGGCTCATCGCCGATCAACCTCCTCTTATCTTTTAATGCAGCACATATTCGTGACAAACACAAACTCAATCTCAAACAACAAAAAACACATCCGTCCTGAAGGGACGAATGTGTTCGTGGTACCACCCTGTATTCAACCGCCGCATGCACGGCAGTCCTTAATTGGCAATATAACGGGATCACCCGGCCATGAATACTCGAACCTGCAGATTCTTTCATCACGGCAGCTACAAGACGGGAAGCTCATGTCCGTGCGCGGAAACCTTTCAGCCAGGGGTTTCTTCTCTGGATAACGCCGGTCCTCATGAACTGTTGCTCTTGTTCATCGCTTTGGAAATTTGACAAACCATGGTTTGTTTTTTCCATACTTTACAGGATGATCAAGACCGATGTCAAGAGCCGGATATCACTTCATTTTCTGCAGGAGCTGCACCCGGTAGGCTTCGCTTTCGAGCGACTGGATCTCTTTGTACTCGGCGTCGGTCAGCACTTTCGGCTCGCCCACCGCCTTGGCGGCGAGGTATACCTTCGCGCTTTCCTCCACCACTTCGGTCCGGTAGTACGCTTCGCGGAGATTTTTCCCGGTCGTCACGAGCCCATGATTTTCGAGCAAAATCGAGTTGTGTTCCCCGACTTTCTCCGCGACTGCATTGGCCAGCAGATCGGTCGTCGGCAGCACGTAGGGCACAAAGGCGATGTCGCCAACAAGCGCGGCCTGGTCCGGGAACAGCATCGGCAGCTCCTTCGAGACCAGAGTCAACGCGATGCAGTGGGCCGGATGGGTATGCACGATCGCCTGGATATCCGGATTGACCCGGTAGGCAAACAGATGCATCAGTACCTCAGATGACGGCCGCACCTCTTGATCCAGCACTTTGCCGGAGTCGATCTCCACCCGGATCCACTGCCCCGGCTCAATGTCTTCGAGTGCAAACCCGCTCGGAGACAGCAGCATGATGTTACCCGTTTTTGCGCTAATGTTCCCGCCCGGCCCCACTACCAGCCCTTTGGCTACCGTTTTCCTGGCGTACCGGGTCAACTCTTCCCTGACTTGCTGTTCAAGCTCCACAGTCATTTCTCTCCACTCTCCTTTATAGAGGTTGTTCAAAAATTCCGCTTTTGATAAGAAAACCAATCGAGGCCAATCAAGGATGAGTGACCGCCATTAAAAATGTAGGTTTTCTTGCGATATAGAATTTCATCAGCTCCGCTGATAACGAATAAACCCTATATCTAACACGAAGTAAATCGGGAAGCTGATTCGGCATCGAATCTAGAATTCAACCGGGCCTTCCGGTGCTCACGTACCCACACGTACGCTCTGCTCCTCAGTCCCTAGCTTCATCCAATCTTCTCGGTGCTGAAAACCGACCTTTTTGAACAAGTACTTTATACCGTCTCTTGACGTTTAAAAAGATTCACGTACTGCTGATAGCGTTCCTCCCACATCGCCGCATCCTCCGGCAGGTAGGTTTCCGGCGGAAAGGACTCAAGAACGACCTGCCGGATCTCGGCAAGGTTCTTCACTTCGCCGTGGGCCAGCGCCTGCATCATCAGATTGCCGATGGCCGTGGCTTCCACCGGCCCGGCAATCACCGGACGGCCGGTGACGTTCGCCGTCAGCTGGCACAGCAGCCGGTTCTGGATGCCGCCGCCGACGATATGAATATGCTCCATCCGCTCTCCGGCGAGCTTCTCGATTTCGTCCAGCGTCTGGCGGTATTGAAGCGCCAGGCTTTCGACAATGCAGCGCACGATGGCCGCGCGGGACTCCGGCACCTTCTGGCCGCTATCCCGGCAGTATTCGCGGATCCGCTGCGGCATGCCGCCCGGCGGCAGGAAGACGGCGTCGGCAGCGTCGATATAGCTGCCGTTCTCCGGCGCCGACAGCGCCAGCTCGGTCAGCTCGTCGTACGTGAGCGGCGTGCCTTCCAGCGCCCATGTGCGACGGCACTCCTGCAGCAGCCACAGCCCCATGATGTTCTTGAGCAGCCGGATGTTGCCGCCCGCTCCCCCTTCATTGCTGAAGAAGCTGTCCCGGCTGTAATCGCTGAGCGCCGGCTGATCGAGCTCGATGCCCATCAGCGACCAGGTCCCGGAGCTGATGAAGGCATACGGGGCAGCCCCCGCCGGGACGGACGCCACCGCGGCCGCCGTGTCGTGGCCCGCCGCGGCGATTACCGCCATGTCCGGCACCTGCAGCTCCTCGCGGATGTCCTGCCGCAGCTGTCCCAGCATCGTTCCCGGCATCACGATCTCCGAGAACAGCGATTCCGGAATGGACAGCGTGTTCAGAATGCCGCTGTGCCATGTACGGCTGCGCGGATCGAGCAATCCGCTCGTGCTGGCGATCGTATATTCATTGGCCATGACGCCAGACAAATAGTAATGAAACAGATCCGGCATCATCAGCATTTTTAGCCCGTCCGCTCCATAGCCGGAGCGGACCTTCTCCTCGGCATACAGCTGATAAATCGTGTTGATCGAGGAGGAGCGGATGCCGGTCAGTTGGAACAATTCTTTTTCCGGAATCGCTGAGAACACTTCCGACATGACCTGCTCTGTCCGCAGGTCCCGATAATGATAAGGGTTGCCGGCCAGTCTCCCCTTGGCATCCACCAAGCCGTAGTCAACGCCCCAAGTGTCCACCGCCACCGATACCGGGGCACCGCCCGCTATCCGCCGGGAAGCGTGAATGCCCTGCTTCAGCTCATGGAACAGCCGCAGAAAATCCCAGTGAAAATGGTTCCCGAGGCGAACCGGTTCGTTATTGAAACGATGCACCTCGCTTACGGACAGCGTTCGGCCATTGAATGCACCCGTCACGGCGCGTCCGCTGCTTGCCCCGAAATCCACCGCCAGCATGTGTAAGGATTGCGAACCCATTAGCCTCACCTCGCCCGTAGAAAATGCTTACTTGTACAGCGGTCCGAAGTTATGGCAGGCCCGGAAGTCCGCTCCCTCCGGATCGCTTGTTCCGAACAGCCCCCAGGCTCTCGGACGGAATACCTGCTCTTCCGAAACGTTGTGCATGCTCACCGGAATGCGCAGGATCGAAGCCAGTGTGATCAGGTCCGCGCCGATATGTCCGTAGCTGATCGCACCGTGGTTGGCTCCCCAGTGATCCATCACGGAATACACGTCCTTGAACGCTCCCTCGCCCGTCAGGTTCGGTGCAAACCAGGTGGTCGGCCACGTCGGGTCGGTCCGCTGATCCAGCTTGTCATGCACTTCCTCAGGCAGGTCGACCGTATATCCTTCGGCAATTTGCAGGACAGGACCAAGCCCTTTGACCAGGTTCAGCCTGGACATCGTCACCGGCATGCCGCCGCGCGTCAGGAAGTCGGACGAGAAGCCTCCCCCGCGGAAATATTCCACGGCCGCCGGGCGCCAGGACGTGGCTTTGAGGCAGTTGTCCGCGTCCTCCTGTGTAATTTCCCAGAACGGCTTCAAGGCAGGCTTGCCGTCCTTCATCTGCTCCCCGGTACCATCCAGCGCCGCCGGTCCGGAGTTAATCAAATGCAAGAGGCCGTTCGCCGCGGCCCCGTCCAGCTCATGACCGGTCACCCGCTTCACCGCGTCGGGACTCCAGTATGTACGGACGTCGGCAAAGATTTGGGCGGTATTCGTCAGCAGGTAGCCGAAGAGCATCGATACGCCGTTCAGGCTGTCATTTTCGGTAGCCACCAAATAAGGAGCACGGATGCCGTTCCAGTCGAACGAGGAATTCAGAATCGCTTCATGGAAGTCACCGTTCGGGAAGTGGTCCGTCCACTGCCGCTGTCCCTGGAAGCCGGACACGATCGCGTGATGGCCCATGGCCTCTTCTTCAAAGCCGAGCTCCGCCAGCCGCGGATTGCCCACCATCAGATCGCGTACGATCTGCGTCATTTTGACAACGGTCTCCCAGTCCTTATCCTTCTTCTCGCGCGAAGTCCGGATCGCTTCAGGATTGTTGTCCGGCCCCTCGTTGCAGTTCTCCTTCACCCAAGCCATGGCGAGCTTGAACTCTTCCGGATCGTAAATCTCCTCTTCGATCCGCCGCGTAATTTCAGACATGTCCACGTACTCGTTGCGCATGCCCAAATATTCCTGGAAGAAGTCCGGATCGATCATCGAGCCGGCGATGCCCATCGACACCGAGCCGATGGCCAGGTAGGATTTGCCCTTCATCGTTGCAGCGGCCAGACCGGCTCTGGCAAAACGCAGCAGTTTCTCCTGCACATCGGCAGGAATCGAAGGATCGTTCAGATCCTGCACGTCCCGGCCGTAGATGCCGAACGCCGGGAGTCCCTTCTGCGCATGGGCAGACAATACGGCTGCCAAATAGACCGCGCCCGGTCTTTCCGTACCGTTGAATCCCCATACCGCCTTCGGAATCGAAGGATCCATGTCCATCGTTTCCGTTCCGTAGCACCAGCACGGCGTCACGGTGATGGATACGCCTACGCCGGCTTTGGCAAATTTGTCGGCGCAAGCCGCCGCTTCCGCCACGCCTCCGATGCAGGTGTCGGCAATGACGCATTCTACAGGGGAACCGTCAGGGTAGCGAAGCTGTTCGCCAAGAAAAGCAGCGACCGACTTCGCCAGATTCATGGTCATATCCTCCAGGGACTCCCGAACCCCCTTCCGTCTGCCGTCTATCGTCGGCCGGATGCCGATCTTGGGGAACCCGTGCTTCCATCTTTCGTTCTGGTTGGCCATCGTTTGTTTCCTCCTCAGCTTTTCTTATCATTTTTCATTGCTTAAGATTGGGGTTACCGGTAACCCTAAAATAAAAAAATATACAGCCTTCCAATCCGTCGTTCCTATGAAAAACGTCAATCGGCATGCATTTTTGGAATACAGAACAAGCTTGGCTTGAAAGCGACATGGATTGATCGGAGCACCGTCACTAAACCGGAACACGTGCTGATCTCTTCAAAAAAAGAAAAGTGCTTTCCTGAAATTTCAACGCTGCTGCTCTATATAACATACCGGTCCCGCTGCCTCGTCCGCTCTTTAGATCGTCCTAAGCTCCAGGTACAAAACGCCTTGCATGATTGCTTGAATTGGATCTGCTGCATTGATGCTGGGTCAAATGCTCAAAAAAATGTATAATGAGTTATCGGTAACTTTAAAATAACAATGAAAGCGATTACTGTCAATCCGTATTTTCTTTTATCCGGGCGGTTCTGATAGAATATACAGCAAAGAGGGGTTTACATTGGTAACGATTTACGATATAGCGCAAAAGGCCAACGTCTCGGCCATGACGGTCTCCAAGGTCATCAACAATACCGGGCGGATCAGTGAGGAGACACGCCGCAAAGTCAAAAAAGTGATGGAAGAGCTTAATTACATACCGAATTCAAATGCCCGGAGCCTTGTCCTGCAGCAGACACAAATTCTGTCCCTGCTCATCACGGACATCACCAACCCGTTCTATACGAGCCTGGCCCGCGGTGCCGAAGACGGTGCCAAACAGTACGGCTACCGCCTTCTGTTCGGCAACAGTGACGAGGATTACGCAAAGGAAAAGGATTATGTCGACATGATCCTGTCCACGCGGGTCGATGGCGTGCTGTTTGCTCCGGCCGGGGACCTGTCGCTGAAAAATCTCGAGAAGCTGCGGGCTCACAACATCCCGTTCGTCATTATGGACCGGGCGGTGCCCGGAATCGAGTCGGATATGATCTGCGGGGACAGCAAGGAAGGCGCCCGGAAGCTTGTCGATTACCTGATCGGGCTGGGTCATCGTCGCATCGCGCTTGTCAACGGTTCCCTGGACGTCTCCACGGCCCGGCTCCGTTATGAGGGATACGCGGAGGCGTTGGCCCTTCAGGGCATCCCGTTGGATGAGACGCTCATCATCCACCAGAACTACCGTGATTACCATGCGGATGATCATCTGGAGCAGCTGCTCGAGCAGCCTTCCCCTCCGACCGCGATTTTTGCGGCCAACAACGTATTGGCGGTCGGTGTCATCCGGGATCTGCGCGAGCGTGGCCTCCGGGTGCCGGAGGACATCTCCGTCGTTTGCTTCGACGACCTCGATCTATCGTCGGCGCTGGACCCCTTTCTGACGGTGGCGGCACAGCCGGCTTACCAGTTTGGCGCCATGGGCATCCAGCTGCTGGTGGAGCGGATTCGGGGCAGCTCCGTTCCGGAGTCCCGCAAGGTGATTTTACCGTCAGAGCTGGTGATCCGTTCGTCTGCCAAACCTATCTAAGTCACAGCAAGAGGTGAGTTTCATTTTACAAAAAAGCATGACCCGGGGGCATTGGTCCAAACGGCTGCTCACACCCCCTAAAATTCTGGTGTTCGGGTTTCTGATTATGATTGCGGCCGGGACCCTGCTTCTGACGCTGCCGGCAGCGTCGGCTACCGGGATCTCGATCGGGCCCCTGAACGCGCTGTTCACGGCAACTTCAGCCGCCTGCGTGACCGGCCTTACGGTCGTCGACACGGGAACGGCTTTTTCCGTGTTCGGACAAACCGTCATCCTGCTATTGGTCCAAGTTGGCGGCATCGGCTTCATGACGATGGCGACGCTGATCGCGCTCGTGCTGAACAAGCGGATTTCGCTGAGAGAGCGGCTGGTTTTGCAGGAAGCGCTGAACCACGGCACCATCGACGGCGTAG
Source organism: Paenibacillus favisporus (assembly GCF_040545415.1). NCBI lineage: Bacteria > Bacillati > Bacillota > Bacilli > Caryophanales > Paenibacillaceae > Paenibacillus > Paenibacillus favisporus. The sequence goes on along the minus strand of NZ_JBEPLV010000003.1, from coordinate 294,388 downwards.
TCCGGCTGGTCAAGAAGGTTATCCTGTATTCCCTGCTGATCGAAGTGGCGGGGGCGCTGCTGCTTGCGGTCCATTACGTGTTCTCGCTTTCTCTTCCGCTGGGCAAGGCCGTCTATTTCGGTATCTATCACAGCATCTCAATGTTTAACAACGCAGGATTCGATTTGATGGGAAGCGTGCAGGGGCCGTTCAGCGGTATGGCTTCCTTCGTAAGCGACCCGTTTATGAATATCGTCCTGATGGCACTTATTTTTCTGGGCGGGATCGGCTTTATCGTGCTGTCAGACCTGCTGGAATACCCGAAGGTCCGCAAAATCTCACTGCACAGTAAGGTTGTGCTCAGCGCGACCGCGGTGCTTGTCTTCGTCGGCGGGCTCGTCATTTTCCTGATGGAGGTCACCAATCCGCATACGTTGGGTCCACTTAGTACCGGCGGCAAGATTTGGGCCTCGCTGTTCCAATCGGTGACGACCCGCTCCGGCGGTGTCAATACGGTCGATATCGGCGGCCTTCACCAGTCAACGCAGTTCTTCATGATCCTGTTGATGTTCATCGGCGCAGCTCCCGGCTCGACCGGCGGCGGCATCAAGATTACGACGTTTGTGCTGCTACTCGGTGCGGTGCATGCGATGATCCGCGGCCGGGAAGATGTCGTACTGTTCCGCAAACGGATCGCCAAGGATGTGGTGTACAAAGCCATCACGCTGACGCTCCTGTCCATTCTGCTGATCATCCTGTTTGCCATGCTGCTGTCGGTGACGGAAGACCACGATTTTATGTCAATCCTGTTTGAATCGGCTTCGGCCTTCGGCACGACAGGCATCTCCATGGGACTGACCACCGAGCTCAGCCCCTTCGGCAAGGTATGGGTGATCTGCCTGATGTACCTGGGCCGATTGGGTCCGCTTACCCTTGCGTACGCGCTGACACGGGACAGCAAGAAGGAGCCGTACAATCATCCGGAAGGGAAAATCATTATCGGTTAAACCCGTTGTGGGTCTCAACTTATGCGGGGATCGCAATTTTTTTGAAATGAGGCTGTCGATATGAGTATTGAGCAACAAATGTATGATGAAGTTATTGAACTTATTAGAAAAAGGTATCCGACAGGCTGGGGCGGCGCTGCAGCCGTCCGGCTTATAGACGGAACGATCCTCACTAGCGTGGCTCCGGAGGTCATCAACGACTCCACTCATCTATGTATGGAGACGGGGGCTATATTGGAGGCCCACAAGCTGAACAAGAAGGTAACACATTCGATCTGCTTGGCACGGGATGACGAGATGTCGCCGTACAAGGTGCTCTCTCCTTGCGGGGTGTGCCAGGAACGTTTATTTTATTGGGGTCCAGACGTGAAATGCGCCGTCACGGTCCCGGGCGGCGAGCTCGTCTTCAAAACGTTGGCGGAAATTCAGCCGTATCACTGGAGTGCCGCTTATGACGATCTGAAAGAAAAATGGACGACGACCTGATGCACTGCCGAATGCCAAAAGAGGCTCCCCTTCATGGGGAGCCTCTTTGTCATACCGCCGACGTCATTACATCAGCTTCTGGATTTCATCCTTCAGCACCTCGGACTGCGGTCCGAACACCACCTGGACGGCGCCTTTGCCGAGCCGCATGACGCCGGAGGCGCCGAGCTGCTTCAGCCCTTGATCGTTGACGACCGACTCGTCTTTGACGACAAGACGCAGACGGGTAATACATGCATCGATACTCTCGATGTTGTCCGTGCCCCCGATATTCGCGAGCACTCTGGCTGCCTTGCTGTCCGATGCCGCAACGCCCGCATCTGCTGCGCCGCCTTCTATTGCTTCGTCCGCCACCTGAACATCATCCTCCCGACCCGGCGTTTTCAGGTTGAGCTTCACGATCAGCACCCGGAACAGGACGTAGTACACGACCGCGAAGACCAGACCTACCGGAATGAGCAGCAGCGGCTTGGTGGACAGCGGATAGTTCAGCGCATAGTCGATAAAACCGGCCGAGAATCCGAAGCCGAGCTTCACGCCCAGCGCATACATCACGTAACCGGCCACCCCCGCCAGCACTGCATGTATACCATATAGTACAGGAGCGACGAACATGAATGCAAATTCAAGCGGTTCCGTGATCCCTGTCAGGAATGAAGCGACTGCGGCACCGATAAAGATCGAGGCCACCGCTTTGCGCTTCTCCTTCTTGGCGGTATGGATAATAGCTAGTGCCGCTGCCGGCAGGCCGAACATCATAATCGGGAAGAAACCGGTCATGAACATGCCCGCGGATTTATCTCCCGCAAAGAACCGGTACAGGTCGCCGTGAACGACCTTGCCTGCCGCGTCGGTATAATCCCCGATCTGGAACCAGACGATCGAGTTGATAATATGGTGCAGGCCGAACGGAACGAGCAGTCGGTTTGCGATCAAGTATACCGCGCTGCCGATTCCGCCAAGGCTGACGATCCAGCGGCCGAACGTATCCAGCACGTCCTGGACAGGCCCCCAGATGAGGCCGAGAACGATGCCGACGAATACCATCGTGACGGACGTAATAATCGGCACAAAGCGTTTGCCGCCGAAAAATCCGAGCCAGTCCGGCAGCTTGATTTTATGAAAACGGTTGTATAAATAGGCGGAAATCAGACCGACGATGATGCCTCCGAGAACCCCTGTGTTAAGCTCCGCGCCTTTATCCATAACAGTCGTAAACGCAAGCGGTACCTTAACCAGCACCTTTAAAAGAATAATGTGGCCGATGACGGCAGAGAGCGCGGCGACGGCGTCACCCGTCAGTCCGATAGCCACCCCGACGGCAAAGATGAGCGGCAGGTTATCGAAGATCGTCGATCCGCCGGCATCCAGAAACGGTGCAATGTAGTGGTTCAGGAACCATCCCACCTGGTTGCCCAGGTGGAAATCCTTAATATAGTCGATGTTGCCAAAACGCATCAGAATCGCCGCCGCCGGCAGCGTCGCCACCGGAAGCATCAGCGACTTCCCGATTTTTTGCAGAAATGCTAGCATGTTCTGTCATCCCTTTCTCGTCGAAAGTAGCTTTTAGGATTTAAGCGTAACGCTCAGGATTTCGGTCTGTCCGGCGGTTACGGCCCCCAGCTTCGTTTCCATCTGCTCCACTTTGTCTTCGCTGTTCGTGATAATGACCGGCGTTACGGTCGGAAGACCTGCCGCGCGAATCGCCTCGATGTCGAATTCGATCAGCGTTTGTCCAGCCTTCACCTTGTCTCCCGTGTTGACATGGCTTGTAAATCCGCTGCCTTTCAGCCCTACGGTGTTAATGCCGATATGAAACAGGAACTGCAGGCCGTTCTCATGCTCTACAATGACCGCATGCTTGGACTTGATTACGTGAGCCACGACGCCGTCAAACGGAGCGATCAGCTTGCCGTCGGCAGGCTCAATGGCGAGCCCTTTGCCCATATGTCCGCCTGCAAAAGCTTCATCCGGAACCTGATCAAGCGGTACAGCCGTACCTGTAAGCGGGGACGTAATCTCTAACGTTTGCTGTTTTTTGGATTTCCATTTTGAAAACATGAACATTCCTCCTTGACGAAATCTGCGTGAATCTCCGATCGGTTGTCATCATCCGGGCTATGAAAAAAGGATCTTTTCCATTATGTCCAGGAACGGATGAACTATGTGGGAACCTGTTATATGCTTGCGGTTGGAAGCTGCCTAGAACACAACCTTTGAAACGGAAGCGATTTCAAAACGTTGGGAGCTCCCTTCCCATGCCACACACTCCTCCCCAAAAGACCAACAAAAAAAGCCAAGAATAGACTCCTCGCAGGAATCGATTCTTGGCTCATGCCCAATGTTAAGGTAACACGCCAATTTCAAGTATTCACTTATGTGCCTATATTAAAACAAGATACAGCGATACGTCAATAGCCAATCTATTCAATTTTGTATCCTGGTCGATATGCTCTTATTCTGGAATGTTACTCAGGCTGTGGTCGTGGTTGTAAATGCGCCTCTGACTGCGGCTGCGAAGGCGGTTGTGTCTGTGCCTGCGAACCTTGCTTATTCCGACTGCGGAAATTCCCAACGATCAGCAGCACTGCCGGTATAACGAATCCCGGGAACACCGCCATCATCGGGTAAACAATTCCGGACCATTCCAGCTCCGCCGTGTTGCGAAGAACCCAAAGGGACAACGGCAGCAGCAAAAAGGAAAAGGGAATCACCAAGTTCTTGTAGCTAATCACGTTAAAGCACTGCACGGTTGCAATCACGGTGATATAGAAGCAGATCAGGAGCTTCATGAACGATGTAATCAGCCAAATAATCCCCACAATGACCTCTGCCCGTTCCATCACCCGCTCAATCCGGATCTCACGTGCCACGTCATAGACTGCATAAGGGGATCGGGCCGTCAGGTCCACGCCAAGCACCATGATCGTGATCAAGCTGAGCAGTGTACCTGAAATCAGGGTACCCACGCTGGTGATATAAAAATATTTTTTTATTTTTTGCTGGTTTTGTACAAACGGGATCAGCATGAGACAGATAGCAATTTCTAGCGAGGGAAACCCCACCAGTGGGTAACCTGCCTTAATCGATGGCATTATCCCTTCGGGAAACATCGGAAACAACTCTCCAGGATGCATTTTAGGGATCAAGAGCAGCGCTGTAATAATAAAAACGGACATCGCCCACGGAAACAAAATTTCCCCTGTTCTTCCAATAACTTCAATTCCTAAAAAGCAGCCGTAAATCGCAGGGATCAAGATCACCACCATATTAACAACCAATGGCGTTTGAGGAAGCACAACCGAGCCGATAAAATTACCGATGTTCCGCAACACATATGCGGTCAAAATCAAAAAATAGAACATGTATACAACGGCAATAGCTGATCCGAACCACTTTCCCGTCAGTAAGCGGCCGTACTGGATAATCGTCTGCTGCGGATACCGAAAGCCGAGTTTCATATAGAGCGTGATGAGACCAAGCTGAATGATTCCGACGATGATGACGCTGAACCAGGCGTCTTGTCCAGCAATGGACACAAGCGTATGCGGCTGAACGAGCGCGGCCGTGCCGATAATATACAAATACATGATCAAAGCAAACTGTTGAGCCGAAATTTTACCCTTATCCATGGATCACCCTGCCCTCCGTCACCCAATTCATGACTGGCTTGGCGAGAGGTCCGAAAATATGGCCCATCACGATCACGAAAGACGGCAGGGGGATGTCCGTGATCAGCAGCATATACAGAAACCCTCCAAACAGCAAGATTGTCGTCGAACTCCATAGATCCTTTTTGGACGCCTGCCGGCGGAGCGCAATAAAATTCAGGATCACAGCCACAAAGATTACTGCAGTGATGATATAATCGGGACCCACGAAAAACACCTCACTTCATATTTTGCAGATAGGATTGATTGCGTACTCCCGTCGAATAGATCTCCACGTCGCTACTTACAACCGTCCGGATTTCAGGGAAAAGCGTTTCCCATTCTTTCTTATGAGCTTTCCAGTATGAAGGACTGGCCTTATATACCAGGTTCCCGTAACCCAGCGCATCGCTGTCCAGTTCATGCTGAAGGGTCGAAATGGTGTCGTTCACCATCTTGTTGACCTGCTGCTCGGCTTCTTTTTCCAGCCAGCTGATCGTTTCCTTTTTGTCTACCCTGATTTTGCGGCTGTCCACGTCAAACACGCTCGCCCTTTGTTTGATCCGAACAACGACTTCCGGCTTTCCACGGCTGAACCGGGCTTTGACCGAAGCCTTACTGTGCAGGACCACAACATGCACCTTTCCGTCCTCAACGGGAATCGGCACGACAAGCCGCTGCACTTTATTTTTGATGATGGCAAGCCCCTTGGAATCGAATTGGTTTAAATAACCCGTTAGCTTCCCATTTTTGAACACGGCCATATTTCCGATCCGCAAATAGCCGTCAGGCGAAATCTTCTCGACATTTTCTTTAGTTCCCGCCTTTTCCGAATCACCGATGAATTCAACGCTCCCGGTAACGGCCATTTCCCCGGGGTTATTCAATTTAAGAATAAAATCCTTCATACTAACGGGATAGGCTGCGCTCGCCCGCTTGTTGTAGCTTTCTAGCGTTTTGTACATCTGCTTGACCGGTAATTTTTCCATATTGGTCAAGGTTTCCAATACTTGGGCCGCTGTTCCGTGTTTCGCGACAAGCAAAGAAAAATCGATCCGGATCTCCGGGTCCCGGTCAATTAAATCGAATAAGCCATCAACCCCTTTCTTCGCCAAATCCTCACCAATAATCATCATTTGGTTGTGGGCGAAGTAAAAGCGGCGCGGCGCGACATTGTCCATATTCTGCAATGCGTCCAGTATAGTCCTGCCCCTTCCGATATATTTCGTCACCGGAATTCCGCTGGTTCCCCCTCCGCCGCCCGGACTGCTCTCCGAAGCCTGGCTGGGCACCACAACCTGCAGAGACACGAGAATGTTATCCGGATTGTCCGGATCTACGTCCAGCCCCATGCCCAAAACGATGGAGAGCTGGTCCAAAAACTTGATATCCCAGCAGCCTGACAGGGGCAGCAAGAGCATCAGACATAAAGTGATATGACAGATTCGTTGAAACATATCATCGCTCTCTCCCTTCATGACAGAATCTCGAATACCGTTTTTGGAATCTCGCATGACATCCGGTTACACTTCGTTCGGATCCTGCGTTTGATGCGGCTCATTCTCGTCCCTGTCCGCCTGTTGATTGCCCATCGTGCCTTCCCGGAACCGGACCGTATCATTTCTGCTGATCAGCTTTGGCCGTTTCTTCATATGATCCTGAGGCGCCCGGATCATTGAATCCTTCAGCTCAGAAAGAATAATCGGCGAATAGGGTGTCATATAAGGCACGTTTAGGGACTTTAGGCTGCACAAATGCAGTACCATCATAAGCAGCGTACAGGCAATCCCGTAAATGCCGAATAGCGATGCCGCGATCAGCATAATAAAACGGAGCATCCGTGCGGCAATTCCGATGTTATAGGCCGGGGACACGAAACTCGCAATAGCCGTCAGCGACACGACGATGACGACGACGGGGGATACGATCCCCGCTTCGACCGCAGCCTGCCCTAAAACGAGGCCTCCCACGATCGAAATGGTGTTCCCGACCGACCGGGGCATCCGCACGCCAGCTTCCCGCAAAATTTCAAATACCGTTTCCATGATAAAGGCCTCGACAAAGGCGGGAAAAGGAACTCCCTCCCGCTGCACCGCCAGCTTCAGCAGCCAAGAGGTCGGAATCATTTCCTGGTGAAATCCGATGATCGCCACGTAAAAAGAAGGAAGCAGCAGGCCAATAAGGAACGAGGAAAAGCGCAGGACCCGGATCAAACTGCCGACATCAAACCGGTTGTAGTAATCCTCAGAGGCCTGGAAAAACATGTTGAAGGTAGTCGGAAGGAGCAGCACAAATGGGGTTCCATCCACCAAGATAGCAATGCGGCCTTCCAGAAGGCTGGCGGCGATCACGTCAGGACGTTCACTGTGATAGATGGTAGGAAAAATCGTCTTGTTCGTATTTTCGATGAGCTCCTCAATATACCCTGACTCCAGGACACCGTCGATATCAATGACCGAGAGACGCTTCCGGACCTCATCCACATTTTTTTCGTCCACGATGCCGTGAATATACATGATGCCTACGTCGGTCTGCGTGACTCTTCCCAGCTGCATTTCTTCCAGCCACAGATTCGGACTTTTGATCTTCCTTCTGAGCAGCGCCGTGTTGGTGCGAATCGATTCCGTAAAGCCTTCCCGCGGGCCGCGGATGACCGTCTGGGACTCCGGTTCGCTGACGCTCCGCCGTTCCCCCCCTTTGGTGCTGGCGATAACCGCAATGCCAATCCGGTCAATAAAAAGAATCGTATCTCCGGACATCAGATGAATATACAGCTTACTCCACTCGGAGATTTCGTAAATTTCGCCGACGGCCAGCGCCTTTTCCTTGAACAGACGCAAAAATCTCTCGTCCTTTTCCGGCGCTGCACCCGGCTCATCCTCATTGATATCTTCACTGAACTTGCCCTTTTCCGGGTCTTCGCCTTCTATTCCTTCCTTGACGTCCTGTTCCAGTTCCCACGCCTCGTTAAGCTCTGCTTCCGATGCGAACTGCTTGATTTCATTCAAGACGGTTTCGATCGCAAATTCTGAAACCGATGACGTGTCGACGAGCCCGTCGATATATACAAAGGCGACTTTCCGGCCTAAATTCCGGGCAACAATTTTGCGGATGACCAGGTCATTGCTGCCACCCATGTCCTTGTTTAGCCGGTCCAGATTACTTTTCAAATCGCGGTACAGCCTGTCCGGGTGCAGCTCTGCCGGATCCGTCCCCACGGATTCCTGATACGGTGAGCCGTTCTTCCCAGCCCGGTTTGAAGGCTGCTGTTGTGTTGAAGCATTGCGGGATTTCTTTTTGCCAACCATCCGGGTCTCCACCTTGTCCATTTATGATGCTTATACTTTCCAAGTCAGGGTAATTTCATCCAAGTCGGTCTCCATGCAAGCACAAAAAAACGCAGGGTTTACACCCTGCGCTGCTCAAAAACGCCAACTACTCTTTTTTCAATTTCTGGAACAAGCCCTGCCGCCGGCTTACTAAGCCTTTCTCCAAGGCATAACGCGTCAGCTGAACCCGGTTCTCCAAATGAAGCTTCTGCAGTATGTTTTTCAGGTGGTTTTTAACCGTCTGGTCAGAAATCTTGAGCTCGGCGGCAATTTCCTTGTTGGTAAGCCCCGAAGCCACCCAATTTAAAATTTCGCGCTCCCGCGCGGTCAACGTCTCATGATGCTCCGGGCTCTTGGGGGCAAGCGGAAATTCCCTTAAAATTTGCGTGGCAAGTTCCCGGCTGAGCGGCGCTTCGTCGCTCATGATCCCCCGTAAATACTCAAGCCATGTCGACGGGGATAAATTTTTGAGCAGATAGCCCTGCGCTCCCTGCTTTAACGCCTCGAACAAATGCGTCACATCGTCCGACACCGTAATCATAACGATTTTGACGTAAGGATACTGCAGCTTGATCTGCCTTGTCGCCTCCAACCCGCCAATGCCCTGCATTTGGATGTCCATCAGGATCAGGTCGGGCATCAATAACTCGGTCATACTTACGGCTTCCTCGCCGCTGTGGGCCATGCCGACCACTTCAAACGCCGGGTCAGCCGACAGGATTTCGGTCACCGCTTCGCGCGCATGAGCGGAGTCATCGGCAACCAGCACTCTGAACGTATTCAATGGTTATGGGCCTCCTTTCTGATCTCCACCCGGCTGCCCCGCTGCATCGGCAGAATCAGCATTTTCCAGCCAAGCTCCTCGGCGCGCTCCTTCATGATCCGAAGGCCGTACCGGTCCTTCAAATGAAACGGATCCGTATGAATCCCCCGCCCGTTGTCATCGACGAAAACCGTCCAGCCCCGGCCGTCCAGCGTGCCTTTGATCGTCACCTTGGTGGCATGGGCATGCTTGTGAATGTTCAGCAGCGCTTCCCGGATGCAGGCCAGAAGCTCTACTTTTTCCTTGGCGCTCAAAGCCGCATCCGGAATGGACCATTCGATCCAGGGCTGGATCAGCGTTTCCTTGGCTGTATGTTCGATCCTTGAACGCATCGAAGCCTGATATTCCCGCTCCTCCGGCGATTCCGGATAGCGAAGATTGGCGATCGCCTGCCGCACGTACCGGTTCACTTCATGAACCGACTTGCGCAGCTCCTGGAAGTCCGCCGATTCCCGGGCTCCCCGGCCGCGCGCCTCCGCCCGGTCCATCTTGACCGACAGCAGAAACAGGGACTGCGCGATGCCGTCATGCAGTTCCCTGGCAAGCAGATCCCGTTCTTCCAGGGCTGCTTTTTCCGCCCGCTCCCGGTTCAGCTCCTCCTGCACCTGTTCCAGCCTCCGGAACAGCATGCTAAGCAGGGTCATGCTGATAAAGAACAGAAACACCGGCGTAAGAAAATTACCCACCTTCATCGATATATAAGGCATCAGAAACGCATGCCTCGCATATTCCCATATCCCTACAGCCAGTGTAGGAATAATCAATATCATCCACTTGATTTGTTTATAGGACATGCCTTGATCCGCACCTTCCCCGGGCACTCCCGGCATATTCAGACTTTGTCTCTATTGTATCACGGCCCGCCCGGCGTATGTTAGAACGGTTCGTGTCACATACTACGAAGCGAACTTGTCTTTGTTTGGACGTTTGGATGGAAGCATCGACAACGAACAACCGGGAGGACCTTATGCGCACAAGGCTTTATGCAACGCTATCAATGCTGCTTTTGACGATTTCGGTGACGGCTGCTCCGGCGGCGGGGGCTTCTCCCGTAAACCAAGGCAGAGAGTACTATGAACAAAGGGGAGACGTCATCTGGGAGATTCCGAACCGGGAAAAGATTATAGCACTGACCTTCGATGACGGGCCGGATCCAGAGGATACGCCGCAGATTCTCGACCTGCTGAAGCAGTATCACGCAAAGGCAACGTTTTTTGTCGTCGGCAAACAGGTTCAGGAGCACCCGGAGCTCGCCAAGCGGCAGGTGGCCGAAGGCCATGAGCTTGCCAACCACACCTTCGACCATATGTATTTTAACCGCCGGAGCTCACCGGAGGTCATCGTGCGGGAGCTGCGGGAAACCCAGGAAGCCATATACCAGGTTACCGGTAAAAAAACCTACCTGTTTCGCCCTCCCGGAGGATATTATAACGACCGTATGATCCAAATTTGCAAGAAGGAGGGTTATCTCGTCGTCATGTGGTCCTGGCATCAGGACACCTGGGACTGGAACCGGCCGGGCGTCGCCAAGATCGTGAACAAGGTGCTGAACAACGCGCGCAACGGCGACATCGTCCTGATGCACGACCACGTGGAGGGCAAGTCCCAAACCGTCGACGCGTTAAAACAAATCCTGCCTGAACTGCAGAAGCGCGGATATCGCTTCGTTACCGTATCGGAGCTGGTAGAGTACAACATTCCTTGAGGGGCGTTTACACGCGCCCCTTTTTTGGCGCTTCCTCCCCAGGCCATTCACGTTGGAATTGCGCAAGAAACTGCTCCATAAAGGCGTGGCGGGAAGCAGCCTCCCGCTGGGCCGCCGGCGTATTCATCAGATCTTTCAGCTTCAGCAGCTTCTCGTAAAAATGGTTCACCGTCGTCCCCTGCCGGCTGCGGTATTCCTCCTGGGTCATGCTAGTCCGCGGCGGCTCGGCGGGATCATACATGAGTCTTCCCCGTGATCCGCCAAAGGCAAACGTGCGGGCAATACCGATCGCTCCGATGGCGTCCAGACGGTCTGCGTCCTGCACGACCCGCCCCTCCAAAGTCGACATGGGCCTGCCGCCTCCGCCGCCATAAGACATTGTCCCGATGATCTCCTGTACATGATCCACGAGCGCGGCATCCGCTCCATGGTCCGTGAGCCAAGAGGAAATAGCTGCCATGCCCTCCTCTTTCGAAGACACGATTTTCTCGTCGGCCAGGTCATGAAAAAGGGCCGCCAGCTCGCAGACGACCGGGTCGGCCCCTTCCTGCTCCGCCAGCCTCTTCGCCCACTCCGCCACCCGGTAAATATGCCACCAGTCGTGGCCGGACGGCTCAGACTTTAAACGATCCTTCACGTATTCCCTTGCTTCCATAATCATTTGGCTTGTCTCCATATGCTTTCCTCCAAGCTGCTTTATTTTTCTGAACAATCGCGGTTGAATCCGAACATATATTCGCCTATAATACAATGCATAGCTCTTTTAATAAATGAGGTGAAATGATGATCAACCGATCCTGTGAACCGTCGGCGAGTTTCAATTCTACCATGAAAGAGGCTGCTTGGACACAGACCAGCCGCTTGCTGGAGGAATCCCTCCGCCGTCACCTGAAAGTAACCCTGCACCTTGCCGGTGCCGGACCCGAACAAGAAATCCGGGGCTTCGTCACCGTGATTAACACCTATCTGGAAGAGATCAAGTTCAGAGCTGAAGACGAATGGCTGTGGATCAAATTCAGCGAGATCACTTCCGCGCATACATAAAGCCGGCTTGAAGGAACGACAGGAGTCCTTAGCGAAAAGGTTACAAGGGAAACTGGCTTATATCATATTGGAATACAACGGTTTCCCGTATACATATTACTGAGCAAACGGAGGAATTAGTTATGATCGATGATTTGAAATATCCTATCGGGCTTTGTGATACGAAGAAAGATCTGAACGAGGATGAGCAGACAGCATTGATCGGCGAAATCCGCAGCCTGCCTTCGAAGCTGCGTCAAGCTGTCAGCGGATTATCCAAGGAGCAGCTGGACACGCCTTATCGGCCGGGCGGCTGGACCGTCCGTCAAGTCGTGCACCATGTCGGAGACAGCCACATGAACAGCCTGATTCGGCTTAAACTTGCTTTAACCGAGGATAATCCGGTGATAAAACCTTATGAGGAGCAATTATGGGCTGAACTTGCAGATTCCGCGCTGCCTGATCCGGAGCTTTCCCTGGACCTGCTGGAGGCGCTGCATGTCCGTTTTGTGCTTGTCCTGGAAAGCTTGAACGGTGACCAGTGGCTCAGAACTTACACCCATCCCGCGAACGGAGAAACCAATTTGAACGAGCATCTATGCACTTATGCTTGGCATGGCAACCACCATCTTGCGCACATCACGACCCTCAAAGAACGAATGGGCTGGTAAGGCGGGATTCAGGTTCTTCGGTATGACGCCCTTCCTCAAATGAAATACTAACCAAAATGGTATGATTGAGGCAGGTGTTCTCATGAGTAAAATCTTGTCTATCTATGGCAGAGATGTGAAAAACATTGCCACGAACTGGGCCGCGCTCGTCATCATCGCCGGTCTTGTTATGCTTCCTTCCCTGTACGCCTGGTTCAACATCAAGGCATCCTGGGATCCCTACGGCAATACCGGCGATATTGCGATTGCCGTCGCGAACAACGACAAAGGGACGACGATGAAGGGACAGTCGCTGAATCTCGGCAAGGAGGTCGTCGCCTCGCTGAAGGACAATCATAAGCTGGGCTGGAGGTTCGTCTCCGAGGCGGACGCCATGCGAGGCGTCCGGCACGGGGATTACTATGCGAGCATCATCATCCCGGACAATTTTTCGGCCTCGATTGCCACGGTGCTGTCGGACAACCCCACCCACGCCGAAATTTTGTATTATGTGAACGAAAAGATCAATGCGGTATCCCCGAAGATTACGTCTTCCGGAGCCAGCGGCATCATCCAGGAAGTCAGCAAAAATTTCGTCAAAACCGCCAACGGCACGATTTTTAAAATTTTCAACGAGCTTGGCATCGAGCTGCAGAATCAGCTGCCGACCATTGAGAAGGTCCGCTCGCTGGTGTTTGAGCTGGAGAAAAATTTCCCGGAAATCAACCAAGCCGTAAACACGGCGGCGCAGGACATCCATACGACCAACGAGCTGGTATCCAAAGCTCAAGGGGCGCTGCCCATCGTGACCGACCTGGCCAAGAACGGGCAGCAGTTGGCGGCTGGTCTGGACGATTTTATGGGCAAGGCTTCCACGGCTGCCAAGGATATCGCGCCGAACGTAAAGCAGGATCTGCTGCTTCTGCAGCAGACTTCCATGGCTACAGAGCAGCTGACCGCGCTGCTGAAGGATCCCGACGTCGATCCGCAGACTGCGCTTGATGCGCTGGACCGGATATCCTCCAGGTTAACCACCGGCCTGGAAGTGCAGGAAGCGCTGATCAGCTGGTTCGACCGGCTGAACCAGACCGCAGGCAGCCGACTGGATTTTGTCAGCTCCAAGCTGAAGCAGGTCCGGGACAAAATGCAGTCTCAGCTGACGCTTGTCAATCAAATCCGCAGCGGGGTAAAGAAAGGCGAGAAACCGGCCATGGATCTGGTGAATAAGCTGAACACCATCTCCGGCGACGTATCCGATCTATTAGGGGACATCCTCGGACGGTATGACAGCGAAATTCAGCCGGCGATTGCAAGTGGGCTGCAGAAGGCGGTCAAGTCCGCAGCAGAAGCGAAGAAGGTGATGGATTCTGCGGTACAGAGCCTGCCGGACGTCAAGAAGGTGCTGTCCGACGCTTCCAAGGGATTGGCGATCGGCACACAGGGCATTTCCGTCATCCAGAAGGAGCTTCCGGGCGTGGAAGCCAAGGTCAAGGAGCTGGCGGACCGGATGCGCAAATTCGAATCGGAGGGAAACTTGCAGGAAGTCATCGACCTGCTGAAAAACAATTTCCAGCAGGAAGGACAGTTTTTCGCCGAGCCTGTCGTGCTGAAGGAGAATCAGCTGTTTCCGATACCGAATTACGGATCCGCCATGTCCCCCTTCTTCTCAACGCTGGCGCTCTGGGTCGGAGCGACGCTGCTCGTATCCCTGGTGACGACGGAAGTGCATTCGCCTGCAGCCGGAACGGATTATAACAGCGTCCAGATTTATTTCGGCCGGTTCCTGACCTTCCTGACGCTGGCGCTGCTGCAATCGGTCCTCGTCACGGCAGGCGATATCTTCCTCTTGGGAACCTATGTGGTGGACAAAGGCTGGTTCATCTTATTCGGATTGGTCAACAGTGCTGTCTTTATGCTGATCGTCTACACGCTCGTTTCCGTGTTCGGCAATGTCGGCAAGGCGCTTGCCATCGTTCTGCTGGTGCTGCAGCTGGCCGGATCGGGCGGAACCTTTCCGATCCAGACGACTCCCCCGTTCTTCCGGGCGATTCACCCGTTCCTTCCGTTCACCTACGGCATCAGCATGATGCGCGAAGCGGTGGGAGGCATGATCTGGAGTGTCGTCCGCAGCGATCTGCTCATCATGTGCGTGTATGTCTTAATCACACTCGTGATTGGTCTTGCGCTGAAAGGGATCATCAACCAGCTTGCCGCTGGCCTCGTCAAGAAGGCTAAGGAAAGCAAGCTTATCCATTGATCATGGTATAAACCAAACAAGCCTCCCCAGCAGTCCAGGCTGCTGACGGGAGGCTTTATGATTCATGCCTGTTTCATTATTGATCCAATGTATAAGGTGCAAGGCCGGTAGGCATCGGTGCAGGAGGCGTGCAGGTGCTTTGCATCTCGTAATGCTTTTTCTCATCCGAAGCATCATGGAACGCCCACATCGCTTCCAGCACATGGTACGCCAGCTCTCCGGAAGCCCGGTGAGGACGACCGCTCTGCAGCGCGTAAGCCATGTCGGCTGCGGCGATGCCGCGGGTATTCTCCGCGTAGCCGAACAGCAGCGGCTGTTCCTTCCACTCGGCTTCGCCGGCAATCCGGTACTGCACTTTGCCGCCAAAGTTGTTCGGATCGGGTACGCGCAGCGTTCCCTTTGTGCCGTAAATTTCGATGTTTGGCAGATTGCTGCCGCCGAATACGTCAAAGCTGGTGATGATCGTTCCAATCGCACCTTCGGCGAACTGGATCAGCCCGGCGACGTGGGTAGGGATTTCCACCGGTATTTTTTGACCGTATTTTTTGGAACTGGTGATCGTTCTTTCTTCCAGCGCCTTGCCGGTCATACCCGTGATGGTCTTGATCGGACCGAGCAGCTGCACGAGTGCGGTCAGGTAGTACGGCCCCATGTCGAACATCGGTCCTCCGCCGGCCTGATAATAAAATTCGGGATCCGGATGCCAGGTCTCGTGTCCGCCGCCGAGCATAAATGCCGTGGCAGCGACAGGACGGCCGATCAGCCCATCCTGGATCACTTTGAGACAGGTCTGAATTCCGGCGCCGTAGAACGTTTCGGGCGCGCAGCCCACGCGCAGGCCTTTTTCTTTGGCGAGCTGGAGCACCTTCTGCCCATCTTCACGTGTGACGGCCAGCGGCTTTTCAACGTATACATGCTTGCCAGCCTCAAGAGCCTGCAGGCAGACCGACGCGTGCGCAGCCGGGATCGTCAGGTTGATCACGATTTGAATTTCGGGATCCGCGAGCAGCTCTTCAGGGGAATACACTCTGGGTATGCCGAATTCGGCTGCTTTTTCTGCGGCACGCTCCTTATCGATGTCTGCGCAAGCTACCAAATCCAGCACATCGAATTTTTTGCAGTTTTCCATATAAATGCTGCTGATTTTCCCGCAGCCGATAATGCCTACTTTGATCTGCTCCAAGAATAACCCTCCCCTTAATACTGGCTGTCTGCCATGCCGTTATATGCGGTCTCCGGCTTCCAGTCGGAGCCGGCTTCTTTGCCTTCGGCGGCCCATACAAAGCCGCGTCTCATCATTTCCTTCACCTGTGGCATGTCGACGATATCCGCATGGTGCCCGAGCGAATTGTAGAAGACGCGTCCGCCGCCCCAGTACTTCGTCCAGACTACCGGCATGTCAACCGGTTTGTTGGCCGAATGCGGGCCATGAACGACCGGGAAGCGGGTTGTGGCGTGAACTTCCACTGCCGGATCCACATGCAGGTAATACTGCTCGCTCGCGACCTCGAAGTCCGCAATCCCCTGCAGCAGGGAGCCTTCCTCTTCGTCTGTCACGTTAACCATGTATCGAACCCCGTCATTCCCCGGGTGGGCGACCCACTGTCCGCCAGTCATGAACTGCCAATCGACCTGCGTCCGGAAGGAGTCGCACATGCCGCCGTGGCAGCCGGCAAGGCCCACGCCGCTCTGCACGGCCTCCGACACGTTGCTCACCAGCTCATTCCGGATTTCTCCCATCGTCCAGCAAGGGACGATCAGATCAAGACCGAGGAGCTTCTCCTTGTCGGCAAACGCTTCCAGCGTATCCGATACTTCTACTTCAAACTGCTCGGCTTCCAGCACATTTTTAAAAATCTCTGCCACCTGCTTGGGCTCATGGCCATCCCATCCGCCCCATACAATCAGTGCTTTTTTCATGCGGCACGCTCCTTGTCTATGCTTGATATGCTCGCTATTCGTTGTTCAATACCATCGCCTGATTGGCCTACATTTCCGAAATTTCCACCCAGCGCCGCTCCTCTACGGAACGCTCCACCGCCTCAAGCACAGCCTGGCATTTCACACCGTCGTTGAAGTTCGGGGAAGGCTGTCTGTCCTCGTGAATCGCTTCCATCAGCTCCAGCATTTCATGCGTAAACGTGTGTTCGAAGCCGATAGTGTGTCCTGCCGGCCACCAGGCATGCGAATACGCATGAGCGGCGTCGGTCGCAAGCACCCGGCGGAAGCCCTGCACATCCTCCTGGTCATCGGTAAAGTACACTTCCAGCTCGTTCATCCGCTCAAAATCAAACTTGACACTGCCTTTGCTGCCGTTGATCTCGAACGAGTTCGTGCTGCGGTGTCCCGCCGCAAACCGGGTCGCCTCAAAGCTACCGAGTGCGCCTCCTGTGAACCGGGCCATAAACAGGGTTGCATCATCGACGGTCACTTTGCCCATCGGTCCGCCCAGACTGCCTTTGGCGCTGAGTCCGGTCATATTTTCTGCGAGCGGTCTCTCCTTGATAAACGTTTCGCTCATGCCGATGACTTCCTGAATATCGCCGACGAGGTAATGGGCCAAGTCGATCAGATGGGCCCCAAGATCGCCGTGAGAGCCCGAACCCGCGATATCTTTCTGCAGCCGCCATACTAACGGGAAGGCAGGGTCCAGAATCCAGTCCTGCAGAAACCAGGCGCGGAAATGATAGATCTGTCCCAGCCGGCCGCTTTCGATCAGACTTTTCGCCAGCCGGACCGCAGGCGAGAACCGGTAGTTAAAGCCGACCATGTGCTTCACTCCCGCCTCCTCCGCAGCCTTCAGCATTTCACGCGAGTCGGCAAGCGTCAGGGCCAGCGGCTTCTCGCAGAAAATATGCTTCCCTGCCTTGGCTGCAGCCAGCGCGATGTCCTTATGCGCATCACTCGGCGCGTTGATGTCGATCAGGTCGATGTCATCCCGCGCAACCAGGTTTCGCCAATCCGTCTCCGTTTCGGCCCAGCCGTACTGCCCGGCCGCCTGCTGTACCGCATCGGCATCACGGCCGCAAATCGCAGCCATCTGCGGCTGAATCGGCGCCTCCGGGAAAAACATGGGCAGCGCCCGGTAAGCATTGCTGTGGGCCTTCCCCATAAATTTGTAGCCTACCATGCCAATTCGCAGCGCTTTCATTTCCATCCGAATTCCTCCATCTCTTTGGTATATTGGACTTTCTGGCTCATCAGAGCCGCAGATTCTGGGACGATGCCCGGATGACCAGCTCCGTCGGAAGCATGATCCGAAAGGGTTGACCCGGAGCCGATGCTCCCTGCTCCAGCCGCTTCAGCACTTCAGCGACCGCAATTTCCCCCATTTCATAGAAAGGAACCTTTACGCTGCTCAGCTCAGGCGTCGTTACCTGTGAAGCATCCGAATTGTCGTAGCCGAACATGGCCGGAAAACGCTCTTCGGACAGCCCATGGTCCCGGAGACCCTGCATCAAACCGATGGCCATCCGGTCGTTTGCGGCAAAGACGGCATCCACCTGATCAATGACCTTCATTAATTCGGAAGCAGCGGTGATGCCGCTGCTGCGGCTGAAGTTTCCGCGGAAGATCAGTTCCTCCTCCAGCACCAAACCCGCCTCGGCCAGCGCTTTCTCGCAGCCTTGAAGGCGATCCCGGCTGTTGGAGTAGGTCAGCGGCCCATTCATGAACGCGATCCGGCGATATCCCTGTTCGATCAGATGGCGGACCGCCATATAGCTGCCCTGTACATGGTCTGCATCGACCTCACTGAAGGGCTCGCCTTCAAAGTGCTGATTGATCAGGCAGAAAGGCAGTCCTTCCTCTGCGAGACGGCGAAGGGCCAGCAGTTCTTCCGGATCATCCTTCGCCCCCAGGATGATGCATGTATCGATTTTATGCGCATGAAACCAGCGGACATAATCCATGGACTCGCCGGGCGTCTGAAACAGCAGCAGGATATCATGACCCAGCTCTCGGGCTTTGCTGCCGATACCGCTTAAAATTTCCGAGAAGAAAAAGCTCGAAAACATATGCACCTTCGGCACATATGGAAGAACGACACCAATGTTGCCGCTGCGGCTGGTCGCAAAATTACGGGCCAGTGCACTGGGAACGTAATTCAGCTTCTTGGCAGCTTCCATGACGCGTTGTCTCGTTTCTTCTTTCATGGGGCCGACTCCGTTGAGCACCCGCGACACCGTCGCTTCCGATACCCCGGCTAGTTCGGCCACCTCTTTGCGGGATGCGATGGCAACTCCCCCTTTTCCGAATGATGTACGCGCGTACATTTTCTCACCTAACTATCCTATTGTCAAGGCAAGTTTTTCAAAAACCGCTCTGATTTCGGCGGTTTAACCAAATAAAAAGCGACCGAACCGGAGACTTCCCGCTGGGTCGCTTATTATTTAATCGATTACAATATCATATTTCTGATCTCGTCAGCCAAACTTTAATTCTGGCAATCACTTCATTGATGTTCAGCGGTTTGCTCAAATAGTCGGACGCGCCGGCCGCCAAGCACTTATCCCGATCCTCTTTCATCGCCTTGGCAGTCAACGCAACAATCGGCAGATCGGTCATCTCCAGCGTCTGGCGGATATTCCGCATCGTCTGGTAACCGTCCATTTCCGGCATCATAATGTCCATCAGAATCATATCGATATCCGGTTCGGCCTGAAGCAAGTCCAGGCACTCGTATCCGTTCTGTGCGGTGAGCACCTGCATATTATATCTCTCCAAGGCATTGGCCAGCGCATATACGTTTCGAATGTCGTCGTCAACAACGAGAATTTTCTTCCCATCGAACAAGGCCGAGTCTTCCAGGAACATATCCTCTGCGGCCGGCGGATCGGCGGCAGGCTCCTGCGCATAAATCCGACTCCCCACAGGACGCGCAGCTTGCGCCGAAGCCGTACTTAACGGACCGGAGACGGCTGCCGCTGCCTCGGCTTGCATCACAAGCATCGGCGACTCATCGACATACTCGGTCTGGTAAGGGAGGTAAAGGGTGAACGTGCTTCCTTTGCCGGGTTCGCTCTCCACGACCAGCTCTCCTCCCAGCAGTTTGGCAAATTGAAGCGAGATAGACAGTCCGAGTCCTGTGCCGCCATATTTCCGCGCCGTTGCTCCATCCGCCTGTTTAAAGGCCTCGAAGATCACCTGCTGCTGCTCCTCGGTAATTCCGATTCCGGTATCGCGAACCGCAAAGGCCAATGTCTCATAAGGCATGGAAAACTGCGGGGTCGAAACCGAGTCGAGCTTGTATATGCTTAAAGACACTTCCCCGCGTTCGGTAAACTTGAACGCATTGGACAACAGGTTCCGCAATATTTGATGGAGTCTTAACTCGTCGCTGAAAAAGACGTCGCCTACGTTCGGCGCGATTTCGACTTTGAAGTCCAGCGACTTGGCCTCGGCCGTTTTGGCAAAGTAGCGGTACATGACCTCCGGCAGCTCACTCGCGTTGATCGAGCTAATATCCAGCTGAATCTGTCCCGATTCCACCTTGGATAAATCCAAAATATCGTTGATCAGCCGCAATAGGTCTGTACCGGAGGAATGGATGACCTTGGCGTAATTGACCTCTTCCTCCTGCAGCGTTCCGTTCTTATTTTCTGACAAAATCTGAGACAGAATAAGCATGCTGTTCAGCGGAGTGCGTAACTCGTGCGACATGTTGGCCAAAAACTCGGATTTATAATTGGAACTGAGCTTCGCCTGTTCCGCGTATTTTTCCATCTCGGCCGCCGCTTCCTCCGCCTGAGCCTTCTGATATTCCAGTTTGTCATTCAAGCTTTGGAGCTCGTCGGTTTGCATCTGCAGCTCTTCGGACTGAACCTGCAGTTCTTCCGTCTGCACCTGCAGTTCCTCAGACTGGGCTTGAAGCTCTTCATTCATCGTCTGGGCTTCCATATACAAGCGTTGGATTTGCGCTCGGTTGATCACGCTGTGCATCGTGACGCCAACCGTATCCAAGAGCTGCTGCAGCATGTCCAATTGGTGCTTGCTGAACGTCACCAGCGCGGCAATTTCGATCACAGCCAGCGTCCTTCCCTCGAACACGATCGGAGCAACAGCAATATAGGTCGGAACGGCGCTCCCCAATCCCGAGGAGATGTGTATGTAGTTGTTCGGTACCCGGTCCAGCGTGATCATGCTCTGATCGGCGGCACACTGACCGACAAGTCCCTGACCCCAGGCGATGACCGATTTGCCTGCCTCACCCTCGTGTTCTCCTGCATAGGAAGCGAGCCGCACCAGCTCCTCCTCCTTGGCTTCGTACAATACGATATAAGGCACCTGGAAAATCGAAGCGAGCCGATTGACAAACACGCGGCTTAGACTGGCCAGGCCCGCTTCGTTCTGAAGCAGTGTAGCGGTGGCGGCAATCTGTTCCTTCATTTCATTCTGCTGCTGCACTTCCCGAAGCAGGTCGTTCGTTGCACTGCCGAGTTCTGCGATTTCATCGCGCGTGCGGGTATGGATGCGTTTGTTCAAATTGCCGCCTGAGGCGATGTCACGAATTGTGCCCGTAACTTCCTTGATCGTCGTAACGATATTTCTGGAGATCAGCACGGCTGCTGAGATGGATACGGCCGCGAGCACAATCCAAAGAAGATAGATGATCGTGATCAGTCTGCGGTTATTGTCCTCAAGCGTCTGCACCCGCTCGCTTGTCAGCCCTTTCTCCGTGTCCAAAAACGCCGTTAATTTTTCCCGCATGGCGTCCATTTCCGGCTTGCCCGGGTCACGTTGGAAAAATGTCCGAACTTCAGCATCCTGACCGCTACGCTTCATCTCAATGGACGGCTTGCCTGCGATCTCAATCCATCGGTCGATATTCGCCTTGATGTCCTCCAGATTTTTCT
Source organism: Paenibacillus favisporus (assembly GCF_040545415.1). Lineage (NCBI taxonomy): Bacteria > Bacillati > Bacillota > Bacilli > Caryophanales > Paenibacillaceae > Paenibacillus > Paenibacillus favisporus. The sequence continues at coordinate 272,625 of NZ_JBEPLV010000003.1, read as the reverse complement.
GCTGCTCAGGGTTGTCCGCCAGCAAACGATACAGCTGGTTGTACTCGCTCTCCCATTTCGAGCTGGCCGCCGTGTACGGCTCCAGATAGCTCGTGTCTCCCGTGATCATATATCCGCGCTGGCCTGTCTCCATGTCCAGCAAGGACTTTTCAATGTTGTGGGCCAGGTCATGGACCTCGATGTCATGCTGGCTGATAAAATCAGTTTCCCGCTGCAGCGAAGCAACCCGGCTCGAAATCACTCCCAGGAACACCACGACGCACACGAGCACAAAAATATATCCAAGAATAATCTTGGACCGAATGCTGAGCCTCATCTTTCCTAACAAAATCGAAACCTCCATCCAACGGGTGTTCTCTTTCTTCTAATAACTATAGAGTGACCAGTTCATTCAATATAGTATTTTAGAACTTGTTGGAACGAATATCAATAACTAGAGTTATCTTCGAGGCAGGATGAACCGTTGACGGGCCGCATCGCTGAAGCCCGCTGCAGGTGGTTTTCAGTGGATCCGCCCAAGCAGTCCATTGTATATTTGTATGGAAAACGTATGGATAACAACTGTGTCCATTATCGTCTAATCGATGATTCTCCTGCTCGGATTCAATAGATTCCCCACGTTGCTGCAGCAAAAAAGAGGCCTCCGCGGCTTTAACCGCGAAGGCCCTCTTCCCTTCATTCTTCAAAGATATTATCCCAGGACAACCCTGTCGTCGGACAGCTTATGTCCGCTGATTTGCTCGAATTCAGCCAGCAGCTCTTCGACGGTCAGCGTCTTTTTCCGCTGTTCGTTGATGTCCAGAATGATTCTGCCTTTGTCCATCATGATCAAACGGTTGCCGAGCCGGATCGCCTGCTCCATATTGTGCGTGACCATCAGGGTCGTCAGGTTCAGCTCCCGAACAATCCGGTCGGTGAGTCGCGTGATCAGCTCCGCCCTTGCAGGGTCCAGCGCCGCGGTATGCTCATCCAGCAGCAAAATTTGCGGCTTGGTGAAGGTGGCCATCAACAAGCTGAGTGCCTGACGCTCTCCTCCGGACAGCAATCCGACCTTCGCCCGCAGCCGCCCTTCCAGGCCGATACCGAGCTTGGACAGCTCTTCCTTGAACATCGCCCGCCGGCCGGACTTGATGCTCAGCCCCAATCCTCTCTGCTTGCCTCTCGTATAAGCCATTGCCAGGTTTTCCTCGATCGTCATGTGGGGAGCGGTGCCCGCCATCGGATCCTGGAATACGCGGCCGATCCAGCGGCTCCGGCGGAATTCCGGAAGCTGGCTGATCACCGCTCCCTCGATCCGCACATCCCCTGCGTCGGGCTTCATGACACCGGAAATGATGTTCATCAGCGTAGACTTGCCCGCCCCGTTACTTCCGATCACCGTGACGAAGTCGCCGGGATTCAGCTTCAGCGAAATGTCGTGCAGCGCAATTTTTTCATCCGGCGTGCCCGGATTAAACAGCTTCGATACTCTGCTCAGCTCCAGCATCAGAAATCACCTCCGACCGTCCGGCTTGTTCTGCTGCCCAGCTGGCTGGACAGCTCTTCGGTTCGGCGCTTGGCCAGCTGCTTCTGTCGAAGAGCGCGCCTTGCGGTTGGAAGTACCAAAGCGATGATCACGATGATGGCAGTGATGAGCTTCAGGTCGGACGTATCGAGCCATTCCACCCGGAGCGCGAGCGCCACGACGATCCGGTACACGATCGCCCCGAGCACGACGGAAATGGTCGTATGGATCACATTCGTCGCTCCGAATATCGCCTCACCGATAATGACAGAAGCCAGCCCGATGACGATCATGCCGATCCCCATGGAAATATCCGCAAATCCTGACTCCTGGGCAACCAGTGCGCCGGAGAGGGCGACCAGTCCATTGGCCAGGCTGACGCCGAGAACCGTCGTCGTGTCTGTATTGGCGCCGAAACTGCGGATCATCCGTGCGTTATCTCCCGTCGCGCGTAAGGCAAGCCCCAAATCGGTCCGCAGGAACATATTCAGCAGGAGCAAAATCAGGATCACCGCGATCGGCATCGTAATGAAAGCGTTCACTGATGAAAAAACGGTGCTTTCCCCAAGCAAGGACGTGTTGGGTTTTCCCATAATCCGCATGTTGATCGAATACAGCGCAATCATCATGATAATACCGGATAACAGTGCATTGATTTTCCCCTTGGTATGGAGAAGTCCGGTACAAATTCCCGCGAGAAGCCCGCCGCCGAACGCCGCCAGGCTTGCCAGCCACGGATTGTAGCCGTGGGTAATCATCACGGCGGCGATTCCGCCGCCGGTGGTGAAGCTGCCATCCACCGTCAGATCCGGAAAATCAAGAATGCGATACGTGATATATACGCCGAGCGCCATCAGCGAGTACAGCAGCCCGAGCTCAAGTGCTCCCAGTAGTGAATCCAGCATGGTGTCAGCCTCCCTTATGACGAAGGGAGTGGACGAAGATTCCGGCCACTCCCCATCGCTCGATTACTGAATAATATCGTTTTCTTTGTCCGTTACTTTGTCTTTCATGGCGTCGGTTACTGTGATTCCCTGCGCTTCAGCCGCCTTCAGGTTCAGAATCAGGTCCAGCTTCTCCTGCACCGATACCTTCATGTCGCCCGGCTTCTTGCCGTTCTTCAAAATATCGACCGCCATCTGGCCTACCTGGTAGCCATGGTCGTAGTATTTAAAACCGACCGTAGCGAAGGCGCCCTTCTCGACCGTATCCCGGTCGCTGGAGAAGAACGGAATGTGCTTCTCGTTCGCCAGCTGGATAATGGAATCGACGCCGTCAACAACGGTATTGTCCAGTGTAATGAACAGCGCATCCACCCGTCCCACCAAGGACTCGGCTGCCTGTTTCACTTCCGATGTGTTAGTTACCGCCGCGCGCACCAGCTTGATGTTATGCTTTTTCAGCGTTTCCTCGGCATTTTTGGCCATCACGATCGCGTTAGGCTCGCCTTCGTTAATGACAATGCCGACGTTCTTCACGTTCGGGAAGCTCTCAGCAATGAAGTCCATCAGACGTTGAACCGCTACCGGATTTGTGTCCGAGCCCCCGGTTACGTTGCCCCCTGGCTGATCCAGGTTTGAGACGATCTTGGCATCCAACGGATCGGTAACCGCCGCGAACAGCACCGGCGTATCTTTCACCTGCTGAACGAGCGCTTGCGCCGAGCCGGTAGAAATGCCGAGCACGAGATCATTTTTGCCGGAGGCGATCTTTTGGGCAATGGAAAGGTTGTTAGCCGGATCTCCCTGCGCGTTGTTGAAATCGATCTTCAGATTATCGCCTTCCGTAATCCCCGCATCCTTCAATGCGGCGATGAAGCCCTCGCGCGTGGCATCCAGGGAAGGATGCTCGACGATTTGCGAAATGGCTACGGTGTAGGTCTTTTTGTCTGTGCTACCTGCATCGGTCCCGGTTCCGCTACCTGACCCGGCTTCACTGGATTTGGTGCCCGAGTTTCCGCAGCCGGCCGCCATGGTTACGAGGAGTGCGGACATCACGACGGATAATAGCAAATTTCTCTTTTTCATGTTCATAACCCCTTCCGATTCTCTTCTTTAACGCTGTCATATACGAAAGCATTAAAGTAAATAAGTGCGAAAAATACCGTATCAGGCGGAGCACACGGGTGCATGAACTGCCTGCCCGGATATTTTTCATAGAATTAAATAACCACTGGATTATTCATTATCATAAGGGGCACTGCCAATATACGTCAATCAATAAGTTGCAAAAAAGCACAGGTTTTTCCGGGCTTTTGCGGCCTTACGCTTCCAGCTCCCGGACAAGATCCTGCAGCTTCATCTCCGACATGCTGGAAATCATCATGTCATAGCCTTCAAAAGGGAAGGTCTGGGTCATCGAGTTAGGCACGATCACCGTATGTACGCCTGCTCCTTTGGCTGCAATAAAGCCGTTAAGCGAATCCTCAAAAGACACAGCCTGATCCGGAGTTACCTCCAGCTTCTGCAATGCCAGCAGGTACAGCTCGGGATCCGGTTTGACCTTGGACACGAGGTCCGCAGTACAAATAACGTCGAAGTAAGATTCCAGTTCGAATTTGTTGAAATATGGCTCAATCCAGTTGTAATAAGAGCTTGATGCCAGCGCGATCTTCAGCCCGAGCCGCTTGGCCTCCGCCAAATAGTCCTCAACCCCCGGTCTGACTTCAACATCCTTAAGCAGCTCCCGGTAGATGACATTGACCTGTTCCTTGACGAGGGCCGGATCCACTTCCCTGCCCAGGCACTCGGACAAATACGTATACGGATTAAATACGTCGAAATTGGTGCCGACGCACTTCGCGTACGTCTCCAGCGGCAGTTCGGTGCCATGCTCCCGGTAAATCTCACAGAAAGCGTGATAGGCCGGCGTTTCGGTATCGACGATGAGACCGTCAAAATCAAAAATCAATGCTTGAATCAAGCCGTTCACCCCTTCTTTATCTTAGTCGATGGGCTGTAAAGCCGCATTAATAGATTCGCCTTGCGGCAGGGCTATTCCTCCCTGATATCACCATGTAGTCAAACAGGCCGCGATCCAGGAACCGCAGCCTGTGCACAAATATAAAGCTTTCATTCGTAGCTTAAATTCTGCTGATCTCCACTTGGCCAAGCAGCCGGCGGAAGGTGTCCGGATCGACGCTGCCGGCCATGGCCGATAAGGCGTTCGCCGTCCCTGCGGCAGCGGCCATAGCTATGCCCTCCTCGGCGGGGAGCTGCTTCAGCAGCGACACGGCCATGCCCGCCACAAAGGAATCGCCGCAGCCTACCGTATTGACCACCTGAATCGGAGGGGTTACGGCACGATAACGTCCCTGCGATGTGACTGTCAGCGATCCGGCACCCCCGAGCGACACGCAGACGCGCTCCATCCGGTATTCGCGGAGCAAGTCTTCCATCGCCCGGAGCAGCTCCTGTTCATCCCGGATGCCCGTGCCAAGCAGAGCAGCAACCTCTTCTTCGTTGGGCTTGATCATATCCGGATTCGCCTGCAGTCCGAATCGGAGCGCGTCACCGCTGGCGTCAAGAATCACGTACGCGCCTTCCTTTTTGGCGGACCCGACAAGACGGATGTAATAATCGGCCGGGGCCCCGGCCGGCAGGCTGCCGCTGATGCAGACGACTTTCGATGTGCGTGCCAGAGCGGCTATCGTCTGCTCCATCGCGTCAAGTGCCTGGTTATCAACCACCGGACCGGGCTCCAGAAGCTCTGTCGACGACCCAGTCTCTTCATCGATGATGTTGAGGCATAATCTCGACTCCCCTTCCACGGCGACAAATTGATGTGCAATGCTCATATCATCGAGCTGCTTCTTGATGATTTCCCCGTTCATGCCGCCGACGATGCCCGAAGCGGTAACCTCCGCCCCGAGCTGCGCGGCGACCTTCGCCACATTAATGCCTTTCCCCCCGGGGGCTGCCAGATATTGTCTGACCCGGGATACCTTCCCGTGCGGAAATGCCGGCAAGTAGTATGTTTTGTCAATGGCTGCGTTCATCGTTACGGTCGTTATCATAAGATCCCATCCCATCTATGGCTTGATTTCGCAAGGCAGCTCCGATGCCTGTATCTCCGCCGTGTGGTGCCTTCTGCCTTCATGTTGCAATGTTTGGAAAGCTTTGTTCCAGCTTGGGGTTGACGAATGCAGGCTTCGGACGAGCCCGAAACGACGAGCACGATTCCTCTATGTAGCACGACCTGCCGATTTCATTGCGGATAAACTATGGCTGCATTCCTCATAGACCTGCAAAACATGGGAACTCTATGTATGCCGGCACTTCTCGCTGCACGCGAACGGTCAGATTTATACTCAGGAGGCTATAGAGCTATGAAGTGGATGTCCGCCGTATTCGTCAAATCCGTCGCCTTGTCCCTCGCGCTGTCTCTCTCGCTGCTCGTTGCCGAGCCGGACCCTTCCGTTGATCCTCCCTACGCCAAGTGGGGCCTGATCGCCGTGAAGGAAGCCCAGAAAAAATACAACTCGGAAATTACGGATTACCTGCATATCGGACGCATCAATCTGTCGCCGACGGAAGCGGAAGAAACGTTCAAGCTGCTGCTGAGCCGGCAGGGCATGCCGGCAGCTGTGCTGGCTACCGTCCGGTTTAACACGGTGACCGAAAGACTGATATCCATTAAGTTCAGAGACACACAGCCTTAAAACCCGATCTTTAACAGGCAGGCTCGTTCAGATCGCTAGCTGCTCCAAATGCTTGACGCAGTTGAAAAGCCCGCATTCCCAGCTTTCCTCGATCTTTCGGATGACGGTGATGGATGTGTTATGCAGATGCTCGGACGTATCCGTGTGCGGAATCAGAACAGGGAGCAGCGTGCCGATCAGCGCCCCGTGGCTCACCACGAGGACGCGATCTTCAGGATGGCTGGCGCAAATGTCCATGACCGCCTCCATTCCTCTGGCAATCATCGAGTCGTCGGTCTCGATCCCGAGATCCAGCGAAGCCCAGTCATAACCCCATCGAAGCACCCGGTCTTCCTCGATCGTTCCTTCGATCTGACCGCAGTGGATTTCCCGCAGCCGCGGATCGACCCGGACGGTGAGCCCCAGCGCGGCCGCAATCGTTTCGGCGGTTTCCCGCGCCCGCGACAAATCGCTGGCATAGACGGCGTCCCACCGCTCGTTCTTCAGCCGTGCAGCCAAGGCTCTTGCCTGGGCCCGCCCGGTTTCGTTCAAAGGGATATCCGTCTGGCCTTGCGCCCTGCGCTCAATGTTCCAATCCGTGATGCCGTGCCTTACAAATCCGATCGTCGTCATTCGCCAACATCCTCCTTGTAATAAAACTTCATATGGCCCTTCGTCTCCCGATAATAGGCGAGCCGATCCGCAAGCGTGCCGGTATGAAGCTCAAACCGGTGCCCGTCCGGGTCCAGGAAATATACCGAGAGCTTGTCCCGCTCATCCCGCTGCCTGCCCTCAAGTACGCGAACGCCGTAACGCTGTAGCCGGGACAGCCAGGCTTCGAAATCCTGATCTTTCACCGTAAAGGCGATATGCGTATAAGTCGATGGTGTATCCCCCCGCTCCGCATCCTCCTGATTCAGCGCAATCCAGAGGCCGGCAAGATCAAAGTAAGCCAGCTTCCGGCCCTGTACGAGCAGCTGGGCGCCCAGAACTTCCCTGTAAAAAGCGATGGACCGATCCAGATCCGAAACGGAAAAACAAAAATGATTCACACCCTGTATGTTCATGATTCCTCCTGCATTCAGCCTTTTTCGTACCCACACAGCTGGCCGTTAACAAGGCTATTCCCACACCTGATCCAGCTTATCGGCATAAAAGACAATCGCCTTCCGGTACGCTTGGATCCCGCTGTCCGCGCTGGTTTCCGCAAGCTGTCCGAGGAGCTCCTCCATTGCAGCGGCGTGCTCCCCCAAATTGTACAGAGCCATGGCGTAAAAAACGGAAAACTCCCTGCGTTCGGGAAACTTCTCCATCGCCTGCTTCAACAGCGACTTTGCGTCCTCATATCGTCCCAGCGTACGGTATGTACTGCCGAGCCCAAGCATCGCCCCCGCCAGCTCTTCGCCTTGCAGTCCGAGCGAAATCGCCTTTTCATAATAAGGCACGGCTTCCTTCTCCAAGCCCAGTACGTCGTGAGTCCATGCGGTCTGATACAAGATCACCGGATGCTCAGGCTGTTCCGCCAGCAGGGAAAGCCAAATTTCCCTGGACTGCTCGGCATTCCCTGACTGCCGGAGCGTTATGGCGTTCCTGAAGGTGCGGCGCCTGGCAAAATCCTCTCTTCCGGCCCTGAAAACGATCAAGTGGCCGTCCCGCAGGTGGTTTTCCCGAAAACCGAGCCTCATAAGAACCTTTTGCGATCGAGGATGATCCCGCTCTACATGGGCTTCGATCTCATCCAGCTTCATCACCTCAAAGCCGACCTTCATCAATTCTTCGAGCGCCTCAGGCATATAACCGCTGCCCCAATACTCCGGAGACAGATCATAGCCCATTTCCGCCCTTTCCCTTTCGCCGTCCCGGACCCAACAGTGGAATCCGCAGGTGCCCATAAACGTATCGTTCTCACGGTCAAATATGGCATACCTGCAGCCGGAACTGCGGGTGAGCGCAATAATTTCGTCCGCTTCCTCCAGGCTCACCAAAGGCTCGATATCCATGAACCGGGTGACTTCCGGGTTGGAGAACAGCCGAAAGACGTCTTCCCGGTCCTCCGGCTCAAGCGGCCTCAACCTCAGCCTCTCCGTGTGCAGGACAGGGTATTGTACATCACGCACCGCTGTGCCCCCTTCATGTTGAAATTTTCGCTAAAAACGCCGGATTGCCATATTGCATATAGCGCCAAAAATAAACGTTGACAAAACCATAAATTTGTGTTATAATAAAATATTTATTTTGACAATCGAGTTCCCTGTCCGTAATATAGACTCTGTCTTGAAATCCATGAGTTGGAATTAGGGAGGAATCGAAGGATGAGTACGAACCAAACTGCCGCAAGCGTGTTTATGCTGGACGTATCCGCCGTCATGATGGGCAGCGTTAACACCGTTCACCCTGCGGTCATTACGGATGGAAACGATACGCTCCTGATTGACACCGGCTACCCCGGTCAGTACCCCCTCTTGCGGGAAGAGATGAAGTCCCATGGCCTATCGATCGATTTGATTACCCATGTCATTATTACGCATCAGGATCTGGATCATATCGGCAGCCTGCCGGCCATACGCCAGCACGCCCCTCGTCCGGTCGAAGTCATGTCCAGTCAAGAAGAAAGGCCCTATATTCAGGGTGAAAAGCGTTTGATCAAGGTAACCCCGGAGGCGATCGAACGGGCCAAAGCGTGTCTGCCTCCGGAAGTACCTGCTGAATGGCGTAATGCCTTTATTTCTACGCTGGAGAATCCACCCCGGTCGCCTGTCGATACAATCATCCATGAAGGGGAAGAGCTCCCCATCTGTGGCGGCATCGTCGTGATTGGCACACCGGGGCACACTCCCGGGCATATCAGTTTATACCATCGGCCGACCCGGACGCTGATCGCGGCCGACGCCCTCCGGGTCGTTGACGGAGAGCTGCATGGGCCGGATGCCGACACGACCGTCGATATGCCGCTTGCGACGCAGTCCATCGCCCAACTGGCCGCCTACGACATATCGTCCGTCATTTGCTACCACGGCGGAAAACTTGAAGGACCCGTTGTGCAGCGTCTACTGGAGCTAAGCGGAATGCAGCGTTCCCTTTAGTAAGAAGGATCAACGGCCCGTTCGCAGCCGGCGACCTGAGTGCTGTAGTAGTCGTAAGCTCTATGCATTTTTGCTATATATTCCGGATCCCCGCTAGAACAGGCAAAACGGATATCTCCCCCGCGCTGCGTTCCGGACGTTCCCGTTTTCTTAAGAATATAGTCCAGCCTCCGCACCGTCCCGGCGCTCCCGTCAATGATCTCAATATGCGGCGGCAGAATCTGCCTCAAGATCCGGGTATAGAAGGGATAATGCGTGCATCCGAGCACCAGGGTTCCGTATTCCTCCAGCCGGTAATTGGCGAATTTATCCAGAAAATAACGTGTCATCCGGTCCGGGTCGAACTCCAGCGATTCGCAGTATCCGACCAGCTCGGGGAGCGGCAGGGAGTCTACGATGCTGTGGTCATCCACCCTGGAAACGAGCTGGGTGTATTTAGACTGGTGCAGGGTCAGCGGGGTTGCCGCCACCAGCACCCTTTTCCCGGTCAGCCGGTTCATTTCAACCGCGGGCTTAACCGCAGGCTCCATCCCGATGATCGGAATGTCGTATTCTCGGCGAAGCTCCTCCGCCGCGGCGCTCGTCGCCGTATTGCAGGCAATGACAAGCGCTTTGATCTCGTCCTGCAGAATCATGTCCACGGACTGGCGGACATAATCGAGAACCTGATCCTTTGTCTTGGTTCCGTAAGGAACGTGAAGCGTGTCTGCAAAAAATAAAAAGTCTTCGTTGGGCAGCTGCTTTACGGCTTCAGACAGCACGGTCAGTCCGCCGAGGCCTGAATCAAAAAGCGCAATTCGCATGTTGTTCACCTGATTTTTCTTAGTAATTGCTCCGGGCGCATATCAATGGCTGCCCGGCGACGTTCCATCCGGGGCCGTCAGCCCCGGAGTTATTATATCATGTTGTCCGGGCATCTTCGGGAAATCTGTAAACCATGCCGATAAAGAGCACGTTCCGCCCCCCCACCATCGAGGAGAACTCGCAGGTCTCCCTGAATCCTGCCCTGCTGTATACCTTTGCGGCACGCTGATTGAATTTGGCCACCGCTAGGCGGATTCCCTTGCCGAGAAACTTATCGGAAACATAAGCCATGCCTGCTTTTACAAAATCCAGGCCGGCGCCCTGCCCCGTCAGCTCGGGATTCATGCCCAATCCGTAATCAACGCAGGTATCATCTTCATATAGACCGGCCCCATAACCTCCGGCAACACGGGCTGAATTGCCCGTGCAGTAAAAACCGACCAAATTTCCGGCGGAGTCCGACGCTGCTGCATAATCCCCGTTCATCAGCTCCAATATATCTTCTTCATCTGCTGCCATACTATAGAAGTCGTACGGCGCCGGATAGCGCCATGTAGATATCCGGGCGGCAGCTTCCCGGGTCATCGGTTGAATCTGTATTTCCATGCCTAATGGTTACCTTCCTTCAAGTTTTACTGCTCACCAAGTCCACGGCCGATAAAATTGGCCGAAACCCTTGGCACATGAAGCTCTTTGGCCCAAACGGACAGCTGGCCCATATGATGAATTTCATGGGCGATGACGTGCTTTGCGACCTCCCCGTAACGCAAGGGTTCGGCATGCCAGGCGGCCTTGACGATTTCCCCGTCCCGCTCAGGACTTCGGCTCAGAATCAGCGGACGAAGCTCTGTCACGTAGCTGTCGGACAAGGCTCTGACTTTGCTCAGGGTCGCGAAATCCTCGAATTTTGGTTCTGCAGCCTCCTTGCCTTCGGCAGCCAGCATCCAACTGTACTCGACGTCAGCGATGTGGAACAAGGTTTTCAGGATGGAGCCAACTCCGCCCGTTCGCTCCTTCAGTAATTCTTCATGACTTAACTGTGCGCAGACATCAAACCATTCATCGCGTACCTGCCAATTATATAGAAAAAGGGATTTCATCATTTCCTCCTGGCGCAGTGTTCCTGCGCTCATTGTTCATGTTATGAACCCGACGCTTGCCCCGACCGGGCGGGCCCCCGGGAAAATTGTTTGGCAGTTCCAATTTCCTTAAATTATTTTTCCTGCGGTACGGTCTTCAAGGGCTCGGCAACCATCCAGACATGGCCGAACGGATCCTTGATCTTCCCAACCAAGTCCCCGTGAGGCTGTGCGGCAACCTTCCTGAGGATGGCCGCTCCAGCCGCAACGGCGTTGTTCACTGTTTCCAATGCATCCTCAACGGTGATATACAAAATCACCGGCGTTCCACCGAGCGTTTCCGCTGCGGTATTATGCTCCGGAAATTCGTCCGCGACCATGAACCGCGCATCACCGACCCGGATTTCAGCATGCGATGTTTTCCCATCTTCCGTAACCATCCGGTTCGCTTCCGTCGCGCCAAACACCGATTGGTAAAAAGAAATTGCAGCGGCAGCATCATGAACGGCCAACATCGGAATGATACTCAAAGCCAGCCCCCCTATTAAAGATCATATCCGTTCTATTAATATAATCGCTTTTCGTAGCTTTCCGCCAGCGACCGTGCGACCTGCTCCTCTGTAACCTTTATTCCGCGCACATGATCCGCGATGATGGCGGCAGGATTTGGCAGGTTCTCCCGCTTCGGCCATTGTTCCGGATCCCAAAGCTTGGAGCGCTTGAAGGCTTTGGCACAGTGAATATAGCACTCCTCGACCTCCACGCCGATGCCTAGTTGCGGGATTTTCCCCTGGGCGGACAGTTTCTCCATCAGCTCAGGATCCGCAGTAATGCAGGCCTTTCCGTTAATCCGGAGCGTCTCCTCCAGCCCTGGAATGATAAAGATCAGCCCGGCACTCGGGTTCTGCAAAATATTTAGCAGCGAATCATACCTCCGGTTACCTGGTCTTTCCGGAATGACCAGCCGCGTATCATCCAATATGTATACAAAGCCCGGTGCATCGCCGCGGGGTGATACGTCGCAGCTGCCCTCCGCGTCACTCGTGGACAGGAACAGCAGCGGAGACTTGGAAATAAATTCGCGGCAGTGGGAATCCAAACGCGTGATAACCTTGTTCCTGACCAGCTCGCTGGGAGGACTGTTCAGTAATCGAAGTTCCTCCTCCGATTGAATGATTGCCTTAAAAGGACTTGCCGTCATCGCTCATCCCCCTGTTTCTCATTCATTTTGTATATAATGTAATCCAGCTTCTCCTCAACTCTCCTCAAGGCGGCATCGGAATTTCTGACATGCCTGCTGCCGTTGGATACGTATTTGAACAAGCCGAAGAAAAACAAAAGGATCAAGCCGATCACGACAAGCGAAAATACAAGGCTGAACACGTTAACCGACACTTCCAATGCACCTCCATGAACCTATTATAATCGTTTTGGACAGGGAAGACAGCCGGACGGGCACTAATCACTTCGGCTTTTCGGATCAAGCTTGTGATTTTGCCCCTTGCCCATGATATCATATCAAGTAGTACACCATTTACATAAAGGGAGATGAAGGATGTTGAAACAGGAACTCACGGAACGGTTAATCTCATACGCCAGGGTGGAGACTCAATCGAATGAAGAAAGCAGCACCACGCCTTCGACCCCGGGACAGCTTACCCTCGCACGCATGCTGGTGGAAGAGCTGAATTCCATCGGCATGAAAGACGTCACGATGGATGAGAACGGCTATGTCATGGCCACGCTTCCTTCCAATACGGACAAGGATGGCGTGCCGACGATCGGCTTCCTAGCCCATGTGGATACCGCCACGGATTTTACCGGTAAAGGCGTCAATCCGCAAATCGTCGACAACTATGACGGAGGCGATATCGTTCTGAATGCGGGACTAGGCGTTGTCCTTTCCCCAAAGCTGTTTCCTGAGCTGCCTCAGTACAAAGGGCATACGCTGATCACGACGGACGGAACGACCCTGCTTGGCGCGGATAACAAAGCCGGCATTGCCGAAATCATGACGGCGATGGCTTACCTGATCGGCCATCCGGAAATCAAGCACGGGACGGTCAGAGTCGCGTTTACCCCCGACGAGGAAATCGGCCGCGGCCCCGAGAAATTCGATGTTGCGGCTTTCAACGCCGATTTTGCCTACACCGTGGACGGCGGTCCTCTTGGCGAGCTGGAATACGAGAGCTTTAACGCAGCCAAGGCAAGCATCACGATCCAAGGCACCAACGTTCATCCGGGCACGGCGAAGAACAAGATGGTAAACTCGATCAAAATCGCCATGGAGCTGAATTCCATGCTTCCTCCGGAGCAGGCGCCCGAGCATACGGAAGGCTATGAAGGGTTCTATCATCTGCTCTCGCAGAACGGAGATACCGAACGCACAAAAATGGAGTACATCATCCGCGATTTTGACCGGACGGAATTTGCCGCCAAGAAGGAGCATCTGACCCAGGTCGTGAAGCAGCTTCAGGCCAAATACGGCGAGGAGCGCGTCATCCTGGAAATGCGCGATCAGTACTACAACATGAGGGAAAAAATCGAGCCGGTAAAAGAGATCGTCGACGTGGCCTACGAAGCGATGGAAAGCCTGGGCATCACGCCGATTGTCAAGCCGATCCGCGGCGGAACGGACGGTTCCCAGCTCTCCTATATGGGGCTGCCGACGCCGAATATTTTTACGGGCGGTGAAAACTTCCACGGCAAGTTCGAATACATTTCCGTCGACAATATGCAGAAGTCGGTACAGGTCATCATCGAAATTCTGAAGCGCTTTGAAGCAAGAGGCGTATGAGCATCGTTCCCATCATGCGGAGGATTGCGATGCTGACAGGTATTTCGGCATCGCAATGAGCCAAGGCGGAGTTCAAACGGTCCTCCGGCTAAACCCGAAGGAGCTGGATGAAGACATTAAGCGTTTCAAACAGATCGTCGATGACTTCTTCCAGGAAAGGACGCTGCAGGTTTTGTTCAGCTACCGGATGAGGCTCGGCGTGAGAAAAACCTGAAGATGACAAAAAAATCAGGCCAAGCAGCGATTCGATTTGCTTCTCGTGAAGGAGAAGCAAATCGAATCGCTGACGCCTGATTTTTTTGCATTTCTATCGTTGTGCGGGCTTCCATTTCCGAATGAGCTGATTGGTCACTTCCGACAATAGCAGGCCAAGGGCGATCGCGCCCGAAATCATAAAGGCTTCGGCTCCCAGCTGGACGGCCTGGTCATACTGGTTCTCGACCGCGTTGCGCATCGCGTCATAGGCCGTTCCGCCGGGGACCAGCGGAATGATGCCCGATACGCTGAACACGATGATCGGCGTGCGGTACCTTTTGGCGAACAAATGGCTGATCATCGTGACGCAGTAACTGGCGACCACGGTGGCCGTAATCCGCAGCACGTGCATATCCTGAAGCCATATATACAGCAGCCAGCCGACCATCCCGGCAAAACCGCACTGCAGCAGCGCCTTTTTCGGGGTGTTGAAGAGCATGCCAAACGCAGCCGATGCGACGAAGCTCGTGACGAGTTGTTCAATGTACATACGGCATCCTCCTCATTGAAATGACAGCATAAACGCGATGCCCGCCCCGATCGCAAAAGAGGTGATGAACGCCTCGGCCCCCTTCGATAAGCCGGAAACTAGGTGGCCTGCCATCAAATCGCGGATCGCGTTGGTAATCAGCAGCCCCGGTACGAGCGGCATGACCGAACTGATAACGATAATGTCCAGGTCCCGCCCGAAGCCGAATTTGACGAACAGGACCGAGCAGAGGCCGATCGCCAGCGCTCCCGAAAACTCGGCGAAGAACTTGACCGGAATCATCCGCTGCAGCATCAGCGTGCAGTAATATCCGAGACCTCCGGCCACAGCCGCGGGCAGGAAATCGGGCCAAATGCCGCGGAACATGATCAGGAAACAGCCGCTGGCCAGCGCCGCCATCAGCAACCGCAGCCACAGCGGGTAAATATCGCCTGTCCGCTGGATGTTTTCCAGCTCCCGGCGCGCTTCAGCGATGGTCAGCTCCCCTTTGCTGATGCGGCGGGATATGCTGTTCACGCGGTCGATTTTATGCAAATTCGTCGTCCGGTCCGAAATCCGGTTCAGCCTCGTGATCGGCTGCGGATCCTCCATAGAAAAAATGAGTCCCGTAGGGGTCATATAGCTATGCGTTTTATCCACGCCAAAAGAAGCGGCAATCCGCACCATGGTATCTTCCACCCGGTACGTCTCCGCTCCGCTCTGCAGCATGATTTGCCCGGCGAGCAGGCATACCTTCATGATTTCGTGCTCCCTTTGCACCAAGTCTTCCAAAGCTCTTCCTCCCGTATGCGCAAAACCCTATGTTAGTTACAGTATAATCGGTTTGCCGGACAAAAACACGGACAAGCGTCACTTCCTCGTAATCGAGCGGTATCCTCCGGAGTAAGAAGTACCCTTCGGTTATTGTGGCTTGACTCCGATATACA
Organism: Paenibacillus favisporus; assembly: GCF_040545415.1. Taxonomy (NCBI): domain Bacteria; kingdom Bacillati; phylum Bacillota; class Bacilli; order Caryophanales; family Paenibacillaceae; genus Paenibacillus; species Paenibacillus favisporus. The sequence continues at coordinate 257,048 of NZ_JBEPLV010000003.1, read as the reverse complement.
GCAGATGAGAGGAAGCACCTAGGATATATGGGTCTTCTGCAGCCTCCATGACACGGTTCAGGAACCGCTGATATTGCTCTGGACCGCGGCCCCGCCAGTAAGCCCACTGTTCCTCGTTCATAGACTGCACCACGCTGCCGGATGCGATCAACTTCACGCTGTCGAAGCCGTGCTGCTCCATGAAGGGACGAATTTCATTAATCGGAAAATAATAAGCTCCAGTAAACCGGCCATCATCGCTGTGGTTGAATACACCCGTTCTCATAAACTCATCAATGCCGTCCATCGTATCATTCGGCTTCCAGGACTGCGGATGCAGCAGCGAATTGATCAAGTGCCTCGTCCGGGACATAAAGGCGACAAATACATGTCCGCCGGGTTTGACCACCCGGAAGAGCTCCCGGGCCGCCTGGTTCCGGTCTTCCTCCTGCTGAAGATGGTACAGCGGCCCAAGCATCAACACAGCGTCAAACCGTCCGTCTTCAAATCTTCCAAGATTTCTTGCATCGGCCACGTGTATCCCCTGGAATCGTTCCTCCAGCTTGCATTCCTTCACCTTGCCGGCCGCGATGCCGACGAGTCGCGGAGACAAATCGGTCAAGGTTACGTCATAGCCTTCCTGCGCCAGCGCAACCGCATATTTGCCCGGCCCCGCCCCGTTGTCGAGGACATGTGTTCCCGGCTTCAAATACCGTTTAATGAAATGGAGGTTGACCATAAATTCGACCGGCTCCCGTTCCAGTCTCCCCCATTCATCAAACTGATTATAGTAATCGATTATGCTGCCCATCTTTCCGCTTCCTTTCTATAGACGGATTCCCGTCCTTCCTATTTCAGAGCTTATCCCAAGCCAAACCGGTTTCCAGATCCGCCTGGCCGGCGATATTCAGCGTTTTTTCAGAGACAGGACTTCCACCCATTTTTATATAAAATTGACGCGCCGGATTATCCTTGAGCACCCATACGTACATGGAACCGAAGCCGTTCTCCCGGAAGGCTTGGATCAGCGTGTTCACCAGCAACCTCCCGTATCCCTTTCCCTGATGTTCCTGAAGCAAATACAAGGCGTAGATTTCCGCATCATACCCGGCCCCTTCTTCCCGGCATTTTCCCCCTTGTATAAAACCGCACACCCGTCCGGCTTCATCCTCGGAAACGAATGTCCATAAGTCCTTGTCCCCCCGGCTTAGAAGCTGCTTCCACCGATCCAGCCGGCTCTCTACCGTCAGCTGGTCCAGATAGGCGTCTGCGATCATGCCTCTGTAGGTCGTTTTCCAGCTTTCCACGTGGACCTTGGCCAGCACCGGGTAATCATCATAAGCAGCCTGTCTGATGCTCATACGAAAAATCTCCTTCCGCATAGTACACATTCCAATGCATCCATTCTCACTAGCGTTAATCAGTCTCGAAAAAACTTGATCACCGTCTGGCTTGCCATTATAATAAAAAACAAGAACAAATGTTCTCGTTCAAAATTCTTCGATCATCGCTATGTACATACATACCTGTAATAATGGAGGAGATAAAACCATGCATCCCTGCTGCCAAAGCGCGCTGCATCATATAGACGTTGCAATCCGTTCCATTCTCGAGATCATGGACGGTCTGGATGAAAGCGATCTGCCGAAACGGCCGACCCCCGGCAAATTTTCCATAGGCGAGCTGCTGGAGCATCTCGCCATGCTGCCGCTCGCCGATTCGATCATTTCAGACGGTGCCTCTCAGGAAGAGATGGCTGCATTTTACAGCAGGACATCGTATTCGACGAGCGCGCGCATCCGCCAAGCCTTTCAAGATAACTATGAATCCCTTGTTCAAAAATACGGCTCGCTGACGGAAGCCCAGCTTCAGGAAGAGGTTTCCTCCTACTGGGGGGCATCATATACTCGGTTCGGCTGGCTGCTGGAAATTTTGGCGCATGTATACCATCACCGGGGTCAGCTTCATTCCATGCTCGTGCATGATTTGGGACTCGACCCGCGCGTTTCTTTATTTGAGTAATACATAACTTTTCATTCGGCTGCCGCGTTGGACCATAGGGCTCCTCCCGTTACGTTCTAGGAGTATCCCTTCAGGATGTGCCCGGTAAGGTTACTTTCTCAAAATGTTCAACGACCGGGAAAGGGTCGTAATAGTGATGCAGCAGCCCTTTCCACCGAGCATAAGATTCGGACTGCCTGAATCCATCCGTATGGTCCTCAAGGGTTTCCCACTTCACGAGGAGGAGGTATTTGTTTGGAACCTCCATACAGCGCTGAAGCTCATGACCGATGTACCCTTTCATGGCAGATATAATACCCGAAGCCTCTCGGAAGGCTTGCTCAAATGCTTCGACCTGCCCCGGCTTCACCTGCAGCATCGCGGCTTCCAGAATCATATCATTTCCTCCTGACTGATCATTTGGTTGAAACAGAGATACAGCCACCTCCTATCTACAGCTTCTTGACGGATTCCGCGATCGTAATCTGTTTTTCCTGATCCCACACATCATGGATTTCAAAGGTTCCCTCCTCGAAGAAGAGCGGAAATCTCTTGCGGAACCACGGCTGCATTGGCAGCTCCAGCGCATCTTCGATCGTTACCCAACGGAGCTCGCCTTCCGGCGGATCGGCGAGGAGTTCTCCCTCGTAATCGTTGGCGACGTAATTGAACACCATGTAGCGGTAATTTTTGGCCGGATCGGCAAATTCGTCAATTCCTTTAAACTCCAGATCCTTTACCCGGAGCCCGGTCTCCTCCCATACCTCGCGGATCGCCCCGTCCGAAAGACTCTCGGGGAATTCCACCTTGCCGCCGGGGCCGATATATCCGGGAAAACCGCGGTCATCCGGACGATTCAGAAGCAGAACACGGTCGCCGTCCCGCACCAGACACATCGTATACAGCGCGACCTCCACGGCTGCGGTTTTGGTAGTCTCCATTCCTTGCACTCCCTTTTTTCTATGTTCTCTTCCTCATTTATTCCGGAATATAACATCCTGCGTGATTTCCGGGGCCATGTCGTAGGCTGCACCCCATCCCTTTTCCTCAATAGCTTGTCTCGATACCCGCTTTAGCGTAATCGACCCGGTAAACTCCGATCGGAACAAGGGCAGGCTGACCGCCACGCAGCCTTCGTCCACCCATCGGGCCTGCAAATGCTCGAGTCCGGCGATCTCCGTCTCGATCCCTTCACGGTACCATGGATGCTCCTCATCTTCGGACGCTCCTGGCTCATTGAGACATACGTACAGCGACAGGCTGTCGCACAGCTTCAGCAGGTTAAAATGGCGCTCCACCCGGCTGGCGTCCAATCCGCTGAGCTGACTTTGAATCCGTTCCTGCCGATGGAGCTCTTCCTTGTAAAACCGGGCGGCTTCCGGTTCTTCCGCATAACGGATCTGCTGGAACGACGCATAGTGCATGCTGCAGAGCAGACCTGCATACGGATCCATCGCTTCCGCCTCATCCAGGCCGGTTCGGTACGAAGACAGTTTGGGTACAAGCGGATAGTTGATAAAGGAAAACGGGCTGCTGCTGTCTGAATCCCATAGCGGATTCTCGTCCAAATATCTCCAGCCGCGATCATGCTGGGTAATGGCCAGCACCGCAGCTTCACGGTCCGATCCTGTCGGCATCCACTCCGGCAACAAATGCTCTGCGATCTGTCCCGATAACTTGGCATGATCATGCTGGCGAATCAGAACGAAGCCTTCCGGTTGTTCTCGGACAATCATCACATTCACCCTCCATCGGTTAATGTTTTTACTAATATTAACTTTTCCCAACTCATTTTCCCAGTAAAAATTTACTTGTGGATCGCCAATCTTCCCCGGCCTTGCACCATCAGCAGAAAAAAACCTCCAACCGGAACATTCCGGCTGGAGGCTCAATATCACATGGGGAAGGGGAAGAGCTGGTGCAGATGTTGGTATTGCCAATTAGAAATCAGAGGTAGCGATTTGAATCGTACCGAACACCGGACCGGCAGCTGAAGCCAGCAGAGCGGCGACAAGCAGAAGTTCCACTGACAGCGTCAAGCTGTTTGCCGCCGGGATCGTATAAGTGACAACAGGGGCGTTGACGCGGGTGATGACAAGGTCAACCGGAAAAGCCGACGTATTATTCACCGTGACCGCAGCATTGATTCCGCCGGCAAGATTCTCATAGAACGACTTGCCGACACCAGCGGCTAGCGAGTAGAACTGCTCTGGTAACAAAATAGCCATGTGACATGACCTCCTTTACCATTTGATAGATTATCCTATGCTTGAAATCTATCAATGCAACGATACTTGCCGCTAGATTGAAACACATTTTAATAGACGCCCCAGCCCTGCAATGACGATACTGACCGCTTTCTGCAGGTCTATTCTTTATATCAAATCCAGACGGAGGCGGACCATATCCTGCACTTGGATTCCGTCTTCATAGAATACTTCCTCGTAGTGTCGGATGAAAAAGCCCGGGTCTACGCCCACGATCCGGAAACCGCAGCGTTGATAGAGTTTCAATTGAGGAAAGCTGGAGTTGGCTGTGCCGATTTCCACCGCATGCGCTCCCTGCCTCCTGGCTTCTTCGACCGCGTTTTCGACCAGCATTTTGCCGATCCCTTTGCCCTGCAGGTCTTCCCGCACAGCAATATTGACGATTTCAACCGTTTTCGGATGCGTATCGATCAGCACATACTCTCCCGCCAATTCGCCGTTCAGGTAAGCTCCATACCCCCTGCCCCTGGCGACGTAATCCTCAACCATCTCTTTGGATGGATCAGCTAGCAGCAGCAGATCATAGGGAATCTCCTCGCCGATTCCCCATGGTTGAATGGTTATTTCCATCTTGCAAATCACCTCCTTCGTTCTCATGAGCCAAGCTTCTGATTAGCATATGCTATATGTAAAGTTTTCCTTTCCACCCTGGGGGCCGCTTGCTACAATAGAGAAGCTAATGCATCAGGACGGAGGATTAATCAAACCATGCGGTTACTGCATCAGGTCTCGTCAGAATGGAATCGCCTCAACCGGAATATCCGGCTCTTTTTTCTTGCCAATTTGCTGTATCAGATCGGGACAGGCATGTTCTCGGTGCTTTACAATCTTTACGTGCAAACGCTGGGTTACCCCGATACGATGAACGGCACCTTGGTGAGCGTCCAGTCGTTTGCGACGGCGCTTATTTTCATACCGATCGGACTGCTGGGGGACCGTACCAGCCATAAGCTGCTCTTAATGACCGGCGCCTTGTTTACAGGTCTGAGCTTCATGGGCAGGTCGCTGGCCAGCGGTGAATCCGCCCTGATCATCCTGTCCGCTGCAGCCGGCCTGTTTGCGGCCTTCTTCCAGGTGATCGCCGTCCCGTTTCTGGCCGGGAATTCGGACAAGAAGCAGCGGCTGAAACTGTTCAGCTACCACTTCTCCCTCGTGCTGGCCGCCCAGGTCATCGGCAGCAGCGGCGGCGGTTACCTGGCCGATGTGCTCCAGTCCGCCGGCTGGAGCAAAATCCAGAGCCTGCAGGCTGTGCTGTTCACAGGGGGAGCCGCGAGCGTGCTTGCCTTTGTGCCCTTGCTGCTGGTCCGGCAGAAGCCGGCTGTCCAAAAAGACGCTTCGGCCGGGCCCGCCCTGTCCCATCCGCTCCCATCATCAGCGCGGGAGGACTGGAGCGCCATCGCCAAATTTACACTGGCCCAGCTGATTGTCGGCCTTGGCTCGGGACTGGTTGTGCCTTATCTCAATCTGTACTTTACAAACCGCTTTGCCGTATCCCTTACGGCCGTCGGCATCCTGATTTCACTCGGCCAGATCATGACGATCGTGTCGATGCTGATCGGCCCGTCGCTGGCAAGCCGCGTCGGACCGGTCAAGGCCGTGGTGCTGTTTCAGATGATGTCCCTGCCTTTTTTGCTCCTGACCGGTTTCACCAACCTGTTCGCAGTCGCTTGCTTCAGCTTCCTCTTCAGGCAGGCACTGATGAATGCGGCCAATCCTATCCAGTCCTCGATCACGGTTGACCGGGTTTCCGATGCCCGCAGAGGGATCGCCAACTCGATGACGCAAACCGCATTCTTGCTCGGCTGGGCTACGATGGGACCTGTCCAGTCCCATTTGCTCACCGCATACGGGACATACTGGGGCTATGCGCTGACTTTCAGCATGACCGGAATCCTATACATCAGCGCATCGGCCATCTATTATTTTATGTTTAACGAGCGCAAGCAGAAATCCGCTTCTCCGCAGGCGGCTAACCAGAACGCTCCAGCCTGAATGACATGCACCACTTCCTGCAGGAACCTTCCAGCTGTATCACCGTCCCCTCAAAACCGCTAGAATGGGCCGGTGCATAGCGGAAGGAGCTCCTGCAGTTTGTTTATCGTCAGCGTCCCTTCCGGCAGGAGCGGACCCGATTCAGCAGGCGTAGTGAGCAGCAGTACGGGACGCAGACCTGCTGAAGCGGCGCCCTGCGCGTCCTTTTCGGGATGGTCACCCACAAACCAGCAATTCTCCGGACGGGCCTGCAGCCTGCTCAGCGCCATTTCGTAAATTCGCCGGTCCGGCTTCTTGACCCCCGCCTCTTCCGAAACGATAACCGCATCGAAATAGCCTCTGAACTGCACCTGGTCGAGCTTGGCATACTGGGTTCTGGCCGAGCCGTTCGTGACGCACCCAATCCGGACTCCCCTGCTCTTCAGTTCCCGCAGCACCAGTTCCGCTCCGTCCATCGCTACGGTGCAGGAGGGAAATTCAGCGAACCAATAAGCAAGCAGGTCTTCTGCGGTCGTCCCCTCCTCCCTCATTGGCAGTGTCCGCCTCATTTCCTCATACAGCTCCCTTTTTTCCCGATAGCCATTCCGGTCTGCGGCACGCAGCTGTTCCACCAGCCTCAGGCGATGCTCGGGGTTGTGCGCGGCGGCAAACCTGTCGATAAAATTTCGCGAAAACTGCTCAAACGCCTGTTTACGGTTCACCAGCGTATTATCCAAGTCGAACAGAACGGCTTCCATACCCTCTACTCCCCCTAGTTAAAAAAACGGAAATGATCCAACTGGGTTTTGATTTGGTCGAATTTCTTCCGCACCGCACCCCTATGATCTGGCAGCAGGGGAATATGGGCCATGTCCGCAATCCGCTCCGCTACCTGGCTTACCGACAGATCAACGGTATCGATATGCTCCCGGAATATGTCTTGGGATAGACCTTCAATACAGCGTTCGGCCTGCTGAGCACCCCATGAGTTTGATCGTTCCCCCCGGCTTTTCAAGCGCTGCAGGATGACTTCGCGCGGAGCGCATAACGCAAAATGCTTCACGGTCATGCCGTCCGTGCGCAGCCGGCCGACGATTTCTTCAAAATATACCGGATCGACCACGGTCATTGGAGCGATGATGACTCCGTCGTATTCACAAGCGATGTGCTTCAGCATGGCATAGTTGAATTCCCGCCATAACGGATATTCCTGAAAATCGGGCTTCCTGATGCTGGGCGGAATATTTTTGCGGATAAAATACCCTGCATTCTCTGGATCGTACACGAAAGAATTCGGTATCCGCCGGTGAAGCTCGAAGGCGGTCTGCGTTTTTCCTGCGCCAAACGCGCCGTTTATCCATAGGATCATCCATCATCCCTCAACTTTGACAATATTTTGGAGATTTGCTTCTCACATCCGTTCCATTATACACCAAAAAAACCGGCGGAGCGCCCCGCCGGTTTTTCCCATACCCTATGCCGCAGCATCCCCGGATTATCCCGAAGAGTTGTGGTGCACTGCACTATGCTTCACTTCCGCTGCTCATCCTGTAAATTCCTGCACCCACTCGTTATTGTAAAAGGCGATCCCGATATGGGTGTAGCTTTTGTTCAAAATGTTGGCTTTGTGTCCCGGGCTGTTCATCCAGTCCTGCATCACTTGCTGAGGGGAGGTCTGCCCGTTCGCGATATTCTCTCCAGCCGAGTTGTACGTAATCCCGTATTCCTTCATCATGTCGAAGGGGGATCCGTGAGTCGGGGAGTTATGGTCAAAATACTTGTTGTCATACATGTCTTTGGCTTTGGCCATCGCCATGTTGGACAGTTTGGAATCCATGCTGAGTGCACCCAAACCTGCTTTGGAGCGTTCCTGATTCACCAGATCGAGCACTTGTTGAGCATATGCCGAGGCATCGCCACTCGCAGAGGTCTGCTGATTGTTCGTACCTGAAGGAGCCTGGTTCCCGGTTCCTGCGGAAGGAGCCTGGTTTTTGGGGGTACCCGCAGGGGCCTGATTGGCCGGCGTTCCCGTTGGTGTTCCCGCTGGCGTACCGGTTGGCGTTCCCGTTGGAGTTCCCGTTGGAGTTCCCGTTGGAGTTCCCCCTGGCGTGGTTGGAGCTCCGGTCCGCGTCCCGGATGGCGTTCCCGCAGGCTGCTGCGGTGAAGTTCCGGGTACCGCCCCTGGCTGCTGAATCAAATTAAGCAAATCCGAAGTCAGGTCATTTTGATTGACTTGTTTGACCGTCAAATGGGATTTACCCGCTCTGTCCGTAGACGTTGATGAGGCTGAAGTGACGATTTTTCGGGTCGGAGCCGCTTGATGGATATGGCTTGCACGGTTTGTCTGCTTGGTGGTCACCTGCTGGCGCGCCGTTGAAGCGCCGTGATCCGCGCAGCCTGTAATCAATATCAGAACGGCGATCATAACGATTTTTTTCATATGACGAGTGCTGCCTCCCTAATACGGTTGAATGTAAGATACCGACTTAATTTTTCCGCAACAAGGAGGATTTATACCGCCAAAGTATGCTTATCGGGTGTTTGGGTATAGTATCTAAAAATTAGTGATTATCCCAGCGGAGAAGAACATGTTATGAATTCAACCAGCCAGAGATCAACCAGCATCGATCCGAATCTGCGGCTCAGCCCCCATTTGGTCAACAATGAACACACACTAAAAACAATGTTCGAGCACTGCTCGGACGTCATATTCCGTGATGTTACCCTGCAAGGAGATACCAAGCTGCTGCTCATTTATTTGGACGGCATGATTGACAAGGATATCATCCAGTCCGTCATCCTTAAGCCTTTAATGTACGAAGGCATCCCCCAGGGGATCGGCCCCATTGACAGCATTGCGCAAATGTGTGATCAGCAGCTGTTCGCGGTACTGGAAACGAAGAAGGTCAACACGTTCCACGATGCGGCAGATGATATTTTAAAAGGTAACTTGGCCATTCTGGCGGATGGGGAAGCTTCTGTCCTTCTAACAAATGTCTCACAATTTGAAGCAAGATCGATCGAGGAACCGTCTACGGAAGCATCCCTGCGAGGAACGCGGGAGAGCTTCACCGAAACGCTGCGGACGAACACGACGATGCTGCGCAGAATCATCGTTACGCCGAACCTGAAGATGGAATCCTTTCACATCGGTAAACTGACCCAAACCGAGGTAGTACTTGCCTATATTGAAGGAATTGTGTCTGCTTCGATGCTGGATGAAATTCGCTCAAGGGTTCAGCAGATCGATCTTCAAGGCGTGCTGGAATCAGGCTACATCGAAGAATCCATTGAGGACACCAACTTCTCCCCTTTTCCGCAAATGCTGAGCAGCGAACGGCCGGATGTCGTATCCTCCGGACTGTTGGAAGGACGGGTGGGGATCTTGGTGAGCGGGTCGCCAATCGCTCTGATCGTGCCGATGACGTTCTGGGACGGCCTGCAAGCCCCTGACGATTATTACGAACGGTTTATGTATGTCACTATGAATCGGTGGATCCGATATTTGTTTGCCCTGTTCGCCATCCTGTTTCCGTCGGTTTATATTGCACTGACCACCTTTCATCCGGAAATGGTCCCTCCCAAGCTGATGCTAAGCATTACGGGACTCAGGGAACAGGCTCCATTTCCAACCGTCATCGAAGTATTTATTATGGAATTTATGTTTGAAGGGCTGCGGGAGGCCGGGATTCGGTTACCCCAGCAAATCGGCCCGCTCGTCAGCATCGTCGGTGCCCTGGTCATTGGACAGGCTGCGGTACAGGCCGGGATCATCTCGGCGCCGATCGTCATCGTCGTATCCGCTGCCGGCATATCGTCGTTTGTAATCCCCCGTTACCGGTTCGGCTACCCGATGCGGATGCTGCGCTTCCCGCTGCTCGTACTATCCGGAATTTTCGGGCTTTTCGGCACGGCGATCGGCATGATCGCCATCTTGTCCCATCTGATTCACCTCAGTCCGTTAGGGACGCCGTATCTTCAGCCCGTTGCTCCAACCAGGAAGAGCAGGGTGAAAAATGTATTTTTACGTTGGCCGAGACAACGTGCAGATAAATCTTGAACTTGATGTATAAGGCGGAAGGTACAATGAAAAAAATCCTGCTTATTTTCTGCTTAATGCTTCTGTCAGCTTCGTCTACCGGCTGCTGGAACCTGAAGGAACCTAACCAGCGTGCTTTTATTATTGGCGTCGGAATGGACATGACCGAGGACAAGGAGCTGGAAATCAGTTCCGAAATCGCTGTTCCCGCGGGTTTGGGCAGCAGCCAGGTGACGGGTGCGGGTAAGAAAAACACATTTACGGTCGTGAGTGCGAAGGGAAAGGATTTTATGGATGCCGGGCAGCATATGCAGGCTGAGCTGTCACGCTCCTTGTTTTATGCTCATCGACAAACGATTCTGATCGGTCAGCGTATGGCCGAAGAGGGGGTGGATAAGTATCTCGACATGGTCGTCCGCAACCCAAAATCGGAAATCCGTTCCGTCGTACTCGTTGTTAAAGATGGAACCGCGAAAGAAGTGATCAAAGCCGAGCCTACATTTGATCCATTCATCAGTACGACACTTGGCAGTCAGCAAAATGCCCTTGGCATGAAGCCCTACTACTTCCGGATGTTATTATGCGATGCCTACAGCGAAGGAACCCAGCCGATTGTGCCTGCCATCACAGCGGATCCTGCCAGAGGTTACGTATACTCTGGTTCGGCCATCCTGAATAAAGATCATGGTCTGAAGCTCGTCGGTTTCCTCGATCCGGAGGAGTCGATGTACGATAACTGGATGATGGGTAAGCAAAAAAACCTCACGTTCACCACCCTCATCGGAAAGGAGAACAAGACGATCAGCTTAGCCGTTCAATCCCTAAAGCACCGCACACACATAAAAATGGTTAAAAACAAGCCGCAGATTTACATATCGCTCCACGGCACCGGCAGCATAGTCGAAAACAATTCGCCACTCGATCCTTCCAAGGACGATGATTTCAAAACAATTCAGACCAGGCTGAGCCAGGAAGCGGAGGAGAAGGTTCGCAAACTGGTGGATAAAGCGCAGCACCAATATAAGATCGATATATTTGGAATCGGGGAACAAGTGCACAGGCAGCATCCGGAGGTATGGAAAACGCTCAAGCCTCATTGGCATGAAACGTTCCCCGAACTGCCGATCACTGTATCGGTTCATCTCCGGTACAGGGATCCGGGGCAAACCAATTCTTCGCTGTAGGTCATCAATAATCAGGGGAATCCCATCGGAAAGGAGGAGAAGCGATGAAGCTGACCGGATCACAAATCTTTTGGACCCTAAGCACAGTGGAAGTCGTCATGGCCGTCTGGTTAAGAGTGTCGCCTGCCATTGAAACAGCCAAGCAGGACGCGTGGATGTCCATGATCATTGCGGGTGCGATCGGACTGGCCACCACGTATCTGGTCATGCATGTCAGCCTACTCCATCCCGGAGAAACCTTAACGCAGTTCAGCCGTAAGCTGCTTGGCGGCTGGATCGGAAGAATCATGATCCTTCCCTATTTCGTGGCCTGGCTCCTGTTATCCGGGGATGTGCTCCGATCATTCACGGATTTTATCCATCTGACGATTCTGGACCGGACTCCCATCTGGATTCTCATGGTCATGATAATGGCTTTGGCCGTTTATCTGACCGGCATCAGCGGGATTACCGGCATCGCCCGATTTTGCGAACTGGCCGGACCCGTGACGTTCATTGCGCTGGTACTCACCTTTTTGCTGAACATCACGAACACGAAGCTTCTTCATATTCTGCCGGTCGCCGGCGATACAAGCTGGCAAGAGGTGTTCAAAGCATCGCTGTCGCCCGCTTCTTTTTTTGGGGAATCGTTTATGCTGCTGGTTCTTCTCGCGTTTATATCCAGCAATAAAAAAATATACGTCAAAGCACTGTCGAGCATCGCGTTCACCGCCATCATGGTCACGTTGGCCACGGTCATGGTGCTGCTCGTGTTCGGCCCCTACGTTGGAATGGAGCTGAGGTTCTCTTACTTTATGCTGGTACGCAGCATCAACATCCTGAACTTTATTCAAAATGTCGATGTGCTCGTGATTTTCATTTGGATTTTTGGCGTCTTCGCCAAGATCTCCCTTTACTTGTTTATCACGAGCTATGAGATGGCCCAGTGGCTTCAAGTGAAAAATTGGAAAAAACTCATATGGTTTTGTGCACCAGCCATCTTCATCATCGCGCTGCTGATTCCGAATGAAGAGACCATTATCATGATTCAGAAGCTGTGGGAGCGGATAATCATTCCGGTCTGCGCAATCGCCATTCCGCTGATTCTGTGGATGATGACCGTTATGAAGAGAAAATTAGCGAAACACTGAAATCAACCCGCTCTATTTAGATTTTGGCTGCCGTTACGATTGGCTGATAAAAACCGGACTTCTCGGGCATGACCCACTCCACACGCTGGAATCCAGCCTGCTGCAAAAAGTTGCTCAGCTCGCTTCGCTGAACTGCCCGGTACACGGCTGCATAGCTATCCGTCTTCCAAGACTCTAACTGATCCTGCAGTATAAACTGCCGGGTGGTATATGTCGATCCGTCTTCCGACCAATCCCACACCTGGAACACGATTCTCTTGCCATGATCCAAAATTCTGGGCTGGGTCGCACGGGGCCGCTCTCGGATCAGGCTGTCATAGTCGCGGATCGTGATGATGACCATGCCGCCTGGCACGCATTTATTGTAAAATTGCCGGCAGGCGTTCAGCAGGTCTTCGTCCGTAAGCAAATGCGGCACCGCATTGTCGGCGGAGAAGACGACGTCAAAGGTACCGGCGACATCCTGATCGAGCGTCCTGAAGTCCGCTGTTCCGAATTGGAGCGACAGTCCCATAGCCTCCGCTTCCCTTTTCGCTCGCGCCACGGAGTCCGGACTAAGGTCGGTTGCCGTCACATCAAATCCGTGCCGTGCTAACCCCAAGCTTTGGGTTCCGATGCCGCATGAGGCGTCCAGCAGCCGAATCTTGCTGCTTCCCGGACGATTCAGCCGGGAGCGGATCCACTGGTCCCAAAATTGTCCCTGATTGGACACCGTACGTTTCCAATCTTCGTAAATCAAATGGTATGATTCTGACATACCGTCATAGAAATGCTGCGTAGACGGCCCCATTCATGATCCCTCCTTATTGTCCCGTGATTCATCCTAATCCAGCGTTGTTAAATCATAATGGATAAACTGTTCGTCCCGAACGTATCCGCTTTGTTCGTACAGCTGCTGGGCACGTACATTCGTTACCGCCGTGGACAAGGACAGCCCCTTCGCCCTGGCCAGCTTGGCGTACCGCTTGGCCGCTTCAAGCAGCAGACGGGCGATTCCCTGCTTGCGGTATTGCTCCCGTACATACAAATCGTTCAAAATATAGGACCGTTTCATGGAGATGGAGGAAAACACCGGATACAGCTGGGTAAACCCAGCGATCCGGCCCTGCTCCACGTCCTCGGCGATCAGGATGACCGATTCCCGGTGCTCCATTCGTTCGAACAAGAAGGCGGCCGCCCCTTCAACGTCCGTCTCCTGACCATAAAATATCCGGTATAAGTCAAAAATGGCGGCAAGCTCGTGCAGATCCTCGAGTCCCGCCTCCCGGATCGTAATGCTCCTTTGGGACATCGTATGCTTCCTCCTCATCGTGTATTACTTGTCCGTAATATGACCGTTCTAGTCGTAATCCTAAGCAAGCGTCCGGTCCCCCCGCGAATTAGGCTGGGAGTAGACCATAAATTCGACCGGCTCCGCCGATCGGTTCATGACCTGGTGCACCGCTCCCGGCTGCACCCTCATTCCCTGATGGGCAGATAACGTATGCACCGTACCTTCGATTTCAATTTCGAGTGTGCCAAACAACACGAAGAAAAACTGCCCCGCTCTGGCGTGATAATGCCTTTGCTCACTTGTCTCCGGCGGCATCCTCTCGTGAATGATGCTGACCGTCTCTTCATCAACCAGCCGCCATCCGTCACAATCGTTTCCCCATACGTAATGCTCCGCGTTGTCTTTGCTGATCATACCGTGTTGACTCCGCACTGGTTTGCTCATGATGTACCAACCATCCGTTCGTTCAGGATATTCATGCTCCTCAGCGATTTCATAGCCCAGCTTCCGGTAGAACCGGAGGTTTTCTGGAAGCGACAACCTGACTCCCAGCCGGATCTCGGAATAACGAAGCTGTGCAGCGAGATTCTCGAAATGCTTCATGATGGCCTTGCCCAATCCCTGACCGCGGGCCTCGGGAATGACAGATAGCCTTCCGACGTACAAAAAGGAATCTCGTAAGAAATACTGCGCCGATCCTACAGGCTTGTCACCGGACCAAACCAGAAGGGCTCCGCCCCCATGTTCGCTGATTTTGCTCAGGATCGTTTCGGTATTTTCCGACAAAGCGCCTGAGGGCGGATGGAGACGGCCCCGATATTCTTCAAAAGCCAGCATCATTGTCTGGTGAACGAGCTCTATTTCATCCGTGCTCGCGATTCTGATTTCATAATTCACCTGGTTTGCCCCTCCCTGATCGTCCTTACCATCGCTTTCATCATATATTTGCGGACGGAAAGGAAGCAATCAGCAAAATGAGGCCTGCCCCGAAATCCAACCGCCGGGAGTTCAACCTGCCCATACGTCCTTCACATAGTTTCCTGCCGATTCGAGCCCGGCAAGCCACCCGGCTGCTTCTTCAGGGCTCGCCCCGTGTTTGTCCCGATAGGAGCCCATCAGCGTCTCTTCTACCTGGGGTGCCATCCGGGAGCCGTCGCCGCAAATGTACAGCTTAGCCCCGGCCTCGAGCAGCTTCAGCAGCAGCTCGCCGTCCTGTTTCATCAGATGCTGGACATAGCATTTATCCTTGCCCTCCACTCTGGAGAAAGCCGTATGAAGCGTCACCACGCCGTCCTTTTCCGCCTGCTCAAACTCCTCGCGGTATAAGTAATCATGCTCCGGATGTCTGCAGCCAAAATACAGATGAGCTTCGCCCAGCGCCTTTCCTTCCGCTTGCAGGACCCGTCTCGCCTGGATAAAGCCTCTGAACGGAGCCACGCCTGTGCCCGGCCCTACCATGATTATCGGTGTGGCGGGATCTTCCGGCAGCACAAAGCCGGATTCAGGAGATCGGACGAACATCAGGACTTCGGCCCCAGGTTCCTGTACGGCCAGGTAGTTGGAGGCGATACCGCAGTACTCTCCTTTACCGCTCCATGCCTCACCCCGAACGACACCGACTGTAATGCTGGCTGTGCCTGGGCTGACTTTGGGCGAGCTGGAG
Source organism: Paenibacillus favisporus (assembly GCF_040545415.1). Taxonomy (NCBI): domain Bacteria; kingdom Bacillati; phylum Bacillota; class Bacilli; order Caryophanales; family Paenibacillaceae; genus Paenibacillus; species Paenibacillus favisporus. The sequence goes on along the minus strand of NZ_JBEPLV010000003.1, from coordinate 241,541 downwards.
ATGGAGTAATATCTCGGCTTGAGCGCCGGCAGCAGCTCCAGAAAACGCGCAAACGGCAGCTCGCAGGCTTCGTACTGCTCAAGCAGGTCCAGCATCGTAACCCGCTTCGCCCGAATGTTGGATTGGAACTCGTCTTCCTCAAGCATGGCCTCCAGTTCCTTAGCATGCGGCGGACATACCGTGTACGATGCCAGCTCCCGAATTTGGGCACGGGTGGCCGGTTCCTGCAGCTCGACGCTGCGTGCCAGCAGTTCGTCCAGCCGGATCGGCACTCCTGTCTTCAGGTGAGCACTGTGTTTTCCGTCTGCCGTCAGAATCAGGTGCGCCGAGCCGTCCAGCTGGAATCGGCGGAGCACCCGCCGCACCAATGGCTCAGGATTCACCGGGAGCACGCCCAGATGATCCCCTTCGCGATAAGCCGTACCCTCCGGCAGCGCAATTTCGATGTGCTGCGTGACCCTTCCGCTGTCTGCGTGCTGAAGATTGCAGCTGCGCACGATCCGCCCGGATACGGCGTGGTAGGTCTCCGCAAGCGGCACGGCAGCCACGCCCTGGACAAAGCGCAGCGACAGCGTGCTCCGCTTGGTGTCGCGGACGTCCGAGACCGGGAGTCCCAGCGCCGGCATCAAATCCGGCCATAAGCGCTCCGTCCAGTCGTCCACTTCCCGTTCAAAATCGCCGCTGGCATCGCTCTCCCCGCGCGGAAGGAGCCGCTTTCCCCCTTTGGCGGCCAACTGCTCATCAATCAGGCGCGGGATCCGCTGGTACGTGCTGGCCCAATTGTGATCCCCGCAGCCAAATACGGCGTAGCGGACGTCCCGGATGGCGGAAGGATCGGCGGTTTCCAGCCATTCCATAAACGCCTTGGCGTTGGAAGGGGGCTGGCCGTTATAGGACGCCGTTACGATAATCACCGCCCCCTCCTTCGGAAGCGCGCCGGCATAGTCGTCCAGAGGACCGACCTGGCTGTCGAATCCCTGGTACCTCGCGCGGTCAGCCACCTCCCTGGCGATGCCTTCCGCGGTGCCCAAATTGGAGCCGTACAGGACAAGCAGCGGCGTATGATGTTCATTTGCAGCCAGGGAAGCCGGCTTGGTGGATTCGCTGACAGCGGCTCCCACGGTCTCAGCGCTGCCGTAACCCACCGGGATCAATGCGCCTTTTCGGCTGCGGACACGGATCCGGAACCCTTCCGGTTTTAGCGTAAGCGTCTCTTTAACCTTGAGCTCGTAGTGGCCGACGTCCGCCAGATCAAAATACTTCAGCACCAACCCCAGCACCAGCGTGGCTTCCTGCAAGGCGAACTGCTGGCCGATGCACGCCCGCTGGCCGTTGCCGAACGGCTTATACGCATCATGCGGAACCTTGCTAGGATCCTCGAACCGCTCGGGTTTGAATACCTCCACGTCATCGCCCCAGACGCGCACGTCCCGGTGAAGTCCCGGAATGAGCACCGTCACGCTGTTGCCCTGTTGGATCGGATAGGTTCCCCCAATCATCGTATCTTCTTTAGCGTACAGCGAGAAAGCCGGTGCTGTCGGCCATAACCGCAGGGACTCGCTAAGAACCATCCGGACATATTTCAGATCCCTTACCTGTTGATACGTCGGTACGGGATCTTTCAAAACCCGGTCCACTTCTTCCACGGCCTTGCGCAGCTTATCGGGGTTTTTCATCAAAAAATAGATCGCAAAGGAGAGCAAACCGCTGGTCGTTTCATGCCCCGCGATTAGGAACGTGATCATCTGGTAGCGGATATTTTCATGATCCAGCCGCTCCCCCGTATTTGCATCAACGCCGTCCAGCATATGTGCAAGCAGGTCATCCTCATCCCCGCCATGCGCCTTGCGCTCCCGGATCAGTTCATCGACGAGTGAAAACATCGTCTGGATATCCTCTTGAAACTGCCGCTTCTTCCGGATCATAAACATATCCTGGATGCCCAGCCGGTGAAGCTGGTTCATCCCTTCGTCCAGCGCTCGTACCATCGCATCGATAAAAGGGTGATTGTTTTCCCGGTAAAAGCTGTTAAAGCGGTAACTAAACCCGCACAGACCGATCGTGTCGAGCGTCAGCCGGGTCATATCGGCAGGAACGTCCACCGTTTCGTCCGGGTTCAGCCTTCCCCATTTTTGAATCAACTGCATGGCGATATCCAGCATTTTCGTATGATAACCCTGCATGGCCCGCTGGCTGAAGCTGGACAGCAGAATGTTATGGGCTTTTTTCCAATTGGGTTCCTGGGTTGCGCTCGTAAAAAGGCCGTCACCGGCAAATGTGCGCACGTTCTGCAGCGGAGCCCAGATCCTTTTGTCAAAACGCTTTTCGTCGCAGGCGTCCTTCACATATTCATGGCCGGACACATACAGCTCCCTGCGGCCGCCGGGATATTGGAACTGAAAGATCGGCCCAAGCTCCGCGGCGACCTTCACCAACGATTGCACCGGTGCGGCGGAATCCAGCAAAGGCAGATTGCCTAGAGGTCCGTAGGTTTTAGGTTGTGGCACCTGAATGGTTTGCGTCATGGTTATTCCCTCCATCATCCTGTTTTTTCTCTTTAATCCAGACCGCGCAGCAGACTGGTAACCGCTCTGAAAAATACCAACTGACCAAAATAGTAATTTGGTCATTTTATAAGAAAAAAGGAGGATTTGACGGCTGCGGCTGCTTACGCCTGACAACGCTGTCCTATCCTACCTTTTACCCTATCATGATATGATTGTCCCGCACATCAGCCAGAGGTCCGGAATTCACCGGCAAAGCGGCGTGCTTCCTGTTACTTTTCAGCCAGGACATGTTCAGTCATATACGACTTCCGTCCCGGCAATAAAGTCATGAATCGACCGTTTGTCTTCACGCAGCCCCACCATAAAAGCACTGATGATCGCGCAAATGCCTAAGCTTAGACCATACACGAGGCCGGCGACGACGTTCCGCAGCAGCATGGTCCCGATTCCGGGGGGCTGGTGATCGCTCACCTTGCGGATCCGGATGTTGCATATCCTTTTGCCCACTGTATAACCGTTCCAGAATACAGGCACGAGCAGTGAATACAAACCGCTGATCGTATCGGAAATCCACTCCTCGTTTCCCCATTTTCCCGTAATCATCCACACCACAATCATGATCGGCAAGCCAACGAGCAGCCCATCAACCAAAGATGCCCCAAGCCTGATCCAAAAACCCGCATTCCGATTCATTCCGCCTCCTCCTTCTCGTACCCCAAGTTTTATTCATAGTACTCTGGCGCTTTGGCGGTACATTCTTTACTTATGCGACGGCATGACCATTGTTTCTTCCATGCGCCCTTCCAGCAACATGCTGCTTATATTTAAAGAACGTCACGGAGAAGAAAAAGTTACTGGATTGCGGCAGCTTGCAGCCGTAGTGAAAAACTATAGCCCGAATTCATGCTTAATCTGGCGCGCCACTTCTTCTGCGCTCAAATCCGTATTGTTGATTCTCAAATAATTCTCCCGCTTGATTTCGCCATCATATGAATTTAGCCGGTATTTTTCCATCGATGTCTTCAGCTCATTTTCGGACCACTCCGTGTTCCGTTTCGTTGGCTTATGCTGCAGCCGGTTTGGGCTAAGATTGCGGGAGAGCCGTTCGTCTAGATCAGCCTCCAGCTCCACGAGAAAAACTTCCGCGCCCCTGGATTCGAATATCCCGCAGACCTCCTCCACATAATCCCAATCCGCCTTCATGTCCAGCGCCCATACAAACGTGAAAATCAAGCCGGGGAGATCGCTCTTGGCAACCTCTTCGAAGATTTCCCTCCGGAACAATCCAACCAGCCGTTTCCCGGCTTCCGAACCGTAGCTGAAAAACGGCGATACCAGCTCTATCGTCATATGGTTGTGAAAAAGCTTCAGCTCCGTTATTTTTTCGAGTTCCTGTCCTACGGTCATTTTGCCTACGGCCTGCGGGCCAAATATAAGGATGAATTTCATACGGTCCCTCTCCTTTACATTTCGCGTGGTTGGATGAATTCAACAGGGGCGCAAACATAAAAAGCCCTCCGAACCAGGATTTCTGTCCATGTTATTCGGAAGGGCTCTCGCAGTATGACTGTATGTAATGGATTAATCGACGAAAAAGTCAGGATCCGGCCTGATTTTGCTTTTGAGCTGTCTAAGGTTGTACTCCATTTTCAATACGATATCCTCTATCACCTTCGGATCGATGGCAAAACGGTCCGGTTCCGGCCGTGAGCCTGCTTTCAAGTCGCGCAGCGTGATTTGCTGCTCCTGCCATTTATCCATCAGATCGGAAATGATCGCATAAAACCGCTCGTAATCGCTTATGACTTCATCCAGGTAGGCATCCACCTCTTCCGGATCGTAACCCCGAAGCTTGTTGCTGAACACCTTTTCATGGATGGAAAGTGCATCCAGATGAATGCCCAGCTGCTTGAACAGCTTCTTCTGTTTATCCAATCGGCGCTGCATATGTTCATCCATTTGACGAATACCTCCAAATCTCTAGCCCCGCAAAGGGAGGATGTCCTGTATTACTCCCACACCCTATATTTTTTATATCACATCCTTGCCTGGGATGAAAACCGTTCCCCGCTTTTTTGGAGAATGTTCCAAAGAAAAATGGCCATCCTAAGGGATGGCACAAATTGACACGGGCGTGAAATATGTTATTATATGAATAGATGCTCATATGTTAATATTAATTAAGACATGGATGCAATTTGCTTTGTATTCAAAAGGAGGAGCCGCTTATGGCACACGGTCATCATCACCATCATTCCCACTCAACCACTCACGAACATTTACACTCACACTCGCATTCGCATGCACACGGGCCGGCAGATTATAACCGTGCCTTTCTGATCGGTATCGTGCTCAACACGGCCTTCGTCATTTTGGAGGCGGCTTACGGCCTGATCAGCCATTCCCTTTCGCTCGTAGCCGATGCCGGACATAATTTAAGCGACGTCCTCGCTCTCGTGCTGGCCTGGGTCGCCAGCCTCCTCGTCCGAAAGAAAGCGACGGAGCTGCGCACGTACGGTTACCGCCGTTCCTCCATCCTCGCCGCCCTGTTCAATGCCCTGTTCCTGCTCGCGGCGATCGCCCTCATCGCTTGGGGCGCGATCAGCCGCCTCATCCACCCGCAGCCGGTCGACGGCGTGGACGTCATCTGGGTGGCGGCTGTCGGCATCCTCATCAACGCCTTGACGGCGCTGCTGTTCGTTTCCGGACGCCGGGGCGATCTGAACGTCCGGGGGGCGTTTCTGCATATGGCTGCGGATGCCGGCGTATCGCTCGGCGTAGTCATCGCAGGGATCGTCATTTCCGCAACGGGCTGGCTGTGGGTCGACCCGGTCGTCAGTCTGCTGATTGTGCTTGTTATCGGCATCAGCACCTGGGGGCTGCTGAAGGATTCGCTTAATATGGCTCTCGACAGCGTGCCTCCGGGCACAGACGTTGCGGCCATCCGGAATTACTTGACTTCCCTGCCCTGGGTCAAGAGCATGCATGATCTGCACATTTGGGGCATGAGCACCACGGAAACGGCGCTCACAGCACATCTCGTGGTGACGGAGCCCTGCAATGGCGATGAACTTCTGCAGCAGGCAGCCGCCGAGCTGCGCGAGCAATTCGGCATCGGCCATACCACCTTACAGCTCGAGATCGGTGATCTGCCCTGCGCTCTGGACGGAACGGATACCGTCTAGACTGTTCAGCTGGAACTGACGGACACGCATGATTGCTCCCCGCGCCTTTAGGGTAAGGAAAGAGTACAGATACCTTATTCTACTGTCAGAAGGGAGTCTTATCCATGAGTCATTTAACCCATGATCAGCAGCAGGAGCTCAAATCAGCACTGCTGGAACGCAAAAAGGAGCTGGAACACCACTTTCACGCGAATGGTGAGGACAATGCCCTGCTGGGCGACTCGCTCGCCGATTCCACAGGCGAGCTGTCCTCTTACGATAATCACCCTGCCGATGTGGGCACGGAGGTGTTCGAACGCGGCCGGGACCTGGCCGTCAACGACACGCTGCAGGATGAATTGGACCAGGTCGACAGCGCCCTTGGGCGCATGGACCGCGGGGAGTACGGCCAATGTGTCGAATGCGGCCGGGACATTCCGTTCGAGCGTCTGCAGGCGATTCCGTACACCGCTTATTGCGTGGAGCATACGCCGAATCGGGACGTCAGCAGCGACCGGCCCGTCGAAGAAGAGGTGATCACCCCGCCGCCATCCGGCGCAGGCGAAAACCGGCAGCGCTATGACGGCCGTTTTGATGATGCGGACGCATGGGAGTCCGTCGAAGAGTACGGCACGTCTAACACGCCGGCCATGGCAGCCAAGCGTGACGTCACCGATTATGATGAAGGCATGTAAAGCCGGTACACACGAACCGAAGCCCCGGGGATCTCCACCAGAGAACCCGGGGCTTTGATTGTCGTGTGACTTGTGTCTTGCCTCCCTAAGTGCTTGCAGATGAACGCTTACTGCAGGAAGACCTTCTGTTTCGTCTCGGCTGACTTCAGGCACGCTTCCACAACCTTCATGTTCCGTACCGCATCTTCCGGAGGATAAGGGAGCGGCGTTCCGTCCAATACCGCTGCGGCAAAGGCGTCGGCCTCCAGCATGAAATGGCTCAGCACACCGAAGCGTTCCTCCCGCCGCTGATCCCCGACATGGACGATAATCTGGGCCGGCTCCTCGCTCTGCTCCCAGCCAAATGCAACCGGCAGCTCAATCCGTCCTTGCGACCCGACGATCTCCAGCGTGCACCGGGGAGCAGCCCACATGCCGCAGTCAAAGGTCAGCCCGACGCCGTTCGGAAACTCCACCAGACCGGTTGCCATGACGTCCACATGATCGTGTTCCTCCGAAAACAGCGCCTGTACCGACACGGCCAGCGGCTCCTCGCCTAGAATCATGCGAGCCGCCGAAATCGGGTAGCCGCCAACATCATAAATGGCCCCGCCGCCCATCGTTTTTTTGTACCGCACGTTCTCCTTATTTTCGATGTGGTTGTACGTGAAGCACCCGTGAATGGCCCGGATCTGGCCGATCTCGCCTTCCTCGATGATTTCCCGGACCCTGCGATGCTTCGGATGATACCGGTACATAAATGCTTCGGAGAAGATCACCCCCGCTTCCCTGCACGCTTCGACCATTTCGGAAGCTTCTTCGGGGCTGAGCGCAGACGGCTTCTCGCACAGCACGTGCTTGCCGGCTTTTGCCGCCTTGATCGTCCACTCTTTATGCAAATGGTTGGGAAGTGGAATATAGACCGCATCAATGTCGGGATCCTTCAGCAGTTCTTCGTAGGTTCCATACGCCTTCGGTATATCAAACTGTTCCGCCGTATCTTTGGCTTTGGCGTAATCCCGGCTGGCCACCGCCGCAATCTCGGCGCGTCTGGCGTTCTCGACGCCGGGAATAAAAGCGCTTCTCGCTATACTGGCCGTGCTTAAAACCCCAAAACGCAGCTTTTCCTGCATCCCCTACGCCTCCTTCCCTTCCGGGTCTTATTGGTAATTGTCGTTAACCGCCTTGTGCAGAATGCCAAGACAGCGGTCCAGATCGGTTTTGACCTGTTTTTTATACAGCTTGGCCTTCTCGGCTCCATCGTCCGTAAAGTGGTACAATACGATTTCCTGAAAATCCACCCGCGGATCGCTGCCCTTCAGCTGCTTGGTCCGGTAGAAAATGCCCTCCTGCACCAGTTCGTGCAGGGCACGGTAAATTTCGCTCTGCGGGGGAGAATAGCCGTAGCTCTTAAACTCCTGTCTCAGCTCCTCCAGCATCTGATAACCATATCCGCGGTGCTGCTCCACCATCGTAATCAGGTATGCTTTAATAAATGCCCGCTGGGCAATCATAAAGGCCATGCCAGCTTCCTCGCTTTCTTCCCTATTTCCTTCATTAACCAATTTACCTCCATTATAAACGACTATTTTCCAAATCGCATAGCATGAAGGTTTCACTTTGGGAGAATCCTGCGGCAAATTTAATAGAACGGGCTTACTGAGAATACCGTGGAACGGGATTGAACCGTTTTCCCGGTCAGTTCTGGATCAGAGTAGATCGGTCTGGGACGGTCTAAGTCGGTTTGCGCCTTCCTTTTTACCATGGACCTGGATGAGTTAAGTACACGGGGCATGGCAGAATGGCTCCAAAGGTGCAAGATGCGGTACGTATTTGGTTTATTCTATTGTGAATTTTTCATATGATGAAATTGTGTAATGTTGCGGTTGGCAAATAAATAAGCCTTGGATCCGCCGAGGCTGAACTCAAGGCTTTTTGAGAATTCAAAGCTTTTTAACGATACAAGGTGTTTAAGCGATTGGGTCGCAAGGTGCGTTTTATCGCTGGCGATGCCGGGCTGTTGGGATGCTTGTCCACTCGAGTTGGTGGATCGCTGGATCAGCTAACTGGAATCAAGCAGCTTTTGGCGGGCTTGTTTTTTTTCTCAAGGAAGAGACCCCAGCCGTCCACTTGCCGAATGGCAGGTAAGATAAAACAACGATGAGGAGATAAGACAGCAGCACGCAAATGATGAAAGACATCAGCATCCGCACTGCCACGTTCCATCCCGCAAACCACCAGGCATCAAAGGAATACGTATAGCGCAGCATGAGGGCATGAGCCAGATAAGTGCCGTACGAATATTTACCGAGCAGGGACATCGCCCGCTGCGCGCGCGGACCTGCTTGACGAGTCCATTGGAGCGCGTACCTGTAAATGACGAAAACCGAGCTTACCAGAAACACGGCAATCAACGGACGGAGCAGCGAAACTGCATTAAAATTGATGTTCAGCCCGTCTGCCGTTTGGAAGCTGGCCACTAGCTTATATGTAAAATATCCGAACAAGATCAAAAAGACCGCCGTATAAATGACTCCGCCTTTCTCTACCGCCCATCTCCACCGTTCGGGGTACATCCCCGCTGCCGCCCCAAGAATAAAATAAAACATGAAGTAGACGAAGTTACGATCGGCGTAAGCCGTAAAAAACGGCGTCAGAAACGGGATATCCGCTTGTGTCAGCAGGGCGCTGATATCCGGCCGGAAGTACAGCAGCACCAGATAAGCCAAACCGCTGAGCACCAGCAGGGCCGTCCACAATCGATGCGAAGCAGCCTGCATAATCCGGCGGATCAGCATCCGAAAGACAGGGAACAGCAAATAAAACTGCATGATCATGACCACGTACCATAAATGGTAACTGTTCTTCCCCGTGAACAGCATCATCGCCCATTTCCCCCATTGTTCGGGTGACCCGAAGTTCCACTGCTGACTGATGCCAAAATAAACAGCCGACCACAAGATGTAGGGAACCAGTACATCGCTGAACCTTTTTCGCATAAAAACGCCGTACCGCAGCGGACCGTCATAATTGTAGAACAGCACCATCCCGGTGATGAAAATGAAAACGGGCACCGCAAACTTAGCCGCCATCAGCAGCAGCGTCATAATAACCCCGTCCTCCATAGCCACCCCGCCGACGATGGAGTAGTGGGCGATCGCATGCTGCATGGCCACAGCCAAGAAGGCCAACCCTCGCAGCAGCTCTATTTCCTGTATTCTCGCTTTCTTTGACATACCTTCCTCCTGGTGCTTAAAAAGATCACTTTCCTGACCACAGCTCATTTTCTTTACTTTACCCTTTTCCATCCTAAACGAAAAAAAGAACGCCTGCCAGAAAGAATTGGCAAAGCGTTCTTTGATACTTACAGCCTGGCTGATAATACGACCGAGGCCGCATCGTTAATAGCGTTTAGGGAGCAGCGCGTAATCCACGCGTTCCGGAACTTCAATCAGCAGCATCCGAAGCGGGCCTTCCTGGGCATGAACCGTGATTTCTTCGTCATGATCTGTGCTCAGCAGCATAAAGTCGCGCGGATCAAACGTTTCGTCATGTACGCCCGGAAGCTCACCGCTCCAGCGGCCGCCGCCCCGAAGTGCGAGTGCGGTCAGCGCCCGGCCCTTACGAAGGGGGAGGCTGTAGGTGCCGCCGACTTCCAGCTGAACGTCCCACATTCCGGCATCCACGCTGAGCTTAAGCGGGGCGTCTCCACCCACGATCTGCTTGACGGTGCCGCCGGCGGTTTCCGTTACCGGAAACTGTTCGTGCTCCCATTGCTCGTAAGAAGGTTCCCGCTTGTTCGATACTTTCAGATCCGGCTCAAACCAAATTTGAAAGCTCTCCATGTCCGGACCGATCAGACGCTCTTCATGGCTGACTCCGGACCCTGCCCGGATGAGCTGGGCTCCGCCGGAACCAACCGTGCTGCGGGTACCGAGGGAATCCCCGTGTTCAGCCTTTCCTTGGATGACGTACGTCATAATTTCAAATCCAAAATGGGGATGAAGAGGAATATGTCCTTCCTCCGGAGTGTAGGCCCATGCCCAATAAAACAGCGGGCCGATCCGGTTAATGACCGATCCCTCCCCAGGGAAACCGATTGGCTTCTGCTCTGTGATCTTTCCTCCGTCAAATGCTCCGCGTCCCTGCATCGAGGGCAAATAGCGCCGTACATGCATGCTCATCCCATCCTTTCACACCTTATTTTAAATTTACATCCATCACGATTCATCTAAATGATTGACTTGCATATCCATTACTAACGAAACACCCAATTCAATGGAGTATACACACCCGACCACCACAATTATATATTTTACGATAGCTGTCCTTACTGGAACAGGCTGTATGCACCCGGACCGGTCAATGTCACGCCGACGACCGCGGCGATCAGGATCAGATTATACTCAAACCCGTTCGAGGTCGCCCAAAATCCGTTTTTGCCATGGACGGTGACGATGGCGCCGATCATCGTTACAGCAATCATGATCGCCGCAAGCGGAGTCCAGATTCCCGCAGCAAACAGCAATCCACCTGCAAATTCAAAGATCCCCGTTACCAGTGCCAGCAAGAAAGCCGGCTTCAAGTTCATCGATGCAAGCCACCCGGCTGTCCCTTTTAAGCCGCCTCCGCCAAACCAGCCGAACAGCTTCTGCGCGCCATGCCCGGCAAACGTAAGTCCAATCACCAAACGAATAATCAACAATCCCCATGCAACCATTTTTACCATCCTCCATTTTTTTAAATTTAATTTTCTTAATATTGAGATAATAGGTTAAAAAAAAGCATCATCCTTATCCAAACTGCCAGCCCTCCGCTGTAACTTCTAACAAACTTCCTTCATTCAACCCGCTAATATCGGCATAACCGCTGCATTAGATCAGCCTCATTTCTGTTTGGTAAATATCTTAAATTTAAGATAATTCATAATTCGTTTTTTGTCAACACCCGATTTACAAGTTTCTTCGCGTCCTCAGGAGTCTAAACAAAGTCAACCTATCCGATGCATAGCTTCTTAAGATCCAGACAACAATATTCCAAAAAAGACAGGGGGTGCAATGATGGACAGCAGCCATAAGATGGCCGGAAGTCCCGCTCCGAACGCCTCCTTGCAAAAATTGATCAGGCATGAGACGCTGGGCATCATCAAGTCCGAGACCTTGGTGCAGCTCGTTTCCGACTCCGCTCTCATCGATCTGCTGAAAATCAGCGCCCAAATGCGCAAATCGCTGCTCGAACAGCTTCACGACGTTTTTTATGGGCATTCCCAAGCGACTTCATCCCCATTCCAAGCAGGTGACAGCCATGAACCCCGTCCTGGAGAGCCTGACCGGCCTAAAGGCGCTCAATGACCAATATATTGCAGCCGACCTGATGCAGGATACACAAGTCCGGATCTCTCTACTTGCCCGGTGCCTGTTGGAAAATCCGCCGCTGATTCAGGACAGTATAGCCAACGAGCTGCGAACGGCTATTGAATTTTTGCAGCGGCTTACGGAGTACTGCGTCCGTAAAGCCTGGATTCTGCCGGACGCTTCGGCGCAGTGGGAGCAGGACCTGAAATGGGCTTATAAGGCCGTTAAAATGGTCTAAACGTAAAAAACGGCTCCTTGAAGGAGCCGTCTTTTGTATGCCATTACGGGCGAACGTGATCGTTATCGGTCAAGGAAGCGGTATCGTCGGTCACCAGCCCGAGATCCCTGTTATAGCGCTCGGCATTCAGCGAACGGTTTCGGTTGAACACGTCGTAGATGTCACGGTCGCGTCCTCTGGCATCGACGATGACCAAAATTTTACCCTTATCCACATAAGTTTCGTACTCTTTGGCCTCGTCCTCCGGAATGCCCAGGCCGATCAAGCCGCCGACGAGTCCGCCGGCACCGGCACCTACCGCAGCACCGGCAAGCGTCGCGGCAATCGGGCCCGCCGCAAGAATCGGCCCGATTCCAGGGATGGCCAATGCGCCGATCCCCGCCAGCAGCCCGGCCACACCGCCGAGCATACCGCCTGTGGCTGCACCGGCGGCTACGCCTTCCGGCGCCTTTGTACCTGTATCTTCCGTAATCGTCTGTAAATCTTCCCGGTCCTTCGTTACGACGGAAATATCCTCAGGCGGGAAACCGAAATCCTGCAGCTCGGTGATCGCCCGGGACGCTTCCTGCTCACTTTCAAAAACGCCAACAATTTTTTTGCCATGATCCATCATATTCACCCTCCATTCATTGTTGTTATGCCTTCTATTACCCCTGCCCAGAGGTTTGCAAACAACAATAAACCGAATGTGAGGCCAATAAATTATTGGGGCCTGGTTCTCCTTGTCGGAACAGCCTCGAGCGGGTCGTCCGGCCAGTAATGCTTGGGATAGCGGCCCTTGAGATCCTTTTTGACATCAAAATACCCCTGCTTCCAAAAGCTGGCCAGATCCGAAGTCACCTGCACCGGCCGCTGAGCCGGGGACAGCAGGTGCAGGGTTAGCGGCATCTTCCCCCTGCCGATGCGCGGCGTTTCATGCCATCCGAACATTTCCTGAAGCTTCACGGCAAGCACCGGCTTGGCCGGGTCGCTGTAGTCCACCGGGATTCGCGAACCGCTCGGTACGGTGATGTGCGTCGGCGCCTCCTCATCCAGCTGCTTCCGCTGCTCCCACGTCAGGCTCTGTTCCAGGACGGCGGACATATGCAGCCGCTGCAGATCGCTCTTTTTCTTCATCCCGTGCAGGTATGGCTGAAGCCACTCCCGCAGGGTTCCGGAGAGGGTCTCTCCGGAAAAATCCGGCCAGTCGGCATGCATCAGATGCATGAATTGCAGACGCTGCCGAAGCTGTGTTGACGACTTGTTCCACGGCAGGATATCCAGACCCTCGACGGCAATGCCGTCCAGCAGTGCTTCCGCTATGGCATCAGACGGCGGCGCGGGGTCCGGTGATTCACGGAGGATGACTGCTCCCAGTCTCGTCACCTGCCTTGCTTTGACCCCCTGGATTTGCCGGTCCCAGGCGATCGCTCCTTCCCGGATGATGCCGTCCTGATGAAGAGCGAACAGCTCCTCCTCCGGAAGTGGTGCGGCCAGAAGCACCCGGCCCTCCGCCCCTTTGGCGTCATCCACGCTGGCTGCCACGATATACGGCGCACGGCTCAGCAGCTGAACCTGCCCGATTTCTACCCCCCTGCCCGAAGTCAGCAGAAACCTGCCGTTACCCCGGTTCTGTCCGATCCGGTCGGGATAGGCCAAGGAGAGCAGCGGACCTGCGTATTCTTCGTTGATCGCCGCATCGGCATCCAAATCCATTGTAGCGCGGATACCGCGGATTTCCTGCTCAATACGGCGGATTCGCCCTTCGTCCGCAAGGCCGGACAGCGCACCCCGGCCGCCGCGCATCCACGCAGCTACGGCTTCGGCCCGCTTCCGGATATCGACGTCCCGGTCCATACTTTGTCCCTGGAACAGGTCCCGTTCCTGCAAAAGGGCTGCCAATACGGCCGCCAGCATCCCATGTCCCTGCGCGGCACCCAGCAGCACCATCCGCGACAGACGGGGATGCATCCCGGCTGTGGACATCTTTTTCCCCAGTCCGGTGATCCCGCCTCCGCTATCAAGGGCTCCCAGGCGCTTCAACAGCTCTACCGCCTGCCCGTACGCCGCTGCGGGCGGCGGGTCCAGCCACAGCAGGCTGAGCGGGTCTTTGACCCCCCAGGCTGCCAGCTCAAGCGCCAGCGGGGCGAGATCGGTCTGCAGAATCTCCGGCGTGCTCCGCTCCGGCAGAAAGTCCTGCTCTTCCCGGCTCCACAGCCGGTAGGCGGTCCCCCGCATCGTCCGCCCGGCACGGCCTCTGCGCTGATCCGCCGACGCCTTGGACACCTTGACCGTCGTGAGTCCGGACATGCCGGTCCGCGGAGAAAACATCTGCGTCCGCATCAGCCCGGCGTCGACCACGATCGTGACCCCTTGGATCGTCAAACTCGTTTCCGCGATCGAGGTGCTGAGGATGATCTTCCGGCGCCCCTGCCTGTCCGGAGCTACGGCTTCATCCTGCTCCTGCTGCGGGAGCTGGCCGTGCAGCGGACGGATCACACAGCCCGCGGGCAGCCCCCTCTGCTCGAGTTCCCGGCGAACCTGGCCGATCTCCCTCGCTCCGGGAAGGAACACGAGCATGTCCCCGTCATGGGCGGACAAGGCCCGCGTAACGACCGCAGCCACGGCCTGATGAAGCGGGGTTCCCGCCGCCGGTGGGGCATAGACCGTCTCGACGGGATACTGCCTGCCCGCGCAGTGAACGACAGGCGCTCCGCCCAGCAGCGCGGCTACCGGCTCCGCTTCCAGCGTGGCCGACATGATCAGCAGGCGCAGGTCCTCCCGCAGGACCGACTGGGATTCCAGCGCAAGCGCCAGCCCCAGGTCGCCATGAATGTTGCGCTCATGGAACTCGTCAAAGATGATCATCCCGACGCCGCCAAGCTCCGGATCGCGCTGCAGCATGCGCGTCAATATTCCTTCCGTCACGACTTCGATCCGCGTGGACGCGCTGGTCTTGCTGTCCATCCGGACCCGGTAGCCGACGGTTTGGCCGACCTTTTCGCCCAGCTGCGAGGCCATATAAGCAGCGGCCGACCGGGCCGCAAGCCTGCGCGGCTCCAGCATGACGATTTTTTGGCCGTCCAGCCAGCTTTCATCGAGGAAGGCGAGCGGGGTTTGGGTCGTTTTGCCTGCTCCCGGCTCGGCAATCAGCAGCGCCGACGTGCGGCGGTTCAATATTTCTTTCAGCTCCGGCATCACCTGAAGTACCGGCAGCTCCAATTCTGTCATAATTCCACCCGTTTTCTCTTTATGTAAGGTAAGGATCGGGCCCAGACGATCACCCGACTACGCTGTATCCCTCTATTATAAAGCCTGCATGCGCTGGATATCTATTCAGGTTTGCTATAAAATGTATCCATTCGGATTGACCGACCTGACTGATGATTGGGGAAAGGAGACTGCTCATCATGAACCCAACCAACCCGAAGCTGCGCGGACGGTTTGCCCCGACCCCCTCCGGGGAAATGCATATCGGCAATGCCTGGACAGCCCTGCTTGCCTGGCTGCAAATCCGTTCCGGGCATGGAAGCTTCATCCTCCGTATGGAAGACATCGACAAGCCCCGGTCCAAGCCGCATTTGGCCCGGCAGATCCTGGACGATCTGCGCTGGCTTGGCATCGACTGGGACGAGGGGCCCGACGTCGGTGGTCCCTATGCTCCCTATACGCAAAGCGAACGGCTTCAGCATTACGAGGACGCCTTAGGCAAGCTGCAGAAGCAGGGCGCCTTGTACACCTGCTTCTGCAGCCGGGCCGATCTCCTATCCGCGGCCAGCGCACCGCACGGACTCGCCGCGGAAGGGCCGGCCTATCCCGGCACCTGCCGGAATCTCAGCCCGGAAGAGAGGGCGGCCAAGGCCAAGCTGAAGCAGCCTTCCATCCGGTACCGGGTCGGGGAGGAGCCGGTAGCGTTCATCGACGGCGTCAGCGGACGGCACAGCTTCGACCCGGCAGCCACCGGCGACTTTATCGTCAAGCGGGCGGATGGCATGTTTTCCTACCAGCTGGCCGTCGTCGTGGACGACGCCATGATGCAGGTCACGCACGTTCTGCGGGGCGCCGACCTGCTGGATTCAACGCCGCGGCAGATGCAGCTCTACCAGGCGCTGGGCTGGGAGATCCCTGCCTTTGCCCACGTTCCCCTGTTTATGGGAACGGACGGCAAACGCCTGGCGAAGCGGCACGGGAACACGAGCCTGGCGGCGCTTCGGGAGCAGGGGGTATCCCCGGCCAAGCTCACCGGCTGGCTGGCCTGGATCGGCGGACTCGTGCCCACGCCGGATCCGGCCGCTCCCCAGGAGCTGATCGGCCGGTTTGATTTGAGCCTCGTTCCAGCCGGGCCAATCGTCATTACGGAAGACCTCCTAGCCCGGTTGTACGAAAGTTAAAGGGTTCTCACGATACGGCCGCAACAAAAAAGGCAGCTCAAGGGCATCCACCGCTTGAGCTGCCGTTTTATATATACCGAAAAGCTGTTAAACCAACAGCGATTCCGCACCGTCGATAATGATCTGCGCTCCCGTAATATGCTTGGACTCGTCCGAAGCCAGGAAGGCCACCAGATCCGCCACGTCTTCCGGCTGACCCGGCCCGTCGGCGAGCGGCTGGCTTCCTTCCGGAAACTTGACCGGGATGACGATTTCCTTCAGCTCTTCCGTTTTCTCCGTGCTTTCATCGATGTTGGTCGAGATCGCGCCGGGGCAAATAACGTTGACGCGGATTTTGAACTTGGCCAGCTCCAGCGCCGCCATTTTGGCGAAAGCGACCTGCCCGGCTTTGGACGTGCTGTAAGCCGACATGCCGAAGTTGGAGAAGGTGCGGTTGCCGTTAATCGAGCTGGTGATAATGACGCTCCCGCCATTTTTTTTCAGATGCGGAATCGCGTATTTCACCGTCAAAAACGTACCGTTCAGATTGACGCTCAGCGTCTGCTGCCAGTCTTCCAGCTGCATTTCCTCAATCGGGGCCAGCACGCCGTTGATGCCTGCGTTTGCGAACACCACATCCACGGAGCCGAACAGCTCGGCGGTTTCCAGTACCGCCTTCTCCACGCGTGCCGCATCGGAAGTATCCACGTCAAAAGCGCGGGCCGCTCCTTCGCGGATCGCGTTGATTTCCGCTTCCGTCTTGGAAGTCCGTTCATTAATCAGATCAAATAAGGCCACGTTAGCGCCTTCCTGCGCCAGTTTGATCGCTGCCGCTTTCCCGATGCCGGAGCCTGCGCCGGTAACAATCGCCGTTTTCCCTTCGAATCGCTGTCTGTTGTATTGCTGCTGACTCATCGCTATCTCTCCTTTTTCATCCTCATCAAATATAGTTATCTGTCTCAAGATTACCCATAAAGGAGGTCAGCTTAATCATCGCGCAGCAAACAAATTTTATACCCGCAAAGGGTCAGCCAGCAGCAAGCGGTTCATTACGACCACTGCAATTCAAGAAAAGCGGCATCATCCTGAAGCCCTTCGGTATGGGGCGCATCGAGCAAAATCTGGATCAGCTCGTCCGGCAGCACCTGATGGATCGGGTCCAGATCGGCGAGCCCGTCGGTATACAGCTGCAGTCGCATCGGCATGCCGTAATCCAGCCGGGTTTGGTACACATGCGGTTTGCCGCCGACCGGACCGGTTAGCGTGGACCACCGCTCATTGGTCCGAAAGGTGTCATCAAAGTGCTCGCTGACTTCCAGACCGTCCTTCCAAAAGCGCAGCCGCGAGTCTCCCTGCCACGCCATCCACAGTCTTCCCTGCTTCTTTCTGCTTATAGGCAGCTCAATCCGCCCGCAAATATACATGGATTGGCTGCCCATACGCTGCTTGTCCTCCAGCACCTCCCGAAGTAAGGAGGGAACCCCGCCCGGTGGAGCTAACCGCCGAAGCTGCGCCGAAGCGGATTCGGTGATGGACGTCATGAACTCCGTAAATCCGGCCGAAGACCAGTCCCGCGTATGGTCCAGCCAATCCAGCAGCGTGTTGCCGAGAAAACGGGCGGCAAAATCACCTTGATAGCTCATACTGACGCCGTCACACAGCACAAAGTTGCACACGTCACCGTACGTCTGCACACCGACGAAATCCTGTCCGTTCTCTCCCTGCAGAAGCGTCTCCATCGCCCGTCCGTAAGCGTACCTGCACAGTACCCGTCCCGAATGGGAAGCGAGCGGCTGCTCCTGGGCCTGGGAGCTTATAAACGTAAACATGTCACCGGTTGCTGCCGAGTTTATTTTCACAGGCGGATCCCTCCTAAGCTCTTACCGGCGTGGCCGCCGACATTTGAAAACCGATGGATACCAGCTCCGCACAACTTCCCGGAAGCATCATCAGCGCCCCCGGGGCAAGCAGATAATCGGCTTCGACCAGCATGTCCCGATAGCTCTCCGGAAGCGGAGATGACATGTTTCTCAGCTTCACCGCATGCTCATCGTGAAGGAGAGTATCCGGCAGGATGCCTCTCCAGCGGCGCGGCTGGGCAATCGGCTGGTCGAGCATGTGATCGGAAATGAAGATGTTCTCCACAAGCACGTTCCCGTCAGGCACGCTCATGCTCATGATGCGCCTTGCGATCGGCTCGGGATCCTCTCCGGTCGTTACTCCGTCCGTCATGTGGCAGACGAGGGGAGCCGGGCAGTCCTGCATGCGCGGCAGCTCGGCCTGCAATATTTTCTCTGCCTGCTGAAAAGCTTTGGCCGAATCCGAAAACCGCTTCGGGGTCAAGTCCGGCAGGGAACCGACCGCTGCAATTTCGTCGATCCCTTTGATCCCGTTCAGCAGATCGTACACGTCGTCACTGTAAGCCAGGATGGCAATCCGGTACCGGGGCGTCAGCCGGTTCCCTTTCGTGGACCGGTACACCATTTGGCGAATCGCAAGTGACAGTGCTTCGTACACCACGTCGATGCGCCGTTTGCCGTCCATGAGCATATTCATGGATGCGCTGATGTCGATCAGATAGATGATCAGCGCCGGAGTCCGCTGGGAAGCCTGGATCGTATAGTTCATCAGTAAACAACTCCCCTTTGATTAATTCCTTAGTCTTTTCTATATCTAAACGTCAGGCAGCGAGTAAGCGCCGTTGGAAAGGAATTTGTAGATGGCCGACGCCCGCGTTCCTACCTTGCCGACAGACTTGAAATACGCCGCATCCTGCTCATACAGGTGGGCGAAATCCTTGGCGTAGGAGCGCGCCCGTTCAATGTTGCCGCCCCGCTGGGCGTTAAAGGCCTGATTGTAGTAAGCGATCAGCTGGACGACCTGGCCGGAGCGCTTCTGCTTCAGCTGCTGCGCCTTCGCCTCGGCTGCTTTACGGGCCGCTTCCGCTTCCGCCCTCGCCTTCGCTTCCTTCTGCTGTTGATAAGCAAGATAGGCTTCGTACTGAGCCTGCTTCTGGTACATTTCCTGCAGCTTTTTCCGCTCGGCAGCCTTTTTCTTTGCTTTTTCCTTCTGCTGCTGCAAATAGGCGTCATATTTCGCTTGGACTGCGTACTGATCCTGCAGTTTCTTGCGCTCTTCGGCTTTGCGCGCCTCCTCAAGCTTTTTCTGCTCGGCCTCGGCCTGCAGGCGCTGCGCTTCCGCCTGTTTCCGGGCTTCTTCCTGCTTCCGTGCTTCTTCCTCTTTCCGCGCGGCTTCCTGCTTCTGCAGCTCGGCCTGCCGGTTCGCTTCCTCCTGTTTTTGATCCGTTTGCGCTGTATCCGGGACCGCAGGAGCTTTCTCGCCGCCTGGCTTCGTGCCGGCTCCCGCCTCCATGTGCTTCCCTGGCGAATGGTCGGCAACGATTTGGTTGACGGCAAACGCCGTCCCGGCGAGAAGCAGGATGACAACCGCCGCCGAAGTCAGCCATTTACGCGACTGGTAAAAAGGGACCTTGTCCGGCTTCCGATCGGGGCCTGGCGGATTCAGCTCGGATTCCAGTCCGCGTATCGCAGCTTCCAGCTCAATCTCCATCGGTGAGCCTTCGCTGACAAAATGGTGGGCGGACTTGTACACCTCCAGAGCACCGCTTAGATTTCCACTCGATTCGAGCTCTCTGGCCTGGTGAAACAGCCTGTTGACGACATCCTGATCACCGGGCGCGGCTTCTTCCCCCTTCGTCAGGGCAGCCGCCCGCTCAGCGGCCGCTGCCACGAAACTTCTGGCAGTAGGCACCGCCGGCGGCCGCAAAGCTGGGGAGGAAGCGGAAACCAACGGCTCCGGAGACTCCGCCGGTTGAACCGCATCCTGTTTCTCCGTAACGCTTTCATCCGCGTTTTCGCTGTTCTCCGTCATCGTTGACAGCAGCACCAGCCACTCGCCGAACGTCGGGCAGCTGCTCAAATCCTGGCTTTCCCAGGCCCGCGCAAACAGCTCCGCCGTCCTCGCTCCCCAGTTCCGTTCCAGGGAATTTTTCAGAATAAAGTACCGCTCGCACGGATTTTGCAGTTCAGGCTGATCAAAATAACTTTCCCCCCAGGCCTTCTCTACGACTTGGGGATCGCACCAACCCAGCATTTCCGCAATGATGACCGCACCGGCGAACCGGTCGGCATAACCGCTCCACAACCCGCTTTGCACCGTCCGGTGCGCGGCATACCCCGGTGAACCCGCCAGCAGCACATCAGGCCTGTCCAGCTTCGGGCTGTACATCTGCTCAATGTCTACCAGTTCGACCACGCTTCGCGGTTCCGGCAATTCCACTTCAGAAAAAAACGGAAGCATGACATTGGGTGCCGACAAATCGCAGTGCGCCAAGCCGCGCTGCTCCATCCCCGATCCGATGGCCGCCAGCCCTTTGGCCAGCGCGAGGCTGTCCCCGCGAAGCAGCCGGCGCTGGTCGGTCATAATATCGAACCAGGTATGCCCGTATATCCAGGGCATGAGCACCGCATACAGCAGATCCGGATGCTCGGCAATCAGGCTTTCGTTTCTTTCGGGAGTGAGCACGTCTCGTCTGCAGACCTGCAAACCCGGACTTTCACTGTACATTTCCATCATTTCGGACTGGTACACCATCGCAGGAATACGATACTTCGGAAAGAACACTTTTAAAGCTTTGGCTTCATGAAGCTGCCCGCTGGCAGGAATCAGCTGATAGACGATTCCCTGCCTTCCTGCCTGCGCATAAGCTAACCCGGGAGCGGCAGGATGCTGGCCAACGCGGTACAGCACCCCGTTAATAACCATCTCATCTCCCGCATTCGGTTGAAAAGACATGGACACCCCCCTTTCACTTAAACTTTGTGGACTGCAAGAAAACCGGGAGTAAAATACACCCGGTTGATGATTCCTACGATCTCATTCTACTGTAAACGAACCGTAACTTAAATGGCTAAAATTATCTCGTTTCATCGATAGAGCGGAATTTCTGGGCAATGGCCCCAAGCTCATGGCTGATGCTGTTCAGAATCTGGACAAATGACTGCATCTGTCTGCCGGCTTCTTGAAACTCCTGGAAAAACCGCTGCTTCGTCAGGCCTTCCCATTGCCCCTCCATCCCCTGGATCGCTTGGGACAAGCTCGCTACGAGCTGCTGGCTCTGCTCTCCGCTCTGCTTAAATTGATTGGCGACCGCCTCCACCTGTTCCGGTGAAATCAAAATACGTCCTGACATGATGGTCCCTCCCCTTTTATCGGTTTCCTATGCTTTCCTCGGGTATCTTAAACTCTAGCTGCACATCACAAATGCCATTTGACTTAGCTTGTCGCGGATACCTCCGACAGTATTTTTTGGAATTTTTCCTCTTCGCTGTTAAAAAAGCCTTTGAACTCAATCCTGTCGATATCTTCATGATTAAACAAAAATGTATAATTCGGATCAATATATCCTTCCGGGTAAACGACCCCCAAATAATCATACATCTGATTGTTTTCCTGATGAATCTGCTTACGTCCATAAATCATCAGCTTCTTCTGTGCCCCTCTGAGAAGAACCACAGATCCGAGCGGAAGCAAAGCTTGTGAAGGAGTCCCATTATCCATCGCTTGTCCGTCCTCTCATTTAAGTATGTATTCTTCATGGGTAAGCAGCCGGTAATCACGATCCGGTAATAGAATCAGATGCAGATAGAAATAACAGGGTATTTCACGTCTACTGCTGGGTTCCGTTTCAGGCAAAACGCATGCCCAGCGACTTCAGCTTGTCTTTCACCTGGTCCGCCAGTATGCTCGCCCCATGGGTAACCGCCTTGACGGAGTCGGACACCAAGTCCATCCCGCCTGAGGCACGCGTTCTCAGCGTTTTACCGGCGACTTCGATGTCGGTTACAGCCGAAATGACGAGACTCGAGGCCAGACCGACAAATGCCCCCACAGCGGTTCCGGCTGCCGGAACGACGGATCCGACCGCAGCCCCGATGGCCGTACTTCCAGCTATCGCACCCAGACCTATACCGTTATTGATCATGAGATGGCCGGGAGCCCTGTCCTCTTCCCCGCTCTCCTGCTGCAGCTCATGCTTTGTTCCGGTTCCCGGAGGGCCTTCATTTCCCGAATGGCCGCCCGGTCCTTGTCCCAGGGTTCGGATTTTGCCCGCTGCCTTAGGGTCGACGAACCTCCAGGCTGTAGGATTGTTAGCGGCCCGCTCCAGCAAAAACTTGGCACTTCCGGCATGCTCGTTTTTGTTTATACCCAAGCGTGCGTCTTTAGCAGCAGGAAGTACAGCTCCAGCCATCAAAGTCACTAACCCAGCCGCCGCTCCGGCGGCAGCCGTCCCATGGCTGTTCCAACCCGAGTAACTGCCCCCCGCTTCGGCATGGACGGCCTGAACAGCGGATAACGGATTGGAGACCGTCCCGTCTGTCAGCCCATACCCAGGCAGAATCGGTTCTCTCCCGGAGACGGCCGCCGACTGGAACATGAGTGCGGGGCTTGAGTACATCAAGGTATCGTTCAGAATGGAATGATGCTGCTCGTCTGCGGTTTGAAATTCGGATGCCTTGGATTCGATCCATTTGCCGATATCCTTCAGCATGGCATAGATCTGTTCCCCCTGCCGGTGTGCGGACTGCCATTCGTCCATTACGGATTGCGGGAAAGCCGCTTCTCCCCTAAAGTTCCCAAGCGCCTGATTCAAGGCGAGCGTCATTTCCCGAATTTGTTCACTGCCTCTATCTAACTGACGGCTTAAAGACCGGAGTGACTCCGGTTCAACAGAAATACGCACGGACTCTCACCTTCCATTTAATTCTGCAGGCTGCTTCAGCCACTGAAGCAGCATTTCCTCAAATTGTTCCCTGCTCGCCGGAATGGCCGTCAGCCAGTCCTGATCCCCTTTGATGCTCATACGTACGAGCCAGTTCATCGTGTCATTGACCATAAACGCCGCATTTTGCGACTCCCAGCCGCTGCCGGTCCAAGTCGACAATTGCAGCTCACCTTCACCCGTGCGGTATTTCATGCATTTGGCAAGCGCGATAGAACCTTCCACATCGTTTGTTGCCTTTACCAGCTGGTCGCCGAGCTCTTCGAACGGAATTTCCGAGGTATGGCTGAAGAGATGGGCAAACTTCTTTTTAGAGAGAAGCAAAGCCGGCGTCTCCATCGGCGCGAAGTTTTTCAAGTCCATTTCCTCCACCAGCGTGCGGCAGGCCTCCTCGACGGTCCCGAGCTCATCCAGTTTGTACTGGCAGTCCTCTGCGGATTTGCATACTTGAACGACACGTTCGTTGGTCACATGAAGATAGCCTTCAAACGTTTCGTCGTTTTGAACATATTTAAGCCAGCAGGACCGCTGCGCCAAGCCGGCAATCGCCACTCTGGAAAAGATCTTGGGCGGCATAGACAATTCTATGCCGTTCTCTTCCTCAATGAGGTAACCCTTTTCCAGCAAAGAGGCTTTCACAATATCCCATTCTTCCGAGATCTCTTCGGCCAGATATCCTTGAAACGGGTCTTCCACGCCGAGAAGCCGGTCCGAACCGAGAATCCCGGCAAGAAAAAAGAATTCTTTATTATCAAGTGTAATGGTGTCCTGTCTGGAAGCATGAATCGTCAACATTATGAGCCACCTCCCCTCAAACGACAACATGCCATCGGTCGCGAATTTCGGCAACCCAGCGATGGCTGTTCCAATAGTCATCAAACGGAATTGCGGCCTTAACCCTGAAATATTTCCGTTTAATATAGTACCCTTGTCCCGGCGGAAGGATTTTCAAGCTCCCCTGGGTATGACTCGCTTCCGAAAACGGAATACGAAAGAACGATAAATCGTTAGGGTCTAAAGTCCCGAACAAAAATCCGCTTTGGCAGGATTTAATATCGTTAAACCAGTCTGCGCCGAACGTCGGTAAATCAGCGGGCACTCCTGAAACGATCACATGCACATTTCGGTCGCGTCCCTGGCGGACGATCGCCGTCAGCTGCTCTTTCACTGTAAAATCCTGGAGCTGTTTCGCCAACAGGTCCGCATCATCGATCACAAGCACGGCAGCCGGCGCTTCCTGGCCTGGACTCCGGGCTTGGACCTGTTCATACAACCGCTGAATCAGCGGTCCAAGCTCTTCCTCGCGGCTGGCGCCAGCCTGAATATGCGGAAGTTCCGCCAATTGGCTCAGCCCGCGGTTCCCATAACGGGTATCGATGGTATACATCTGCAGCATTTCCGGCGGATAGCGGTGTGCGAGGGACAGCATCCAGCTCAGCAGGAAGGAGGTTTTCCCCCCTTCCATTGGACTTGCTACGATAAAATGCGGACCTTCCTGCAGGTCGACCCCGAAAGGGTCCAGGTCATCGGTTGCCAGCCCGAGCGGCACCTTGAGGCTGCCGCCGTTCAATAGATCCCGGTCGTAACCGGCTGCCGGCGGGAGCAGCTCCCTGAGCGTGACACGGTCAGGCAGCTTCCCGATTTCCGGAGCCTGCTGCTCGGGGTACAGGGAGCGGATCAGCTGGATCCGGTTTCGGAGCGCTTCCGTACGCTGCACCTCATCTTTTCCAACGGCCGGCAAAGCCGCCTGAAATTCCAGCGGCGGCTGGTACCCCTTCACCAGACCTCTTCCCGGCGGCAAACTGCCCGGTATCCGTCCCGGTCTGCCGACAGCATAATAATAATCGGCGGAGTCGGCCAGCTCGAAGGTCAAAGCGTTCGTCAGACTGCTCCGCACTTTCTCGAATATATCAGAAATCCGGTTGGCCGTAACGACAAATGTCATGCCTAGAGCCGCTCCTTCACGGAGGAGAAACTCCAGCGTTTCGTTTTCCTCCGGGTAGATGTTGCGGAAGTTCAAATAGCCGTCAATGACGATGACCAGCTGAGGCAGCAAACCAGGACGGAACGGTCTGTAAGCGGCTGCCGTCTTTACACCTGCTTCGGCGAACAATTCTTTCCTGTGAGCTGCCGTCTTCATCAGAAACCGGAAGAGCCGCTTGATCCGGTCCTCCTCTTCGGCCGTCATGACCGCCCCGATGTGGGGAAGCCCCGCAAAATCGCGCATGACCCGACCCATGTCCACAACGTAACCGTTCCAATCCGCCGGCGAGTACAATCTTGCCAGCGACATGAGAAGGGACTGGACAAAGGTCGATTTGCCGAGGCCCGGCATCCCGTACACAGCCCAATGTCCTTGCTGCATCGGGATGGTCAGAAGCCTCTGGCTTTGGTTCGGCAGATCGTCCATCAGGCCGGCTATGCCGGCGATGTCATCAATTTTGTCCGCATCCGTCCCTTGCATGACGGCGTCCAGCTCCAAATGCTCCGGAAGCGGCGGAAGCCACGGGCCCTGCAGGCGGATAATCCCCTCTTCTTCCGCAGTCCGGGCGAGCTGATCTATAAATACCTGCAGCTGTCGCTTCGGCTGCTGCGTCAGCATTTCGGCCGCGGTCATGCCCCCGGACAACAGGCATTCCCGCTTGCCATTCAGCCCGACTTCGCTTACCGCCCGTTTCTCAAGGGAGGCCTCAGGGTCCAAATAAGGCGCCCCGCTCCATGCAAACTGCATTTCCTCGAACACTTCGTCACTGCCAACCTGAAGGTAGCCCCTGCCCGGTTTGGTGATCCAGGCGGCATTAGGAATTTTCAGCATATCCCGACTGTCACTTTCATCCTGAACGCGGAGGCAGATGCGGAACCTCGCATTGCTCCATATTTTCTCGTCAACGACTCCCGCCGGCTTCTGGGTGGCCAGAATCAGGTGAACGCCCAGCGTGCGGCCGATCGCCGCTATGCTGATCAATTCATCCATAAACTCGGGCTGGTCCCGCTTCAGCTCGGCAAATTCATCTATAATAATGACCAGATGCGGAAGGGGTTGTCCCTGCCGCTGTCTAAGCAGCTTATAATATTCATCGATATGCTGCAGATTGCCCGATTCGTTAAGTATTTTCTGGCGTCTGACCAGCTCGGCCTTCAGCGAGACCTTGGCTCTTTCGATCAGGCTGCTGTTCAAATTCGTGATCGTTCCGACAACATGCGGAAGGTGATTAAACGTGTTGGACATGCCGCCGCCCTTATAATCGATCAGCATGAAAGCCAGGTCATGCGGGTGGTATTCCGCAGCCAGGGAAGCGACGATCGATTGAATCACTTCGCTTTTGCCGGATCCCGTCGTGCCTGCGATCAGGCCGTGAGGGCCGTGACCGTTCCGTTCGATCTTATCGTGAATGTTGAGCATGACTTTTTTGCCCCCGGCCCGGACGCCGATCGGAACGGGAAAGCTCTCCGGATAACGGTTGTGCCTCCACCTGCTGCGTACATCCCACGCCCGGATGTCTTCCAGACCAAGCATGTCGAACAAGGACAGCAGCGATGGAATCTCCGAAGCCGACGAACGCTTAAGCCGGATCGGGGCCATATAGCGGGCGAGCGCGTCCGCCTTTTCCAGCGTAATCGTATCGGCTTCAAAGCTTTGCAGTTCAAAAGAACCGTCTTCCCGTTTCAGCGAATACTGGCCGCTCCCCTGGGACATATCAACGATCAGCTGGCACTGCATCGGCAGCTTCTCCTTGCGGTCCGATATAATGATCGTGCAGGCATCGACTTCGGCAGCGTCCTCCAGCAGCAGCGGCAGGAGCGGTTCTTCTTCGATCAGCCCGCTCCCCGCCAGAACGACGACATAGGCCGGCAGCTGGGCTGCGATCTTCCGGCCGGAAAAAGCACGGGACGTCTTGCGCCTTACCAGCCGCTGAAACAATTCATCCGCCAGCTGGTGGGCGCTGCTGCGGCGGTCCGCCATATAACGCGATGATCTGTCCTCGTCCCAGACATGGGGCAGCCATCTCATCCAATCCCAGTCTCCGGCATCCTTCTCCTCATAAAACGCCGCCAGCTTCACCTCATCCGGCGAATGCCGCACGGCCAGCTGGACGGCGACCACCCGAAGCGCGTTCATGACGGACTCGCGATCGCCGACGATACCGACGACTTTAGCCTGAAACAGCGGCAATACGATAGAGGATCCCGGCACAGTCTGAAACTCTTCTTCGAGCGACTGCGCCGCTTCGAGGAGCGGATCCTTGACGTAGCCTTCGGGCTTTGGCGCCTTTACCTTTGTATGAAACGGCAGGCTGCCGGTACCAATCCGCGTATGCAGAAAGTCGTCGTCTTCCGGTGAACGTTCCCACAAGGAACTGTTCCGGTTTTTTACGATATGAAAGCAAACATCGGGGTCTCCATGGATATCGTACAGCACGTCCACTTGTTCCTTCTGCCCTGCGGCAAGCTCCTTCCTGAGCTTGTCCAGCTCCGCATAGTACATGCTGATGCGTTCGTTCAGCTGTTCTTTATATTTCCTTTTGTTTCCCAGATAAGCGATGAAAGGGATCGTATATGATGTAAGCATCATGACAACAGAAACCATTTGAAACATGACGTACGTGTTGTTCGCTATATTCCCTGTAAGGTTCATGTAGATAAACAAACCGATGCTGAAAATGGTCATCACTGCCGGGAGGATGATCGAAACCAAAGAAAATGATGGTTTACTCGGCTCGCCCGGCGGCCTCAGGATGTCCAGCCGCTGTTCCTTGATCGTCGGTTTGATTCTGGGCGAACGTTGATATAACACATTCATAATGCGTCAACCCCTCTTTTGGCATCCAAAATCCTTCAGGTTACCCATGCAATAAGTACTAGTGTTCAGGAATTCAAAAAAAACATTTTTAACTTTCCATTACCCGATTCCATTCACATTGAAACAAATTTCTTCTGCCGAAGCTCGGCGCCTCTTCCGTCGTGGTCGAAAAGGCCCGCTGGATTCGGACCATACAGCCTTCCCTAAGTCCTGCTTCAGCTACGTCCTGGGCATCCTTTACCGGGAACCAGAGCCCCTCGGGAAATTTGCCTTCTAATATATATTGCGACCCTTCAGGCGGAGCTTCCCCATAGATTCGAACGCCCAGCATGTCCTTTAGGTGGGCCGCCGGGCAGTCATCCGGCACTTCGACATCAAACCAGTCTCTTTCCTGGCCGCTGATCATCACGGTTAGAATCAAAGGTGTCCACTCCTTCTTGCCATAGTAGAAATAGCTCATTTATTGTAATTGAAGTAACTTTCAGCAGACCCAAGCGAAAATATGAAAACTTTGTAACCTTATGATAATGTAACATCAGTGCATAATCCTGTCAATTTGTGACATTTTAACTAGTTTAATTCTCGGCCTTCTAGAGTTTTGTGGTTCCTATGTACTATTTTTAGATGGATTTATCTGTATGTAACTGATTTTATATCCATTTTTAAGGAGATACTGGTCCTATTTTATCACTCAGAAAATAATACCTGATACCCAGTTTCACAAGTTGATTCAAGAAAAGCAAGTTCCCTCTTAAAAGATTTATAGCCTTGGCGTATTTTTAGGGCCGCAGGTTTTGAAAACACACAAAAAATCGGAAGCCTCTAATTATATTCACTTCCGAAAAATTGTGTGCAATTTAACTATTTATAAGTTTTCTTTAAGGTTTTTTTAATATTTGGCAGGTAGAATACAGGTATGGAATAACACGAATGAGGTGATTTCTATGAGAATACTAATTAACTTCCAAAACAAAGTAGTACCCGTATATTTTACAACCGACTGCAAACAACCTGTTTCAAAAATAATGAAGCTGCTGAGCGGCACCTTGGAAAACAAAATTCAAAACGGAAAAAGAGCACTTCAGAAATGCTTGAATTCGCTGATCAGCATTGAAATCGAAGGTTCCGAAGCCATCCTTCACAGCAAGAGCGAAAACGACACCCTCGCACTGTCCCTCTATTAAGAGGGATGGTGTTTTTTTATATTAAGGCTGGGACTTCACCTGCTGATGGGACTCCACAAAAGCAACCGCCTCATAGATCATGGCTGCCGCCTCGGCACGGGATATCGGATCCTTTGGATGGATGTTCCCTTCCGGGTCTAACGCCGTAACCTTATATACCAAAGCACGCTCAATCGTTCCCTGGTACGATAGGGTAATGCTCGCCTCGTCTTTGATTTGAATGTATAATTTGGGCAAAGGATATGCTCCGGTGCGCTCGATGCCCTGAACCAGATAGTGAATAAACTCTTCACGGGTCAGCGTCCGGCCGGGTTCGATGCTAGCCGGGATATCCAGTTCATTATAATGGGCGACGATAAAAGGCTGAGCGTACCAGGCGTCATTGGCGACGCGGGTGAACACGTCTTTTGCCTCCGGCTTCTTAATAAATGCGATGCCATCCAAATTCAGCTTCAGCGACTTGACGATCATCGTCACCCCTTGCGACGCGGTCAACGCGGCTTGCGGCCGGAATTCGTCGCCAGTCATCCCCTGTACCAATCCACGGGCATGAAGGCTCTCAATTTTTTCTTTCTCCTGGACTCCGGTTAAATCCTTAAAGGAATCGTCCGCGTAGATTTGCGACGGTGAAGCGGCCAGGCCGATCAGTGCCGCGATCACAACGGCTCCCTGCAGCAATTTGTTCACGATGCATCCACTCCATGCGTAATATTTTCCAATCTGATCTGTTTGACGGCTTGGTGGATCGAAAGGTTGCACAGACGGGTAAAAGGGCACAAAATAACCCCACAAAGTGGGGCTCCTTCATGAAAGCTATTTCGGCATTTTCGGGGGACCTTGCAAAAGGATAAAGTTCGATATCGTAAACCAGTATTCCGTGAAGGCTCCCCTGATCGTCATGTACTAGTGTCTGCCCGTATGGAAACCGGTTGCTCTTTCTGCTTTCTGGATGCGGATTTTGAACAGCTGCACTAGATTGGCGCGCGTATGTTCTTCTTGGCAGGAGTCCAATTTTTTTAAAATAAAGCGGTCAATGGACATGCCCATCCTCTCCTTGTCATTGAATTTTCCTTATAAACCCAGGGAGTTTCTTCCTGTTTTGAATATATACCCAGCCGTTTCCACCTTTAATCAGCGCCTAGCGGCGCAGGTGATGCTCGGCTTCCCTCATCAGCAGCATCATTAGAACATTTATGACAAAAGACGCCACAATCAGCAAGAGCCCGAGAATGAGCGCCGCAGCTGGAAGCAGGGCAGCGATGAGCAGGACGACGAACATCGCGGGCACGAGCAGCAAATACCACTGCCAGCGCTGGAGAGCCATGCTTTGAAACTGATACAGACCTCTCCTTCCAGCCAGAGCGCCGATTCCCTGACAAATATGAAACACCATATACAAATTCAGAAGGAGGATGACCAGGTCCAGCGGAATTCCGATCGCTGCGGAAGCCCGGGGCAAGACCGACAAAACAAGGGCAAGAGCGGACACACCAAGCAGGACAGCCGC
Source organism: Paenibacillus favisporus (assembly GCF_040545415.1). NCBI lineage: Bacteria > Bacillati > Bacillota > Bacilli > Caryophanales > Paenibacillaceae > Paenibacillus > Paenibacillus favisporus. The sequence goes on along the minus strand of NZ_JBEPLV010000003.1, from coordinate 210,961 downwards.
CGTGTTCCCGGCTTTGCGAAAATGCTCGGAGCGCCGGTTCAACTTGGCCAGCCCAACATAGAACAGCAGATAGCCGATCACGTCGGGTAAAATGTCAAAACCGTTGATTTGGAAATCAAACAAAAACAAAAATCCCCAAAACAGATGATAAAAGCCCATCCTTCCCCCACCTCCCTATTCCTTACTATTATATATTGGAATGACTAGTCCCATTATGACCAGGAAAGAAAGCGCTTTTACAATAAATATATTTTCGTCATCATTCGACATCTGTTTCTGCTCAAAAAATATTTTTTTGACTTTTTAAACATTTTCTTTTACTATATTTATCATAGTTAGTGATTATTTTATACTTAAAGGAGTTCACACCATGTCTACTGTACTTTTTATCAAAGCAAACAACCGTCCCATTGACCAGGCGATCAGCGTGAAGCTGTATCATGCTTTCAAGGATTCCTACACGGCAGCTTATCCGGAGGACGAAATCGTGGAGCTGGACCTGTTCGCCGAGCAGCCGCGCTATTACGACCATACGACGATTACCGGCCTGTATAAAACCGCTAACGGCATCGAAACGACACCTGAGGAACGTGAAGCGGCAGCGATCGCCGACCGCTACCTCGATCAGTTCCTGGCCGCCGACAAAATCGTCTTCGGCTTCCCGCTGTGGAACATGACCGTTCCGGCCGTGCTTCATTCGTACCTGGACTACCTGAACCGCGCAGGCAAAACCTTTAAATATACGCCGGAGGGCCCTGTAGGTCTGGCTGGCGACAAGAAGGTCGCTATCCTCAATGCGAGAGGCGGCATCTATTCCGAAGGCCCTGCCGCTGCCAGCGAAATGGCCGTCAACTTCGTTTCGCGCAGCATGGGTCTGTTCGGGATCAAAGATGTAACGACCATTATCGTTGAAGGCCATAACCAGCTTCCGGATCAGGCTGCCGCATTGGTTGAAGCCGGTGTAGCCAAAGCTGCCGAAGCCGCCAAGAACTTCTAATCCTGCTTATCTGCTTATAGAATGATTTGCATTGAAGCTGGACAACGATCTCCAGCCCAAAAAACCACGATGGATACCATCGTGGTTTTTTGCTGACTTATTCATCCATCAGCTGCTTCGTCCAATAGGATGAGGATTTGCGCGGGGCCCCACTTTTGGATCCCCGCCCCTTCGGATCAGCCTTGCGCCTGCTTCGTGCTTCTTTTACCGCTTGAAACTTCAGCTCCCGCTGGGTCTTATGGTAATTGGACAGCCGCCGTTCCTCCAGTACGCCTGCTTCCACCGCTTCCCGGACGGCGCATCCCGCCTCGCCTTCATGCTTGCAGTCCGCAAAGCGGCACCGGCTGCCGATCTCCTCGATGTCGGAAAACGCTTGGGCCAGGCCTCCTTCGTCTTCGAACAGCCGCAGTTCGCGCATGCCGGGCGTATCAGCCATGATGCCCCCTTGGGGCAGCAGGAACAGCTGGCGGTGCGTCGTCGTATGGCGCCCGCGGCTGTCATCTTCGCGGATCCCTTGAGTCTTCTGCACGCCGGCCTCGGACAACCAGTTGACGATGGTCGATTTGCCGCAGCCGGATGAGCCGGTCAGCGCCACGGTGATCCCTTCCCCCAGGTAAGCGGAGACGATGTCGCGTCCGATATCTTCCAGCGCGCTGATGGCGTGAACCGGTACCCCCGGCGCCGCCCCTTCCATCTCAGCGACCTTCAGCTCCGCGTCCGGGCATAGATCGGCCTTGCTGAGCAGTATAACCGGGGTCACGCCGCTGTTCCAGGCCATGATCAAATACCTTTCCATGCGCCTGACGTTAAAATCGTCATTGAGTGAGCTGACCAAAAACAGCGTATCGACGTTGGAGGCGATGATCTGCTCATTAACGGTGGCGACTCCTGCGGCCTGCCGGGAGATGCAGGTTTTACGTTCCAGGACGCTGTGAATGATCACCCGCTCCTCCTGCTCCAGCACCTGAACTTCCACCCAGTCGCCCACAGCCGGCAGCTCACTCCGGTCCTGATGCTCATGCTTCAGCCTGCCCGATATTTCTCCCCATACTTCCCCGGCTGAGGTCCAGACCCGGTACATTTGACCGAAATCGCTGACGATGCGGCCGGGAACGTGCTGTTTGCGATCTCGCTGCAGCCATTTCTGCTGCCAATCCGTATTCCATCCATAATGCTCTAAATTCAAGTAAAAATCCCTCCAATTCGTGAATGAATGACAAAAAGCCCCCGAAGCTTAGGCTCCGGGGGCTTGACTTCTGAATCAATCAGAGAGCATTTCCCTTTATGCGCAAACCGAAACGTCCGGAAAAGGCACACCAAATCTGTGATGCCATACCGAACGTTACCGAACGCAAAAAAGCCGCGGCAACCCATGTAGGTCTCCGCGGCTTATTCGGCAAACATGAAACCATGCCTGCTGATGAAATGCCGTATGATCAGACGTGAATCCTCAAATCCGATCGATTATCCAGCCGTCAAAGGAGACCATATATAAAATGTTAAAGGGGTCAAGTTCCATACAATGCTCTTCATCATTTGATATCGTCTCCTTTCCTGTCATTTGCTGCCATCATATACGGAATGCTTGTTTCATGTCAAGCCTTAATTTCCGGACGAGCTCAAACCTGCTCCCACTTCGTCCACTGGTCCCGGGGGTTCATTTCATAAATGTCGTTATCCCGAGACATGTACCGGTGAATGATAAACTCGCGCCGGATCGTTGCGTAATCATCATGAAACTGCTGTATAAACGCGTTGATTTCTTTCTCCGTGTAACGGCGCCCCGGCTCAAGCTTCTCCACCAGATACTGCATGGCGATCAATTTCTTCTTGTACTGGGCTGGTATTTGCGCCAGCCTCCCGTCCGCCGCAAAAAAGTTTCTCAACACCGCCGCCTTCATGGCCTCGTTCACCGGATCGGAGGTTCCCTTCTGCTTTTCGTCTGCTTTACTCATATACATGCCAGCTCCCTTCATTGCTCATTCGATGTTCGGCCGGACCTCCTTTGATAAATCCCGTGAAAGGTTGGGTAAAATATACCGAGCGCTTTCCGGAAGGAACCAGGCTGCAAATGATCTCCTGCCATCAAGCCGGATAGCCCGCCGAAATACTAAAATCAATAATTTTAATAAACATCTAATTTGATATGTATCTAATATTATGTCGATCAAACCAATTTGTCAACGGCACATGTAAAAATCACCGTATATGCAGCATGTTCACGAAAAAAGATCAGCCGCGAGCCGCCATGTGCGGATCTCTATTGGCTGTCCATGGTGGTTTTTACCGGAAATTTGCGATACGATAAAACGTGAGTGGTTTATAGACAGAGGAGGAGAAATTCATGCAAGACGTCATTATTATCGGAGCCGGTCCATGCGGACTATCGGCCGCCATCGAATGCGGACGCCGCGGACTATCGACACATATTATTGAGAAGCACTGCTTGGTCCACTCCATTTACCTGTATCCGACCCACATGCAGTTTTTCAGTACGGCGGAGCTGCTGGAGATCGGTGATGTGCCGTTCCCTTCCCCGAACGAGAAGCCTTTTCGGTACGAGGCCCTGTCCTACTACCGCAAGGTAGCGGATCATTACGACTTGTCCATCTCCCAGTACGAAGAAGCGCTGTCCGTGGAGCGGCAGCCGGATCATTCCTTTGTGGTACATACCGTTGACCGCAGCGGACAAAAACATCAATATGAAGCCAGAAACGTCGTGATTTCCACCGGTTATTTCGACCACCCGAATTACATAGGTACCCCTGGCGAAGATCTGGATAAAGTTACGCATTACTTCCGTGAGGCCCATCCTTATACCGGGATGAACGTGGCGATCATCGGCGGCAGCAACTCGGCGGTTGACGCGGCCATGGAACTGATTCGCGTTGGGGCGAACATCCATATGGTCTACCGGGGCGAGGAGGTTTCCGAGAACATCAAGCCGTGGGTGCGCCCGGTGTTTGAAGCGATGGTGAAAAAGGGGAAAATAGAGGTCCACGTGCAATCCAAGGTCACCGAAATTCGGGAATCGTCCATCACCATCCAGGATAAAGACGGGCATACGACCGAAATCGATAACGATTTTGTGCTTGCCTTAACCGGATTCCGGCCGGACCGGAAGCTGCTGGCTTCCTGCGGCGTCGAGCTGGACGGAGATATGGAGAAGCCGCTGTTTAACCCGGAAACGATGGAGAGTAATGTACCGGGACTCTATGTGGCAGGCGTCATCGCGTCCGGCCGCAATGCGAACGAGGTCTTTATCGAAACCGGCCGCAAGCACGGCGGGCTGATTGCCGAGCATATCGCCGCCGTTCGGGCTTCGCAGCAATAACCATTTCACGGAAGTCAGTCCGCGTCGACATACACATCACAATGCGGCGGTACTTTCGGCTGTCAAAGAAAGGAGATGTTCCGTACGGATTTTACATCACTGATCCTGCTGATTCTCGCCGCCCTCGGCATTATCAGCAGCAACACGACCATCACCGTGGCGATGACCATCCTGCTGCTGCTGCGGGTGCTGCATTTACAGCAGGCGTTTCCCTGGCTGGAGAAGTACGGCTTGACACTGGGCATCATTATCCTGACCATCGGCGTCATGACACCGGTGGCCAGCGGAAAAATGAGCCTGCAAATGCTCGGAAGCTCCTTTCTGAACTGGAAGTCCCTGCTGGCGATCGCCATCGGGATGCTGGTCGCTTATCTTGGCGGCCGCGGTGCCTCCCTGATGTCAGCCAATCCGACCATCGTTGCCGGACTGCTCGTCGGAACGGTACTTGGCGTCGCCTTGTTCAAGGGCGTTCCGGTAGGGCCCTTGATTGCGGCGGGGCTGTTGTCCCTGCTGATCGGCAAAAGTTAAAAAAAGAGGCGCCCGCTATGGACACCTCTTCATAATGTTAAGAGACCCGGTCTTTTGAAGACGCGGGTTTCTTCTTTTTTTGTTTAAACCTCCAGGTGCTGCACATTATACAGCCGTGCATAACTTCCGTCCAAAGCCATCAGTTCGGCATGCGTTCCCTGTTCCGTAATCATCCCGTGCTCCATCACGACAATTTGGTCCGCGTGGGTGATCGTGGAGAGCCGGTGGGCGACGATCAGCGTCGTCCGGTTTGAAGCCAGCGATTGCAGCGCCTGCTGAATGAGATGCTCGGACTCCAGGTCCAGTGCGGAGGTTGCCTCGTCCAGCACTAGAATTTCCGGATTTTTCAAAAAAACGCGGGCGATGGCCAGGCGCTGCTTCTGCCCACCGGACAGCTTGACGCCCCGTTCCCCGACTTCCGTATCATACCCGTCCGGCAGATTCATGATAAAGTCATGGGCGTTGGCTGAAACCGCAGCCGCTTGAATCTCGTCCATGCTCGCCTCGGGGTTGCCGATCAGAATGTTGTCCTTCACCGACCCGCTGAACAGGAAGTTATCCTGCAGCACCATACCGATTGAACCCCGCAGGCTTTCAAGGGTCAGCTTCCGGATATCCTGCCCGTTAATGGACACGCTGCCCTGCTGAATGTCATAAAATCTCGGGATCAGTGAAATGAGGCTCGATTTGCCGCCTCCGCTCATACCGACGAAAGCGACGGTCTGCCCGTGCTTGATTTCGAGACTGATATCCTTGAGCACCCAGTCGCTGCCCTCGTTGTATTTAAACCACACCTCGTCAAACGAAATATGCTGAACCGGCCCCTGAAGGGTTTTCGCGTCCGGCGCATCGACAATATCGTACGGTTCCTTCAGCAATTCCATCACTCTTTCCAGCGAGGCGGAGGCCTGCGTCAGCACCGAGGAAGAGTTGATCAAACGCTTGAGAGGCGCATACAGCCTGTCCAGATAGCCGAAAAAGGCGACAAACGTGCCCAGGGTCAAATCATGATGGATCACCCGGTAGCCGCCGTACCCGATCACAAGCAGCGGGGCGATATCCGTCAGTGTGTTGATGATCGAGAACGTCAGCGCGTTCCATCTCGTCTGCGCCAGCGCTTTGTTCAGGAAATTCTGGTTGATGCCCGTAAACTGCTTATGATCGAAGCGCTCGAGGGTAAAGCTACGGATCACGGAAATCCCCTGGATCCGTTCATGCAAATACGCCTGAATGCCGGCAAGCGCCTGAGAACGGTCCTTGGTGAGCTTCTTGAGACGCTTATACAGCACATTGACCGCGATCCCGTAAAGCGGAAGAATGGCGATGGACACCAGGGTCAGCACAGGGTTCAGGTACAGCATCACCCCCAGCACAATCAGCAGTGTAAACATGTCTAGCCAAATGTTCATCATGCCGACCTCAACGATATTTTTCGTCTGCTCCACGTCGTTGATAAAACGAGAGATGGCCTCGCCTACCTTCGTATTCTGGTAATAGCGGAGCGACAGGCGCTGCAGGTGAGCATACAAGCGGTTCCGCATGTCGAACAAAATTCGGCTCGTGATCAGTTGGGCAAAATACTGCCGTAAATATTCGACCGGCCCCCGCACGATAATAAACAGGACGAGCGCGCCCCCTAAAATGAGAAACAGCCGGGTAACCTGCTCCGATACCGTCATTTTCGGGTTAAGCAGCAGGTCATCCACTACATATTTGAGAATCATCGGCAGCGTCAAAGGGATGCCGAATTTGATCATGCCGATGATCAGCGTACAAATAATCCATTTCGTATAAGGTTTAACAAACCGGTAATAAGCTTTCCAATATTCCAAAAAACATTCCCTCTCCTTTCTGGCTGTCAATCAGGCTAATGGCGTGGGTAGAGGCGAATATGCGCCGGCAATCCGGACGCCTCTTATATCATACCTTGTTCAGGTCAGCCGCATCCGCTGCTTGGCGCAGGATCCCATCCGCCCGGCCGCGGCATGCGGCAAACCGATGCACTCCTCCCCGTCCGGCGGGAAAGCAGCGGCCATAATCGGTCCGATCCGGGCTGAATTGCCTTTTCCTAACGCTCATGAGTTGACATTTCCCCCCTTCAATGATTAGATATCCTTAAATGTAAGATCGGACTTTGTTCCTGTATCGATCATTATACATTATCCCGGCAAGGTCAGCTTGGGTTAGATACTTAGGATTCAGGAGGTTCTTGATGTCTAGACAATTCGTTACAGAAGCGGTCATGGTGGCGATCTATGGAGAATTGCTCCAGACGAGCGTCCCGGTTGAATATATCGTGCCTTACACCAGCCTGCTGGAGCTGTATGAGCTTCAGGACAGCGACGAGCCGCTGATGAGCTCTGCGGAGGATGACAGGTACGTGAAGGCCAGAATCAAGGAGCTGACCGCCTATTTCGAGGAACCGCTGAACAAGAAAAAAATTCAGAAAGCGCTCCATATGCCTTGGGCCAAGAGTCCTTCGATCCTCCTTGGCGAATCGGCGCGGATTACGGTCATCAACGCAATGGACACCGCTCCCTATGGCGAGCTGTTCGACCCGGTTGAGACGGAGCTGCTGCTGTCCTCGCAGCGGGAAGAAGCCCCGGTGCTCACCGATCAGATCGAGCTGATCCAGCGGATCGTCGAGGCTGCTGTGCCTGTGCATGTTTTTGATATCGAGGATTTTCAGTTTGCGGTGGAAACCGATAACTATACGCAGCACATTTAATAAAGTCTCGATCAGCAGCAAAAACTCCTTTCCAGGCGGAAAGGAGTTTTTGTTTTATCTGGATTTGCGCCGCCCCACTTTTTACGGACAGCCCTCCACAAAGCCGAATCCAGAAGCATCCATCGGCCTGATCTATCAGGATGCGCCGGTTAAGGATCGCTTTTGGCATATACGGTTAAATTGGCATACTCGGCAATCAGCGGCGCCATCTGGCGGAAGCCAAGCTTGCCGCCTCCAAGCGGCGGTCCGTAGGATACTCCGTCCTCTTCCCACACAAACAAGGGGAGATCGTTGACGGCAAAGGTAATGCACCTCCCCTCCTTGACGATCAGCATCCGGTAAGGGCCTGCCGCATCCATCACGCCTGGAATGGGGTCAGCCCCTTGCGCCACCAGATGAAAGCCGTAGCTTTTGCGCAAATGGCATGTCTGAAACCTCCGCTCCTCCCTCCATTTCCTCCGGAAGTAAGACACGTGAAAGACGTTCATATCGCCATGATGATACTGATCGTATTCTCCCGTTCGCGGCTTGAACGAAGGGTCGAATAAATCCATGCCCTCCCTGCCGCTTGCGCTGAAAAACATGATCGCGAGACCCGGCTCGCGCACCGGCCAAAAATCCCAGGACACGGCGGCCTCCGCCGGAAAATCCTGCGGGCACCACAGCACAAAATTGGCGCGCTGCCCCTCGGCCTCGTCCAGAACGCTTTCGAGCCGCATCCGGCCCAAAGGAAACGTGACGGCAGCCTCTCCTTCCATTCGAAAACCGGCAGCATGCTCCGGCCTCGCGAGCGGATTCGCGTAAATCCTGTCCCACCCTTTAGGAATAAGCGGGCTGCGGGTGTCCTGCGTGTACCCGTCCCCGGTCGATGGATCTGTCTGCATCGGATATGCTTACCTCCTTCCCAGGGAGGCCGGAATGGCCTCCTCATCGAGCGTCATACCTGCGCTTTCTGTCCGGCCGATACCGCCTCTTCCGGCAGGGCGTCCGGGATCAGCGCCAGGCTGATGATCGTATTCAGCGACCACTGCGACGCCTCGTTCGTGTTCATCCAGTCAAACTCGCGCAGATCGTTAACGTAAGTGACCGCCGCGGCGTATTTCTCAAGGTCCGTACAGGCAAACCTATGCCCCAGGAGCGTCGACCAGGCAAAATCAGCCGTCCGTTGATCCTTCCGGTACCATGCCCCATACGCAACGAGCGCCAATGTCAGCACCGGATGCTCAAACCGCTGCGTGCTGATGGCCCCGCCTGTGATCTGGTCCTTTTCTTCCTGTGAGAGGTTATAGAAAATGCCGAAATCGGCCATCATTTCGTTCCATTCTTCATCCTTCAGCATGGCGGACAGTTCGAACCACACCTGCGGCGCGCCCATGCAGAGGGCCAAATGGCGGCCCCAGTTGTCGTCGCCCATCGGCGTCAGCACACCGGTTTGCGGATCATAGCCGTAGGTCGGACCGGAAATCAGGCCGTAATTGGCCTGCTTGATGCATGCAATGCCGGTCAGCAGCTTATCGCGGTAGAATGAATCCTCCTGCCGCTCCCAGCGGGTCATCCAGTTTGAACTGAAGGCCGCCCAGTCCGGGCCGACCCGGATATGCGTTTTGTGCTCGTCTTTCGGAAAATAGGCCCGCATCGGGTCGATGTGAACGGTCGTATAATCGGCGTCCTTCGTCTCGTCCATCATGTCTCCGATCCGTTCGTCCCCCGTCAAATAGTAGTAGTACCGGTGCAGGCCGGCCATACCGATCCGGGCTTCCTTGCAGCCGCATCCCCAATGCACGACGTTATGCCGGGAGCCGAGCCCGGCGTATTCGCCGAAATGGTATACGTCGACCTCACTCGTATGCCGCGTCATCGCTTCCGCCATCCGGAAAATATCTTCGCGTCCCGAGCGTAAAAACATCAGCCACAGCCACATGTTCGGAACCAGCTCCGTATTCTGCCACGCGCAGCCGCCCAGGTCGTAGTTCCAGACGTGGCGGGCCGGATCGTAGCTGTGCATGAAATCGCCGTAATCCCAGAACCCGTACCAACGCCGCTGTTCCACCTCCCTTTGGTAGAAAGCGATGATGCCGTCCAGCCTCTCTTCCAGACGTGCTTTGACCGGTGTCCCCCGGTCCGGCAGGCTCCAGATGCCGAATGCACCCTGACTGTGCAGGTAGTCGGGGTCGCACGAAAGCTGCGGAGGTGATTCGTTATACGCCGCGTAAGCCTCCAGTTCCGCCGGCGAAGGAGTCGATTCGCGGCACCAGATCGTCAGCTCACTCGTGTTCGCGATGCCGTAAGGGGTCGCCCTCATCTCCTCCGCGCCTTCGTACGACGATTCGACATGCGTCTTCGTATCGTAATGGCGCATGTCCATGGCCGGAGCTTCCGGCGACCAGAACCAGGCGGTCAGCTGCGCCTCGTCTCCCGTCAGCCCGTGCGCTTCCATGCCGGCGGGGTGCTTTTGCCAAAAATGGCGCATGGCCAGCGCCAGCCCCCCGCCTGGACCGCCGACGTAGGCGACGCCTCGCGCTCTGCGGCCTTCGGCGGCTTTGACCCAGCTGCAGCCGGGCTGCGTCCGCTTGGCCATCCGGTAATGATCGGCCGAGAGCTGCGCCAGCTTAAAGCCGTCCCAGCAAGCCGATTCGTCCAGCAGGTTCATAAAATAATCGTCGTCCATTTGTTCGCCGGTCAGCATCTCGCCATCCAGCTGACGCTTGAACAGCTCCATATATTTGCCTTTCGTCCGGCGCGTATGCAGCGTCTTCGGCGATTCGCTCAAAAAGCCGGTATCGCCGGCGAACCGGACGTGGCGGTTATAGAGCTTCTCCCGCATCGGCAGCGCGAAACGGATTCCGAGCCCTTTCACGAAGTCTTCGTTCGGATTGCCGTCGTAAAAAAACGTGTGCACGATCCGGATGGACTCCAGCCCCGCGTGAGCGTATAGCCGCAGCGAAAACGGCAGCCACTCCCCGGTCCCGTTCACAGCTCGGTGCCGGCCCGTCAGCTTGACGACCGCTCTCACCGGACCGGCCTGCTCCACCTTCGCTGAATAAATCCGGGATTGATACCGCTCCTCCCGGATCGTGCGCACGCCGGTCAGCTCGCTTACGCTTTCCTTGATGGCGACCAATTCCCCGCTGGAGCAGACGAGGCTTCCGCCCCGGTGTATGCTGCCTATAATCCGGCTGCCGCTCTTCGGAATATGAAAAGAAAAAACCCCCGTATTCACATGGATGCCTTCATCCGTCTCGCTTACGGACAACGAAGGTGCTGATGCCGCTTGTCCGGCTTCCCCTTTCCCGACGGCATACCTAGAGGGTACTCCCGCGGGAAAAACCGCCGCATGCGCCGTCCATTTGACACTGCCGTCCGGCCAATACGCGGCCGGCCAGCTCTGCAGGGTGGGAGCTTCACCGCCCTCCTGCACATGCAGCGCCAGCGGCTCGTCTCTCCGCAGCTGTCCTTCCTTCCACGGCATGCCCCAGGTCACCCCGGCCGGAACGGTCGGGGCGTCCTTCAGCCACCGTACGTTTACTCGGGTTTCGTTCATGGACTCATCTCCTTTTGGCAATTCGTTTGCTTCCGATTTTTGTCATCACGCCTTCAGTGTAGAGAACGGCCATTTTCCCGGCAATGACACTTTCTTGGCGGGCCCGATACGGCAGCATTGCACGTTTTCACCCGGCTTGCACATTCTTGAAGGAGGGCGGGCAACCGTGGAATACATCCTGAATAGTGTGCTTGGCGGGGTTCCGCGAACTGTCAGCGCATAAAAAGCCGGAAGCGGTTTCCTGTTGAACCGCTGCCGGCTTCTTCCGTAACTGTATCGCTGACGCCTATTCCGCCCGGCTCAGCTCACGGTAGCGGGTTGGCGTCATCCCTTCAAGCTTTTTAAAGATCCGGTTAAAATAGCTGTGCTGGTAGCCGACCTGCTCGGCGACGGTGTTGATCTTCAGCTCCGATTCCCGCAGCAGCTCCTTCGCTTTTTCCAGGCGCAGCTCGGTCAGATAATCGATAAAGTTTTTACCGGTAACCCGCTTAAACGACTTGCTCAGGAAAAAAGGATTCGTGCCGATATGGTCGGCACAGTTATCGAGCGAAATATCGAGCATGTAGTTCTGCTGCATGTAGATCATCGCCTGCTCCATCAGCTGTTTGACCTGGCAGTCCGACCGGTTCGTCAGCTCCTGCATGAACGGAGCGATGACCTTCGCCTCGAACCAGTCCCGGAAGGCGGCCGGCTCTTTCATCTGCGAGAGCTGCTCATACAAGTTGGCGCCTTTGAACAGCCGGTTCGGCTGGATGCCGGATACAAGGATCGCATGCTGTACGGATCCAAGCAAATGGAGCATTCCCTGCTGGACATCGATCGCCTTCGCTCCTTGTACGGACAGCGCATCCTGAAAGTCGGCGAGCAGAGCCCGGGCATCCGCTTCCTGTCCGGTGCGAAGCGCCTGCAGGAACTCCCGCTCCAGCGTAAACGGATACGGAGGCTCGGCCCCGTCTTCGTAGTTCAGCTGTTCCATATCGATGATCTGATTGTCATGCTCGAAGTTGCGGAAGCTTGCGGCATGCTTCACCCCTTCAAAGGCGAGCGGAATGTCGCCGATGCGGTTCATGGTCCGACTGACGGCGATGGTGACGCGCATGTTGAGCAGCCGGTTGACCGCTTGCGTCAGCTCCTCGCTGAACACCTTGATCGGCTCTGCGCACGGCTCGCCTTCCGGCAGGATCAGCAGTACACCCGATCCTAGATCGTGGAAATTGATCGTGCTGCTCTGCTCGAAATGGACGGCTGCCAGCTCTTCAATCATGTTGACCGACGCAAAAGTGACCAGTCCCTCGTCTCCGAACTTGAATTTCCCCTCCATGGCTGCGATGCCCGTCAAATGAACGTACAGCACGACGAACTGCTTGCCGTGCACCTGCCATCTGTACCGTTCCATGCGCGAGCGCAGATCCTCCTCCGAATAGGCGTACAAATACCCCTGCAGCAGCTGGTGGAGAAAGCTTTCCTTCACGTGGGGCAGCTGCTCGAGCAGCTTGGCGTTCAGCTCCCGGCTCTCCCGGCTTAAGTGCTGCCACTGCCGCTCGATGATGGCAAATTCGTCGACGCTGCCCATTCCCGCTAAGGAAGCGTGCGGCTGCAAATTCGCCATCAGCCTTTTGACCGGCGAATACATCCGTTTCGAGGCGAGCCATGCCAGCAGCACCGCCAGCAGGAGAGCACTCGCGCTGACCGCCAGAATGACTTTGGATATCAGCACGACCGGGGCCGTAATGTTCGTAATCGGCGAGGCTGACACGTACAGCCAGTTGTCCATGATGCGTGCGAAATAACCGTATGTGACCGCATAGGTTTTGCCGTTCCATTCAAAGAGAAAGGACCCTCGGGCCTTCCCATCGGATTCCACATCACCGCGGACCGCCTTGACAAAAGGCGAATCCATCCGGTTGCCGTTAGCGGAAACGTAGAGGCCGCCTCCCGCTTCCATCAGAAAGTTCTCCCCATCAGCATAAGGAGTCAACGTCCTCAGCACCTCTGCGACTTGATCGTTGTCCAGCCTGACGACCAAGGCCCCGAGCGGATTGGAGCTGCCACCCGGGATGAGATGCACAAACGTCAATTCCGTCCTCCCCTGCTGATCTGGGTCAAGCGCCTGCTGTGTCCAATACGTCGTCTTCCCCGCATCCATCAGACGTTCGTATCGGGAGATGAGCTGCCGGTCATTCAAGGCGGAGTATTCCGGATAAAACAATATCGGCTGGTCTCCGCGCAAATAAAGGCTGACGTTATGGATCATCGTATTGGAGCCCTGCATCACCAGCAGCGTGTTCGTGATGTCGCGCGTTTTTTCAAAGTCGCGCACGAAGTCGTGGCCCCTCAGCGATTCATCAAAGCGCGAGTCGAACGCCCAGTGCGCCAGCATCATTTCGAGATTGGACAGCTGCTTATCCATGTTCAGCGACCGCTGTTCGATCTGGTCATTATGAAGCTTCAGCAGTTCCTTCTCCAGCCTCCCGCCAGCCATGGAGTACACAAAAATCCCGGTGATGATCCCGGGGATGCCAGCCACAACCAAGAACATAACCAGGCTTTTTCTGTAAAAGCTGCCCGATCCGCCGCCAGATAAGCGGGCCATTAGCGACTTCCATCCATTCATCGTCAGCTCACCAACCATATCCAAAATTTGTCGTCCCCGCCTTTATGGCGAGCCTAATGCCCTTTAAATATGTAAGCGTATACAATTAACCATACTTAAAAAAACCCTTTAGAAAACAGTACCCTCTGCTCCACGGGTATGTCCAGCATGAAATCCGAGAAAATCGTTCAAATAACCGGGGATAGGGAAATAACCCCACGACGTGGGGCTTTCTGCTTGCTGCGAAATCAGGTGTTTTACGGGACCCCGAATATAAAAATGATGTTCGAAAAAAAGAGGCCGGAGCCTCTCCAATCCGTTCACGGCCCCCGGCTAAAGGATACAGCTCCAGTCCCCCAGCCGGTCACCGCTTCAGCCACCGTCGCTAGGCGGACGATTTCTTGGGACAGCCGCTCTGGTCATTTACGCTGGGGCCGGTCAGGACTTCGAGGCGGCGTACAGCTCGTTGATTTCCTTCACATAATCGTCGCCGCCTGATTTTTTCCACAGCTCGATCGCATCGCGCCAGCCCTTCTCGTCGATCTGGCCGACGATAAATTTGATTCGGGCATCGTTAATGATGTTGCCAAGCTGCTGCCCTTTTTGCGCGTACACTTCGGAAATGAAAGGCTCCGCCGGATTGGCGACGATCGTGTCCCGGTTTTTCAATTGAACCTCCGTCTGCTTCAAGCGAAGCGGCGTTTGGGCTACCTGGAGTCCTTTGCCTTCCGGAATGTACGGCACCATCTGATTCAGCCCTTCGACTTCCGACTCGAGCAGCACCGAGTCCGAGCTTCTCTCCAGCGTCTTGTCGTCGATCTTCTTGTAATGTTTGCCTTCAAGCCCGAAGCTGGTCAGCGTCTGCAGGTCCGGTTCGTTCAGCTGGTCGAGAAACTTCAGGAGGCGGTCGACCTCTTCTTCGCTCTTTACGCTCGATTTCGGGATGGCCAGCAGGCCGGCAAAACCGGAAGTCGGCAGCGTATGAATTTGTCCGTCCGGACCGGTGACGGCGCCGAACACGTCCACGTACTGCTCCCTGGAATCTTCTTTGCCCGCGTCCTTAAGCGTGGCATGAATCTTGTCGTCGGCGCGGGCCGCTCCGTCCACGACGTCGATAATGGCGCCGGCTTGGCCATTCACCAGCGGATCCGTCCACTTGGCTGAATCCATCACGGCGAAATCCTGATTGACGAGCTTCTCGTCGTACAGCTTTTTCATAAACTTGAGCGCTTCGAAATACTCGTCGTATTCGAATTCCGGCACGAGCTTGCCGTCCTTTTCACCCCATACGTTCGGCGCACCGAACCACAGCTTGATCTGGTCGAAACCGGCTCCCCAGCCTGCAGTCCATTTGACCATCACCAGACCGTACGTGTCGTCCTTGCCGTTGCCGTCCGGATCCTTCTCCTTAAACGCCTTCAGCATATTATAGAAATCGTCGATCGTTTTCGGCTGCTGCAGGCCCACCTTCTCCAGCCAATCCTGGCGGTAATATACGCCGTTGCGGCCCAGCTCACGCCCGCGGTAAATACCGTACGTTTTGCCGTTAATCGAGGAGTTGTTCAGGATGACTTCATTGGCCTGGCTGAGGTTCGGATAATTTTTCATCTTGTCGGTCAGGTCCCAAAAAGCCCCTGATTTTACGGCGCTCACGAAGCTCGGACCCTTCGAATCCGGCACGTAAATAATTTTCGGCAGATTTCCGGAAGCAAGCGTAATGTTGAATTTATCGCCGTATGAAGCGTTCGGCACCCATTCGAAATGGATGTCCGTGTTCGTCAGCTTCTCGAGCTCGGCGGCGACGGGGCTGTCATCCTTCGGATAGTTCGTTTTAAAAATCGGGAGCATAATGTTCAGCTTAAGCGGCTTCTCCGCCTCCGCGGAAGCGTTTGCAGAAGGAGCTGCGGACGAGCCGCCCGAGGCGCCCTCGCTGCTGCCGCCGCTGCCGGATGAGCAGCCTGCGAGCGCTGCGGCGCAAACCGTGCTCAAAATGAGAAATGTGGACACGCGTTTCGCTTGCTTTTTCTTTTTCTTCACGAAAATAGCCTCCCTTTAACGTTAGATCATATTGCAAAACCGCCCGGGCTCCAAGCGAAAAATCAGTGCAGATGTGTATAAATTCCGGAGCATTTCGGCGGGATCACACGGTGAACCGCCTGACTTTTACCTTTAACCTTTGACCGAACCCAGCAGAACCCCTTTGGCAAAGTGCTTTTGCAGGAACGGATACACGCACAGAATCGGAATGGTGCCGACGACGATGACGGCCATTTTGATCGATTGGTCCGGCGGTTTCACAAAATTCGGGTCCATCGAGTTCAAATCGCCCGCGGCCGCCTGTGACAACAGGACGATCTGGCGCAGCATGACCTGCAGCGGCCATTTTTCCGGATCGTTAATATACAGCAGCGCTGCAAAGAAATCGTTCCAATGCCCCACGGCGTAAAACAGGGTGAAGGTGGCGAGAACGGGCATCGAGAGCGGCAGCACAATCCGCCATAACAGGCCCAGCTCCGAGCAGCCGTCGATGCGGCCCGCTTCCTCAATTTCCTTCGGAATTTCCTGAAAAAAGTTTTTGACGATGATCAAATTAAACGCACTGATTGCACCAGGCAGCATGAGCGCCCACAGCGAATCGAGCAGGTGCAGCTCCTTGACGACCAGGTACGTCGGAATCATCCCTCCGCCGAACAGCATGGAGAAGATGACGAGATTGAGCACCAGATTGCGGCCGTAAAGTCCCCTCTTGGCCAAGGAATAGGCCATTGTGACCGTAAAAAACAGATTGACGAGCGTACCGATAACGGTGACGTAAATGGAAACGCCGATGCTCTTGACGATCGTCCCCGTCGAAAAAATAAACTCATAGGCTGCCAGCGTAAAGGTTTTCGGGATAAAAAACACCGCCCGCTGCGTCAGCTCCGCGTCCGAGGCGAAGGAACCCGCAATGACGTAGACAAAAGGTAGCACGGCGGCCAGCCCGAACAGCGTCAGGACGATATAGTTAGCCACGTCAAACGTAGCGCCGGCCGCGGTCCTGTATTGCTTGGCCATGGATGGATTTCCCCTTTCTGAATGGGTTAGTACAGTCCGGACTCGCCGAATTTTTTCGCCAGCCAGTTCGTGCCGAGCACGAGCGTGACGCCGACAATCGATTTGAACAGCCCGACGGCCGTACTGTAGCTGAACGCGCCCTGCGTAATGCCCATCGCGTACACGTAAGTGTCGAACACTTCGCCCACCGTGCGGTTGAGCGGGTTCAGCATCAAATAGATTTGCTCAAAGCCGTTATCCAGCACGCTGCCCATCCGCAGGATCAGCAGGATCACGATCGTGCTGCGGATCGCCGGCAGCGTCACATGCCAAATTTGCCGCCAGCGGTTCGCTCCGTCGATCGTCGCCGCCTCATACTGCTCCACGTCGACGGCCGCCAGCGCCGCCAGGAAAATAATCGTCCCCCAGCCGCATTCCTTCCAGATCGTTTGCAGGATAATCATCGGCCTGAACCATGACGGATCGGACAGAAACTGGATTTTGTTGCCCGTATATTGGAAGAGCAGCTCATTGACGGTGCCGCCCTCCGTCGTCAAAAACACGTAAGTCAAGCTCGCCACGATGACCATCGAAATAAAATGCGGAACGTAGATCATCGTTTGAATGGTCCGCTTGAAGAATGCGAGTCTGACTTCGTTCAGCAGGAGCGCCAATATGATCGGAGCCGGGAAGAAGAAAATCAGATTGTAAAAAGACAGCAGCAGTGTATTGCGCAGCAGCATAAAAAACTCGGGGTTTTCAAAGAACAGGCGGAAATGCTCGAAGCCCACCCATTCGCTTTTCCAGAACCCGGTGAACGGCTGATAGTTTTGAAAGGCCAGCAGCACGCCCCACATGGGCACATATTTGAATATTAAAAAATAAAGCAAGCCGGGGAGCATTAACAGGTATAACCATTTGTCCCTGCGCAGCCTGGCCGCGATGCTCGTGCGGTAAACCGCCGGCTTGGACGCTTGTGGAAGATTCCCTTGGGCCGTCGCCTGCTCCATCGCTTTCCACCTCCATATGTGTTCATCGCCTCGCGAGCGTTGTGGCCTAATTATGAGTCAGCACTTTCTTTTCCGGCAATGAGACATTTTTGAAGACTCCTGCAGTGTGGGTTTACGGCATGTTTTAAAAAAGTGCAAAGCCGGCAAAAGAGTGTTATACCGCCATATTCGCGCTGCAAAAATATCCGATTGCCTTCAGCGCGGCCCCTTTCTAAAGTGGGGTTGGTAACCATACAGCGAAATGGGGTGGAACGCAAATGATGAATAAGCTTTATCACGGCGCGGCTTTTTATCCGGAATTGTGGAGCGGCGAAATCGTCCGGGAAGATATCCGACGGAGGCGAAAAGCGTCGGCACGCTCATCGACGGTCCATCGCCGGGCTTGTCCTTCCTGACGGAAATGAAGCGGGGGCAAGGCAGAATCGTGCTGCTCGGCTCGCTGCCTGCAGGAGACGAAGGCAGCGAGATGCTGGAGCGGATGCTGGTCCATTACGGGAAAGAAGCGAACGTAAAGCGGATGGCGGAAGTGACGACCGGCACGATCGTAGCGCCACGCGAATCGGAGACGGAGGAAATACGGGTGATTGTCAACATGAACGGGGAAGGCGAGAGCGTGACGCTGCCTCGCGAAGGATTCGACAAGCTGAGCGGCGAGCGTTCACAACAGGCCGGATGGAGGTCGGCCGCTATGAATACCGCATGATTGCCTTCCCCTCCGGCTCCCCCAAGAAGTGACGTGAATGGCTCCATGCCTTGCAGCCCGCAAATAGAAAAGCCGCATTCGCTTGGTTTAGCGAGTGCGGCCGATTCAGCATCATGATGAAGTGGCGGAAGTGTTATGTTCGCGCTCCGCTTCATATACATATTCAATGTCATCGTAAGCTGCCAAATAATTGACGACCAGATCGTATCCTTGCAGATACCAGGTATCCTGTTCCTCTATAAAAAAGGCCACGCCCTCAAGCTCTTCCTTCAGCACCGGATGCTCCGGGTTCTCCACGGAAATGCCGAGCGAAAATCCGGGATGCAGTCCGCCGCCCGAGCTGTAGCGGGGAAAAAAGCGAAGCGCCGCGCCCTCTGCCAAATTCAATTCTCGTTTATACCAGCGTGCAGCGTCTGGGCTGATCCGCAGTTCCATCTGGTTTCACTCCCTCTCTCTAATTCTGTATGTTCATAAGTACATCATAACATTTTTTTGCGGATTCCTGAAAATATAAATTGACAGCTCTCTTGACGCGATGATAAAATTTTCTGCATACGAGATCCGTTTTCAATTTATTCCCAAATGAACCCGACAAGGTCGTGTCCTTGATATGCAAGCGCTCCCTGTTCGGGCTCAAGACCAACATCAACA
The DNA here is from genome assembly GCF_040545415.1 of Paenibacillus favisporus. Lineage (NCBI taxonomy): Bacteria > Bacillati > Bacillota > Bacilli > Caryophanales > Paenibacillaceae > Paenibacillus > Paenibacillus favisporus. Next base: position 191,843 of record NZ_JBEPLV010000003.1, on the reverse strand, counting down.
AGAAAGGGTGAGTTCTGTGTTCAATATGATAAATTTTCATCCACGCAACCATCATCAAGATCTTTATCAATTGAATACTGGAGCAGCCCTGCTGGTGAGGCCTTCTTAAGGAGCGCGATGAAGTCGTGCCTCTTGGAGCCATTGAATGTTAACCTTCCGCGGTACGGCTGCTCACACTCAACCGTACGCATGATAAATGTAGGATTGCAAGGCATATCGTCCGTATACGGATGGTATGCCTTTTTTAATTTTCCATGAACTCCGCAAGCAAGAACTGCCGGCATTTTAGACATGAGAGGAAGTGAAAGTTTTGTTTTCCGTACTTAAAAACCTGGGCTGGTTTTTCCGCCAGGAAAAGAAGCGTTACCTGATCGGTTTGATTATGCTGATCCTCTGCGGAATCGGCGAGCTGTTTCCCCCGCGTTTTCTCGGAAGCGCTATCGACGAAATCGTCCGCGGTTCGATTACCTGGACTTCGCTGACACGGTATATTGTGCTGATTCTCGGTACGCTCACCGTGATTTACATCATCACCTACATATGGATGCACAAGCTGTTCGGCGGCGCTAACCTCGTGGAGCGTATCCTGCGTTCCCGCTACATGAACCAGCTGCTGCGCATGGTCCCTCCGTTCTTCGAACGGAACCGGACGGGTGATTTGATGGCCAGAGCTACCAACGACCTGCGTTCCGTCGCCAACACGGCGGGCTTCGGCATGCTTGTGATGACAGACTCGACGGTGTACCTCAGCGTCGTGCTGCTGGCGATGGGCTTTCTCATCAGCTGGAAGCTGACGCTCGCCGCCATCCTGCCGCTGCCGTTTATCGCCTTGGCCATGAAAATTTACGGCAAGGTCATTCATGAACGGTATACGGCAGCGCAGGACGCGTTCGGCGACATGAACGACCAGGTGCTGGAGTCGGTCGCCGGGGTGCGCGTCATCCGGGCGTACGTTCAGGAGCGTGAGGACCAGCGCCGGTTCAAGGAAATTACGGACGATGTGTACCGCAAAAACATGCGGGTCGCCAAGCTGGACGCCCTGTTCGAGCCGACCATCCGCTTATGCGTAGGCGCAAGTTACGTGATCGGCCTGGCTTTCGGCATTTATCTCGTTTTTAAAAATCAAATTACCCTGGGGGATCTCGTATCGTTCAATATGTACCTTGGGATGATGATCTGGCCGATGTTTGCGATCGGTGAGCTGATCAACGTCATGCAGCGGGGCAGCGCCTCCCTCGACCGGGTTAATGAGACGTTATCGGTCGTGCCGGACGTTCAGGATGCGCCCGATCCGGTTCGGGTGGAGCGTCCCGACACGATTGAGCTGCGGGATGTCACGTTCCGGTATCCGACCTCATCGGTCGACAATCTGAAGCACATTAACCTGACCTTGCATAAGGGCCAGACGCTCGGCGTCGTGGGACGCACCGGCAGCGGTAAGTCGACGCTCTTGAAGCAGCTGCTGCACGAGTATCCGACGGGAACAGGCGATATTCTGATCTCGGAGGTTCCGATCGAGCGCATTACCCAAAACCAGCTTCACAGCTGGATCGGCTATGTTCCGCAGGAACAAATCCTGTTCTCTAAATCGGTCCGGCAAAATATCCAGTTCGGCAAATTCCAGGCTGAAGACGACATCATTATGGAAGCGATCGCGACAGCTGCGTTTGACAACGATCTGCACACGCTCGCAGCCGGACTTGACACCCTCGTCGGCGAGAAAGGCGTATCCCTTTCCGGCGGCCAGAAGCAGCGCGTATCGCTTGCCAGGGCGTTCATCTCCGATCCGGAGATCCTGATTCTCGATGACGCCCTCTCCGCGGTCGACGCCCGGACCGAGGCGCGGATCATCGAAAATATCCGCAAGCAGCGCTCCGGCAAAACGACGCTGATCTCCACGCACCGCCTGTCCGCCATCGAACATGCAGACTGGATCGTGGTGCTGGATGAAGGAGCCATCGTCGAACAAGGAACCCACGCGCAGCTGCTCTCCAAGGGCGGCTGGTACCGCGAGCAGTTTGAACGGCAGCAGGTCGAAAACAATTTGTCCACTTAAAAATGAGGTGTAAACCTATGAATTCTAAAGCTAGCGTAGGCAAGCGGCTGTTCCAGTACGCCCTATGCGCCAAAGGCATCTTTATCGCGGCCATCATCGCCCTGGCGATCGGCGTCGGCGCCGAGCTTGCCGGCCCGTTCATCGCCAAGACGATGATCGACGATCATATGCTGGGCATTGAAAAGCCATATTTTGAAACGACATCATCTGAAAACGCCGTATCCTACAACGGCCATTATTACAAGCGCGGCGACCGCTTCGGTGAAGGAGAAGCCAAAGGCCAGGAAGTCCGGCTGCTGCAAACCGGACGGGACTTTTATTTTGTCAACCAGCCCGTAGCCAATCCGGACGGGGAGCGCAAATTCGAGAACGGACAGCTGACGATCAGCCGCGGCGGCGCTGTGGAGACCTATCCGGCCGCCAAGCTGTCCGCGAGTGAGCTGTATTCCTTCTACAAGCTGGAAATACCGGGTATTTTGAAGCTCGTCGGACTGTACTGTATTTTCCTGGTGATCAGCATCTTTACGGAATTCGGCAAAACGTACTGGCTGCAGTCTTCCGCCAATAAAGTCATCCAGAAGCTGCGGACTGACGTCTATGCGCACATGCAGCGGCTGCCGGTATATTTCTTCGATACACTGCCTGCCGGTAAGGTGGTCTCCCGCATTACCAATGACACCGAAGCGGTCAAGGACCTGTTCGTTGCGGTGCTGTCGAACTTCAGCTCGGGGATCATCTACATTACCGGGGTGTATATCGCCTTGTTCCTGCTGGATGTCCGGCTCGGCCTCGTCTGCTTGTTCGTCGTCCCGCTGCTGATCGTATGGATCGTGCTCTACCGGAAATTCGCGACCAAGTACAACACGATCATCCGGTCGCGCTTAAGCGAAATTAACGCCATTATCAATGAGTCCATTCAAGGGATGTCCATTATCCGCATATTCCGCCGGCAAAAGCAGACATCCGAAGAGTTTGAAGCCTTGAACGACGACTATATGAAGCATCAGAACAAAATGCTCAATTTGAATGCGCTAACGACACACAATCTGGTCAACGTGCTGCGCAGCTTCTCCTTTGCCGTGATCCTTTGGTACTTCGGCTTTGGCACGCTGACCGGAGGCAGCGCCGTGTCGCTCGGCGTGCTGTACGCCTTCGTCGACGTGCTGGGGCGCCTGTTCCAGCCGATCACCGGTATGGTCAATCAGCTCGCCGCCCTGGACTCTTCCATGGTCTCGGCCGGCCGCGTATTTACGCTGATGGATGAGCCGGGCGAAGACGTGACGGACGGAAGTATGCCGCGGTACAAAGGCAACGTTGAGTTCAAAAACGTCTCCTTTGCCTACAAGGAAGACCATTATGTCCTGAAGAACATCAATTTTGAAGCGAAGCAGGGGCAGACGGTTGCTTTGGTCGGCCATACCGGTTCCGGCAAAAGCTCGATTATCAACCTGCTGTTCCGGTTCTATGACCCGCAAAAAGGGACGATCACCATCGACGGCCAGGATGTGACCGCACTGCCGAAGCAATGGCTGCGCCATCATATGGGCATCGTCCTCCAGGATCCGTACCTCTTCACAGGTACGATCGCCTCGAACGTCAGCCTGGGCGACGCCAAAATATCGCGCGAGCAAATCGAAAAGGCGCTGCGCGATGTCGGCGCCGAGCGGATCCTGGCGCATCTGCCGCAGGTCTTCGATGAGCCTGTCGTTGAGAAGGGCAGCACGCTCTCGGCGGGGCAGCGCCAGCTGATCTCGTTTGCGCGCGCGCTCGCCTTCGATCCGGCGATCCTCATTCTCGACGAGGCCACGGCCAACATCGATACCGAGACGGAGAGCCTGATCCAATCCGCGCTGGAGGTGCTGAAGAAGGGCCGTACGACGTTCATCATCGCGCACCGTCTTTCGACCATCCGCAGCGCCGATCAGATTCTGGTGCTGCATCGGGGCGAGATTGTCGAGAAGGGCAGCCATGACGAGCTGATGAAGCTCGGCGGCAGATACTACCAAATGTATCAGCTTCAGCAGGGCTCGGGTGCAGCCGCACCTGCCCCGGACAGCGGGATCAAGGCACAGCCGCCGGTTCAGGCGCCTTCACCGGTGTAATTCGCCGGGTGACACCATACAGACTGCATCCAGCGATTCTTGACCGTGGTCATCCCACGGCCATGTGACCACTATGGGGTTAACATTAAAAGAACGTATACGAAAAACACTAAAAAGGGAGCGAATCCGTGATCGGATCGCTCCCTTTTTAATGCCATGAGCATACACTAAGTAACCATTCCATTACTACTTCTGTTTCGCTGATAATGGACGGACATGCTGTTACACCTTACACCACTATGCCTCTTCTCGGTCGTTTCGGCTTTGCGCTTATCCGGCTCCGCCATCATCCCCGTACGGCTTACGGCTGTTATGCAAGATTGTTACAGCGGTTTCCTCAGCTGCATCTCCCGTTTCTCTCCTGCTCATCCGGTCCTCCCGATATGGTCATGACCGTTCTGCCGTTGTTCGCCCCGGCTGCGCGGCTGCACCGGAATCCGGATCGTCACGCAGCTTCCGATCCCCGGCCGGCTGTACAGGGAGACGCCGTAATCGCTGCCGAAATACAGCTTGATCCGGTCGTTTACGTTCCGGATGCCGTAACCTTTGCGCTGCTGCGAGGTGCCTGACCCGGCCGTGCCCGCAGCCGAGCCTGAACCTGAGCCGGACAGCTCCTCCACCCGCTCCCGTGTCATCCCGCTGCCGTCGTCGATGATCTGGAAAACGATCGAGCCGGTCCCGGCGTCCATCCGCCCGACAACCCGGATATAAATCCGGTCCCCGCGCCAGGCATGCTGCAGCGCGTTCTCGATGAACGGCTGAAGAATCAGCTTCACCGTCATAAACTTGACGATCTGCGGGTCGATGTCAAAATGCACCTCCATCCGCTCACCGTACTTGACCTGCTGGATATCGATGTATGCCTGCGCCTGCTCGATTTCGTGATAAATCGAAATGACGGTCTGCCCTTCATTCAGCGACAACCGGTAAAACTTCGCCAGGTTCATCACCATCTGATGCTGCTTATCCACTTGCCCGAACTTGGCCAGCCGGCTGATCGATGAGAGCGTATTGTACAGGAAGTGCGGGTTGATCTGGGCCTGCAGCGTCTCGAGCTCCGCTTCCTTTTTCTTTAGATTCGTGACGTAAACTTCCTGGATCAAATGCTCTGTCTGCTCGCCCAGCTTGTTCAGCGAGCCGGCGATGATCGTAAATTCGTCGTTCCCCCGGTAATGGATCCGCTTGTGGAAATCCCCCTGCTGGAAACGCTGCAGCACCGACACGACCTTGGACACCCTTCTGGAAAAGAAGCGGGACACCCCGTAGGCGACAATTGAGATCAATCCGACGCTGAGCAGACAAATGATCAGCGTAAGCAGGTTCACCTTGCGCGTGTCCTGGTCTACCACGCTGTTCGGTACGTAGGCAGCCAAGTTCCAGCCGAGCTCCGGCAGCGTTTCCTCCAGCATCGTATAGCGGCCCAGATCGATCTCCATCTTGCTCCCGGGTTCGGAAGCCAGCAGCAGACCGCTTTCGCCGGAAGCGTACATTCGCCGGCCTCCCTCCCCGCTGATCGACAGCATGCTGCCGCTGCCGATTTTGCCCGCATCGACGCTCCGGAAAATTTCGGACAAATAAACGCTGATCCGGATAAACCCGATCGTCTCCAGCTTCATTGGATCGCGGGTATCCACCAGCCGCCGCAGCAGCGAGATTCTCCCGAACATGCCGTCGTCTTCCACCTGCCTCCATACGACGGTTTTGCCGTATTCCTCCGGAGGAAAGTCAGCGTACCACGGTTTGTTCTGAATCCGGTTCAAATGGTACAAATCCCAATGATTCCCCCTGGTCAATGGGTCCGTCCCCTGCGGGTCGGCGTTATAGATTTCGGGCAGCGTTTCGTTTTTTAAATAAATGCTCATCCAGATCCGCAGGTTGCTCGAATCCGTGACTTGGCGGAACTTTGGAATCAGAAGCTTTTTTGTCGTCTGGTAGCTGACCCAGCCCTCCTCGTATCGCATCAGCTCCAAGGGCATGCTTTCGTCAAAGTACAGCAAGTCCGACAGCCGCTGCGTGTCCTCCATTTTATAGGCGATGTTGTCACGGATCTGCTTCAGCGTCCCGGTCAAATTCGTGTTCATTTGCTCGCGGTAGGAGTTGACGAGGATTGTATTGGCGATATAACCGAACATAAAAATCGGCACGATGATCAGCACCAAATAGGAGATAAACAGTTTGACGCCAAAGGGCAGGAACAGCTTCCCGCCTGGCGGCCTCATTGCCGCGCGCCTCATTATACGTTTCTCCGGAACTGGCCCGGCGTCATGCCGAACACCTCTTTAAATTGCCGGCTAAAATAGGGCATATATCGGTACCCGACCCGGTCGGCCACTTCGTAGACCTTCACTCTGGGATCCCTGAGGAGCTCGCCCGCTTTCTCCATCCGCAGGTGAATGACGTATTCACTGAAATTCGTGCCCATCACTTCCTTGAAGAGCGTTCCCAAATAGTTTGGGGAAAAGCATAGGTGGTCGGCGACCTCCTTCAGCGTCACATTTTCATGCAGCTGCTCTTTCACGTACCGGATCATTTCGTCAACGAGCTTCGAGCTTTTCTTCTGCTTACGGCGCTGAATAACCTCTGCGGCGGCAAAGAGCCGTTTTCGCAGCCAGGAACGGATATCGTCGATCGTCTCGAGCTGCAGCATCACATCCGGACTGCCTCCCGTTTCCTCTTGGAGGGCGTTCGCAAGGCTCTCGTTGATCGCCCGGAGGTGATGCTCGAGCCCAAGCAGGATGTGCATGACGAAATATTGGATTTTTAGCTTCGACCTCATCCCGGCCGCAGCGGCGAACAGCCGGTCGATTTCGTCGCTGACCGTGACGAGATCGAAGTTCACTACAGCGGTATACAGCGGCTCTGGCGGCAGAGCGGTTTGGGAAGGCTGCTCGAGGGCATCGTCCCATTTCAGTTCCCCATGGCGGATGACCCGGCCCTTGCCGGCAATCAGCTTGCACGACAGCGCCTCCAAGGCCTCACCGTAAGAACGGCGCAGCCCGGTCAGATTTACCGCTTCTTCTCCTACACCGACCGTGACGGAGAAGGGATGCAGCTCTTGAATCCGATCCGCCAAAGCCGACAGCGCTTGTAAGTCCACCCCATCCTCGATCAGCACGAAAATCCGCCGTCGCGAAGTTTTGCACACATGCCGGATCCGGGCCTCGGTGAGCAGCGGAACCAGCGAATCGTAAAATCGGTTGAACCATTCCTGCTGGCGGTGTTCCGGCATCGGGTCGAGCTTCCAGCTGAGGTCGTCCAGCTCGACGGCGGCCGCACGCACCGGCCATCCTAAACGGTCAAACCCGTAGCTTTCCTGCAGCACCCCGGCAGCCTCTTCGGCTTCCGCGCCTTCGAGAAGCTTCAACAGATAGTCGTTTTTGGCGATTTCCCGGTAAGCCTGTTCGTTCTGCTGCCGCCGTTTCTCCTGATCAAGCTGCTGCACGACGGTGCGCAGCGCATCGGTCAGCTCCTTATCGTCCATCGGCTTCAGCACGTAGCTGAACGCATTCAGGGCTATCGCCTCTTTGACATAGTGAAAATCCTGGTAACCGCTCACGAAAATAACCCGAAGCCGGCCAGCGAACTCCCGTGCCTTTCTGGCCAGCTCCAGGCCTGTCATGCTAGGCATATGTACGTCTGTTACTAAAATATCGACCGGCTGGCGTTCCAGCAGTGCCAAGGCGTCAAACCCATTGTTCACCGCGCCTGTCACTTCCAGCCCCAGTTCTGCCCAAGGAATAAAAGAGCGCATACCCTCCAGATCAAGAATCTCGTCATCCACGATCAACACCTTGTACATGAGCTCATCTCCTGATCATTAAAATGAATACTATGGTCAGATCCCGGCTTCAGACAAACAGCCGTTCATCCGTCCCACGCGATCATGCCATCTACCCTGAATACGCCCCGGACGCTGGAGAAGCGAGCAGCCGCCCCGGGTCGGGACGGCATCCTCGCGATTAGAAGAATTAGTATCATTATACTAGAACATGCTAGATTTAGATTATTGACCGCCGATTTTTTTCAGGTTCTCCTGCCATTTCTGCGTCTTGTATTCGAGCAGTTTGTCGTATCCGACCGCCAATGCGTCCTTCTGCGCCTGGTCCAGAATCGTCAGCACCTCGTCGTCGCTCTTCGCATACAGCGCTTTGGCGCGGGATTCGGAGAAGATTTCGTCCACGCTCTGCTGAATGATACCTTCTTCGGTATCCGGCATCGGGCTCAGGTTGACGAAGGCGGTGGCGTTATACTGCGTTTTCCACGTAATTTCGGATTGGTAGCGGCTCTCCCAATTCTGTTTTTCCGGCGGGAGTGTCTTCTCGAATTTCATCTTGGACTTGTCGATATAGACGGTATTGCCGTTCCACTGGAGATTCACCGTCGCATCCATAATATCGCTGCGCTTTTGGATGTCGTTAATGTATGTGTCGGTAAAGACCGGATATCCTTCTTCATCCGTTCCCTGCCACAGCGTTCCTTCAGGTCCCCACATGATGACCCGGCTTCCTTCCTCTCCGGTCAGCCAGTCAAGGAACGCAAAGATCTTCTCCGGGTCCTTGGCGGACTTCGTAATGACGGCCACGTTCCAGCCCAGCTGATTGTAGGTTCCCGTCCAAATCTTGTTTTTGTCCAGCCCTTCCTTATGCACAGGCCAGATCATTTCGTAGCCGGAGGTCGGGTCCTTTTTCTTGAGCTCGACGTCGCCCTTGCTGCCGTATTCCGTCGGGCTCGCTCCGGCTGCGATGGCAATGCGGCCGTTATAAGCTTTTTCAAGAATCTGGTCTTTCGTTTGGGTTAATGCGTCCTGGGCCATCAGCTTTTCGCGGAACAGCTTGGAGGCAAACTGCATGGACTCGCGGTAGACTGGATCCTGGAAAATGGACGTCAGCTTATTGTCGACCGGCACGGCTCTCTCTTTCAAATACACCGGCGGATGGTCTTCCCCGAACGCCCCGTACAGAATATCAAGCCCCTGCCCGTCCTTGGCCAAATCCGACTCGAACGGCACCATGTTCGGATACTTGGCCTTCACGCTCTTCAGGTAGTTATACAGATCGTCAGTTGTCTCCAGCTTTGGCGAGCCAAGCTCTTTGTACACCTTGCTGTTCATCAGGTATCCGGCATTGCCCGCAGGCTGCGAGGTATACCAGTTCGGGAATTGGTACAGCTTGCCGTCACTTGAGCGGAGCATGTTGAGCGTCGAGTCACCGGCCCATTTTTTCAAATTCGGATATTTGTCCAGATAGTCGTCATAAGGCACCAGCATGCCTGCCGCACGCAGCCGCTCCACATCGGCGCCCCGCTCCATCCAGATCACGTCAGGCAGCTCTTTGGACGCGATCATCGTGTTGAGCTTTTGGGCCGCATTGCCGCCGGAGTTGATGGCCGTGACGTTGACCTTTTTGTTATCCTGAATCCATTTGCTTGCAACGTCCCCGCCCCAGTTCGGCATCGTATACCAGTCATAGTGTCCGTAGAACGTAAAGTCGACTGGCGCGCTGCCGAGCTGGAAGGGCTCCGAGGCGCTGCCGCTTCCTTCTTTCGTTTCGGTTTTACTCTCCGCCTTCGGTGCAGCACTGTCGGCCGTTTTCTCTCCGCCGCCTGAACAGCCCGCCAGTGCCGTGGCTGTCGTGCACAGGAACACCAAGGCCACGAGCAGCGATCTTCTCCAACTTTTCATGCGTGATAACCCCTTTTCCCTATTGTCAAATTTATGTTCAAAGCAGCAAATCGCTCCAAACCCTACTCCTTCAACGATCCCACCATGACGCCCTTCACGAAATATTTCTGCACAAACGGGTACACGGCGATAATCGGCAGCGTCGCCACCATCATCGTCGCCATTGAAAGCGACTTGGTCGTCACACTTTTCATCGTTTCGAGCCTGCTCTGGGCAGCCGAGTCCAGCTTGGACATCTGCTCGGTCATAATATTCGTGCTTAGTATCTGCTGAAGCATGGATTGGATCGGCAGCAGCTTCTCGTTGGTGATGTAAATGCTGGGCAGAAACCACTCATTCCAATGAGCGACCGCGGTAAACAGCCCGAGCGTGGCGATGACCGGTCCCGACAGCGGCAGGATAATCCGAAAAAAAGTGGCCCAGTTGCCGCAGCCGTCGATTTTGGCCGATTCCTCCAGGCCTCCGGGAAGCCCCATGAAAAACGTCCGGAAGATGATCATGTTCCATACGCTGATCAGTCCCGGGATGATAAACACCCAGAACGAATTCATCAAGCCCAGACCGCGGACGACGAGAAACGTCGGAATGAGCCCGCCGCCGAAATACATCGTCACGACGCACATCAGCATGTAAAACTTGCGGCCGATCAGTTCCTTCTTCGTCATGCCGTAGGCGAAGATAGCGGTACACAGCACCGACAGAATCGTACCGACGACCGTCCGGAGCACGCTGATCAAAAACGCGTTGGCAATCCGGTCATCCTGAAAGACGACCCGGTAATTTTCCAGCGACCATACCCGCGGCCAGAACGTGATCCCGCCGAGTGCCGTGTCCATGCCGTTGTTCAGCGAAATGACCAGTCCGTTCCAGAACGGGTAGAATGTGCTGAATCCCAGTAAAATAAGCAGCAAATAAATGAAGACCATCATGATCCGGTCACCGGTACTTGTATATTTCACAATACTGCAGCCTCCCTGTTTCCTGCGGTGTCTCCCGCGCTTACCACAAGCTGTTTCCCGACCTGCGGGCAAAGTAGTTGGCAAAGGTCAGCAGGCCGACGCTGATCACAGCCTTGAACAAGCCCACCGCCGTGGCGTACGAGTAGCGCTGGTTGGTGATGCCCACCCGGTACACATAGGTATCGATGACGCTGGCCACATCCCGCAGCACCGGATTTGCCCCGAGCAGGAGAATGTCTTCAAAGCCGGCGCTCAGCAGATTGCCAATCGCCAGGATCATAAAGATAACGACCACCGGTATGATGGAAGGGATCGTGATCATGAATACCTGCTTGACCCTTCCCGCTCCGTCGATCGACGCCGCCTCATACAGGCTGGGGTTGATCCCTGCGATCGCCGCCAGATACACGATCGAATTGAATCCGATCTCCTTCCAAACGCTGGTCGAGACGATAATGCCCCAGAAATACTCCGCCCGTCCCAAAAAGCCGATCGGCTCCTTAATCAAATGCAGCTTCTGCAGCAGGATGTTCAGGCTGCCGTTATCCGTGGACAGAATCGACATGGCAAACCCGGCTACGATCACCCAGGACAGAAAGTGCGGCAGGTAGCTGATTGTCTGAACCACCCTTTTGAAGAACATTTGCCTGACTTCATTCAGCATCAGGGCCAGAATGATCGGCGCGGGAAACCCGATACCAAACTTCAGCAGGCTGATGATGATCGTATTGCGCAGAATCGTCCAAAACTCCGGTGCATGAAAAAACATGCTGAAATGCTTGAATCCCACCCACGGACTGTTCCAAAACCCGTTAAAAATGTTATAGTCCTGAAAAGCCATCAGTACGCCGTACATCGGTATGTATGAAAAAATAAAAATCAAAATGAGCGCCGGTATGACCATCAGCTGAATATCCCACTGCCTGAGCATCCGGTAAGCCAATCCCCGCTTTTTCCTCCTCTCGGTGATGGGCACGCTGTTCGCAAGCTGCGACATCCTCTTCCCCCCTTGCCAACATTGTAAACGGGATGGGTGCCGCGATACTATTTGCCTCGTCAACGAAAAATGATACTTTTAACCGGAATATTCCTATTCTTGATCCATCCGCAAAAAAATCCCCCTGTCTCCGGTATTCCGGAAAGCAGGGGGATCCAGTATCACCGCGATGTGCGGATGATACGATTCATTGTTTATTGGGTAACGGAAGGCATCTCTTCGAGCGATCCCTTCAGGGAAATGCCCGTACCGAGGCCGCCGCCGGTTTGCTTGACGCTGACCTGAATTTTGCTGTCCATGTAAAAGGAAGCCTTGGCCGTGGAGATCACCTGCGGATACATCATGCCGGGGGCGGGTTTCGTGATGGTATAATAGGCGACCGCCTTCCCTTCCGAGACGAATTCGATCCGGTCGATCTTGAGGCCGTATCCCGGGTTCGGCATGTCCTCTTTGGTAAGGACGATCCGGTTCACCTGGTCGTTCACCTTCTCTACACTGACAGCGACCTGGTCATCGTTCTCCGGCTGATTTACCTGCTGATGCGAAGCAACGAAATTCATGGCGTGATAGACCATCTCCGCCGCCTCCATCCGGGTGATGTTGTCCCTTGGATGGAATTTCTGCTGCGCATCTAGTTCGGCTATGTGGGTAAGGAGCAGAAACTGGACGGCTTCCCGCGATCCGGAAGCCATGTCGTTCTCATCCTGGACCGTGACGTACATTTTGATCAGCGGGTAGTCGCCGATAGCGGTGACGGCTTTGTAGAGCATCTGCGCGAACTCTTCCTTCGTGACCTTGTCGTTCCAGCTGCCTATGGTCGTTGCCACAAGCCCGTGATCCAGCGCCGTTTCGGCTGCTTGAGCATACCAGGCTGTGGATGGAACCGCCAGCGTCCCGGCGTTCGCTGCACCTGCATCCGGCTGAAGCTTCATCGCTTTCACCAGCATCTGCACGCTTTGGGCTGCCGTCAACGGCTCGGCCGGACCGAACCGGTCCGCTGAAATCCCGTGAATGACCCCTTGCGTTTGCAGCGCTTCGGCGATACCCTCCTGCTGCTTATTCGGCAGATCCGAGAACGCATACGCGGAAGACGCCGACACCAGACAGCCTGCCGCTACCATGAACGCAGCCCATTTCTTTGTGATTTTCATCCAAATCACCTCCTCAGCCTCTCAGACGGGGAACCTCCCGCAAATGTTTCAATATGCCCGTAGGCCGGAATGCCTATTTTATGACGAGTCAGTGCGGATTGGAAACTCCCGGCTGATCATTCTCCAGCCCCAGCTTGACGTATAATTCATTCGTATACCCCTGCAGCTTCTGCTCGAGCTCCTGGGCTTGATCCCGAAAAGCAGTCAGCTCGCGGATCATCCGTGCGCGACCGTCCGGCGTGAACGTCTCCTTGATCCGTTCCTTGAAATAGTCGTGAACGATATAATTCCGCTGCTTCCATACCTCTTTTAATAGAAGCGTCTCTTCTTCCGTAAAAGGAAAGTGATGCCGGATTTCGTTGACGAGCTGGCCCAGGGAACTGCTGAGCTTGCGGCGGTACAGCTCGGTCAGTTCCTCTTCGGAGGGAACCTCCCCCTTCGACAGCTTCATCAGCATCAGCAGATTGGTCAGCTGCTGCTCCAATGCCTGCGAATAGTATACGGCCAAGCCGAAATACGCGAACAGTTCCTTCGATTGCTGCTCGATACCTTGTAGACCGACTGATTTCATGCTTTTCCTCCTGACTCCTGCTGCCGAGGTTCAACCTCTTATGTAAAATTCCTGATCGGACAGACCTATTTCCATGTTACCGTGCTTACGGTCCAATCACAACCCGGAGATAGAAGGAAATCAACGGTTCCAATGTTCTGAGAAAAGCCCAATGTATCAGCCTATGTTCTGGCATCACGGTATGCAGAGAATATCCAATAGGCTGCGGCCAGAGCAAAAGCATACAGGTACGTATACCCGATTACTCCCCATACGCCTGTAAGAAGAGCGGTATCACTCCGCATCAGGGTGTCGATCATTTCAGCCACCGGAGGGAAGGCCCAGCGGATCCAGGATAACCCTTCAGGCAGCTTGGCCGCAATCTGCCTTACCCCAATCGACAAAATGACGATGATCAGCAGAATCGCCGTCGCGCGGCTGATATTGCGGATGTAAGCGGCTTGAAGGAAATAGCTGATGCCTGCGCCCAGCATGCCCAATGCCAGATGCCCGGAAGAAGCGATAAGCCACTGCCGTGCGCTGACCGTTTCAGCGAACATGTTCATCACCACAGGATACAGCAGGAAAAAGGCGCTTAAAAAGACGATGACGGCGAGCAGAGCCAGCATTTGGCTTGCAGCATATTTCCGCATGCTCCCTGCGTGAATTACGCTGAGCTGTTCCAATACGGCGCCCGCATGATTCAGGAAGCTGAACGACAACCATGCCCCGCCGACAAACAGAAATGCGGAAGTGACCGCATAGCTGTCCATCACCGGGTTCGGCTTGTAGGAGTACAAAAGCATCATCGCAATCAGCATGCTCCCCACAGGAGCAAAGTATCGGTAAGACCGGATGTAGCTGGCAAGTAAAAAAGAATCGAGACGAATCATAACGTTCCTCCTTCTAAGGCAGCCGCCGCAGTCTTGAGCAGCTCGCCTAGATCCACTTCGGACGGTTCGTGCTGCGAAACGGATACGATATGACCCCCGCCGTTAAGGATCCGCTGCAGCACATGATCGCTTAAGTCCGTTCTTACATGAATCTCGGATTCCGCCCCCTCTTTTACCCAAGCTACTTCTCTATCGCCGATCCCCTCTAAAGACTGGCGGACGCTCAGCGGATCTCCATGAAAAACAATAGTCGCATACCGGACCGTTTCTATGCGGAACCCGCGTTCCTCCTTAACGATCTTTCCGTTCTCAAGCAGTACGATACGATCGGCCATTTGGTTGATCAGCTCCGGCTCATGGACGGACATGACCATCGCGGTCCCCATCCCCTTGATGTCCATCAGCAGGCGGACCACCTCTTTCTGCGAGGGGGTGTCGATCCCGGACAAAGGCTCATCCAGCAGCAGAAGCCTTGGTTTGCCCATCACCGCCTGAACCAGATTGATCTTCTGCAGCATGCCTTTCGAAAAGTGGCTCATTCGAACATCCCTGTACGAATCCATACCCAGTCTCTTGAGCCATTCGGATATTTCCGACTGGACGGTCCGCTTGTCCATCCCTCGCGTAATGCCCATGCTCATCAAATACTCGCCCGGCGTAAACGGCAGCGCCGGAAACTTCTCGGCGACAAGTCCAATCGTGGGGCTTCGGACGTCCTCCCCCCGCCGTCTTCCCTCGGTAGGACGGGATAATCCGGCCAGCAAGCGCAGCAGCGTGCTTTTGCCCGAGCCGTTTTTCCCGACCAGCGCCGTACACTCCCCTTTGGCGATCTCGAGCGTCATATGCTCAATCACTACCCGGCGGTCGTAGCGTTTGCTGACATCCTCCAGCCGGAGGATGATCTCCGCCGGCGTGTTCCGCCGGCCGCTTCCTTGCTCCTGTACAGGCAACCAACTCTCCCCCCGTTCAACAAATGGCGTCACATCCGCTGCGGGCTTTTTAATCCGAGCAG
The DNA here is from genome assembly GCF_040545415.1 of Paenibacillus favisporus. Taxonomy (NCBI): domain Bacteria; kingdom Bacillati; phylum Bacillota; class Bacilli; order Caryophanales; family Paenibacillaceae; genus Paenibacillus; species Paenibacillus favisporus. Next base: position 176,443 of record NZ_JBEPLV010000003.1, on the reverse strand, counting down.
ATGCATCGTTCTCGCTAATGAAGCGCCCGTCAGCTCCGTCAGCTTCAGTCTCGCTTCCCTCAGGCTGCTGTCCTCGGTGACAATCCGTTCCTTGTTGTAAAAATGGTTGAACGCTTGAGCCACATCCAGCGCATACCGCGCCATCACCGACGGCTCGTTGTTCTGGATTCCGCGCTTCAGCTGATCCGGGAAGCGGGTCAGCAGCTTCAGCAGCTCCCATCCGGAATCTCCGAGCTGGCCGTCAACCGCTTGGGCAGGCCCGGCCGTTCCACTCTCCGGTTCCCCGGCCGTGCGTCCTTTGGACAGCACGCTTTGGGTACGCGCATACGTGTACTGAAGATACGGCCCTGTCTCCCCGTCGAAATTCAGCGCTTCCTCCAGGGAAAAATCCACTTCGTTCTGGCGGTTGTTTTTCAAGTCCCCGAAAATAATCGCCCCGATGCCGACCGCCTCCGCGACCTCCTCCTTATGTTCGAGGCTGCTGTTTTTCTCTTCGATGATTTGCAATGCCCGGGCAACCGCCTCATCCAGCACTTCCTCAAGATAGACGATCTTGCCGCGGCGGGTGGACATTTTCTTTCCTTCAAAGCGCATCAGGCCGAACGGCACATGCTCGCATTGATCCACCCAGTCTGCCCCCATACGGCGCAGCACGGCAAATACCTGCTGAAAGTGCAGCCTCTGCTCGCCGCCCACGACATACAGCAGCTTGTCACCTTCCAAGACATCGTGCCGGTAAAGGGCGGTTGCCAGGTCACGCGTCGGGTAGATGGTCGTTCCGTCCGTTTTGATGATCAGGCAAGGCGGCATCCCCTCCTCATCCAGGCGTACGACCAGCGCGCCCTCGCTCTCTTCAAGCAGATGCTGGTCGCGCAGCTGATCCACGACGGCACCCATCTTGTCGTTGTAAAAGCTTTCTCCGAGCGTATAGTCGAAGCTGACGCCAAGGCGATCGTACATCCGCTGAAACTCCTCCAAGCTGACGTCCACGAAATATTTCCAGAGCCGGTAAGCTTCCTCATCCCCGGATTCCAGCTTCCGGAACCAGTCCCTGGCCTCCGGCTCCAGCGTCTCATCATGGGGTGCTTCCTCATGAAACTGAACGTAGAGCTTCAGCGATTCCTTGATCGGATTGGCCGCAATGGCTTCATCGTTCCCCCAGCGTTTGTATGCGGCGATTTGCTTGCCGAACTGCGTGCCCCAGTCTCCCAGATGGTTGATGCTGGCCACGTCGTACCCCGCCAATTTGTACATGTTGTACAGGGCGGCGCCGATCATGGTGGAGCGCAGATGCCCGATGCCCATCGGCTTCGCGATGTTCGGCGAGGACATATCGATGAGCACTTTTCCTCCTTTTCCCAGGTTCGGTCTATGATCCGACGCCGTTAACTCGTCCATGATTTGCTGTTCATAACGCTTCCGGTCCAGCCTGAAGTTGACATAAGGGCCGGCGGCCTCCGCCTGTATTCCGTTTCGCCCGTCAAAGTGGGCAGCCAGCTCTTTGGCGATGTCCGCAGGCGATTTTTTAAACGTTTTGGCCAGCGTAAAGCATGGGAAAGCGACATCCCCCATCTGCGGCTGCGGCGGGATTTCCAGCAGATCCTCGATTTGCTGCTTCGTCCACGGCACGTGCGGCTCGAGCGCCGACGCGATCCATTCCTGTAACATAACAATCATCCTTTCCGTATCGTAACGACTATCAAAAGTCAAAAAAGCCCCCGTCTCTAATATAGAGACGAGAGCTGAATTCCCGCGGTACCACTCTAAGTAAACGGTCCATGCGCAAGCACGGTATCCGTTTCCCTTGAAGCCTGTAACGGCGGCTAACCGGACCTCTCTACTCCGCACCCATCTAGCGGTTTTAGTTTCAAAAGGCCGTCTCCCGGGTGCGCTTCATGAATCGCGGCATACCGGCTTCCACCATCCCCGGCTCGCTTGATGCCCTGACGCTTCACTACTCTCCCGTTCCATGACGTTCAATTTTCCAATAGTATACACGGGGGACAGCAAAGAATGCAACACCCCAATTTCCTGCCGCAGGATTGCCTGTTCATGTTACCTCTTATGCATCCTGTGCCCGTTGGCAGGAATCACCGGGACGGCATACGGCCAAATCGTTCATTTCCAGCAGCTCGATAAACTTGACCAGCCTTGGCAGCAGCGGCTCCGCCTGCTCGCCGAACCGGGCATGGAGCTTGCCTGCGATATCCGCCACCGAGTGGGAACCGTCGCAGCAGGCGGCCACTTCACTGCCCAGCGCATCCAGCCGGATTTGGACGACCGCCGGCTGTTTCAGCCATTTGACCGACTGGCAGGCCAGCCATCCCTCCCGCGGCACGGACAACGTCACGATCCCTTCGGTCTTCTTCCACTTCACCTTCGAATGCAGCACCGGAACCAAGTCCAGCAAGTTGATCGGTATTCCCGCGGTGTCCTTCCGCTTTTTCCGGTAGCCCAGCATGTTGCTACACCTCCCGCTTCGACACGACGGACTCTTTCTTTTGCCGGAGAGAGATCCAGGCCAGCATCACGACGACAAGAAGGAAAACGACCAGTGGAAGCACATTGCTAGAGACCAGGACGTCTCCCGGGATCGGAACGCCTAGCCAGATCAGGATCGCAATGATCACCCCGATCAGCGATTCGCCGGCGATCAGGCCCGAAGCCAGCAGCGTCCCCGTTTCCACCCGGGCTTTGAGCAATCCGGCATCTTTCCGCGATCGCCATTCCACAAACCAGCGAACGATACCGCCGACCATGATTGGGGTGCTGACATGAATCGGCAGATAGATGCCGACCGCTACGGTCAGCGAGTTGAGACCCAGGAACTCGAATACAACCGCCGAAGCCGCACCGATAAAAATCAGCTCCCACGGTAAATTGTTCGACATGATCCCCTCCACGATCAGCCGCATCAATACGGCCTTCGGCGCTGGGAGCTGCTCGGATCCGAGTCCGTAGCTTTCGTTCAGTACGGACAGAATGAAGCCGATCACCAGACCGGATACGAGTACCCCGATCATCATGGCCACCTGCTGCTTCCAAGGCGTCCCGCCCACCAGGTAACCTGTTTTCAAATCCTGGGAAATGTCCCCGGCCACAGCCAACGCGACGCAGACGATCGCTCCAACCGTCAGTGCGGCGATCATTCCGCCCATACCTGATAACCCGGTCATTTTAAAAATAAACGTTACGATGAGCAGCGTCGCAATCGTCATGCCGGACACGGGTGAGGAGGAGCTGCCTACCAGGCCAACAATCCGGGAAGCGACCGTTACGAACAAAAAGCCGAAAATGGCAATGGCGATCGCACCAATGATCCCCACGTCGGTCAGCGGGGCAAACGCGATGATAATGACGAGAAGCGCAATCATGATCGTCACCCAAAAGCCGGGAATATCGAACTGGGTGCGGTCAAGCGCAACCTTCTGCTCGTTTCGTTTGCTCAAGCCGGACAAAGTTGCGGCCAGCGAACTGAACAGCATGGGCAGGGTTTTGACCAGCGTAATCAATCCACCTGCCGCCACTGCGCCCGCGCCAATGTAGCGGATGTAGCCCTCCCAGATGCCCCAGGCGTCCAGCTGAGAAATCGGCGCTTCGGCCGGTGACAGCACAGCCTGTGCGCCTCCACCGAAAAAGCCGATCATCGGAATCATCACGAGCCAGGCCATGATCCCGCCGGCAAGCATCTGCCCCGAAATCGCCGGACCGATAATGTAGCCTACGCCAAGCAGCGCAGGGTATGTATCCATGCCGATGACCGCGTTTTTAAACCGGTAAATGCCGGTTTCGATCTCGGTCTTGAACCACTTGAAGCCATCACCCAGCGCTTTCACCAGGCCGCCGGCGATAAATCCGTACAGCACCATTTTTGCGCTCTTGCCGCCGGTTTCTCCCGATATGAGCACTTCGGCGCAGGCGGTGCCTTCCGGGTAAGGAAGCGTCTGATGCTCGTTGACAATCAGCAGCCGGCGCAGCGGGATCATCATCGCGACGCCCAAAAATCCCCCGACGAGCACGATGAAGCTGACGGTTCCGATGCCCGGGACTTGATTCCACATATACAGGGCGGGCAGGGTAAAGATCGCCCCGGCTGCCACCGCCTCGCCTGCTGTCGTCATCGTTTGCACGATATTGTTTTCCAGAATCGATTTTCTCTTAAACAATCCTCGAAGGACACCAAGCGATATGACAGCCGCTGGAATGGATGCGCTGACCGTCAGCCCGATTTTAAGTCCCAGGTAGGCGTTGGCAGCTGCGAATACAACCGCCAGGATGATGCCCAGAATGACTGCCAGCAACGTAAGTTCCGGCAGTGTTCTGGATGCAGGTATGTAGGGGATGAAACTTGAAGATTCCTTGGTCTTTTGCTTGTCCATGTTGTTCTCCCTTCTGCCGATTCAGGTTGTAGTAACCATCCATATGTTACCCGGATCATTGGAAAAACAATCGCATAGACGGATGTGTAACCCTGAAACGAAAAAAGCCTGACCGCCGGGTCATCCCTCGGCAATCAGGCAGTCGTTCAATGCTGTATAATGATCGGTCAGGCCGCGACGAGCATTTGCCGGCAGGCCTCAGCGCAGCGGCGGCAGGCCTCGGCGCAGGCTTGGCAGTGATCGTGCTCGTGCTTGCTGCATTCTTCGGCGCACGCTTCGCAGGCCGTGATGCACAGCTCGCAGATCTGCGTTACAAACGGGCTGTGGCGAAGCATCGACTGCGCCGCCAAATCGCAAATATCCGCGCATTCCCGGTCCAGACGGATGCATTCACGCAGCATGGCGAGCTCATACTCCTTCAGACTGGACACATAACACACATTACAGGCATTCATGCACTGCAAACAGGCTTCGATACAATCCTTGTACTGTTGTTCCTGATTCATCATGATCGATCTACCTCCCGTGTTTTATTGCTCTGCACATCTATTAACCGTTTAGGAGGCGTTATAACCAGGAAAATTCAGTCTGTCTCCCGCAGCCCGCCTTGTTCGAGGCTGAGCAGAGCCTGTTCGAGCTCACTCCGCGAAAAGTGCTCGCCGATGAAAACCGCAACATCTGGAACATTCCCCTGCGGGGTGATTTTCATAAAATCGGACTCCCGGAAGGCATATTGGAATAGGAAGCGGCTGGCCGTATCGCTGAAGGTCAGCACACCTTTGGCCCGGTACACGTCCCGCGGAAGATCGGCGATCAACCGTTCAAAGGCCAGGCTCTCAACGGGACCTTTAAAATAATGGGTGTAAACCATAACATGATCATGCGATTCATGGGCATGTGATTCATGGTTGTGCGATTTATGGGCATGATGCGGGTGGTGCAAAGGTTGCGATTCCCCGCCATGATCCGAAGCCGATTCAGCGTGCGGTTCGGCGTTCTGCTCCCGGCCATTTTGCGGTACAAGCTCTCCCGGAGCCTGCTTGCTCTCATTGTCCGCCGCGCGAGTCCAGTCTGCCTTGACTCCTCCCAGAGCATCAAGCAGCGCTGGGATGTCCACCCGGCACCGGACCGCCTTCCACACCCCAGCGTATCCGTTCCACCGTTCAACAATGCTTTGCAGCAGGTCTTCCTCCTCTTCTTTGACCCTGTCCATTTTGTTCAGGATCAATGCCGATGCACAGCGGATCTGTTCCTGCATGAGCCGGTAGGTTTTGCCCTTCTGGACGTTGTAAAGCTCCAGCAAGTGAGCGGAGTCAACGACCGTCATGATGCCCCTCAGGTCGATCGGCAAATAGAGAGCTGCCTCGGACACCCCCTCCAAAATTTCCATCGGATTGGCGATGCCCGTCGCTTCGACCACGATGACATCCGGTGCCTCGCGCTGGATCAGACCGGCGATTTCCCCGCTCAAGTCCCCGCGGATCGAGCAGCAGATGCAGCCGCTCAGCATTTCCGTCATCGGGACCTGCTCCTGCACCTGCAGCCCGTCGAGGTTCACGTCACCGACCTCGTTCATGATGACGGCCGGCAGCAATCCCTCGCCTTGCCAATGGTCTATCAGCTGCTGCAGTAATGTCGTTTTTCCGCTACCGAGAAATCCGGACAGTATGTAAATTGGCGTCGTTTGGCTCATATGATATCTCCTCCGTTATCCTTCCTTGCATGACTAGCACAGTGTACTACAGCACCCAGCACTGCCGCAAGGCGCCCTTTTCCCCTCACCTGCCGCCCCCTGTAGCTTTCCACTGCTCAGTCACTGCCGTTATCGCCTTCAACTTGCAAGGCATTCTGGAAAAGACTATCCTAGTGAAATAGGCAGAAAAGATCGTAGGAGTTGATAACGTATGAACATGAAGTCAGTGGACGAGCATCGAAGCCAGGCACCAGCGACCGTGTCCTGCATGGTCGTGACCGTCTCGGATACCCGTACCAAAGAAACCGATACCGGCGGACAACTGATGATCTCCTTGCTGGAGGAAGCGGGCTACCGGATTGCCGATTATACCATCGTGGCGGACGATTACGAGGGAATCCGCGAGCTGGTGCACGCAGCGTCAGCGCGGCCGGATGTCGAGGCTCTGCTGCTCACCGGGGGAACCGGCATTTCGCCGAGAGACACGACGTATGAGGCGGTCTCCTCCCTGCTGGACAAGGAAATGCCCGGCTTTGGAGAAATATTCCGGTACCTGAGCTATACGGAGGATATCGGAGCGGCAGCGATTCTGAGCCGGGCCATCGCCGGTACGGTCGGCAAGACCGCCGTCTTTTCCATGCCGGGGTCCAGAGGGGCCGTCAAGCTGGCATTGGAAAAGATCATCGTGCCGGAGCTCCGGCATGTCATGCGGGAAATTTACAAGAAGGAATAGACTGCGGGTAAACGAAACGCAAACACAAAAATGCCGGACTCATCGCAGATGAGCCGGCATTTCGTTTTTTTCCCTGAATTATTTCATCCGCTCGATCAGGGAATTAAACACCTTTTTTACTTCCGGGTCGTATTTGCCCTTCTCTTTGCCGGAGGACGTGTAAATCAGCGAGGCGGTTGAATAGTTATAGATGACCGTCCGGGACCGCGGCGTATCGATCAATTTTTGGTCACCGTACCAGTTATGAATCCGCTCGACCCGCTCCGCTTCGTTTGAAAAGACATGCAGCGTAATATACTGCAGCGGATTGCCGGCGATCATGTACATATAACTGATATTGCCTCTTCCGTCCTCCGCGTACATCTCATGGGTCAGAGGGACCCCTTCATGCCCGAACTGAATCTGCATCTCCTTCAGAAACTTGCCGTTCAGCCCTTTGCCTTGGGATTGCGCCCGAAGGTTTCCCTCCGAATAAGACTGCATATTATATAGTTTGGTTTCTTTTTTGACGACTTCATGCGAATCGCATCCGGCCATGGCGGCTGTAACCAGCACACCGGCCAGAACTCCCGCTACCCGTTTCTTCATGATGGTTCATCCCTTCCAGATTCCTGTTGCCGATTGTAGCGGCACTAAGATGATATAGGGTTAGAATGCCATCAAAGCATACGGTTTATGCAGCGCGGTTCACTCGGACTAAGATTCCAAGAGGAGTAGCGTCCGCCCCACAGCTTTTCCGAGCAGAATAGCCTCCATGACGTCCGGAAGGTCGCGCAATCCGCATTCGGTTAATCCCTGGGATAATGCTGTCTCTGGCTTCCACGCCGATCCGAGCAGCTTCCAGACCCGGCTCCGGGTTTCCATCGGACAGAACACGGAATCTATCCCGAACAGGTTGATGCCGCGCAGGATAAAAGGATGAACCGAACTGTCGAACGCCGTTCCTCCGGTCAATCCGGAAAGGGCGATGCCGCCGCCGTATTTAACGCTTTTCAGCAACGTCCCCAGCTGTGGACCGCCGACAGGGTCGACCACGCCGGCCCAGCGGCTCTTGGACAGCACGCCTTGAACCGGGGCGGAAATCTCTTCCCTCCCGACCACGGCGCTCGCCCCGAGCCCTGTGAGCCAATCCTTCTGGGCTTCCAGCTTGCCTGTGCTGGCAGTCACTTGATATCCGAGCCGGGACAATATGCTGACGGCAAAGCTGCCGACACCTCCCGTCGCTCCGGTCACCAGCACCTCCCCGCTGTCCGGCGTGAGGCCGCTCCGGATCAAAGCGTCCACCGATAAGGCGGCGGTAAACCCGGCCGTCCCGATTCCCATGACCTCTCGCATGCTGAGTCCCTCTGGAAGGTGTACCAGCCAATCACCTTTAAGGCGGGCGTATTCGCTGAATCCTCCAAAGTGGTCGGTCCCTACACCGTACCCTGTGGACAGCACCTGGTCACCGGGCTTAAACGCCGGGTGCTCCGAATGCGTGACTACGCCAGCCAGGTCAATGCCCGGCACCATCGGATACCTGGAGACGACCTTCCCATCAGGCAAGCTTGCCAATCCGTCCTTGTAATTCACTCCCGAATAATGAACGCGGATCGTCACATCACCCGGCGGCAGCTGACCCTCGGTCAGCGTTTCGATCCCGCTCCGGAATCCGCCATTCTCGTCTTTTCGGACCATAAAAGCCTGAAACTTTTCCATATGCGTCGTCCCTCCTTAAGATTGTCCATATTATACCTCTCAGCAGAGTCCCTTTCAAAATACAAGGACACAACCCGATGCACTGCCCTCCCAGTACCAAATAGTTTATGGCATGAATTGTTGAGAGTAAGGCATATTCAAGCCAGTCATCAACCTACCGTGCGATCGACAACTGTCGAACCATCGGGAAGTGCATCGGAGTATGCCTGATTCTGCGCTTTCCCGAGAAATAATGCCCTGCTTCCCACCCTAAATATCCGCACGAGAAGAACCCGTCTCGATATTATTATTGGTTAAGCGGTAAGACTGACGGTCTCCAAAGACTAATACAGTCTAATATATAAAAAAAGGGGCGACCCTTGGTCTCCCCTCATCGGTTCGTTCGCAGCTATTCATCCTGCTGCATATATTCGGCCATCATCTTTTGCTTCAAGTCCCATACTTTCTCGCTGATATTGATGCGGTAAATTTCCGGGTTCAGCTTGCGTAAGTATTCCGGCCAAAATAAATCCATCTGCTCCCGGTGGTATTCCCGGATTTCATCCAGTGACGGCAGTTTGTACACCAGCAGGCCGTTCTCGAACACCGGTGTGAGCATTTCAATGGCATCGTAGTTTTTAACGTATTTCTGCAAATACGGGTGCTGCGGATTAAACAGCTTCAAACGGAGGCCGTCATGCGGCTTCTCCTCGCCAGGAAAGGCGATGTAATCCGCTGTCGCTTTCCCGCTGACCCGGTCCACGATCCGGTAGACGTTCTTTTTGCCCGGCGTCGATACTTTTTCGGGATTGCCCGATATTTTGATCGTCGGAACCATCTCGCCCTTAATTTCGCGTTCCACCAGCTTATAAACACCGCCCAGCGCCGGCTGGTCGGCCGCCGTAATCAGTTGGGTGCCTACGCCCCACGTATCGATCCGTGCCCCCTGCGCCTTCAGGTTAAAAATGGTGTTCTCGTCGAGGTCATTCGAGGCCACGATCTTCACATAGTTCAATCCAGCCTGATCGAGCATCTCGCGCGCTTTGATCGACAGATACGCAAGGTCACCGCTGTCCAGACGAATGGCGTTCATCTTCTTGCCCATCGCCTCCAGCTTCTTGGCCGTTTCGATCGCATGCGGCACACCGCTCTTGAGCGTGTCGTACGTGTCCACGAGGAGCGTCACTTGATCCGGCATAACCTTGGCATAAACGTCGAACGCCGCTTGTTCGCTTTCGAAGGTCTGTACCCAAGAATGGGCATGCGTTCCTTTTGTCGGGATGCCGAATTTCTCTCCAGCGAGCATATTGGAGGTTGCGTGAAAACCGGCCACATAAGCGGCCCGTGCCCCCCATACCGCCGCATCGGCTTCCTGCGCCCGGCGCGTTCCGAATTCAAGCAAAATATCGTCGCCCGCAACCTGCTTGATTCGCGACGCCTTGGTGGCAATCAGCGTCTGGAAATTCATGAAATTGAGCAGCGCCGTTTCCACCAGCTGGGCTTCCATAATGGTGCCTTCCACACGGACCAACGGTTCGTTTGGAAAGACGAGCGCGCCTTCCTTCATCGAGTGCAGCGTGCCGCAAAACCGGAACTGCTTTAATTCCTCCAAAAACGCCGAATCGTAATTCTCTTCCTGCTCGGATAAATACTTTATATCCTCATCGGTAAATCGGAGATTGGCTATGTAATGCACGATACGCTCCAAGCCGGCGAAAACCGCATACCCATTACCGAAGGGAAGCTTGCGGAAGTAAGCCTCGAACACCGCTTTCTGCCGGTGCGAGCCGTTCACCCAATGCGCGTACATCATGTTGATTTGGTATTTATCCGTGTGTAAGGCCAGACCCATCGTCTGCATCCCGAGTTCCTCCTTGCTGGTACGCCTGTCATATCAGGCAGGCCCGGTGTCCCGGGCCATCGTCTTTACTGCTCTGCTCCTTTGACAACCTGCGCACCCAAACTGTTTTTAAAATGCTGCAGCGCCCACGTATGCCCATCCGGGTTGAAGCTGGCTACAGCGTCTTCGTACACCGTAATGCCGAAGCCCTTATTGTACGCCTCTACAGCGGTGTGCAGCACGCAAATATCGGTGCATACCCCGATCAGATGCACTTCGGTGATGCCGCGCTCCCTCAATTTGAGTTCGAGATCCGTTCCGCAAAAAGCGCTGTACCGCGTTTTGTCCATCCAGTAAATTGCATCGCGATGGTCGTTGTATACCTTCTCCAGCTGGCCGTACAGTTCCCTTCCCCGCGTGCCGCGAAGGTTGTGGGGAGGAAACAGCTTCGCCTCCGGATGATGAGGATCGTCCTTCTCATGCAGATCCACAGCCATGACGACCCAGTCGCCGCGATCGATGAAGTCCTTAGTGATGGCGGCTACTGCCGGCGCGATATCCACCGCAGGCTGGCCTACAGGCAGGCTTCCGTCGACAAAATCATTCGTAAAATCGATAACGATCAGTGCTTTCATCTACCTTCACTCCCTTAGGTATAAATGGACAGCAGCGGCACGTAATCGGTGAACCGGTACAGCTGTGCCGGTCGCTGGGAATACTGGTTGGAGCTCAGCGGCTTTCCGTTCTCGTCGCGTACTTCTTCGAGGATCCCCTGCCGGCTGCGCGTAGACGTAATTTTACGGATAAAATTCGGCTCGCTGAATTCCGGAACGACGGTCTGGATGACCTGGTACAGCTCGCTTAACGTAAACTGCTCGGGCAAAAATTGGCGCGCAATCGTGGAATGCAGCATCTGCTGCTGAATCCGGTGGTACGCATCCTGGATAATTTCCCGGTGGTCAAAGGCCAGCTCCAGCTCGTTCAGCACCTCATCGATGCCGAACAGGCCAACCTCGCCGGCATCGTCCGCCGCCTGTCTGCTCTCCAGCATCCATTCTTCCACCAGGGCGAAGAAGGCGTTGCTGATAATCCAGCCGCGCGGGTCTCTTCCCGGCTTGCTGTATACGCCTAAATACTCGAGATGTCCGCCGTCTACGCCGGTTTCCTCCTTGAGCTCACGCTTCGCCGCATCGTAAATCGATTCGCTTTCCTGGCAGAATCCTCCGGGCAGCGCCCACATCCCTGCGAACGGCCACGACTTCCGGCGGATTAACATGACCTTGAGCTCCCGGATCGGCAGCGTTTTGGTCACGGTCTTGCGCTCGCGCTTGGTCAGCGTAAACATCACAATGTCCGCGGGTACACCGTCTGGCGTGCGGTACTTCTTCGGGGAGTACCCCATCTCCTCGGCGGTCTTCTCTTTCGGTCTGCCGCTTGCTTTCTCATTTTCAGTCATCTTATCACCACATAACATCTTTTTGATACTTTCATTATGAACTATAGATAAAAAAAGTCAAGTCATTCTGTCTATGTTGTGTAAGCCGCGTTCTGATTGTTTGGTCCTGCATAAGAAAGCAAGGATCCCCCGTTAATGGCTACTTGCGGTTTACTACCCGAAACGTAGCCGTCGCCATACAAGCCAAAGTGCCTTCACTGTCATTAATTTTTGCTTCGGTGACGAGAGACCGGCCCGCTTCGTGCAGCACCTTGGCCGTCACCGTTAATCTCCCCGGAACCATCGCATTCATAAAGTGCACGTTAATGTCGGTAGTAACGCAGCTGTCGATATTTTTAGCCGCCGTCGCTACCATTCCCATCGCCTGGTCCATCAAGGATGTCAGCACGCCCCCATGGATGATGCCCATGGAATTGGTGTGGTGCTGCTTGGCATCCAGCGCAATGACCACTTCTTCCTTACTTGCGGATACCAGCTCGCAGCCGAGATACGCCCAGAACGAATCCTGTCCCCGGGCCACCATTTGTTCCAATGCGTTCATTGTCGTCTCCCCCATGCTGTCATTTTTCGCGTATTCCCCCAGCATCCCTTGCTGGAGGAGCCGCCTTCGTTGCTCTATGTTGTCAGCGATAACTGTTTACGTTCATGTTTAACCAAATTCGTCTGCTCTATCCCATGACTCGGCTGAATAACCTGCCGGGCTTGAGTTCCCGCGTTTCATGATGACGAAAAAGAACCCCACAGCGGCGTGGGGCCTTCGCTCCGATGTTATTCTGGTACTCAGCGAAACCACGAAAGCCATGCGATCTGCATTTGAAAAAAAGGCGCGGACGTCTCGTCCGCAGCCTTGTAAAGGTTAGCCGCAGCTGGAAGGAGGCGCTTCCGTTCCCGCTTCCACGTTGACCTTTTCCGATACCGTATCATGGATGACGGAAATGACCAGCTGCAGCAAATAGTTAATATCGCTTTGGCTTTGCTGAAATTCGTTCACGAGAGGAATCGCATCGATCTCATCCTGCAGCGCTTCGATTTCTTTCTCGATTTTGGCAACCATTTCCTGATTTTGGAAGGATTCAAAGGCCACGATCTCTTTCTGCTTCTTCTTGATGGTGGCAATGAGGCTTTGTACGCGCTCATGATTGCGGATTTTCTCCTCCGCCTTCTGGAATTGCTGCACTTCTTCACTTCCGGAAATCAGTTCGGCCAGTTCCTTGGCCTTGGACATAATATCGTCGCGGATCACAAGATCCTTCGTATCATAGGACATCATGCCGTATTTATTGATATGACCCTTCTCCATCTTGGTTCAATACCCCTATTCTGTTATGGAATTTACTAAGTTATCGCTGCCTCGGCCTGTGGCACATCCACGACTTCGCCTTTGATGTACCACGTCATCGCATCCGTAATTTTGACGTTTACGAAGCTGCCGATCAATTCCTTACCGCCTTCAAAATGGACGAGCTTGCTGGTGCGCGTTCTTCCCGCCAGGATGGAGGCGTTGTTTTTGCTCTCGCCTTCCACCAGCACCTCGACGATCTGCCCGCGAAGATTTTCGTGGCTCTTGCGGCTGTACTCCTCAATCGTCCGGTTCAGGCGCTGCAGGCGCTCGTTCTTCGCTTCCATGGACACATTGTCTTCCATGACAGCCGCCGGCGTACCTTCCCGAGGGGAATAAATAAAGGTGTAAGCCGAGTCAAAGCCGACTTCGCGCACCAGGCTCAGCGTATCCTCGAACTGCTCTTCGGTTTCGCCCGGGAAGCCGACGATGATGTCGGTCGTCAGCACCAATCCTGGCACGGTTGCCTTCAGCTTCCGAACCAGCTCCAGGTAAATTTCACGGGTGTACTTCCGGCCCATGATTTTGAGAATTTCGTTGTTGCCCGACTGCACCGGCAAATGGATATGCTCAACGAGGTTGCCCCCTTTGCCGAGGACCTCCACCAGATGATCGTCGAAGTCGCGCGGATGCGACGTAGTAAACCGGACGCGCGGGATATCGATTTTGCGGATATCGTCCATCAGGTCGGCAAACGTGTACCGGATATCGTCAAAATCCTTTCCGTAAGCGTTCACGTTCTGGCCGAGAAGGGTAACCTCCTTGAAGCCCTGGCGCGCCAAATCGCGAACCTCGGCGATCACGTCTTCCGGCCGGCGGGAGCGTTCCTTCCCCCGGGTAAACGGAACGATGCAGTATGTACAGAACTTGTCGCAGCCGTACATAATGTTGACCCACGCCCGCAGTCCTTCCCGCTTCTTCGGCAGGTTCTCAATGATGTCGCCTTCCTTGGACCACACTTCCACGACCATCTCTTTGCTGAACAGCGCTTCCTTGATGAGCATCGGCAGCCGGTGAATATTGTGCGTACCGAAGATCATGTCCACGAAGCCGTGCTTCTGCATAATCCGGTTGACGACGCCTTCTTCCTGAGACATACAGCCGCAAACGCCAAGCAGCATATCGGGCTTCTCCGTCTTCAGGTGCTTGAGATGGCCGAGCTCGCCGAACACTTTGTCTTCTGCATTCTCACGGATGGCGCATGTGTTCAGCAGAATGATGTCAGCTTCCTTGCGGTCTTCGGTAGCGGTGTAGCCCATCATCTCCAGCATGCCCTTGATCGTCTCGGAGTCATGCTCGTTCATCTGGCAGCCGAACGTGTATACGATATAATGCTTCCCTGCTCCAATCCCTTGAAGCTCTTCCGGCACCGCGTTCTCATACAGCACTTGAACGTCTTCCTTGCGCCGTTTCTTGCTTTGTCTATGGTTAGGCTCCGAAATAATATGAATCTCACGGCCCTTGATCCGGATCTTCTTTCCGAATTCGTCCTCTGACAGAACTTTGGCATCGGAGAAATCAAAATATTTGGAGTAATCCTTCGTTTCCTTCGCCATGCTGTTGACCACTCCTTTAATCCAGGGAACCCCTGTTAAACGACATTCTAATAAATTATAGCATGAACCTAATGGCATATCTACTGATTGCCGGGACTTCCATCTATGTATAAGCATTGCCGAATCGTTGAATCGAAAGACGTCTTTCGTGCATCACGCCACTGGTTAAACAACAAAAAAACGGAGGATGGCTCCCCCGTTCTACAAGCCTGCCGGCCTGGTCAGTCGTTGTTAGTCAATGATTTCAGCCGTATCTCCGGTTTTGGCGCCAGCTGCGTTGGCCTCGTCCGTGTCGATGTGCATGTCGAGCGCAAACGAATCGGATACGCGCGCAATGACGTTTTCAAACACCAGGCCGCGCTCGCCGCCGATGCGCACTTTCAGCTGCTGCTTGTCGGCAATGCCCCAGCCTTCCGCGTCGCTCGTGTGAAAATGGATATGACGAGCAGCAACGATCACGCCCTTCTCCAGTTCGATCTCGCCTTGCGGCCCTTTTACCTTGATGCCTGGGGTTCCTTCAATATTTCCGGACTCACGGACCGGAGCTTTCACGCCGATGGCGAAAGAATCCGTACGGGAAATTTCCAGCTGGCTTGCCGAACGGGCAGGCCCTAAAATTCTAACCTTATCAAATTGACCCTTCGGACCGATAACGGCCACCGTTTCATTGGCGGCGAATTGTCCGGGTTGGGATAGCGGTTTAAATTCGGTCAGCTGATAGCCTTGACCAAACAAAGCTTCAATATGTTCTTGGGTAAGATGGATATGTCGTGCGGACACGCCTACAGGTACAGTTTTACTCA
Source organism: Paenibacillus favisporus (assembly GCF_040545415.1). NCBI lineage: Bacteria > Bacillati > Bacillota > Bacilli > Caryophanales > Paenibacillaceae > Paenibacillus > Paenibacillus favisporus. The sequence continues at coordinate 160,967 of NZ_JBEPLV010000003.1, read as the reverse complement.
CGTGGATCACTCCTTAAATTTTCTCTATGTTCTGTACAGGCCAGACTCATTATACATCCTTTTACCCAAAAAAGAAAAAGACGTCACCGCTTTCATTCCAACTTTCATGCATTTCCTGCCATTCTGCTACAAGATTGTCAAAATGTCTGCTTCGTATTGCCAAAACATGGTTTAATTCCACTCAAATCAAACCGGTTTAGCCGGAAGATGCCTGCTCAGAAAAGAGAGCGCATTGCCCGACATCCATCCTTTGACCAAATCCTCAGGATAGCGGGCAAGCAGCAGATCGATAAACGCCGGATAGCGTCCGGGATGCTCCAAATTCTGAATCCAAGTTTCGATGCCGTCAAAATCGGAGCCGAACATGAGCATGTTACCCGCTCCCTGCTCGCACATCCGCTCAATATGGGGAAGAACATCTGCAGGAACGACCGGCCCTGGACCTTCTTTTACAAAATACGGCACAAACGTAATCCCGATGCGCCCGTCCATCGCTGCGATCGCCCGGATCTGCTCATCGTTCAAATTGCGGGGATGCGGGCACACCGTCTTTGCGTTGGAGTGGGAAGCGATAAACGGCCGTTTCGATCGTTCGGCAAGCTCCCAAAACCCGGCCTCCGATAAATGTGAGACGTCCAGCAGTAAACCGGTTTCGTTGCACAGCTCAATCAGCTGTTTCCCTTTTTCGGTAAAGCCTCCCTTGCGCTTTTCCATAACGCCGTCGGCAGCCCAGTTCGCATGATTCCACGTAATCCCAAGGAACCTCACGCCCAGATCATAGCACACTTTGACATAAAACAAGTTCCCCTCGAATCCGTCGGCGCCCTCCATGGACAGCAGCCCCCACGGCTGAAGGGCGTGGCTTTGAAGCGGGAGCTGCTCCGCCGCCTTCAACGCATGTTCCAGCGAGGCTGCATCTTCTCTCCATTTCATCCACCGGACGCCTTCCTGCGCGGGAACGACGCGGGAGGTAAACACGTCGATCTGATCCAATATATGCTCAAAGCGGGGAATCCCCCGTTCCTCGGACAAAAAGATAGCGAAGGTTTGCAGCGCCACCCCTCCTTCCTGCAGACGCTTGTAGGTCACATCCAGCTTCGGATCGTCTGCAAAGGAGATGCTCTTATCCTTCACCATTTTACTCAATACATCACAATGATAATCCACCACCGGAATTGTCATGCTTAAGCCTCTCCTTTCCACGGTACGCAAGCAAAAAAACCTGTCTATCCCATATAAACTGAATCAAAGTCCGGGTACTCGCCGAGCACCTCTAATCCGGCTTCATTCAGCTTATATCAATAAACAGGTTTCCTCAAATGATGGCATATCCTGCCATTTCCCTTATCTGGGCTCTACGATCAGCTTGATCGCCGTTCGGTCTTCCCCGTCAATAACGATATCCGTAAAGGCTGGAATACAAATCAAGTCTACTCCGCTGGGTGCTACAAATCCCCGGGCAATGGCTACCGCTTTAATCGCTTGATTGAGTGCGCCTGCTCCGATGGCTTGCAGTTCAGCCGCCCCGCGTTCACGAAGCACGCCTGCCAGAGCACCGGCAACAGAATTTGGATTGGACTTTGCTGAAACTTTTAATACTTCCATGGTAAGTACCTCCCCTGGGAATGATGATAAGCTTCCACTTACTAGATGTTATTCGGGAGTCCGGAAATAATTCCTTCTTTCCGACAATTTTTCAGCCATAAATCCGCCAATAGTCTCAGAGGAAAACTCGGTCAATCCATGATCCAATCGTCTTCGAGGATCCGAATTTTTTCCATTTTCAGCGCCTTGCCGGTTGCATCGTCCAGCTGCACAAATACGCCGTGGAAGTGCCATTTTCCGTTGTCGACCTGGAACCGGACCGGCAGCTGTGTTTTGAATTTGCGGAGAACCGCATCGCGTTCCATGCCTAAAATGCCTTCTCTAGGACCGACCATGCCGGCATCCGTGAGATAGGCCGTTCCGTTCGGTAAAATAGTATCATCATTGCTCTGCACGTGGGTATGTGTTCCTACGACGATTGAAGCACGGCCGTCCAGATGCCAGCCCATGGCGATTTTCTCGGATGTGGCTTCGGCATGAAAATCAACAAGAATATGCTTGTGCTTCTTGCGGAGCTGGTCGACAATCTCGTCGCTGGCCCGAAAAGGACAGTCAATGGCCGGCAGAAACGTACGTCCCTGCAAATTGACGATGGCCAGTTCTTTGCCGTTCGCTTTAATGATCGTATGTCCCAATCCCGGCGTCCCCGGCGGAAAATTGGCCGGTCTCACCATGCGCGGCTCGTCGTCGATAAAGTCAAAAATCTCCTTGTTATCCCACGTATGGTTGCCCAGCGTAATCCCATGGACACCCCAATCGAAAAAGTCTTTGGCAATCGACTGCGTGATCCCTCGGCCGGAAGCGGCATTTTCACCGTTCGCAATGATGATATGAGGGTTATACTTCGTTTTTAACGACGGCAGCGTCGCTTTAAGCGCCTTTCTGCCTACACTGCCTACGATATCTCCAATAAATAATACGTTAATGTTGGTCTCCCCCTTAAGATGAACAAATATGAAAAGTGGCCCCCAAAGCGGCCACTTTTCATCATTTACATTATTTCGCGTATTCAACCGCGCGAGTCTCGCGGATGACCGTCACTTTGATATGTCCCGGATAATCCAGTTCGTTCTCAATCGTCTTCGTAATATCCCGAGCCAGCCGGAATGCTTCGGCATCATCGATCTTCTCAGGCTGAACCATAACGCGGACCTCGCGTCCTGCCTGAATCGCGAACGATTTCTCGACGCCTTCGAACGATTCGGAGATTTCCTCCAGCTTCTCCAAACGCTTGATATACGTTTCGAGCGTTTCGCGGCGCGCTCCCGGTCTAGCAGCTGACAAGGCGTCGGCTGCGCCAACCAGCATCGCGATGACCGAAGTTGCCTCTACATCGCCATGATGGGATGCGATACTGTTGATAACCACCGGATGTTCCTTGTATTTCTTGGCCAGCTCCACGCCGATTTCAACATGTGAGCCTTCCACTTCATGATCCAGCGCTTTACCGATGTCGTGCAGCAAGCCTGCACGCTTGGCCAATACGATATCCTCGCCGAGCTCTCCGGCCATCAGACCGGACAGATAAGCCACTTCCATGGAATGCTTCAGCACGTTCTGACCATAACTGGTACGGAATTTGAGCCGTCCCAAAATTTTGATCAGATCCGGATGCAGACCATGCACTCCCACTTCAAATGTCGCTTGTTCGCCATACTCGCGAATCCGCTCATCAACCTCTTTACGGGATTTCTCCACCATCTCTTCAATCCGAGCGGGATGAATGCGTCCGTCTGCTACCAATTTCTCCAAAGCGGTCCGGGCAATTTCCCGGCGGATCGGATCAAACCCCGACAAAATTACAGCTTCAGGCGTATCATCAATAATGAGGTCAATACCGGTCAGAGTTTCCAGTGCACGGATGTTCCGGCCTTCACGACCGATAATCCGTCCCTTCATCTCCTCATTCGGCAGCGTCACCACAGATACGGTGGTCTCCGCCACATGATCTGCAGCGCAGCGCTGGATGGCGAGCGTTACGATTTCACGGGATTTCTTGTCAGCTTCTTCTTTCGCCTGCTGCTCAATATCTTTAATCATTTGAGCGGTTTCATGGCGAACTTCCTGCTCTACATTGCTCAAAATAATGCTTCGTGCGTCTTCCATGGTCAAACTGGAAATGCGTTCCAGCTCCGTGACCTGGCTTTTGTAAATCAAATCGATCTGCTGTTGAGTTTCTTCGATGCGTTTCTCCTTGTTGGCCACTTGCTCTTCTTTACGTTCAAGCGATTCAATTTTTTTATCCAGCGACTCTTCTTTTTGCAACAATCGTCTTTCTTGCCGTTGAATTTCATTTCGACGCTCACGAGTGTCTTTTTCAGCTTCGGTCCGGATTCTGTGTACTTCGTCTTTAGCCTCCAGTACCGTTTCCTTCTTCAGTGCTTCTGCTTCCTTACGCGCGTTTTCCACGATTTGTACAGCAGCTTCTTCAGCACTAGAAATTTTAGCCTCTGCAAGAGATTTGCGAATAAAATATCCAATCACGAACCCCAAGAACAATGCGGCAACAACGAGAACGACCCATAGCCATATAGGCATTCAGTTCACCTCCTCGTTGGTTCCTCCAAGGTATTCCTTGGGATCTTCTACAGTTGTCCATTCATTTCAATTCATCATACGTACTTCAATCATTTTTCATCTGCACAACTTCCCCATGGGAAGGTTGTACAAAACCCGTGCTACCCTAGAGGCGGGATAAGGCGGGGGTAGTTCATATGAATTGGAGAGAAATTAGAATCTTTCAATAAAAAACCTTTTTTTGGAAGGAAAAAAGAGCTTTTTACAGGAATAGATTCCTCTTCATTTTAGTATTTGTGAAAAGATATTGTCAAGAGAGGGCATTTCATATTGTGTCAACTTCTTCCTCAGTCGAATGAAAAATATTCCTCTTCATCATCGGGATAAGCGTCTTCCTTGAGCAGCTGATTGATGACCTTTCGGACCTGCTCTCCGGAGTATCCCCGCCTCATCAAATAAGCCCCCGTTTTGCGCTTGCGATCGGCGGCTTCGCCCTTCGTCTGGTTCCATTTCTTTCGGCCGGCTGCCAGGGCTGCCTCAAATTCCTGATCGGAACTGACTTCGGCCAGCGCCTCGGATATAATCGACTTATCGACGCCTTTCTGCTGAAGCTCCTGCCTGATCCAAGCCTTGCCTTTGCGGTGGTTCCTGATTCGCTGCTGCGCCCACTGTCTGGCATAGCTTTCGTCGTCCACCAGCCTTTCTTCCACCAGCCGATTCAGCGCATACTCAATCGATCCCGTTTCAATGCCTTTCTGCCGCAGTTTCATTTCAATTTCCTTGCGTGTCCGCGGCTTCCGCTCCAGCGCCTTTAAGCCTTCGACATAAGCCTGCTGCCGCTCGTCCGCTACGACGATTTCCTCCAGCTCCTGCTTCGTAAAGGCGTTCCCCTTGACCATCCGGTACTTCACGAGGACGTCTTCGTGGACGGAAAGGGTGTAGGGTCCGAACGATATCAAATAACGCCCTCTAGGCTTGGCCAGACGCTCTACCTCCGTGATCCAAAGGGTTTCATCGTCCGGGAAACCGGCCAGTCCTTCATGGATTCCCTGCTCTTCATGAATCCCTTGCCCTTCCTGATGTTCATGGCTATTTCCTTTTCGCATCTCTCTCACATCCCATCACGTGTTCAATGTCATCCTGTAACAGCTCCGCACCCTCTATATGAGAAAAGACGCCCAGTGACAGGTCATCACGGAGCGTCCTCATTATAGTCTTTATTCACAATACGACTTCAAACGACAACCCTATTCCAGCTCTAACAATTCCTGTTCTTCGCGTTCCTCAGCCGCCGCTTCCTCTGCGGTCGGCTCGCTCACCGTTGTCGTCAAATTGCTTGCCTCACGGATCTTATTCTCGATCGCTTCCGAAATAGGCTGATTTTCTTTCAGGAACTGCTTCGCATTCTCGCGGCCCTGACCCAGGCGCTCGCCTTCATAGGAGTACCAGGCACCGCTCTTATTGACGATATCCAATTCCGTACCGATATCGATAATGCTGCCTTCCTTGGAAATGCCTTCGCCGTACATGATGTCGATCTCCGCCTGCTTGAACGGAGGAGCCACCTTGTTCTTGACGACCTTGATCCGCGTCCGGTTACCCACTACATCATTGCCCATCTTGATGCTCTCAATACGGCGTACATCCAGACGAACGGAAGAATAGAACTTCAGGGCGCGGCCACCCGGAGTCGTCTCCGGATTCCCGAACATGACGCCGACTTTCTCACGAAGCTGGTTGATGAAGATCGCAATCGTCTTCGACTTCGCAATCGCACCGGACAGCTTACGCAGTGCCTGGGACATCAGACGAGCCTGCAGACCTACGTGGGAATCACCCATTTCGCCTTCGATTTCCGCTTTCGGTACGAGCGCGGCAACCGAGTCCACGACGATAATATCAACGGCGCCGCTGCGTACGAGGGCTTCCGCAATTTCCAACGCCTGCTCACCAGTGTCCGGTTGAGACAGCAGCAGCTCGTCAATGTTGACGCCAAGCTTGTTGGCATACGACGGATCAAGCGCATGCTCCGCATCGATGAAAGCAGCTTGTCCACCGACTTTCTGTACTTCAGCGATGGCATGGAGGGCCACCGTCGTCTTACCGGAAGATTCCGGTCCATATACTTCAACAACGCGGCCTCTTGGAAGTCCGCCAATACCAAGTGCTATATCTAGAGCCAGGGAGCCGCTGGGAACAACTTCCACCTGCATATGTGTCGACTCACCGAGTTTCATGATTGAACCTTTACCGAATTGTTTCTCTATTTGACGAAGCGCCATTTCAAGCGCAGCACGACGATCTGACAATAAACTCACATCCTTCACCGTTTATACTATTATGATACCTTGTTTTGGAACGTTTGCCAAGCATTTTTTCGAACATACATTCGTTTTTTTTGCCGGGCATTCTCCTCTCTTCATCATGCCGCCGTACCTTAAACCAACCGCCGCAAGGAAAGCCCGCCAAATGTTTGGGTCCCCCGAGGGCGTTTGTTCTTCTATGATAATCGGATGCTAGAGTCCGAACTGGAACAGGCTTCCACCCTCCTCCAACCATAAGAAAAAGAACCGCGGCAAACTTATTTTTGCACGGTTCTTCCGTATGGTTATATTATACCGCCTGGCGGGCGGCTGCACAACTTCAAACCTGATCCTTGGACTCCCCGGTGGCCGGATCGGTAGATACCAGTCTTTGCCACAACCGGTACAGCAGCGTTTTGACCGAGCGGACCCGGATCGTTTCGCGGTTGCCGTTCAGCTTCAGCTCAAACACTTCGGTCTTCTGTCCGCGCTGGGCGATCCCAACGTACACGAGGCCGACCGGTTTGCGTTCGGAATACCCCGGACCCGCTACGCCCGTGACGGATAAGCCGAAGTCGCTGTCCGTGATCATCCGGACGTTCTCGGCAAGCACCTCGGCCACTTCGGCACTCACCGCTCCCGGTGCGTCGTCTCCCTCCAGCAGCGCATGGGGGACATGCAGCAGCTTCTCCTTCATCTCGTTGGAGTAGCAGACGATCCCTCCCACGAACATGGTGGCGCTGCCCGGAATGGACGTGATGCTCTCCATCAGCATGCCTCCTGTGCAGCTCTCAGCGGCGCTCAGCGTAATCCCGCGGTCCGCCATCATATCAACGATGATCCGTTCGATCGGCACGTCCATGCTGGCGTACATATGGTCTGCGAGCCGGCTTTGAATTTGCCCCTGCATCGCATTCAGTTTCTCCATGGCTTCCTGCTCCGTAGGCGCTTTGGTGGAGATGCGTACGGTCACTTCGCCCTCTTTCGCATAAGGAGCGATCGTTGGATCGGTCTGCCCGTCGATCAGGTCCAGAAGCCGATCCTCCAGCAGCGATTCGCCGATGCCGGCAAACTTGAGCATTTTGGAGTAAATCGGCATTTCGTCGGTCAGGGCGTGCTGAAGGAGCCACGGTTTCGCCTGCTGGTCGAACATCGGCTTCATCTCTTTCGGAGGACCAGGCAGAACGATATAGAAGTTATCCTCTTGGGCAAGCGCGAGTCCGACGGCCAATCCCGTTTCATTCGGAAGCGGCGTGCTGCCGTCGATGACGAGCGCCTGACGGCGGTTGTTCTCCGTCATGTTGATCCCCCGCCCTGCGAAGAACCTTTCGATTTGATCCATCGCCAGCCGGTCAATGTGCAGGGAGCGGCCGACATGCGCGGCCAGGGCATCCTTGGTCAGGTCGTCCTGGGTCGGGCCGATGCCTCCAGTCAGGATCAGGATATCCGCGCGCTGCGAAGCAAGCTCAATGGCGCCCTGAAGCCGCGAGGCGTTATCGCCGACGACCGTCTGGTAATAGACGTCTATTCCCATTGCCGCAAGCTCCTGCGACAAGTACTGCGCGTTGGTATTCACGATTTGTCCAAGCAGCAGCTCCGTACCGACTGCAATGATTTCTGCTTTCATCCTTGATTGGCCTCCCTGTTATCGTAAAGTAGAATGGATATACCTATATTGAACACTTTACACGTTTTTAGCCTATCCGTACCACAGCGTTTGGTGGAAAGAAAAAGCAATAGGATATCCCTATTGCCTTACACATTGGAAAGCTGAAGCAGTTTTTTATTTTTGACAAAATAATCGATCCCCGAGTAAATGGTGATCAAAGCCGCTGCCCAGATGGCAATATCGTCGAACGGCAGGCCGATCATCTCGAACGGGAAGTTGTTGATCAGAATTGCCACGATGGCGACAATCTGAATGACTGTCTTCACCTTGCCCCATTTGCTGGCCGCCACGACAGCCCCGTCAAGCAGCGCAATCTGGCGCAGGCCGGTAACGGCAAACTCGCGGCTGATAATAACCACAGCGATCCAGGAGTCGCATTTCCCCATTTCGACGAGCGAAACCAGCACCGCCGTAATGAGCAGCTTGTCGGCCAGCGGGTCCAGCAGTTTTCCGAGATTTGTAACCAAGTTGTTTTTGCGCGCCAAATAACCGTCTATACCGTCTGTGCTTGCTGCCAGAATAAAAATAATTACAGCGATCAGCTGATTGTACGGCAGCTCGAATGAATTCCAGGTAATCGGTTCCGGATAGAACTTGAAGTCGACCAGAAGAAACACCATCATGACCGGAATCAAACAGATTCTTGAAATGGTAATACGGTTGGGCAGATTCACTGTAAACCCTCCCCGGATAAATCAAACTAAGAAACGACATTCACATGCACGGCAGGCCGAAAATGAATAATAATGCACCCGGACCATCCATTATGTATGAATCCTCTACTTGGGGGCAGCAGGCACAGCTTGCGGCAGGCCGGCAACCCCGCCAAGACAGCGGGACAAGTTACAGTATAATATATCAATTTATACACTGTCAAAAGAGGAGTAAGCTCCTCTTCCCGCCCGTTTGCCGTGCGGTATACGCCCGCATTACTTCAGATTGGTAAACTGCAGGTCCAGCGGCAGATCCGCCTTGCGGAGCAGCTGCATGACAGCCTGCAGATCGTTTTTGCTCTTCCCCGTCACCCGGATCTGATCGCCTTGGATTTGGCTTTTGACCTTCAGCTTGGAGTCCCGGATCAGCACGTTGATTTTCTTGGCGTTGTCCTGATCGATTCCCTGCTTCAGGGTGATCCGCTGGCGGACGGTTCCCATCGAAGCTGGCTCGACCTTGCCGTAATCCACGTTTTTGAGCGACAAACCGCGCTTGATCATTTTGGACTGCAAAATGTCAATCACCGCATTGAGCTTATACTCGTCATCGGAGGTGATGACCAGCGTCTCCTTTTCCAGCTTCAGGCTGCTCTTGCTCCCTTTAAAATCAAAACGGGTTTCGATTTCACGCTCCGTTTGATTGATCGCGTTGATCATTTCCTGGAAGTCCAATTTGGAAACAATGTCAAACGAATTTTCCGAACTCATCATTACACGCCCTTTCAGTTCCTTTTCATGTCATATTATATGAAATTAACCGGGACAAGTCTAATCCTAAACAGCGTTCCTTCCGTTCACGGATATTATCTCACGGCGTTCGGCAATGCTTAGGCACGGCTTAGGCAGAAGACAGGACGCGATTAGCGGAAGCTTACAAGCAATGAATGTGAACTTCAAAAAAAAGACATTCGCCGGTACATGGTTCCGGGAATGCCTTGTTCTTATTTTAAGATCGGCTGCGGTCACGGGTTGGCTGGCGGAACATATCCAAAATGCCCAATACGATCCATGCCAGTCCAAATCCAAGAATGCCGTACCCCCAAGCGCTGGGAGTGAGGTAATAACCGAGCAGGCTGACGATAATCCCCACAATCGTGGTGATCCAGCTGACTGTCATAACCATACACCTCATTTCTATCCGGAATAAGAAGGACTTGAAGCTAGAACTATTGTCCCCTGGAGTGTATGGCATTATTCAGTCGAGCCTGTCCCGCCGTTTAGCCGTTGCTGCTATCCGATTGATCGGAGGAATCCCCTGTCGACGAATCATTACCGGTCGACGTACCGCCCGTACCGGAGTCGTCCAGCTTCAGCAGAATGCGCGAAGTCGATTTACCGTCCTCCACCGTCTGCCCTGCTACTGTAATCGTCGTTGCGGGAGAATACCCCGATTTAATGTACATTCCGGAAGAATCCAGCGTAAAGGTCAGTGTATCCCCCTCCTTCGTATTACCGAAGGAAAGCTTCTCGCCGGAAGTATTTTCGCCTTTGTACACTTCAAGCCAACTCTTGCCCGTCGCTTTGATTTCCACCTGAACCGGTGTTCCCTGGGCTGCTGCAACCTTAAAGATCGTCGTTTTGCCCCTCTTGCCGTCCTGGGCTACGGTTACGCCTTGATTGCCTTGGTTCGTCGTATCCGTCGAGTCCGTACCGGTTCCCGTTGTATCTGTCCCGGTGCCTGAAGGGTCCGTGCCATTTTGATCCGGCGGCGTGGTTGTGTCTTGGCCTCCGGTATTTCCGCTGTCGGTATTCGTGTTATCCGTCGTGGTGGTATCCGAATTACCGGAATTGTCCTTATTGCCGTCATCCCCCGAATTGGTGGCATTGTCCGGCGGCGTAGTTGTTGTAGCGGGCGGATCCTGATTCTGCGCCGTTGCCGGATCCTGCTGCTCCGTAACCTTGGCCGGATCGATGCTGTTGTCTTTCTTTGTCGAACTTGCATTGTTCGCATACAAATAAATAACGACTATGATCAGAATCGGGAACGTCCACATCAGCACAGTCGACAGCCACTTCACGTTTCGTTCAGGCGACGAAGAGCGGCTGCTGGACCGCTTCTGAATGACCGGCTCCATCGTCGCTTCCGGCTCCGGAGGAGCTTCCTTCTTGTGGCCTTCGAGCAGAACGTCCGGATCGAGTCCCACGGTTTCGGCATATGTTTTAATAAAAGCCCTCACATAAAAACTGCCGGGGAGCACCTTGTAATCCCCTGCTTCGATGGCTTCCAAGTATCTTTTGCGGATTTTTGTCATTTCCTGCACGTCGTCCAGGCTCATGCCCTTCTGCAGTCTGGCTTCTCTTAACTGTTGACCCAGTTCAGACAACACCATCACCTCCTCATCAAATTACTTACAGATCGTCGTTGTATGTGCTTGTGAAAGTGTCATAAATAATTTCTTCATTCGGATTGTTGCGCAGCTCGATAATAATATCGAAATGATCGTACGTATACTCGGACTCCTGCACGAACACATCGGGATGCTCGATCACCTTCGTGCTCGGCATGCTCATGATATCCTGCAGCAGGTTGTAGTGGCGTTCGTTGGAACGGATCGTGCTGACGATTCCGTCGATAATAAACACGTTGTTCCGGTTCATTTCGTCTTCAGAGAGCTGGCTTCGGACCGTCTGGCGCAGGAGCGTCGAGGATACGAACGTCCAGCGCTTCATGGCGCAAACGCTGCCCGCGATGATGGACTCGGTTTTGCCTACACGGGGCATCCCGCGAAGGCCGATGACCTGATTTCCTTCCTTCTTAAATATTTCACCCAAAAAGTCAACCAGTAACCCAAGTTCGTCACGCGTAAAACGGAATGTTTTCCGGTCATCGGAATCGCGGTCGATGTACCGGCCGTGGCGCACAGCCAAAATATCGACAAGCTTCGGCGTCCGCAGCGCAGAGACCGTTATGCTGTCGACCTTTTTCAGCATGGCACCCATCAATTGGATCTTCTCGTCATCATTGGTTTCCAGCAGCATTCCCCGCGTTTTGCCTTCAACCCCGTTAATTGTCAATATGTTAACCTCCAGCATACCGAGCAGGGATGCAATATCCCCGAGCAGACCCGGACGGTTCTTATGTATCTTATACTCCATGTACCATTGTTTCGCTTCCACTTCGACACCCCATCTGACCTTTTCCCATGTTTTCCAATAAAATAAACCTGCAGCCCTTTCGGGTGAGGCTTCCAAAAAATCGCCTTTATTTCATGGGTCACGTTAATGATATATAAAATACATATGAAAAACAAGGTCAACTCTGTAAACATTAGAGAAAAGCCCCCAAATGGGGGCTTTTTCCTAAAGTTAAGCGTTTTTCTTGGCTAATTTAACCATCAGCCGGGCAATCGTCTGGCGCTCTTCACGGTTGCCCACTTCCCACAGCTCCTTCAGCGCACGGTTGGAAGCGTTGGCCGGATCGACTTTCTCATCGAGAAAATCACCGATCTCGTAAGCCAGCTTGGCGATGGTGTCTTCGCTCATCCCCATTTTTTCGGCTTGTGCGACGCGTTCCCCAAGAAACTTTTTCCAGGCATCGAAGTTCTTTACTACTGTTGACATATTGATAAGTCCTCCCTTTGCTGTGGCGCATGAGATTTGAAATCAACAGTTGTAATATAACCTGTTTGGGGCGCGCCTATGCAGGGAAGACCGTCCTGGCGGCTCAGGTAATCCATCCACCGTTGGGGCTTATTACCTGACCGTTGATGTAGCCGGATTCGGGAAGCGCGAGAAAATAAACGAGGGACGAAATTTCGTCGGGTCTGGCCAGCCGTCCGGCCGGAATTTCATCCTCGAGCATCCGTTTTTCCTCGTCGTCCAAATGGTTCAGCATCTCGGTATCCACCGCGCCCGGAGCTACCGCGTTCACCGTGACGCCAGAAGGGCCAAGCTCTTTGGCAAGCGCTTTGGTAAAAGCGTTAATACCGCCTTTGGTGGTCGAATACAGCACTTCGCAGGAAGCGCCCGAAATCCCCCAGACGGAGGATATGTTGATAATGCGGCCGCTACGCTGAGAAATCATATACGGCATAAAAGCTTGTGTACACAGAAACATACCTTTTAAATTAACGGACATCACTTCGTCCCAATCTTCCTCGGTCACGTCCGAAAGAAGGCCGTAGTGAGAGACGCCCGCATTGTTCACCAAAATGTCCGGCAGCAAACCGTGGGTGTCCAACTTGTCGCGCATGCGCAGAATCTGGTCTTTATCCCGCAAATCGGCGGAGACCGTCATGACCCTGGCTCCGGACTGCATGCAGCGCCGGGCCACGTCATTGGCGGCTTCGTGCGATGATCCGTAGTGGATCACTACGTTCATCCCTACCGCTGCAAAACGCTCGGCGATGGCGGCACCGATGCCGCGGCTCGCCCCGGTGACGAGCACCGTCGTCTCTCCGATCGGCTTGTGCAGGCTCTCCTCTCCCCTATGCTGCATTAAGGATTCACCACGACCGATACCGCCAGCTGATCCCAGTCCACATGCTCTTTCAGGCGATTGTTCACATCGCTGAGCGTAATGGACTCATACAGCTGAATCACGCTGAAAAAGTCGCCGCCGCGGAACTGGTAGCGGGTGAATTCATGCGCGATATTTTCCGGAGAATTCAGCATGCGCAGGTATCCGCCGATTTTTTTCTTGCGGGCGCGCTCGAAATCTTCTTCCTTGAAGCCGGATGCCAGAATGCCGTCGACCTCTTCGCGGATCCGGGCAAGAAGCTGATCGGGATCACGGGTGTCCCCGCCCGCGGCCGAAAAGGCATACTGCGGAGAACTGCTGTATTCATGCGAGAAGCTGTCGGAGATCAGGTCCTCGTCGTACAGCTTTTGGTACAGCTCCGTACTTGACCCGAACAGCAGATCAAGCATGAGCTTTGTTGTCAGGTCGCGCTTCAGCAGCTCCTTGCCGGTCAGCCCCACTTCTTTTTCCTTGAAACCGAACGAGCATTTCGGCATGGACACCTGCAGCTTGTTAACCCGGCGTTTTTCCGCAACACCGACCGTCTCCGGCTCAAAGATACGCTCGATTTTACCTTGAGGCGGATAATCTTTCTTCGCCTGGTTGGCGCGGACGAGGTCGAACACTTCTTCCGGCTTTACTCCGCCGACGACGAACAGCAGCATGTTGCTCGGATGATAAAAGGCGTTATAGCAGGTGTACAGCGTCTCCTTCGTAATTGTGCTGATGGATTCCACCGTACCGGCAATATCGATATGCACCGGATGGATTTTATACATCGCTTCGATCAGGCCAAAATAGACACGCCAGTCGGCGTTATCCTGGTACATGTTGATTTCCTGCCCGATAATCCCCTTTTCCTTGTCGACGTTCTGGTCGGTGAAATAAGGATTTTGCACAAAGTTCACGAGCGTCTCCAGATTCTCGGGAATGTGCTCGGTTGCTGAAAACAGGTACACGGTCTGGTCGAAGCTCGTAAATGCGTTGGCGGATGCGCCGTGGGAGGCGAATGTGGCGAAAATGTCGCCTTCCGGCTCCTCGAACATTTTATGCTCCAGGAAATGGGCGATCCCGTCCGGAACCGATATTTCGTCCTGTCCCTCCACCCGGAAGTGGTTGTCGACAGAACCGTATTTAGTGGCAAACGTCGCATAGGTTTTCTGGAAACCCGGCTTCGGAAGCACGTAGACGTGAAGGCCGTTATCCATCACTTCATAATAGAGAGTCTCCTGCAAATTGTCGTACTGAAGTTTTTCCACCGGCTATTCCTCCTTCTGACCCTTCAGAAAATAAATCGTATCCAAATCAAAAGTCGACGCGGCCGCCTGAACATCCGCGACTTGAATATCTTCCACCTGTTGCAGCAGCTCTTCTCTTGACCGGTCTTTGCCGGAGAACTGACGGTTGAAGTCGTAAGCGATCATTTCAAAAGCCGAATCCTCAATTTCAAGAAGCAGATTCCGGATCATCGCCTTCGTCTGCGACATTTCCAGATCGGTGATGCGCCCGGAGCGCATTTCCTCGAGCTGGCTCTTGATAATGTCGAGCGCTTTTTCGTAGTTCTGCACTTCAATGCCGGACTGGATCGTTCCGATTCCCTTGTGCCCGTCATAGCGGGAAGAACAGTAGTAGGCGAGGCTTGCTTTTTCCCTTACGTTCATGAACAGCTTGGAATGCGGGTATCCGCCCAAAATGCCGTTGTACATCAATGCTGCCGCATAATGATCATCCCCATAAGTGATGGAAGTGCGCAGCCCGAGATTCAGCTTGCCCTGACTCACTTCCATTTTCTCCACTACGGTACGAGGCTCGCCCGACTGGCGCACCGGCGTCTCGGTCTTGTACGTAATACCCGGTTCAGAACCGAGATCAAAGTGCGCGTTGACGAGCTTCTCTACTTCCTCGAGCGTCGTGTCCCCGACCACATACAGGTCCATGCTGGCTTCGCTCAACCATTTGCGGTACCCGTCGTGCAGGCTCTCCGGCGTAATTTTCTCCAGGTCCTGACGCTGTCCAAGCGCGTGAAGACGATAAGGCTCGTTGCGGCACATCTCCTCGATGCAGCGCTCGGAGGCGTAGCGGATCTTATCATTGACGATGGATTCCAGCTTCTTGCGGACGTTCTCCTTCTCCGCCTGAACGTAAGAACTGCGGAAACGGACGCCCTCCAAAACGGGACGCGTCACCACTTCGCCGAGAAAAGCGAATGAGGATGCAAGCAGGCTCTCCTGGCTCTTTACGAACGAATCGTTAATTGTGTCCATCCGGAAGTGCACCATCTGGTAGTTGCCTCTTTTATACACATCAAAACCGAAGCCGGCCCCGTACATTTGCTCCAGCTGCTCGCGGAACTGGCGGGTCTCCGGATATGTAACGGTACCCCGGCGGAGTACAAAAGGAGTCAAGGCCGTAGGCGTTACGGTGTCCTCTGCAAGCGGAATGCCTGCGTAGAGTGATATTGCAAACGTCTTAAAGCGTTTCGTCGGCAGAACGTGAATCCGGATCCGCTTGGCGTTTCCATGTTGAAAAGCAGTTGTATTCAAGGTCCAAAACTCCTTTAGCCATGAATTTATAAAGCGTCACGCTTTTGATTAAGTTCCATTCTATACCATTGGAAAGTGAAGAAGCAACCGAAGACAAACCCTCCGGTTGCTGTTTTCCCTCATGCGCAATCTGCTCCAAGGAACGAACGAAGTTACGGTGCCAAACTTACGTTCCATCCTTCTACATGCAGAAAATATGCTGCCCGATCGTCAAAACTTGAGGCCGGGACCAGATCCACTTCGAAGTGGCTGTTTTCGGGTTAAAGTAGTACAGGCATCCGCCGGTCGGATCCCAGCCGTTTAACGCCTGCTGCACCGCTTTGCGGGCCGTTTCGTTTGGCGTGAGATAAATTTGTCCGTCGGCTACCGCCGTAAATGCGCCCGGCTGAAATATAACGCCATGGGGCGTATTCGGGAAGCTCGGCGATTTGACACGGTTCAGAATGACCGCCGCCACGGCAACCTGTCCTTCAAACGGTTCACCGCGGGATTCACCGTACACCGCATTAGCCATAATTTTCAGATCGTTTTCGGACAGGCCCATCGTGTTGGCCGAGGCCATCGGTTCGCTTGTGTTTTTCTGATTGCCGCTTGTGTTCGGTTGTTTGCCGGCGGCGTTTCCGGACTCGGCTGCAGATGGCTGCCAATTTTTGGTGGCATTGTACAGCTTCAGCTTGGTTTTGGCTCCGACCGTTCCGTCCACCTTCATCCCGAATTCGGACTGGAACCATTTGACGGATTTCAGCGTGCTCCATCCGTATTGTCCGTCAATCTTTCCATTATAAAAGCCCAAAAATTTCAGGCGCCCCTGCAGTTCATACACATCCTGGCCTGAGGATCCATACTTCAAAACCGTTGATCCGAATGTAGGTATGGTTTGTTCCGCAGGCTCCACCGCCGCTTTGGACGAAGCTTTGGAATCCGTATGGGGTCTTACACCTGCATAGACCGCCGCAGACAATAGAAACACCAAACCGATGATGATCCATAATTTTGCGTTTTTCATGGGTTAGCTCTACCTTTCTCTTGTGGGTTTGACAGGATGGCTACGGTTATTATGACAACAGGCCCCATTTCCTATACACCCTGCCCAAGAGAAAGAATGTGTACCGCCGATGTAAGCTTTCAAGCGTATTCCTATGCAAATCACCGCCAAAAAGGCCCCTCATGAACGATCATGAGAGGCCTCCAAGGAAGATATAGCACATCCGGGAATAATTACCGGACTATGAGCTGATGCGGTTCTGCTGCTGATACTGCTCCAGGGAGACGAGCACCTCACGCGGTTTGCTTCCCTCGTAAGGTCCGATAATCCCCCGCGCTTCCATCGAATCGATCAAACGGGCCGCACGGGTATACCCCACCCGCATCCGGCGCTGCAGCAGCGACACGGATGCCTGTTTGGATTCCAGCACGATCTGAACGGCCTGATCGTACAGCTCGTCCAGCTGGTCGTCGGCATCCTGCGACGTTTCCTCCACTTCGGGAACGAGACTTTCATCGTATTTGGCTTCCCCTTGGTCGCGGACATAGTTAACGATGATCTCGACTTCCTGATCGGTCATAAATGCCCCCTGCACGCGGATCGGCTTGGACGCTCCCATCGGCATGAAGAGCATATCCCCGCGGCCCAGCAGCTTCTCGGCGCCTGCCATGTCGAGAATCGTCCGGGAGTCGACCTGGGACGATACCCCGAAAGCGATCCGCGACGGGATATTCGCCTTGATGACACCCGTAATGACGTCGACAGACGGCCGCTGGGTGGCGATGATCAGGTGAATGCCCGCGGCCCGCGCCATTTGGGCGAGGCGGGTGATCGCTTCCTCGACGTCATGCGCGGCGACCATCATCAGGTCGGCCAGCTCGTCGACGATGACCACGATATAAGGCAGCACTGCTGCCGGATTGTCCTTCATCAAGTTGTTATAGCCTTCAATATTGCGCGTGCCGGATTTGGAAAACAGTTCATAGCGCTTTTCCATCTCGACCACGATCTTCTTCAGCGCCAGGGAAGCACGCTTCGGATCGGTAACTACGGGCGCCATGAGATGAGGGATGCCGTTATACACGTTCAGCTCCACCATCTTCGGATCGACCATCAGAAATTTCACTTCATCCGGCTTAGCCTTATACAGGATGCTCGTAATGATGCCGTTAATACAGACCGATTTACCGGAACCGGTCGCACCGGCGACGAGCAAATGGGGCATTTTTGCCAGATTGCCGACGATCGTCTGCCCCGAAATGTCCCGGCCGAAAGCGATCGACAGCTTCGACGAGGCGTCTTGAAAGACCGGCGTTTCCATAACTTCGCGCATCGTCACGAGCGAAACCTCATTGTTCGGCACCTCGATGCCGATGGCCGATTTGCCCGGGATCGGCGCCTCCATCCGGATATCCTTCGCGGCCAAAGCCAGCGCGATATCGTCCGTCAGTCCGACAATCCGGCTGACCTTCACGCCGATATCCGGCTGGATTTCGTACCGCGTCACCGCTGGGCCGCGAACGACCTCAAGCACTTTCGCCCGTACGCCGAAGCTCTCCATCGTCGCTTCGAGC
This sequence comes from Paenibacillus favisporus, assembly GCF_040545415.1. Lineage (NCBI taxonomy): Bacteria > Bacillati > Bacillota > Bacilli > Caryophanales > Paenibacillaceae > Paenibacillus > Paenibacillus favisporus. Next base: position 142,599 of record NZ_JBEPLV010000003.1, on the reverse strand, counting down.
TTGCGGGCGGTTTGCTTATAATCGTTCTGATCGCCTGCCTTGCCGCCATTCTGGGGCTTGGAGAGCAGCCTGAAGGGCGGGAGCTTGTACGGCTTGGGCGGAGGCGCAGGCGGGGTCATCGCAAGCTCCAGCGCCTCCGCCGGCTCAGCCGGACTTCCCGCGGATTCTCCCTGGTGATCCGCAGTGGTTACCGGCGCCCCGCCGTCCGGCGTCCCAGCGGTATCCTCATGGAATTCCGCGCTGATGCCTTCAGGCGGAAAAGTAGCCCCGGCAGCTCCGGCGTAAGCTTCGTCCGATTCCTCCGGATCGACGTTGCCTTCGGATTTCACATGCTCGAAAAAGTCGCGGATGATCGGCGAAGATTCGTTCCGCTTCGGTTCCGCCCACAGCGGCTCCTCGTGCAGGTCGAATGCATCGTTCTCCTCCGGCTCCACCGCCTCGCTGAACCGCCCGCCTGCCGCGGAACGGGTGTCCCTGACCGGTTCAAGAATATCGCTGCCGTCCAGCTCATCATCAGCGAGCGGCGGCTGCGCTTCGTTCTTGGCAAACTTGCTGCCGAACAGCTGGAAGAACACCGGGGCGCTCCGCTTCGGCTTCGGCGGCACGAAATCCTCGTCCAATTCATCCTCATCGTCGTCAGCCGGGAGCGGCTGCGGTTTCTTCTGCCTGGACGAAGCCGCCCGTTTGGAAGCGACTTTGGCCGACTGGCGGCGGTTGTCCATCCGCTTCTGGACATTCTCGCCGGCCTTCACCAGCCTGCTGCGGAAGATTCGCATCAGGTCGACATACGACAGATTCGTAATCAGCATAAAACTGATAATAAACATAACGATCATCATCAGCTTCGAGCCCAAGGTCCCAAACAGCCAATACAGCGCCGCAAACTCGATGGCGCCGATGTAGCCTCCGCTGATGTCCTTATTCAGCATGGAGTGGTCGCCGCGGGCCGATGACGACAGCAGTGCTCCCTGCAAGTCCGTATGTACCTGGGATAATATGTTCCCGGTGCTCAATGCGCCAACCGGACCCAGTTTCTTTTCCAATGAAGAAATGCTGCTCATAAGTACCAAGGCCAGTACCAACAGCAGAATTCCGCTTCTCCGCGTATTCCACCGTTTCGGCCATTTTCGCTGAATCATGACGCTGAGGCCCAAGTAGATTCCCACCAGGGGGATCACAAAATAAAACCGCCCTAACAGCAGTCCGAACATTTTGGATAATGACCACCCTACCGTCGCTTCACCGGATAAGGCGATAACGGAAAGGGTGATCAGTATAATTCCGTATATTTCGTATTTCAGCTCATTGGTCAGTACTGCCTTCTTCTTCTTTCTTCGCTTAGCCAAAATGTCACCCCCGGCCAATATTATACCATATAATACCGTGGGGCACCTATGTTCTGTTTCTGCTGCTAAAGGTCCATTTTACAGTGTCGGAATGTAGCGTATCACCTGTCCTGGGGCAAACGCCGGGTTGAGGTAAGATTCAAGCGGGCAGTCGAGGAGCCGGACGATTTCGGCACGGCCCGCATCAAGCGGTTTGACTTCCATCAGGACGCCCTGCAGCCTTACCTCCGCCGTTTGGACAGGGGTAAAGCCCTCCTCCCACACAGCATCAAGCGGCATAATCGTATGAAGCATCATTGAGTAATCCCCTCCGCCTCAACCGGTTGTTTACGCTCATCGATCAGCTTGTTCAGCTTGGCCAGAGCCTGGCCTATGCCTCCTACTTCGTCCATCAAGCCGTATTTAACGGCATCCAGTCCGCCCACCGCCGTACCGATATCCCGGTTCAGCTCGCCGGTGCGGAACATTAATTCCTTAAACCGCTCCTCCGTAATCCGCGAATGGGAAGTGACGAAGCGGACGACGCGCTCCTGCATTTTCTCCATATATTCGAACGTCTGCGGCACACCGATCACAAGTCCGTTCAGGCGGATCGGGTGAATGGTCATGGTGGCGCTCTCGGCGATGAGCGAGTACGTCGAAGCTACGGCGATCGGAACACCGATGCTGTGCCCGCCCCCGACGACGACGGTGACAGTAGGCTTGGTAAGGGACGTGATCATTTCGGCGATGGCCAGTCCAGCCTCCACATCACCGCCTACTGTATTGAGAATAATCATAATTCCGTCCACCTGTTTGCTTTGCTCCGCAGCGACCAGCTGGGGAATAATGTGCTCGTATTTCGTCGTTTTGTTCTGCGGCGGAAGGACCAGATGCCCTTCGATTTGCCCGATGATCGTCAGGCAAAAAATGTTCGACTCGGTCCCCTGCGGAACGTTCATTTGTCCCAGCTGCTTCAGCGTATCCAATGCCGTCGGTTCCGGGTTTACAGCTGGGGCTTGTTCCGGTGCCTCCGTTTCGCTCATCGGCGCACGGCGTGTATTTTGTGTCATCATGTCCTCGTCCTTTCCTAACCATATAATTTCCTGTCATTGTAGTATGGTGGAGGAAAGACATGAATTATTCCGAAAAAAATAACCCTATTCACAGAGCCTATGCCCGGCCGTCTCTTCAGGTTCCAGTTCCTTTCAAAATCACCTATTACATCGTCATTAAACGACAAAAAGCCCCCTTCCGCAGGAAACCGTCCAATATTGCCTGCGGAAAGGGGGCGACTGTGTGCTGTTCAAGACGCTGGTTTATTCAATTGATTACACTTCCATGATGATCGGCAGAATCATCGGTCTGCGGCGGGTCTGCTCATAGAGGAACCGGCCCAGTGCATCCTTCACGCCTGTCTTCAAGGAAGCCCATTCATTAACATTTTCACTCATCAATTTCTGCAGTGTACTGGAAACAATGCGGTTCGCTTCATCCAACAGCCCTTCCGATTCACGAACATATACGAATCCTCTGGAGATAATGTCCGGTCCGGACATGATCGTGCCGTCTTGTTTGCTCAGCGTAACGACTACAACCAGAATTCCGTCCTGTGACAGCAGTTTACGGTCGCGGAGGACGATGTTGCCAACGTCTCCAACGCCCAATCCGTCAATCAGCACGTTGCCAGCCGTTACTTTACCGGCTTTACGGGCAGATCCGTTCTGGATTTCGACGATCTCGCCGATATCCGTAATAAAGATATTGTCCGGATCTACGCCGACAGACTCGGCCAGCAGTGCGTGACGGCGCTGCATGCGGTACTCGCCGTGGATCGGGATGAAGAATTTCGGCTTCATTAAATTCAGCATGAGCTTCAATTCTTCCTGACTGCCGTGACCCGATACGTGTACTCCGGAATTCGAACCGCTATAGATGACATCCGCTCCGAGACGGAACAGCTCGTCGATCGTACGGCCGACATATTTCTCATTTCCCGGTACCGGTGTCGCGGCAATGATAACGGTATCACCCGGCAGAATATCAACCTTGCGGTGTGTGGAACGGGCCATCCGCGTCAATGCGGACATCGGCTCTCCCTGGCTGCCTGTGCACAATACGACGACGCGGTCAGCGGCCATTTTGTTAACTTCTTCAGGCTCGATCAGCATGCCGTCCGGCACGTGAAGGTATCCAAGCTCGGCTGCGATGGAAACGACGTTTACCATGCTGCGTCCGATGACGGTTATTTTCCGTCCTGTGGATTCCGCCGCATTGACCACCTGCTGAATCCGGTGAACATTCGAAGCAAAAGTAGCGATAACTACGCGCTGGGATGATTTCCGGAAAATATCTTCAAGGACAACACCCACGTTTTTCTCCGATGGCGTGAAGCCCGGTTTCTCAGCATTGGTACTATCCGACAGAAGCGCCAATACGCCTTCTTCTCCAATAGCGGCCATCCGCTGCAAGTTCGCATATTGTCCGTTAACCGGCGTATGATCGAACTTGAAGTCGCCTGTGTGAACCACATTGCCTTCCGGCGTTGAGATGCAAATCCCGACCGAATCCGGAATACTGTGGTTGGTTCTGAAGAACGTTGCTTTCAGCGTGGAGCCGAGCGCCACTTCGGAATCTTCGTGAATCAGAATCCGCTTCGTTTCGCCAAGGAGATTGGCTTCCTTCAGCTTGTTCTCCACCAGGCCAAGCGTCAGCTTGGTTCCGTATACAGGAACGTTCAGATGCTTCAGCACGTAAGGCAATCCACCGATGTGATCCTCGTGTCCGTGCGTCAGCAAAATGCCTCTCACCTTGTCACGATTCTCCGTCAGGTAGGAAATATCGGGAATGACGATATCGATCCCGAGCATGTCCTCCTCTGGAAACTTCAATCCGGCATCTACGACTACGATGTCATTGCCGTATTGGATGACATACATGTTTTTCCCGATTTCACCGACGCCGCCCAACGCGAAAATCGCCAATTTATCGTTATTATTTTTTTTAGACAAATGAATCTAACCCTCCTATGGTTTTGGACGTCGTACCATTTAATATTTATATTTCAAAAATATACCGCACCCAGTCACTTGACCTCATTATACATGATAAAAAAGTCAAAACACAAGTCACCCTGAAAGTAGGCATTAGAGTTCCCCAAATCCACGCTGTTTATTTGAAATATCCTTATGGACAAAAAGCCCGTTCGAAAGCAGCGTCCCTGCTTAGGCCTTAACCCAAAGGCATGCATCCTAAACACAAAAAAACAGCGCCCTGGTAAGGACGCTGTTTCTGTCAGCTTATAAGAGGATTCAATTATTCCGTAAGCGAATGAACCAACCGTTCGATAAATTCCGCTTCCTTCTCATTCGGTCCGATGAGCGGAAGCCGTACGCCTCCGACGGAATGACCCAACAAATTGAGCGCATACTTGACAGCAGCAGGATTCGGCAGCGGAGTCGGGGACTCAAACAGGCCCTTGAATACAGGAAACAGCTTCTGGTGAAGCCGTGCGGCCTGCGCCTGCTCACCTTCCAGATAGGCCGTAATCATGTCCTTCATGGAAGCGCCGATGATATGTCCGGCCACGCTCACGATACCGTATGCTCCTACGGCCATGGCTGGCAGACCCGCTGCATCGTCACCGGAATAAACCCGGAAATGCGCCGGCGCACCGGCCGCGATCTGGGTTACCTGCTCGAGCGAAGCGCATTCCTTGGTAGCGACCACGTTCGGAATCTCAGCCAGTCTAAGCGTCGTCTCGGTGCTCAAGCCTACGACGGTCCGTCCAGGGACGTTATACAGCATAACCGGCAGCTTCGTGCTGCGGGCAATGGCTTCGAAATGACGGTACAACCCCTCCTGGTTCGGCTTGTTGTAATAAGGCACAACGAGCAAAACGCCATCGACCCCGAGCTTTTCGGCTTCCTGGGTCAGATGGATTGAATGCGCGGTGCTGTTGCTGCCGGTACCGGCAATAATTTTGCAGCGCCCTTTGGCATGGTCCACCGCAAATTCGAACAGCTTGAGCTTTTCTTCTTCCGTCAGCGTCGGGGACTCACCGGTCGTTCCGCAGACAACCAGTGATTCGGACCGCTGGTCCTCAATTAAGTAATCGATCAGCTTGGCGGTTTCTGTCCAGTTCACATTCCCCTGCTCATCAAAGGGAGTCACCATGGCCGTAATCAACCTACCGAAATCCATCTTGTACAACCTCCTAATAGGACGTAAAAGTGCGTTTTCCAGATTTATGACTACCGATGCAGCTCGAATTTGGCGTGCAGCGCCCGAAGAGACTGTACCATGTCCTCTTTTTTCACCAGCACCCATATGGTCGTATTCGAATCTGCCGACTGCAGAATTTGGATATTTTGTTCACTGAGGGATTCGACGATTTTGGCCATGATACCCGGCACTCCGTTGATCCCGCCCCCGATGACGGAAACCTTGGCGCAGCCAGAAAGGCTCTTAGGCCGGAATCCCAAATCCTGAAGCACCCGGATCGCTTTCTCCGAATCATGGTCAAAAACGGTATAGACCGCCCCTGTCGGGGTAACATTAATAAAATCGACGCTGATGGAATTTTCAGCCATAGCTTTAAACACTCTGAGCTGAAGATTATCTCCTTCGTTCTCGCATTCCACCGTGATTTGAGTGACGTTGCTCACGTAGGCGATTCCCGTCACATACCGGTCCATGAAGCCCAGTTGAACGTCCCTGAAGCCTTCCGGCTGGGTAACCAGCGTTCCTTCATCTTCCGAAAAGGTGGACCGCACCCGCACCGGCACATGCGCCTGCATCGCGATTTCAACGGCTCTCGGGTGGATAACCTTGGCTCCGTATTGGGCCATGTTGCAAATTTCAGCGTAGCTTACGACGGAGAGCGGTTTGGCGTCTTCGACGATCCGGGGATCTGCTGTCAGAATCCCGTTGACGTCCGTGTAGATGTCAACCATTTCGGCACGCAGCGCCGCACCCAGCGCCGTTGCCGAAGTATCGCTTCCGCCCCGCCCCAAAGTGGTGAAGTCCCCGGTTTCGGTCTGACCCTGAAAACCGGTGACGACGACGACCTGATGCGTTTCGAGCTCCTTCACAATCCGCTCCGGACGCACGTCCTTAATCCGCGCGTTGCCGTATTGATCATCGGTGACAAATCCGGCCTGAGCCCCTGTCAGCACCGTGGAGGTGATGCCTTCATCCCCCAGCAGGCTGCACAGCGTGGCAGCCGATATGATTTCACCGCAGCACAGCAGTAAATCCCGCTCCCGCGACGGAAGAGCGTTCCCGTTCTGGGAGACCCAGTCCAGGAGCGTGTCGGTCGCATACGGCTCCCCCTTGCGTCCCATGGCGGAAACGACGACGACAAGCTGATAACCGTTGTCCAGCTCGCGTCTGATGTGCTTGATGACGAGTTCCCTTGCTTGCGGAGTCGACAAAGATGTACCGCCGAATTTCTGTACTAAGATGCTCATTTCAATTCCCCCATGCTAGATAAGAACGGCAGAACGTTTAGCTGCGTCGATTTCCTGTGACGTGTACAGCCATGACGGCTGTACCCTTCCTCAGAGCCAAAGCATGAACACATCGCTTTGGCCAGCAGTTCGTAATCGCAGCCTAGTTTCCTGTTCCCGCCCGAATCGGCATCCTAACAAGATCCGGTGCCGCATCCAACCGGGATAAGCAAAACAGGCTGCGATCACTTCGATCGAGTCGTCCTACATTTACTATTTGGTCTCTACGACCATTTGGATCATTCAACTTATGTCCTGTACACTGATATTTATCCGATTACGGCGGCCCGGAATAAACGATGCAAACAGCCCCGTGTCTTACGGCATGGGGCGAAAAATTACCGCCCGCAGCATCTGCTAGGGGCTGGACAATGCAGTTTCGGGTGCCGGAACTCGAAACGAATGCAGCCGATCTGGATTACGCGGAAAACATGCGTTGAATCAGCATAGGCTGCAGTTGTCTTCCTTCAAGAGCCGCATCGCACGCTTCGGGGATCAGCTCCATGTTCGCAACCAGCGAATTGGGCTTCTGCACCGGATTATCCTGACCGAACGGAACAAAATAAATGTTCTTGGTCACAAGCAGCTTGGCGATATTCGCTGCGTTTAATCCCAATCCGTCATTGGTGGAAATCGCCAGCACCAGCGGACGCAAATTCCGCATTTGTGCCTTGGCGGCCATCAAGACAGGACTGTCCGTAATGGCATTGGCCAGCTTGCTTGTCGTATTGCCCGTGCAAGGCGCAATGACCAGCACGTCGAGCAGTTTGGACGGTCCCAGAGGCTCCGCATCCACAATTGAGGTGATGATCTCGCTCCCCGTGATGTTCTTCAGCTGTTCAAGCCAGCTCGCGGATGTGCCGAAGCGGGTGTCCGTTACCTGCACCGAATTGGAGACAATCGGAACCACTTTGGCACCGGCGTCCATAAATCGTTGAATCTGCGGCATAATTTCAGCAAGCGTACAATGTGAACCCGTAATCGCATAACCTACCGTTTTTCCCTGCAAGTTCATTCCCCATCCCCCCGAATCTTGATCTCGTCCGAAATCAACTGTACCAAAGCATTGGCAATAATCATTCCAGCTGTTTTGGGAGCTACGATTCCAGGTAATCCGGGAGCCAGCAAGGCCTTAATTCCCCGCTTCTCCGCATACCGGAAATCACAACCTCCGGGAGCCGAAGCAAGGTCAATAATGACGGCGCTTTGGGGCATTCTTGACAGGATTTGCGCTGTGACTATCATAGTCGGAATCGTGTTAAAAATCAAGTCGACACTTCGCACGTGATCCTCCAAATCCCTTGTCAGGAAAGGCTCCCAGCCCATGACCTCCGCTCTGGCAAAATCCTTTTCCGACCTGACGCCGGCCCTCACCTTCGCCCCAAGTCCCTGCAGGCTTTTCGCCATCGTAAACCCGGTTCTCCCCAATCCCAGCACAATACAATCCGAACCGTGGATCGTAAATGGTGTATTCTGGATTGCCATCACCAGTGCGCCTTCCGCCGTTGGGATCGAATTAAAAATGGCAACGTCATCCCGGTCCAGCAGTTCCAACAGGCGTACCTCGTGACTTGCGCATAGGCTGCGCAGATAGGGTTTGGCCATTCCCGTATAAACGGTACAATGCGACGGAAGAGCGGCCAAATGCTCATCCAGCAGCTTTAAGGACTCTCCAGAATATGGCGTCTGGATCGCTCCTGTATCATCACACCCGACAACAGGCAGCACGAGAACGTCTGCCGCAGAAAGCAGTTCAGAAGAGAGGCGTTCCCACGAGACTCCCAGGACCCTTTCATTCAGCTTGTCGAATCCGACCACGCTGACGGTGGCATCCATCTCCGAACATTTACGGATCACCTCGATCTGCCGTGCATCCCCGCCTAGGAACACAATATGAACTCCAGTCAGCACAAGGATGTCACTCCTTTCAAAAACACTGTTATGAATCCATCATATGCCGCTGCCTAAGGAGGGGTGAAAGACGCCCGTCAAATAATAACCGTCTGTAGGCGCACTGTTCAGGAAGCCGGACCGCATGGAGCAGCAATTTCCCTTGCGATATAGGAAGCAGGGTCTTTGAAGCTTATATTTCCTTCTATGTAAAAAAGCCTGGAGAACGAACCCTTTCGGGAACGAACTCCAGGCTGTATTGAACTATAAATTATTTGCCGGTGTGTCCGAATCCGCCCTCACCGCGAACGGTTTCGGACAACACGTCCACCTGCTCAAACGTCACCTGGGGCACTTCCATGAACACCATTTGGGCGATGCGCTCGTTACGGGTGATCGCAAAAGGCTCCTGGCCGAGGTTGATCAGCAGCACCTTGATTTCCCCGCGGTAGTCGGCGTCGATCGTTCCCGGGGTATTAAGGCAGGTGATACCGTGCTTCAGCGCCAGCCCGCTTCTCGGGCGGATTTGTGCTTCGAGCCCGTCGGGCATGGCGATGGCAAACCCGGTCGGGATGAGCCTGCGCTCCCCCGGCTGGAGGACGACTTCTTCTTCAACGGCGGCATACAGGTCATAGCCGGAGGCGGAGCCGGACATTTTCTCCGGCAGCCGCACATCCTCGTGACCAGGCAATTTATGAATTTGTACGTAGTGTGACAAAATCGTCCCTCCTTAACCCTGCAATGGCGCGGTCCGTCGATCCGACCATCGCCAGCGCGAACGGCTGGCTGAACATCCGGTCCAGCACGGCGTTCACATCGTTCATCGTCACGTTTTCGATCTTTTCGATCATGTCATCGAGCGAAAAATGCTTACCCAGCATCAGCTCGTTTTTGCCGAGCCGGTTCATGCGGCTTCCAGTCCCCTCAAGGCTCAGGATCAGGCTGCCCTTCAGCTGCTCCTTCCCTTTGCGGAGTTCGTCCTCGGTCATCCCATGAACAGCCACATCCGCCAGCACCTCTTTGGTCAAGCCCATGACCTCATTGGTTTGCTTCGGCGCGGTTCCGGCATAGATCGTGAACAAACCGCTGTCTTCGTTGGAGCTGTGGTACGAGTAGACCGAATAAGCGAGCCCCCGCTTTTCCCGGATTTCCTGGAACAACCGCGAGCTCATCCCGCCGCCGATGCTGTTATTGAGCAGAATCATGGCGTACTGAAGCGGGTCGTGGATCGAGCACCCCGGGAAGGACAGGCAGATATGATTCTGCTCCGTCTTCTTTTTATGATACAAGATCCCGCTCTGGAATGAAGGCACGGTCAATTCGCTCACCCGCCCGCTGGTTTGGAAACCGCCGAAATGGCGTTCCAGCAGCTCCACAATGTTATCGTCAATGTTACCTGCCACGCTGATGACGGTGTTCTCGATCGTATAGTGCTCATCCATGTAGGCCCGAAGGTCGGAAGATCCCATGCTTTCCAGCTGTTCCTTCGTTCCCAGAATCGGATAGGCGAGCGGATGATCCCCATAGACCGCCTTAGCCATCAGGTCGTGCACCATGTCGTCCGGCGTATCTTCGTACATCGAAATCTCTTCCAGAATGACGTTCTTCTCCTTGGCCAGCTCCTGGCTGTCCAGCTTGGAACGGAAGAACATATCGGCGAGCACGTCTACGGCGATCGGCAGATGCTCATCCAGCACCTTGGCATAAAAACAGGTATATTCCTTAGAAGTAAAGGCATTCACATTGCCGCCAATGGCATCGAATTCCTCGGCAATCGCCTTGGCGTCAAACCGTTCTGTCCCTTTAAACAGCATGTGCTCGATAAAATGGGAAATGCCGTTGTTGGCCAAGGTTTCGTGGCGGGAGCCTGTCTTTACCCAAATGCCAAAGGAAACCGACCGCATCGTCGGAATTTTCTCCATGACTACTCTAAGGCCGTTGCTTAAGTTTATTTTTTTCACGCGAGAGGCCCTCCTAAAATTAATCCAATGAACCTCCAGGCTGCCCCTGTCCAGTTCTAACTAGTAATCCGTTTCATGCAAATGATGGCCGAGCCGTAACTTTCCTGACTACAGCCAGTGCAATCCCTATCCTATCAAAAAAAGCCGTCTCACTCAACCTTGGGCGCCGTCACCCTCTCGGGGGACAGCGTCTGGCTGACCGTGCCCAGTACAAGGCCTTTCGCCTTGATCACCCGGATCATGCCCTTCAGCGCCTGGGAGGAGGAGGAGGTCGGATGCATCAGAATCAAGGTGCCCGGCTCCACCTTGGCCGAGATCTTGTTGACGATGGAATCAGGTGAAGGCTTCCGCCAATCCACCGTGTCCAGCGTCCACAGCACCGTCTTCAGGCCGAGGCTGGCGGCGATTTGGACAGTCTGCTGATTAAAATCTCCGGAAGGCGGGGCAAACCACTTGTTCGTCACACCCAGTGTATCCTTCAACAGCTGCTGGGTTTTGCTGATTTCGAGCGTGGCCCGTTCGCGGCTCAGCTGGCTCATGTTGGGATGCGTATACGCGTGGTTCTCCAGCTCATGCCCCCGCTTCTGAATCTCCTTGGCCATCTCCGGGTTTTTCTTCAACCAGCTCCCGTCAAAAAAGAAGGTTGCCTTCACGTTCTCCGCATCCAGCGTATCGAGCATCGGAACGATGTACTCGTCCCCCCATGCGACGTTAATCATCAGTGAAACCATTGGCTTTTTCGGGTTCCCTTTATAAATCGGTTCAGCCGCCAAATCGCCCAGGTTCACCTTGGGGGGAATTTGACGGTACACATATGTAATCGGAGCCGTGGCTCCCTGGGCCTTAGCCCGCTTATAGGTCTCGTCTACGTCGATCTCCAGGCCGTTGTACCCCGGAATAGCCTTCCAGACGCGGTCCACCACCGCATCTACCGGCGGAATCCGTGTGGCCTCGGCCTTCTCCTGAATCTGCTTGTACAGCGGATCCAGCTGCTTCTCGTCCGTCTGGGGCTCAAACGCGGTTTGAGCAGTCAGGTGGTGCCGTACGTCCTGGAAATAGTCCCCGACCGCACCGGTCTGCGCGAGCCCGACGATGGTGGCAAAACAGGCAAGCACGATGGCTGTCCGTCTCCCGTTCATTTTTCCGCTCATCTCCCTTAACATACTTTGTCCCATCATATGAGGGGACGGGCGGGATTATGAATGAGAGGCCGCAGGAAGCCATGGCTCTGGAGTTTATACATTCTGATCTCATAAGAAAAGTGTCTATCGATGTACCTTCATAGAAGACAGACCGCCTTCAAAGGTGATTTTTCTTGCAATATCAGGAAGCAATGGCTCTGGAGTTTATACATTCTGATATTATAAAAAAAGAGCCAGAAGTGAGTACTTTCTGTCTCTTAGACTGCATATGGTAGCAAGCGTGGCTTCTTGACGAAGCCGCTCCGCTTGATTTAAGCCTTGGATTCTGCAACCAATACCGCTTTGCGCGACAGGTTGATACGTCCCTGCTGGTCGATCTCGGTCACTTTGACGGTGATCGTATCCCCGACATTCACGACGTCCTCAACTTTGCCGACACGCTCGGTCGAGAGCTGGGAAATGTGCACAAGTCCCTCTTTATTCGGAAGCACTTCGACGAAAGCGCCGAATTTCTCGACCCGTTTGACGGTGCCGACATAAATTTCGCCGACTTCGACTTCACGGACGATGCCTTCAATAATAGAGCGGGCTTTCTGGTTCATTTCCTCATTGGACGATGCGATGAAGACGCGTCCGTCCTGCTCGATGTCGATCTTCACGCCGGTTTCCTCGATGATCTTGTTGATGATCTTGCCGCCTGCGCCGATCACGTCGCGGATCTTGTCCGGATTGATGTTCATGACGATGATCTTCGGAGCATAAGGAGACAACGTCTCTCTTGGCTTCTGGATCGCTTCCATCATTTTGCTCAGGATAAACATCCGGCCTTCTTTGGCCTGCTTCAGAGCGTCGTTCAAAATCTGGCGGTCAATGCCGGCAATTTTGATGTCCATCTGAATGGCGGTTACCCCTTCAGCCGTACCGGCCACTTTGAAGTCCATATCGCCCAGATGATCTTCCATCCCTTGAATATCCGTCAGAATGGATACATGCTCTCCGTCTTTAATCAGACCCATGGCTACACCGGCAACCGGCGCCTTGATCGGTACCCCAGCATCCATCATGGCCAGCGTGCTTGCGCAAATACTTGCCTGGGATGTGGAACCGTTCGATTCCAGCACTTCGGAAACGAGACGAATCGTGTACGGGAACTCGGTCTCCGATGGAATGACCTTCGACAGAGCGCGTTCACCCAGCGCGCCGTGGCCGATTTCGCGGCGTCCCGGTGCACGAAGCGGACGGGCTTCGCCTACGCTGAACGGAGGGAAGTTATAATGGTGCATAAAGCGTTTGGTTTCCTGCAAATCGATACCGTCCAGAATTTGCACGTCACCGAGCGCACCCAACGTACATACGCTGAGAGCCTGGGTTTGACCACGAGTGAACAAGCCTGTACCATGCGTGCGCGGCAGAATGCCCGTATCGCATTCGATCGGACGGATCTCGTCCAGACCCCGGCCGTCAGGACGGACTTTATCGTGGGTGATCAGGCGTCTTACTTCTTCTTTGACAATATCATGCAGCACTTCTTTGACATCTTTCAAGAGCTCAGGCGTCTCTATGTATTTTTGTTCAAAGAAAGTTACCGTTTCTTCGTTGATCGCATCGATCGCATCCTGGCGGGCATGCTTCTCGGCAATGCGTACCGCTTCTACGAGGCGCTGTGCTGCGAATTCGCGTACTTCGGCATTAACCTGAGCGTCAACCGCATGAAGCTTCACTTCCATCTTCGGTTTGCCGGCTTTTTGCGTCAGTTCGTCAATGACGGACACGATCTTTTTGATCTCCTCGTGACCGAACATAATCGCTTCCAGCATCGTTTCCTCAAGAACCTCGTTCGCCTCGGCTTCAACCATCATGATGGCGTCTCTGGTGCCTGCAACGACCAGGTAAATGTCACTTTTCTCCTGCTGCGCGATGTCCGGATTAATAATAAATTGTCCGTCTACGCGTCCTACGATGACACCGCCGATCGGTCCGTCAAACGGCACGTCCGAAATGCTCAGCGCTGCGGAAGTACCGATCATGGCCGCAATATCCGGCGAGCAGTCCTGATCCACGCTCATGACAAGGTTCAGCACCTGCACATCGTTACGGAAGCCTTCCGGGAACAGCGGACGAATCGGACGGTCAGTCAGACGGCTGGCCAGAATGGCCTTCTCGCTCGGTCTGCCTTCCCGTTTGATAAAGCCCCCCGGGATTTTACCTACGGCATACAATCTTTCTTCATAGTTTACAGTCAGCGGAAAAAAGTCCAGATCCTTCGGTTCGCTGGAGGCGGTCACTGTACAAAGTACGGCCGTTTCCCCGTAGCGGACCATCACGGCGGCGTTAGCCTGCTTCGCGAGGCGTCCGGTCTCCATGACCAGGGTTCTGCCGCCCAACTGCATTTCAACACGACTTTCCATGAAATCCCTCCTTTATTACTCAATCAGTATTCCCCAGATGGGGATAATTCATATAGTCCTGCATAAAAAGCAACCCGGTTGCCCCGCTGTCACTCCTAGAAGGACAAACGGTGAACAACCAGGCTGCTTTCCGTAGAACAATATGGATTATTAACGACGCAATCCAAGTTTTTCAATCAGAGCGCTATAGCGTTTAACATCCTTGTTTTTCAAGTATGCCAACAGTTTACGGCGTTGACCGACCATTTTCAAAAGACCGCGACGGGAATGATGATCCTTCTTGTGCGTACGCAGGTGGTCTGTCAAATTAACGATGTTCTCCGTAAGGATAGCAATTTGCACTTCAGGAGATCCTGTATCGGACTCATGAGTTTTGTGCTCTTCGATCAGTTGTTGTTTGCGTTCTTGAGTCAATGCCATCCTGTTCACCTCCTTAACATAAATAATCGCCGTTAGCCTAGAAACCGTCGGTGAGATCGTGTATCCAAGCTAAGGTTTCCTTCAGCCCATGGGCATCCAGCAACGTTTATCAGTATAGCATACTTCACCGGCAAAAGTAAATGTTCGCCAGCGCGTAAGCTTTAGCGGCCCGACTTCAAAAGTTCTCTGGCGCGATCCGCGTCCGCCTGGATCTGGGCGATGAGTTCCGGTACGGAAGGGAACTTCCGCTCATTCCGGATAAAATGGACCAGCTCCACCGTGACATGCTCGCCATAAATCTCCCGGTCAAAGTCAAACAAGTGAACCTCAAAGCTTGGCACCGTTTCGTTCTCATGAAACGTCGGTTTGACCCCCACATTCATGACGCCGGGAAAAATCCTTCCGTTCAAAAAGGCTCGTACCGCGTAGACACCCTTAACCGGAATGACGAACTTATCGTCCAGTTTCAGGTTGGCCGTCGGAAAACCGATGGTGCGGCCGCGTTTTTCTCCGCCGACAACGGTTCCGCGCAGCCGGTAGCTGCGGCCGAGCAGACGGCCGGCCCGCTCCAGATCACCCCTTTGCAGCGCTTTGCGAATTTCCGTACTGCTGACCTTGCCGCCTTCCAGCTCGAACGGCGGGATGACTTCGACGTCCAGCCGGCCGTTCCCCAGCAGGCGGAGCATCTCAGCATTGCCTTCCCCCTTGTGGCCAAAGCGGAAATCGAAACCGACCACGGCGGCCTCGATGCCCAAGGGAAACAGCATACCTTCCACAAATTCCTGCGGACTTACATGGGAAAAGGAATCGTTAAACTCAACGACGTATACGATATCGACCCCCAGGCCGGCCAGCAGCTCCTGCTTCTCCTGCAGGGGCGTCAGGCTGCCCTCGTAGTCCCCTTTCTTCATCACGTCCTTCGGATGCGGATGGAATGTCATGACGGCCGAAGGGATGTGCTTGCCCTTTGCCAGATTCACCGCAGAAGAGATGACGCTGGCATGACCAAGGTGCACTCCGTCGAACTGTCCGATGGCTGCGACCTGCGGCTGGGTATGCTCCCGGATGACCTCCGCAGGCAGCGGGTACGATAAATATACGGTCTTCACTGTTCTTTCACCTGCAATTCCATAGATAATCATTATGACTCAGGCAGAAATACCTTGACCGGAGCGATGGCCCCCGTCTCTGCCTGTTTTTCGAAAATGCCTAGAAACGTTCCCTTTGGATTATACAGTCGTATGCATCCGGGCAGCATGACCTCCGGCGTTACCGCTCTGCCCGAGAGCCTCTGACCCTGCAAGGCGGCAGCCGCCTTATCCTCGGCCACGGTATGTGCCGGAAGATGCCGGACCGCTTCGTCGACCGGAATCAAATGCTCGTCCAGCTCCCCCGTCGCCGTCAGGCGCTCGATATCTTCGAGCGTGAGGCACTTCGAAGCGGGAATTCCTGCCGACATCGTGCGCTCCAGCTTCACCATCGTTGACGGCAGATGCAGAGCCCGCCCGATATCTACGCATAACGTCCGAATGTACGTCCCCTTGGAGCACAGAACCCGAAAGGAAATGTCCAGATAAGGCCCTTGCCAGGCCGAACCGGTCATTTCAATTTCGTGAATCGTCACCTCGCGGCTTTTGCGCTCAACCGTCTTGCCCTCCCGGGCCAGCTCGTAGAGCCGTTTGCCTCCGACCTTGACCGCAGAGTACATGGGGGGCACCTGTGAAATCGTCCCTTCAAAAGAGTGGAGCACCTTCTCCACATCTTCCGGCGTAACATGGACCTCGTCCACAGATTCCGTGACCGTACCGGTCAAATCCTCGGTGTCAGTGGCAATGCCCAGCCGCAGGGTAGCTGCATATTCCTTCGGAAGCTCCTGCATGTACTCCACCACCCGGGTCGCCCGGCCAAGGCAGAGCGGCAGAACACCGGTAACTTCGGGATCCAAGGTTCCGGTGTGCCCAATCCGCTTCATTTTCAATATACGGCGCGCTTTGGCAACGACATCGTGGGAAGTCATCCCCGCCGGCTTATCGATGGCCAATACACCTTCTAAGCTGCTCATAAAAATTGTCTCACCCGTTCTATAACCTGAGGAATAATCGTATCCAGTGTTCCTTCGATCCGGCACCCCGCTGCACGGACATGCCCGCCGCCACCAAACGTCTGCGCCAGGGCGGCCACGTCAACTTTGCCTGCAGAACGCAGGCTTACTTTGACCGCTTGGTCATTGATCACTTTGAATAAAATGCCGACCTCGACGCCCTGAATATTCCGCGGATAGTTCACGATTCCTTCCAGGTCATCGTTGGCCGCGCCGGCTTCCACCATATGCTCGGGAGTGACGTATACCCAGCTGATTTTGCCGTCCGGCGTCATCTCGAGTGTGTTCAATGCTTTGACCAGCACCTTCATCTGGGGCAGGGTCATTGCCTCAAGCAGGGTCTCCGACAGCTCCGGCCCGTTGACCCCATAGCCGAGCAGCTCGGAAGCCGCCGCCATTACTTTAGGGGACGTATTGGAATAACGGAAACCGCCGGTGTCCGTCAGCAGCCCGGTGTAGATCGCGGTCGCAATCTCCTTCGTCCATTGAAATCCGAAAGCATGGATCAGATCATACAAAATTTCGGCCGTCGCCGCAGCGTCCGGCTTGATCAGCGTCGCGCTCCCGTAACCGTTGTTGGTCGGGTGGTGATCGATGTTCAAGATCAAGACATCCGGAGCGAAGCATTGCTGCGTCAATCCCACTCTCCCAAAATCGGCGCAATCCACACAAATGACATGCTTGAATGAACGTTCCGGTGGATGAAGCTCCATATTCACGATCTGCTCTGACAGGCATAAAAATTTCATCCGTTCAGGAATCGGCCCTTCATTGATCAGAGTAAATTTTTTGCCCAGACATGAGAGAAGCCAGCCCACGGCAACTGTGGAACTGACTGCATCTCCGTCCGGCTGAATATGAGACACTACAAGATAATCATCATGCGTCAGCAAAAACTCCTTTGCCTGCTCAAGCGATTGTTCATAGGTCTGCATTGGCCGTCTCCTTTAAATCTTTTATTTAGTTATCTTCGTTTTTTCCGATTTCACCGAGGAGCTTCTCGATGTGACTGCCATACGCGATGGATTCGTCAAACTTAAAAATCAGCTCCGGGGTATGGCGCAGCCGGACTCGCTTGCCGAGCTCCGAGCGGAGAAAGCCGTTCGCCTTCTCCAGAGCCTTCAGCGTGTTGTTCTTCTGCTCGTTATCCCCCAGAACGCTTAAATAAACTTTCGCCTGCGACAAATCGTTCGTCACATCCACACCGGTTACGGTAACGAAACCGATGCGCGGGTCCTTCAGTTCGCTTTGGATAAGTTGGCTCAGCTCTTTCTTGATCTGTTCTCCAACCCGTCCAGCCCGAATTTTAGCCATGCCTGTTCACCTCTCTACTTGCGCTCCACCGTTTCCATGATGAACGCTTCAATAACGTCGCCTTCCTTGACGTCATTATAGCTTTCCAAAGTAATGCCACATTCATAACCCTGTGCCACTTCTTTAGCGTCGTCCTTGAAACGTTTGAGCGTATCGATCTTACCTTCATGGATGACGATGCCGTCGCGGATCAGGCGGACTTCGGCGTTACGCGCGATCTTGCCTGATGTAACCATACATCCGGCAATCGTACCCACTTTGCTGATTTTGAAGAGGTTGCGCACTTCCGCGTGGCCGATAACCACTTCTTTATATTCCGGATCCAGCATGCCCTTCATGGCCTGCTCGATTTCTTCAATGACGTTGTAAATGACGCGATGCAGGCGGATATCCACTTTCTCCTGCTCGGCGGTTGCGCCAGCCTGCGGATCTGGACGGACGTTAAAGCCGATGACGATCGCATTGGACGCCGCTGCCAGAATGATATCGGACTCGGTAATTGCCCCTGCGCCGCTGTGGATGATTTTGACGCGAACGCCTTCCACTTCAATCTTCGAGAGCGAGCCTTTCAGCGCTTCGACCGAACCCTGCACGTCGCCTTTGATGATGACGTTCAGGTCCTTGATCTCGCCGTCCTTGATGTGCTTGAACAGATCGTCCAGCGTAACGCGGACGTTGCTGCCAAGATCGGACTGACGCTGGGTGATGGCGCGTTTCTCGGCAATCGAACGGGCCTTGCGCTCGTCTTCAAATACCATGAACGGATCGCCGGCAAGCGGAACTTCGGTCAGACCGGTGATTTCCACCGGCGTAGACGGTCCGGCTTCCTTCAAACGGCGTCCCTTATCGTTGACCATCGCCCGGACGCGGCCAAAGCAGTTGCCTGCCACAAACGCATCCCCGACTTTCAGCGTACCGTGCTGTACCAGCACACGGGCTACCGGTCCGCGGCCTTTATCCAGCTCGGCCTCGATCACCGCACCGCGGGCGCGTTTGTCCGGATTCGCTTTGTATTCGTTCACTTCGGCGACCAGAAGGATCATCTCAAGCAGATCCTCAAGCCCCATTCTTTGCTTCGCGGATACGTTGACGAAAATCGTGTCTCCGCCCCACTCTTCCGGAACGAGACCGTATTCGGTCAGCTCCTGCTTCACTTTATCCGGATTAGCATCCGGTTTGTCGATTTTGTTCACCGCCACGATGATCGGCAGCT
This sequence comes from Paenibacillus favisporus, assembly GCF_040545415.1. Classification (NCBI taxonomy): domain Bacteria; kingdom Bacillati; phylum Bacillota; class Bacilli; order Caryophanales; family Paenibacillaceae; genus Paenibacillus; species Paenibacillus favisporus. The sequence continues at coordinate 123,315 of NZ_JBEPLV010000003.1, read as the reverse complement.
CGGCCGCCTTCGCGTGGTTGATAGCTTCCACCGTCTGCGGCATGACACCGTCATCGGCAGCGACCACAATGATCGTAATGTCGGTAATTTGCGCACCGCGCGCACGCATGGCCGTAAACGCTTCGTGGCCCGGCGTATCCAGGAACGTGATCTTCTTGTTGTTGATTTCCACCTGATAAGCACCGATGTGCTGGGTGATGCCTCCGGCTTCGCCGCCGGTTACGTTCGTGGAACGGATGGCATCCAGCAGCGTCGTTTTACCATGGTCGACGTGACCCATAATGGTGACAACCGGCGGACGCGACTTCAGATCAGCCGGATCGTCGTTCTCTTCGACGGTCTCGAAGCGATCGTCCTCGACCACGATCTTCACTTCGACTTCGACGCCGAATTCACCGGCAAGCAGCAAAATCGTATCGATGTCGAGTTCCTGGTTGATCGTTGCCATGACGCCCATCTGGATCAGCTTCTTAATGACTTCGGAAGCATCCTTATGAAGCAGTTTGGCCGTTTCGCCAACGGTCATGTTGCCGCGGACGATAATCTTCTTCGGCGTGTTGTCGATCTTCTCGCGCGGCGGCTGCTGAGTCTGTTGTCTGCCGCGGTTGTTCTTACCGCCGCGATTGTTCCGGTTAAATCCTCCGCCCTGGCGGTTGTCGTCAAAGCGTTTCGAACCGTTGCTATTGCCGCGGTTCTGACCGCGATTGCCGCCGCCGCGGTTATCGTTGCTTCTGGAGAAGCTGTTGTCGCCGCCGGCGTTTCCTTGCGGACTGCGGTTTCCGGTGGATTGCTGCTGCGGGCGTCCTGCGCCCGAGCGCTGGCCTCCACCCTGTTGCGATCCTTGAGGACGATTGCCGCCTTGACCGGATCCTTGGGGGCGATTGCCGCCCTGGCCGGATCCTTGCGGACGGCCTCCTTGGGAACCTTGATTCCGGTTATTCGATCCGGCACCCGCGCCTTGCGGACGGTTGCCCGATCCATTCGATTGACCTTGCGGTCTGCTTTGCTGAGATCCTGAGTGACTTCTGCGGGAATCTTGCCCGCCTTGTGGTCTTTGCGACCCTGTTTGTGTGGTGTTATTCAATTTATTATTCATACCTACCTGCTTTTCCTGTTGTTTTTGTGATGGGTCCGATCCGGCTGCCCGGCCGCCCTGGTTACGCTGAGTGCCTGACTCGTTTCTGACCGCGGAAGTGCTCGCCACGGTCTGGCGGTCTCCGCCTTCCCGCTTGGCGGCCGCATTCGACTTAATATCCTTGAAAAATTGTTCCACCTTCGAGACCGCATCATTCTCCATAACGCTCATATGATTGTTAACGGGAATATCAAGCCTTTTCAAAATGGTTATGATTTCCTTACTGCTCATATTAAGTGATTTTGCATATTCGTACACGCGCAGCTTATCTTTACTGTCCTGTTTACTCAATATACTCCACCTCCGAATTATCTCCAAGACTTTTGGAGATCATTTCTGCGAATCCTTGATCCGTAATGGCGAGCACAACCCTTTCGGGCTTTCCAATGCTTGTGCCCAGGCTTTCCCGGTCAAATCCGATCACCAGAGGAATGTTGTATGTTCCGCATTTGTCGCGGAACTTTTTTTGTGTATTGGCTGAGGCGTCAGCCGCCAGCATGACCAGTTTCGCTTCGGAAGACCGGATCGCTTTCAGGACGATTTCGTCGCCGGTGACCACTTTCCCCGCCCGCATGGCAAGACCCAGGCGGGATAAAGTTTTACTCATCAACCGAACGTTCCTTTACGGCCAAAAATTCGTCTTCCACGAGCACAAAGTCATCTGCGAGCTGTTCGTAAATTTCCGGTTTGACATGATGCTTCAGAGCCCGATCCAGTGATTTGTTCTTCTGTGCCAGTTTAAAGCAAGATACTTTGCCGCAGAGGTAAGCCCCCCGGCCCGACTTCTTGCCAGTCAGGTCGATCAGCACTTCATCTTCCGGCGTTTTGACAATACGGATCAGTTCCTTCTTGGGCATCATTTCCTGGCATGCCACGCATTTGCGCAGCGGGACTTTTCTTTGTTTCATGCCGCGACCCCCGTCCTGTTTGGAATTAATCGACGGAGACGGAATCTTGATGCATTTCACCCGAGGATGTTTTCGGTCTGCCGAATTCCTGTTCCGCCTGGCTCTCACTCTTAATATCGATCTTCCATCCTGTCAGCTTGGCTGCAAGGCGGGCGTTTTGCCCTTTGATCCCGATGGCGAGAGACAATTGATAATCCGGCACGATGACACGTGCCATCTTCTCGTCTTCAAATACAATCACTTCCAGAACCTTGGAAGGGCTGAGGGCATTGGCCACATACTCTTCCACCTGTTCGGAATAACGGACGATGTCGATTTTTTCACCGCGCAGCTCATTGACAATGGTCTGCACACGCAAGCCCTTCGGCCCGACGCAGGAGCCGACAGGATCCACTTCCGGGTTGCGGGAATACACCGCGATCTTCGAGCGGAATCCGGCTTCACGGGCGACGGAGCGAATTTCCACGACACCGTCAAAAATTTCCGGAACCTCCAGCTCAAACAATCGCTTCAAAAGCCCCGGATGCGTCCGGGACAGCATGATTTGCGGCCCCTTGGTTGTATTCTCCACCTTGGTGATGTAGGCTTTGATCCGGTCGCCGTGCTTGAACTTTTCGTTCGGCATCAGCTCGTTGAGCGGCAGCACCGCTTCCACCTTGCCCAGATCCACGTAGAAGTTGCGAGGATCCTGGCGCTGGACCGTACCGGTCACGATATCCTCTTCTTTGTCGACGAAGGCGTTATAAATCAGGCCGCGCTCCGCCTCGCGGATCCGCTGCGTAACGACCTGTTTGGCCGTCTGGGCGGCAATCCGGCCGAAATCCCGGGGAGTGACCTCGATTTCCGCAATATCGTCAATTTGGAAATGCGGATTGATCTCGCGGGCGGCAGGCAGGGAAATCTCGGTGCGGGGATCCAGCACCTCTTCCACGATCAGCTTGCGGGCAAACACTTTGATAACCCCGGTATTCCGGTTCATGTCGACGCGAACGTTCTGCGCCGTGTTAAAATTCCGTTTGTAGCTGGAGATCAGCGCCGCCTCAATGGCTTCGAACAAAATGTCCTTGCTGATTCCTTTCTCTCTTTCCAACTCATTCATCGCTTCAATAAAATCCATACTCATTGGAAATCAATTCCCCCTTTCAAAGTGCAGCCTTGTATTTAAAAAATAATCGCCAGTCTGGCGCTGGCAACTTTTGCATACGGGATGCTGTATTCCTTTTTGCCCGCAGAAATGACAAGAACGTCGTCCTCGAACGAAAGAAGCCGGCCTTCAAATTCCTTCTGGCCTTCTACCTGCTCGTAAACCGTTACAAAAACATCTTTGCCGACGGCTTTGGCTACGTCTTCCTTCTTCTTGAGCGGACGTTCGGCGCCAGGGGAGGAGACTTCCAGAAAGTAAGCTTCGGGAATCGGATCGTTCTCGTCCAGCTTCCCGCTCAGATACTCGCTGATCATCCCGCAGTCATCAATGTCGATGCCGCCTTCCTTGTCAACAAAGACGCGAAGAAAGTAGTTGCTGCCTTCCTTCACGTATTCGACGTCGACAAGCTCGAAGTTATGCTCATCCAAATAGGGCTGTACCATTTGTTCCACAATTCCTTTGATCTTCGGTGTGCTCAAAGATTATAACCTCCAAGGCTTCAAATATCCTATATACCAAAGAGTAAAGAGTGGGTCGCCCCACTCTTTAAACAACGGTTTTATCTACATGATTACCAAAAAAATTATAACATAGTCTGGCAGTACTGACAAGTATGATGCCTTGACTAAACCTTGTGCAGCAAGGGGTTAGGGCATTGCACGCAAAAGACGGAATTAAAATAACGAAAGCTGGTTGCTCTCCGGAAGCCCCCTGAAGCAGCCCATTCCCGTGAGCAGCTCGATGATCGTCTTACTCGCTTTGGATTTCTGCTGGAAATCCTCAATGGAGAGAAACTCCCCGTATTCGCGGGCGGCGGCGATGTTCTTGGCCGCGTTATCCCCGATACCGGCCAGCGCCGAGAAAGGTGGAATCAACGATTCTCCGTCCACCGTAAACCGGGTCGCATCGGAACGGTACAGATCGATCGGCTTGAACGTAAAGCCGCGTGCGGTCATTTCCAGCGCCATCTCGAGGATCGAGAGCATGCTTTTTTCCTTGGTTGTCGCCTGGAAGCCCTTCTGCTCGATCTCTTCGATTTGCCGGTAGATGGCCTCATAGCCCTGGCAGCACAGCTCGATATCGAAATCTTCTGCCCGGACCGAGAAGTAAGTGGCATAATATTCGATCGGATGGTACAGCTTGAAGTAAGCCGTGCGCACCGCAGAGATAACATATGCAGCGGCGTGCGCTTTCGGGAACATGTACTGGATTTTGAGACAGGAATCGATATACCACTGCGGCACCTTGCACCGCTTCATCTCCTCGATCCACTCTGGCGTCAAGCCCTTGCCCTTACGCACACTTTCCGTAATTTTAAACGCCAGGCTCGCATCCATGCCGGCTTTATAAATCAGGAACAGCATGATGTCGTCACGGCAGCCGATCACCGTTTTGATGTTGCAGGTGCCGTTCTTGATCAGCTCCTGCGCATTGCCGAGCCATACGCCCGTTCCGTGGGACAGGCCCGAAATCTGCAGCAAGTCGGCAAAGGAGGATGGCTTTGATTCAATCAGCATCTGGCGGACGAACTTCGTCCCCATCTCCGGCACGCCGTAGGTGGCCACCGGTGTCCGGATTTGTTCGGGCGTTACCCCGAGCGCCTCCGTTGAGTTGAACATGCTCATGACCTTCGGATCGTTCATCGGAATCGTCGTCGGATCGACCCCTGTCAAATCCTGCAGCATCCGCATCATGGTCGGATCATCGTGCCCCAGAATATCGAGCTTGAGCAGGTTCGCGTCGAAGGCGTGATAATCGAAGTGGGTCGTCTTCCATTCCGCGCTCGTATCGTCAGCCGGGTATTGAACCGGCGTGATGTCTTCCACTTCCATGTAGTCAGGGACAACGACGATACCGCCCGGGTGCTGGCCCGTGCTCCGCTTGACGCCGGTGCATCCGGCGGCGAGCCGGTTCAGCTCCGCTCCGCGCCACTTTTTATGGTATTCCTCTTCGTATTTCTTTGTATAACCGAATGCCGTTTTTTCCGCCACGGTACCTATCGTTCCTGCACGGAACACACATTTTTCGCCAAAAATCTCTTTAGTATAGTTGTGTGCCGTCGGCTGATATTCCCCGGAAAAGTTCAAGTCGATATCGGGAACCTTGTCGCCCTTAAAGCCAAGGAACGTTTCGAACGGGATATCCTGGCCTTCGCCCTTCAGCATTTGGCCGCAGTTCGGGCATTGCTTGTCCGGAAGGTCAAATCCGCTCGGCACGCTGCCGTCCAGGAACCATTCGCTGTGCTTGCATTCCGGATTTTTGCAAATATAATGCGCGGGCAGCGGGTTAACCTCGGAAATGCCGAGGAAGGTCGCGACGACGGACGATCCGACGGAACCCCGCGAACCGACAAGATAGCCGTCCTGGTTCGACTTTTTCACCAGCCGCTCGGAAATGAGATAGTTGGCGGAGAAGCCGTATTTGATAATCGGCTCCAGCTCCTTCTCCAGCCGTGCGACGACAACTTCCGGCAGGTCTTCGCCATAAATCGACCGCGCCGTGGCATAGCAAGTGTTGCGGATTTCCTCATCCGCCCCCTCGATAATCGGCGTAAACAGCTTATCCGGGAACAGCTCGTATTCCTCAAAGCGGTCGGCCAGATCGTTAGTGTTCTTCACAACTACTTCCATCGCCTTCTCCGGACCAAGGAACTCGAATTCCTCCAGCATCTCTTCCGTCGTCCGGAAATGGGCATCCGGCTTGCGGATATCCTTCAGCGGGCTGAAGCCTGTGATGCCGTGAATCGTAATGTCCCGGAACAGCTTGTCCCGCGGCTCCAAGTAGTGCACATTGCCGGTGGCGATCACGGGCTTGTTCAGCTTTTCCCCGATCTCGCACACGGTTTTGATGGCGTTCTTCAGCTCTATCGTGCTTCCGACGAGCCCTTTTTCTACAAGGTGCATGTACATCGTCAGCGGTTGAATTTCCAAAATGTCATAGAACTCCGCCACCTCGGTCGCCTCCTCCACCGTCTTGTTCAGCACGGTTTCGAAGAACTCGCCCTTCTCGCAGCCGGAGATGACCAGCAGCCCTTCGCGCATCTCCTCCAGCTTCGATTTCGGGATGCACGGCACCCGTTTGAAATATTCGGTGTGCGACATCGACACCAGCTTGTACAAGTTTTTCTTGCCGATCGGGTTCAGTGCGTAGATTCCGCAGTGGAACGGACGAGAATTGGACAGATCCTTGCCGACGTAATCGTTCAGGCGTTCCAGGCGGGTCAGCCCTTTGATCTTCTCGGCATCGGCCAGCAGTCCGTCCAGAATGCCGGCGAGGGCAATCGTATCGTCAATCGCCCGGTGGTGGCTTTCCAGCGCCACTTTATACTTATCCGCCAACGTGTTGAGGCGGTGGTTTTTCATCGTCGGGTGAAGCAATCTGGCCAGCTCCAGCGTATCCAGCGCCGGGTTGTCCAGTTCCGGCATGCCGAGCCCCTTCAAGGCAGCCTGGATAAAGCCCACGTCGAACCGTGCGTTGTGAGCCACAAGCACGCCGTCACCGACAAACTTGACGAAGTCCTGGATGACGGGCTCAAGCTCCGGCGCATCCTTGACCATCTCGTCGTTAATGTTGGTCAGCTGCTGGATGTGATACGGTATTTTTTCATGCGGGTTAACAAACGTAGCGTAGCGGTCGACTTCCTTGCCTTCATGCATTTTGACGGCCGCAAGCTCGATGATTTTGTTGTTCGTGATCGACAGGCCGGTGGTCTCGATATCGAATACGATGTAAGTCGCAGACTTCAACTCCATCGGCTTCGGCTGCATGACGACCGGAACGGAATCGTTCACCACGTTGGCCTCGACGCCGTAAATCATTTTGATCCCGTTTTTCTTCGCGGCTTTGGCCGCTTCGGGATAACATTGCACGCCACCGTGATCGGACACGGCAATCGCTTTGTGGCCCCACTTGGCGGCTGTCTTGATGTACTGGTCGATTGGCGTCACGGCGTCCATCGTGCTCATCGTCGTATGCAAATGGAATTCCACCCGCTTCTCCGGGGCATTATCCTTGCGGGTAGGTGGCGCTTGGACTTCGATCAGATCCGAAGGGATCATGACCAGCTCGGGAATCGTCATAAAGCGGTCCATCTCGACGCGACCGCGTGCTTTCACCCATTTGCCGTTGGCGAGCAGGCTCAGAACTTTGACGTCTTCCTTCGTCTTGGCAAACATTTTCATCTGCAGGGAATCCGTAAAGTCCGTCAGGTTAAACATGAACAGCGTGCTGCCGTTGCGCAGCTCTTTGCGGTCCAGGCCAAAAATCGTGCCCTGAACCGTAATTTTTTTCTCTTCGTCCTGGATTTCCTGAATCGGAACCGGCTGCTCCTTGATATCGTAACCGACCTGAAGAAAGACTTCCTCATCGTCACCCTCGGCTGCGCGCGATTCCGCCTCCATGCTGGAAATCATCTTCTGGATGACCTCACGCTCTTCCTCGAGCTTCTTCTGCTCGAACTCCTCGTACATTTCCCGCTGGATTTCGCCAACTTGAATTTTGACGCGGAGAGGAACCTCGAAGTAATGCGCGAAGAAACGGGTGAGCGCCTGGTCGATCTGCTTCTTTCTCGCCAGCTCCAACGACGTATTGTCGGACATCGTGACCGTCAGGGTTTCTCCGTCAAGCTCATGCTTAGCCCGGGCCATCCAGCCGTTGACGGAAGGAATTTCGCGGTGAACCCACTCCAGGAAAAGGTTCCAGTATGCGCCGACGATGTCTTTGCGGTCTACTCCTTCCGCATATCTGAACACAAACGACAGCTTTGCAATATGCTGCATTTTCTCCTGAAGCCTCAGACAGAACGTCCGGTACACCTCACCGGGGACCAAGGTTTCCTTCCAAATGGTGATTCTCCATTCCTGATTGCTCCGGCTGATCTCCACCTGTTCGATATGACCATCCAGAAAATAGGGATCCACGATCGCGGGCGGTATTTCCCCCTGCTTCATCAGCAGCTCGAACCGTTTTCTCTTTTCCCCCACGTTTTCCATGCTCTCCTCCCCCTTTAAAGCGCTAATCCATAAACATGAAGAGCCTCTGTTCACAAAAATGTCTCGATCTCGTGCACCGACTCATTTCTGGCAGAAGCTCCTCATTCATTATTTCATCCGGCCTCTCTACCGATCCGCCGGGTTCTTCCCTGCTTATGCGGGAAACGAATCAAACTCGCAGCTTGGCTGCCGCAGTATTAATACGCTCTGGCAAAAACGACGGTGTGCTTGGCAGGCTGCCCGCATACCAGACAGGTATGCTTCTCTTCCGCAGGCTCGAAAGGAATGTTCCGGCTGGTTGCCCCGGTCTCTTCCTTCACCTTGCTCTCGCAGGCTTCCGAACCGCACCATCCAGCCAGTGTAAATCCGCGCTGCTGTTCCATGCTGCTCTTCATTTCCTCCAGCGTGTCCACCGAATAGAAATGGTCGTTCATAAACTGCTTCGCACGATCAAACATTTCCTTCTGGACCTGATCCAGCATCGTCTGAACTTCTTCAACCAGGTTGGCCTGCTGAACAACCTTCTTCTCGCCGGTAATCCGGGAGACGAGCACACAGACGCCGTTCTCCATGTCACGTGGACCGATTTCCAGACGGACCGGAACGCCGCGCATTTCGTATTCGTTGAATTTCCATCCCGGACGAAGGTCGCTGCGGTCGTCCACGCGCACGCGGATGCCTGCCTGCTTCAGCTCGGCGAACAGCTCGTCCGTGCGGCCAACGACGGCATCCCATGTTTTCGGCGGGCCGATCGGAATCATGATCACCTGCGTCGGAGCGACCTTAGGCGGCAGCGCCAGTCCACGGTCATCGCCGTGCACCATAATCATCGAGCCGATCAGGCGCGTGCTTGTGCCCCAGGATGTCGTATGCACGTATTCCTGCTTGTTGTCTCTGCTTAAGTATTGAATGTCAAACGCCACCGCAAAGTTCGTGCCCAGGTAGTGGGAGGTTCCCGCCTGAACCGCGCGGCCGTCCTTCATCATCGCCTCGATGGAGAACGTCTCCACCGCACCGGCGAATTTCTCGGAAGGCGTCTTCTGGCCGGTAATGACCGGAATCGCCAAAAACTCTTCCACGAATTGACGGTACACTTCCAGCATCTTCATCGTTTCTTCGCGCGCTTCTTCTTCCGTCTCATGAGCGGTATGGCCTTCCTGCCACAAAAACTCGCTCGTGCGGAGGAACGGCAGCGTGCGCTTCTCCCAGCGGACGACGTTGGCCCACTGGTTAATGAGCACCGGCAGGTCGCGGTAGGATTGGATCCATCTGGCGTACATGTGCCCAAACATCGTCTCGGACGTCGGACGGATCGCCAGACGCTCCTCCAGCTTGTCTCCGCCTGCCTCAGTTACCCAAGGAAGCTCGGGATTAAAGCCCTCGACATGCTCTTTTTCTTTCTGGAAAAAGCTCTCCGGAATAAAGAGCGGAAAATAGGCGTTGCGATGACCCGTTTCCTTGAAACGGCGGTCCAGATCACGCTGGATGTGCTCCCAGATTTCGTAGCCGTCCGGACGGAAGACGATGCAGCCGCGAACCGGCGAATAATCCATCAGATCGGCTTTCTTGATTACATCAATATACCAGCGGGAGAAATCTTCTCCCTGCGGCGTAATCTCCGTCACAAATTGTTTATCGTTTGACATAAAAATGGACTTCCTCCCAAGTTCACCCCGTTCTAGCCGGGGACATCATTAGTTATCCGTTAATCAATCGTAATATATCATTGTAGGTTACGGCAATCATTAATAGGAACAGCATGGCGAAGCCCACAAAATGGACCATGCCTTCCCGGCTCGGATCGATCGGCTTGCCCCGCAGCGCTTCGACTCCGAGGAACACCAGCCGGCTTCCGTCCATCGCCGGGATCGGCAGCAGGTTGAAGATCCCCAGGTAGAGGCTGAGAATCGCCGCCCAATACGTCAGCTGCACGATGCCCTGCTTCGCGATCTGACCCGTCACTTCGAACGTCCGCACAGGCCCGCCCAGATCGTCCATGTTAAACTGCTTGATCAGCTGGCCGAAGCCCTGGAAAATGATCTTGGTCGTATCGACCATCGCGACTCCCGCTCCGCTGAACGTTTCGCCGATCGACGCCTTGCGGCTTGGCAGCTGCGGCGTAATGCCTACCTTGCCGCCCTCCTGGCCTTCCATTGCACGCGGAGTCAGCGTCACATTAAATACCTCGTCTCCCCGGCGGATCGTCCATTCCATCGGCTTGTCCTTGGATTTGGAGGTCAGATCGATCATTTTCTGATAATCCGCGCCGATCTTCACGCCATCGATCGATTCGATGATGTCGCCCTTCTTCAGGTTCGCTTCATAGGCAGGCATTCCTTTGGAGATGTCGCCGATCTGCACGTACGTCGGATTTTCCAGCGGAATCCCCGCCATCTGCAAATGGACCCCGAAGAGTACGAAGGCCAGAATAAAATTCATCAGCGGCCCCGCAAAAATCGAAAGCGCGCGCTGCCCCACCGTCTTGCTGGCAAACTGGCGGTCTCTCGGGGCTATTTGCGTCTCATGGGATTTGGCGACCAGCATCGCCTTCGGATAAATCGGATACTGCTGGCTCTCGCCGTCCACGTTCAGGCGGACCTTCAAATCATCGACCATATCGATGAATTCCACTTCTCCGCGGATCACGTTCTTTCGGTTGTCCAGCTGATCCAGATATATCTTCTTGACTTCGCCGCCGCTGACGCGGACCGCGATGGTCTGGCCGGGGTGAATTTCCACGATTTCAGGATCTTCCCCCGCCATCCGGGCATAACCGCCAAAAGGCAGCAGCCGCAGCGTAAACTGCGTTTCATTCCGTTTATAAGAAAACAGTTTCGGACCGAAACCGATCGCAAATTCCCGTACCAGTATGCCGGCGCGTCTGGCAAAGTAAAAATGGCCCCATTCATGCACCGTCACGATGACGAAAAACATGAGTACCGTCAAAAATACTACCTGCACCATTTCCAAGCGTCGCATCCCCCTTAATTTGTCTGAGACCGAAGTTTCTGTCGCATCTATATCATCAGATGGATTAAAGCCCACAGCGCGAAAAGAAGCTCGTCTTTAATTCAGTCTATATAGATTATCATTATTCTCCGGTCCCGCACAAGAGAATCACATTCTCGTCATTTTTTAAAATCAGGGGAGTAGAGTGATGTATTGTTATGCCGCTTGCGTGCCCGCTTACAGCTTGGCAGCAAGCAGCCGCGTATTCCGGTCGCACTCCTCAATGTCCGCCAGCTGCGGATTCGAAATGTTGGCGTGCCGGTCAAGCACTTCCTCAATAATATCCTCTATTTGTAAAAACGAAATCTCCCTGTTTAGAAACCGGCCTACCGCCACTTCGTTGGCTGCGTTAAAAGCGGTGGTCGCTGTACCACCCATTTTACCACATTCAAAGGCAAGTCTTAAACAAGGGAACCGCTCCATGTCCATTTCTTTAAAATGCAGCCTGCCCACTTCGGCCAGCGACAGCCGTTTGGCAGGCGAATCCCAGCGTTCCGGGTAGGTCAGTGCGTACTGGATCGGTACGCGCATGTCCGGATTGCCCAGCTGGGCGATGATACTCGTATCGCGGAATTCCACGAAAGAATGAATGATGCTCTCGGGGTGAAGCAGCACGTGGATCTGCTCATACGGTAGGCCGAACAGCCAATGGGCTTCAATCACTTCCAGCCCCTTGTTGACCATCGTCGCCGAGTCGATGGTGATTTTCGCCCCCATCGACCAGTTAGGATGCTTCAAAGCATCCTCCACCGTCACCGATTGGAGCTGCTCCCGGGTCAAATCCCGGAACGAACCGCCGGAAGCGGTCAGCGTGATGCCGGCTAGGTCATCGCGGCGTTCACCGTTCAGGCATTGAAATATAGCCGAGTGCTCGCTGTCGATCGGCAGCATATTTACGCCTTTTCGCTTAATGGCCTCAGTGACAAGATGCCCTGCGGTTACAAGCGTCTCCTTGTTGGCCAGTCCAATGTGCTTCCCGGCTTCGATCGCCGCCAGCGTGGAATGCAGCCCCATGCTGCCTACCACTGCCGTTACTACTGTATCGGCGTCCGTGCCGGCCGCTACCTCCACCAGCCCTTCATTTCCATAGAAAATTTCCGTACCCGGCGAAACCTGCGTCTTCACCTGTTCAGCCAGTTCTTTGGTCGCGACCGAAACCTTCTTCGGTCTGAACTGCTGAACCTGCCGGAGCAGCAGCTCCACGTTCGACCCGGCCGCAAGCCCTTCAATTTGAAAATGCTCCGGATGCTTCGACACGACATCCAGCGTCTGCGTGCCGATCGAACCGGTAGAGCCGAGAACGCTTAATTTCTTCATATTGAACCTTCTCTCGTCTTAATAAGGCATCAGCATCATGATATGTACGAACGGAAATACGATAATCCAGCTGTCGCAGCGGTCGAGGATTCCCCCATGACCCGGCAGCAGATTTCCCGAATCTTTGATGCCGTATACACGCTTGTACGCCGATTGGACCAGATCCCCCAGCTGACCGGCCACCGCGCATGCCAGGCCGATCGCCAGCGCTCGTCCAAACGTGAGGAGACCGCCCGACAGAAGCGCAAAGACCGCCGATGTCAACATAGCGATCACGACACCGCCAAGGGCGCCTTCGATCGTTTTATTCGGGCTGATCGCCGGCCACAGCTTGTGGCTGCCGATCCATTTGCCCACGAAGTACGCTCCTGCATCGCTCGCCCAGATCGACACCAGCAGCAAAAACGTCCAAAACACTCCGTGTCCATCCGGGGCACTGCGGGATTCGGCAATGTACGAAAAGCCGACGCCCACATAAACGGCTCCCAGAAAGAGCAGGGAGGTCATCTGAATGCCCACCTTGTTTTTGGTAACGACGGTCACCAGCAGGAACAGGAACAAAAGCAGCCAGATGACGTGCCCGAGAGGAAGCGGAAAGCTGATATCCAGCAACTTCCACGGGAACATAAACACAAGCACGCCCAGATATCCCAGCATGGCCGTACCGCTAAACGGGGATACCCGGGTCATTTTTACAAATTCATAATATCCGATCATTGCCATCGCCAGGACTAGAATGTGGTACGGCAGGCCGCCAAGCAGGCAAAATCCCAGAAAAACGACACCCGCAACAATTCCTGTGATCAGTCGTTGTTTCAACGGTATTCATCCCCCATCAGGCTAAGTCAGTCCGCCGTATCGACGCGTTCTGCGCTGGTATTCAGCAACCGCTTCGTATAAATGATTTCGGTTAAATTCAGGCCAGTAAATATCGGTAAACCACATTTCGCTGTACGCGAGCTGCCACAGCATGAAATTGCTGAGCCGCATTTCGCCGCTCGTCCGGATAATGAGGTCCGGATCCGGCATGCCTCCCGACAGCAAATGACGGTCAATCAGCTCCGGGGAAATCTCGTCAGGCGACAGCCTGCCTTCCTGAATCTGTTTACCCAGCTCCCTCATGCAATCTGTCATTTCCTTGCGGCTGCCGTAGTTGAGGGCAAAATTGAGGACAAGCCCGTCATTGCCAGCCGTCCGGCGCATCGCTTCCTCCATGGCATTCAGCGTGTGCTGCGGCAGACCATCGCGGTCACCCATCATGCGGACCTGCACATTTTTTTGGATCAATTCGTCCAACTCGATCGCCAGAAATTCCTGCGGCAGACGCATCAGAAAGTCGACTTCGTCTTTGGGACGCTTCCAGTTTTCCGTAGAGAAAGCATACAGCGTTAAATATTTAATGCCCAGCTCGTCGGCAGCAATGGTTGCCCGCTTCACTGCCTTCATCCCGGTCTGGTGCCCGACGATTCGCGGCAGCCCGCGACTTTTGGCCCAACGCCCGTTGCCGTCCATAATGATGGCCACATGCTCAGGAACGTTGTCCATGGATCGCTCTGGCAAAAGCTGCGGGTCCTTCTGTTTCCACCACGATCGAACTCGTTTGATCATTCTAGTTCCTCCAAGCGGGTTTCTGCAAAAAAGACACAAACCCCACCATAAAAGGAGGGGCCGCAAGTCTCTTATACTTCCATGATCTCTTTTTCTTTAGCTACGAGCACCTTGTCGACTTCCGCAATAAATTTATCCGTCGTCTTCTGGATGTCTTCCTGATGACGGTGCGATTCATCCTCAGAAATATCGGTTTTCTCCATCTTTTTGATGTCGTCGTTGGCATCTCTGCGAATGTTGCGGATCGCCACTTTCGCCTCTTCGCCGAACTTCTTCGTCAATTTCACGAGTTCCGTGCGGCGTTCTTCGGTCAGCGGCGGAATCGAAAGACGAATGATGTTGCCGTCATTGGCCGGCGTAAGTCCGAGGTCGGACTTCATAATCGCTCTTTCGATATCGGCCAGCGAAGATTTGTCCCAAGGCTGGATAAGCAGCGTGCGCGGATCCGGCGTGCTGATGTTGGCCAGCTGGTTCACCGGTGTCATCGCTCCATAATACTCCACTTGGATCCGGTCAAGCAGTGCCGGGGCGGCGCGGCCGGCGCGCAGTGTGGCGAGGTCTCTCTTCAAAGCGCCGATAGCTTTTTCCATGCGTTCTTCTGCGTGTTTTTTTACCGTTTCTGGCATTAGTCTACGCTCCCTTTAACAATCGTTCCGATTTTTTCACCTAAAACGACCCGTTTGATGTTCCCTTGCTCGGTAACAGCAAATACGATCAGCGGAATGTTGTTGTCCATGCAGAGGGATGATGCCGTGGAATCCATCACACCCAGATTCTTGTTCAGCACGTCCATGTAAGTAAGCTGTTCATACTTCTCGGCCGTACTGTCTTTGAACGGATCGGCGGAGTACACGCCATCCACTTTGTTTTTGGCCATCAGAATCACTTCGGCCTCGATTTCAGCCGCACGCAGGGCAGCGGTTGTATCGGTCGAGAAGAACGGGTTACCCGTTCCTGCGGCAAAAATGACCACGCGGCCCTTCTCCAGGTGGCGGATCGCTCTGCGGCGAATATAAGGCTCTGCAATTTGCTGCATGGCAATCGATGTCTGTACGCGCGTCGGCACGTCGATTTGCTCCAGGGCATCCTGAAGCGCCAGCGAATTCATGACCGTCGCGAGCATCCCCATGTAGTCGGCTGTCGCGCGGTCAATCCCGCTGGAACTGCCGGCGATGCCGCGCCAGATGTTGCCGCCGCCGCAGACGATTGCAACCTGAACGCCAAGATCCACCACTTCTTTGACTTGCTCTGCAATGGATCCGATCGTTTCCGCATCGATACCATAACCGTTCTGACCTGCGAGGGATTCCCCGCTGACCTTCAAGACAACTCGTTTAAATACAGGCTGTTCCAAATGTTTACCCTCCACTTTAAAGACATCACCATATGGCGCCAGTTGCTGCAACTAACGTTCGGCGGGCCCTATCCGGTAAACACCACACCAAACCGATGTCATTCTCTTCAGAAAAAACGTCTGCTCTTTTAAAAAAGAGGGAACACTGCGTGTTCCGCTCTTCTCTTGTTCTAGTTATAGATGCCGCAAAAAAAAGGGCTCTTATTGTTTAACTTGCGCCATAACTTCTTCAACGAAGTTGTCGACTTTTTTCTCAAGACCTTCGCCCAGTTCGTAACGAACAAAGCGGCGGATGGAGATGTTTTCGCCGATAGTGCTGATTTTTTCGTTCAGCAGCTGAGAAATCGTTTTGTCCGGATCCTTAATGAAGGATTGCTCCAGAAGGCAGAACTCTTCGTAGTATTTACCGATGCGGCCTTCAACCATTTTTTCAACGATTTTTTCAGGCTTGCCTTCGTTCAAAGCTTGGGCTTTCAAAATTTCTTTTTCTTTCTCTACTTCTGCTTGAGGCACTTCTTCGCGGGAAACGTAACGCGGGTTCGAAGCTGCGATGTGCATCGCGATGTCGCGAGCGAACTCTTTGAACTGGTCTGTTTTACCAACGAAGTCGGTTTCGCAGTTGATTTCAACCAGAACGCCGATTCTTCCGCCGGCGTGGATGTAAGCTTCTACAACGCCTTCCGTAGCTGCGCGTCCAGCTTTGTTTGCTGCTGCAGCCAGACCTTTTTCACGAAGGAGTTCTGTTGCTTTGGTGATATCACCGTTTGCTTCTTCCAGCGCTTTTTTGCAATCGAGCATACCTGCGCCTGTTTTTTCACGAAGTTCTTTTACCGCACTAGCACTTACTGCCATCGAATATTCCCTCCAAATAGGATGCTAATTTTTCAGCCAGGCGTCACACCTGATCTTGGTTTTCATCTTAAAAAAAGGGCAGTGAGAGGTTATCCACCTACCAACCACCCTTTTCATTTAATTCATGTCTATATTACGTAACTGTAACTTAGGCAGAAGTTTCTTCGCCTTGGTGAGCTTCCACCACAGCGTCAGCCATTTTGCCAGTCAACAGCTTAACGGCACGGATCGCGTCGTCATTACCAGGAATAACGTAGTCGATTTCGTCCGGATCGCAGTTCGTGTCAACGATACCTACGATTGGGATACCCAATTTGCGGGCCTCGGCAACCGCGATGCGCTCTTTGCGCGGATCGATGATGAACAGGGCGCTTGGCAGGCCTCTCATGTTCTTGATGCCGCCCAGGAATTTCTCAAGACGATCTTTCTCTTTGCGGAGAAGGATGACTTCTTTCTTAGGAAGAACGGAGAATGTGCCGTCTTCTTCCCATTTTTCGAGTTCTTTCAAACGGTTGATCCGTTTTTGGATCGTTTCAAAGTTAGTCAGCGTTCCGCCGAGCCAACGTTGGTTGATGTAGTACATACCGCAACGTTCTGCTTCTTCTTTGACGGAGTCTTGGGCTTGTTTCTTCGTGCCGACGAAAAGAATTGTTCCGTTCTCTTCTGCCACGCTTTTCACGAAGTTAAAAGCTTCTTCGACCTTTTTAACTGTCTTTTGCAGGTCGATAATGTAAATTCCGTTTCTTTCAGTGAAGATATATTTATCCATTTTCGGGTTCCAGCGACGTGTCTGGTGACCGAAGTGAACGCCAGCTTCGAGAAGCTGCTTCATGGAGATAACTGCCATCTTCACACACCTCCTAAGTTTGGTTTTTTATTGTGTCCTCCGCTGCTTTCATTTCCCGTCAAGACTCTCCATATGGAAAGCACCCTTTACGAAATCCGACAGCGTGTGTTTTAACACCGTCATTTAATATACCATATCTAAAAGCTCGATGCAACGCCTAAGGGACGGCTTTTTTTACATGCAAAAAACCGTCCAGCCGATTGTCGTTAGCGTGACGGTTTTGTCGTAATTTTAGCGATGATGGAACTGAATTCCTCGCCGGGTGAAAACGTGTATTGGCCGGTCTGGATTTTCGTGCTGATCTTGAGCGATCGGCCTTTTTGCACGAATTGGTCGGCGTCGGCGATGACCCCCGCCTTCTCCAGCTTGCCTGCGACGTCTTCCAAGTTGTTCCCGCTGGCGATTTTCACTTCAACCGCTTTGGCCGCCGGCACAGAAGGCGTTTGCGGCTGCTTGGCTGTTGAAGCCTCGCCGGATCCCGGAGTGACTGACTTCGGCTGCTTAGAAGCGGCAGGCTGCTGCGGCTTATCCGGCTGGGCCGGCTGTTTACCCGAGTCCGCGGCCTTCGGCGCCTTCGCTGCGTCTCCTTTGGGAACCGAGCTCTGCTCAACCATCTGCTGCTTCCATTCCTCCTCGGTCATCAGCTTATCCTCCTTGCCGACGACCTTCAGGTCCATCTTCTCCGCCTGCTGCTCAAGCTCTTCCTTCGTCAGGCTGGCAGCTGACGGAGCCTCTCCAGCCGGGCGGCCGGTACCCTGCCCAAGGATCATCAGCTGCAGCAGGAGGGCTCCAAGCAGGAGACCGAGGCCAAGTCCCATCATGAATGTCCGATTTCTGATCACAGCGTCTCCTCCTGTTTCGCAAGCTGAAGAATCAACTGGATTTCGCCGCGGTGCATGCCGGTCATTTTTCCGATCGCATCAATGGATTTGCCTGTGCTGTACAACTCGAACAGCTCCGGGTACCTGTCCTTGATCGATGGCTGCTGCTCAGGCAGCGTTGATTCCGTTCCATCCTGGCCCTCTGAATCTGCACCAGCCGCAGCTGCTGACTCCAGGAAAACTTCCGGCTCCACGGCCGCGGCCGTTTCACGGCTAACCGTGGCCTGTCCGGCAGGCAGGCTCTCCATTTGCAAAAGCCTGGCATCCTGCTGCGCAACCTGCTGTTCAAGCGAAACGAGCCGCTGACGCATCTCCGACAGCTGTTCCTGCTGGGACAGCTGCTTGGCCGCCATATCCTGCTTCATTTGGGAAACCAGCTCGACAAGCTCGACGTTTTCATTTTCAATTTCGGCCATGTATTGCTCCAGTGTAGCCTCGACCTGCTTGACCACGCTGCCCTGCTGGCTCTGCTCCTCCTTCCGTTTAGGAAGCATCATGGCATATACCAACGCGGCAGCGCCCAATATAACGACGATTAACCAAGGTTCCAAGTAACGGCTCTCCTTTGACTGTAATATTCATGACGGGGCAGCGGATCATAGGGACACGTCCAGATGATGTCCCTTGAAAGGGTGCTGCGCATTTTGCAGGTCTTCATGCTCCTCTGCCGATGTGCTTGCGGTATGATTTCGCCGTTGCCTGTTCCGTCCGCCTTCATCCCGAACGGCGGCGTCCGCCGCTTCGTCCACCGATTCACTGCGCTTGCTCATTTCCGCCGTTTTCTTAAGCTGCTGTTCGGCCAAAAACTGCTGATCCTGTGCAGGCCGGTGCTGGAGCTCGTTTTGCACCTTCCCGGCCTCGCTGGTCCGTGGGATCGCAATTTGCATTTCAACCGCCTTCATACTCATTCGTCTTCCCCCTCTTATCGATAGGAATCGTATCCAGAGTACTTTGCTTCTTTTTAGAGATTGTTCAAAAAGACCGCTTTTGACACCTTTTTGAACTCGCACTTTATATTAAATGTACGGAGCCATCGTAATATCGCCATCATGGTAATAAAATGAAACCCGTTCCGCCGGGTCCTTAATAAATCTGGTGTATCTGCCGATAACTATTTTAGAGCCTCCGTAGACCACTTTCACGACGTCGACGCGGGCCCGCACCGAATCTTCCAATGTTTTCTCGATTTCCAATATACGTTCTTTCGCTTCCATCTGCTCACGGTCATTCGATTTCTTAGTAGCGTTCAGTTTGAGCCTAAGCGCCATCTTGTCGGGCGGTAGCTGTCCTGAAGCAGCCAGCTGATTCAACAAATACAATGCCTTGTCCGTCTTGTCCTGCGCCTCCACCAGCTGCCTGATCTTGCCACGCAGGTCGGCCAGCTCGTTTCTAAGCTCCGGCAGAACCCCCACCTCAATCGTCGTCATGGTGGACATGCTGTTGCCGATAGTTCTGGCAATGACCCGCTCTCCCGCCTGAATGACGCCGCCGACGATCAGCCCTTTGGTAGCGTTGCACAATACGTTTCTTCCTGCCCGAATGTTGGAGTGCATGATGCTCTGCGAGACGATGACATCTTCCCCGGCGATAACGTTGCCGTCCTGGATGAAAGAGCTTTTTACATGTTGGCCCGCTTTCACATAACCTTTGTTGTAACCGATGATCCCGCTCGTAATTTCAATGGACCCCTCCGCTTCCAGCTCCGCGCCCTCTACGCCGCCGACCACGCGGATATCCCCTGACGCTTTCACACGGAATCCGGTCAGAACGTTCCCACGGATGACCACGGTACCGACAAAGTCGATGTTGCCCACGCTGTAATCCACATCCCCATTCACCTCATAGACGGGAAAAACGTTGATTTTTCCTTTATCCGTCGTGGCGATCAGGCCGTCGATGGCGGCATACATGGCTGTGTTTTCCGGGTCGACCACCACATTTTTTCCTACCTTAAAATAGGCTTCTTTGCCGGGCTTGAACGGAATCATTTCCCCGGTAACGCTGAGTCCCGGTTTGCCTGGCTCGGGCGGAATCCGTTTGGCGATCAGCTGGCCCTTCATGACATTGTTGAGACTGATCAGTTCTTTATAGTCCACTCTGCCGTCTTCGGTCTCGAGCGGCCTGTGCTCCTTGTCATCTCTGAGGTTGAAGGCAAACTCGATCCGGCCGTCCTTGCCGCTGACCGGCTGCTCACCGAAGGCAATCGCGGTCCGTCCAAACATGTACTCCTGAGGATGGCTGCAAATCCGGCTCAGGACTGCCTGGTCCATGCCGAACTGGACTTGATGGCTCCTCAAAAAGAGCTGAAGCTCTTCCTCTGTCACCTCAAAATCCTCGGAACGCTTGGAGAACTGCAGATAGGCGACGCTTTTATCCTCCGAAAAGGTAATATCCAAATAGGTTTCAAGCGCGATTGGAGCTGTCAATCGTTTTCCTCCTTTCTACTCGTGCAACGGTTAATCGTTTTGCATCAGTAAATCCCGGTTCTTCTCCAGCGTTGCGCGCAGCCGCAAAATGGCCTTGGAATGAAGCTGGGATATTCTTGAAGGTGAAAGTGACATGACTTCGGCTATTTCGCTTAAAGATAAGTCCTCATAATACAGCAAGGATACGACGGTTCTTTCTTTCTCGGTAAGCTTCTCAATTCCTTTAATGAGAGACTCCCGCAAATAAAACTCGTTTACTTTGTAATCCGGATTTTTGGCCTTGTCGTCGACCATCACGGAGAGACGCGTCTCGGATTCCTCCTCGCGAATCGGGTCTTCCAGTGAGCAGAGCGACATCACGGCAACTTCCTGGAGCATTTGGTGAAAATCTTTCTCGGACACGTTTAAATATTCGCTCATCTCCGAGTCCGTCACCGTCCGAAGGTGCCTCTGTTCGAGCTGCTGATAGGCGTCCTCAATCCGTTTTGCCTTCTCCCGGACGGAACGGGGCACCCAGTCCCCCTGCCGCAGAGAATCGAGAATAGCTCCCCTTACCCGGAAAGAAGCGTAGGTCTCAAACTGCAGTCCGCGTTTATAGTCAAATTTGTCAATAGCATCGATCAGCCCCATGACGCCGTTGCTGGCCAGATCATCCTTGGAAACATTCCTTGGAAGGCCGATGGCAAGGCGGCTGGAAACATAATCCACAATGTGGAGGTGTTTCTCAATCAGGGACTTTTTTGCTTCAATATTTCCATGTTCTTTCCATTGCTCCCAGAGCTCGGCATGATTCAGGTGAGAAGCTTTGCGCTCGCTCATTTCCCCCACCCCCTATTTTTCTGACAGGTGTCGAACGGCTTTCGCCAGTTCTTCCGGATCTTTCGCCGAAACCAGCTTCGGCGGATTGAGTGGTGTAAAGCCTCCCCCATCTTCTTGAACGGAGGCGGGCTTCGGCGTCAACAGATCATTTAACTCATCGCTCTCATCCGGGGTCGTCACATCGAACCGGGCACCCCGCTCCTGTTCGGCTGCTGCCTCCTGCTCCGCATCGGGAACGCTGACCACACCCCATACCCAGCGGAGCAAAAAGGCGAGCAGAAACCAGATGACAAAGGATATCAGTCCTCTGATCAAGCTGGTCATAAACAGGTTGTTTCCCATCGAGATCAGCAGCGTCAGCACGAATCCGACAGCACCAAACACAAGGTTAAACAACAAATTTCCTTTCATGGCTACAATTCCTTTATACCCATTTGTACACTGCGCACGGACAGGATTCCGCTGCCTGAATCCAGTTCAATGGTTCGTCCGTGACTTCCGCCCGTGTCTTCGGCGATTAACGGGATATGAAGATTTGACAGCATCATTTTGCATGATTCCACATTCCTGGGGCCGATTCTCATCGTATCCCCGGTACCGGCCATCAGGAACATTTGCGATCCTCCGGCCATCTTGGCGACAATTCTGGAAGGCGAGGCACCCATGGCCACCAGCCGCTCCAGCAAAGCAGGCACTGCGGTATCCGCATATTTGGCGATATTCAGCTGCCCTTCACGGGCAATGTCTGAGGACGGCAGCATAATATGAGCCATACCCGCAATTTTGAGCAGAGGGTCGTGAAGGGTAATTCCGACGCATGATCCGAGGCCCAGCGTGCGGATGACCCCGGGATCGCGCACGACGTTCATGTCGGCCATGCCTACTTTAACGATGCTTTGCTCTTCAATCATTCTCTAGAGGCACTCCCAGGGCTTGAAAAATTTTCGCGAACGAGTCCGGATCGGGGATAAGAAAGAACTTCCCTTCCACCTCATGATCGCCCTCGAGAAAAGTCGTATCGATCAGCAGCGCGTCGTCACCCATTTGGCCAAACTGGAGCAGTCCGTAGCTCAGAACGGCGCCGGCCATGTCCATCGCCAGGCCAGGGACCGTAGGGGACAAATCCAGCTTCGTAAAGTCGGCGAGCGAGGACAGGTACGAGCCGGCCAAAATATTGCCGATCTCGCAGAGTGCCGATTGCTCCATCTCATCGAACATCCCGTCCTGGTCGACCTGCATGCCGGCCAGCCTCTTCAGCAGGCTTTTGGCTGCTTCCGGGCTTAGAATAAAGAACAAATTGCCTGGAGCGTCGCCTTCCACCCTCAGAAAAATAGCAATGACGATTCGCTCGGCCCCGCCGACCCTGTCGGCAATCTCTTCAAAGGGAAGCAGCTGCACTTTGGGAACCGCCATATCGACCGGCTTATCGAGCAGGCGGGACAGCGCCGTTGCCGCATTGCCCGCCCCGATATTGCCGACTTCCTTCAGGACATCCATTTTGAATTCCTTAAAATGCTTAAAGACCTCCACGAACTACTCCTCTAGGCTTTCCAGCTGAATAATTTCGCTCTTCTTCAGCACCTCGGACAAGTTCAGCATGATGAGCAGACGGTCATCGCCGATTTTTGCCACGCCGTCCAGGTATCTGGCTTTAATGCCTCCGACGACTTCCGGCGGAGTCTCGATCCGGTCTCTGTTCAGATCGATGACATCATTGGCCGAATCGACGATAAAGCCGACTTCCATTTCTCCTACCACCACGATAATGATCCGCGTTTGGTCCGTATATTCGGTTTCCGGAAGGCCGAAGCGCCCCCGCAGGTCGATCACCGGAATGACGACGCCCCGCAGATTGATGACGCCCCTAACAAACGTGTAAGTCTTCGGAACGCGTGTAATGGGAAGCATGCGCTCAATCGTTTGGACTTTGTCGACTTCGATTCCGTACTCTTCACTGCCCAGCTTAAATACAATGACTTTGATATCTTCTCCCATGCCCTAAACCTCCTTATTTAAATGCGGCGTATTTGCAATTCTGTATCGTCGCCGCAAGCCTTCCTTTACCGCAAACCTACCTATTTAATGAAGACGTTCGGATCCAGGATCAAGGCCACCTGGCCATCGCCCAGAATGGTTGCTCCCGAAATTCCTTTGATTTGCGGCAAATACTTGCCAAGGTTTTTCAGAACGATTTCGTTTTGTCCGATAAATTCGTCGACAGCCAAAGCCGCCAAACGGTCTCCCTTATGGATGACGATGATCTCGGTTTCGCTTTCGTCCTCTTCATTAAAGTCAGGAACTTCAAAAATGCGGCTCAGCGATATGAGCGGGATCATCGATCCGCGGAAATCCACCATTTTGTTGCCATGCGCCTGGCGGATTTGCTCCTTCTTGACGATGCCGGTTTCCACGATCGAGCTGAGCGGGATGGCATATTTCTCGGATCCCATCTTCACGAGCATCGCGGCGATGATGGACAGGGTAAGCGGCAGCTGCACCGAGAAATTCGTTCCTTTCCCCGGTGTCGAATAAATGGTCACCTGCCCGCCGAGCGAAGTGATCTTTGCCTTCACGACATCCAGTCCGACTCCCCGGCCCGATACGTCGGAGATTTTTTCGGCGGTGCTGAAGCCCGGCGCGAACAGCAGCTGGTGCACCTGCTCGTCCGACATGCCCTTGGCTTCCTCCTCGGTGACGATGCCTTTCTTCAGCGCGGATTTCAGGACGTTGTCGCGATAGATGCCGCGCCCGTCTTCTTCAATTTCGATAAAGACGTGATTCCCGCTGTGGAAAGCCCGGAGGTGTACGGTACCCGTCTCCGGTTTGCCCGCGGCAACCCGGTCCTGGGGCGACTCGATGCCGTGGTCGACCGCATTGCGCAAAAGGTGAACGAGCGGATCCCCGATCTCATCGATAACGGTCCGGTCAAGCTCTGTTTCTGCGCCGGTAATGACCAGCTCCAGCTTTTTATCCAGCGATTTGGCCAGGTCGCGGACCATCCGCGGAAACCGGCTGAACACTGTATCGACCGGGACCATTCGCAGCTTCAGGACGATATTTTGCAAATCGGAGCTGACGCGGCTCATGTGTTCTACGGTCTCGGTCAAAGCATGGTTCTGCACCTCTGAAGCCAGCTGTTCCAGGCGTACCCGGTCGATCAGCAGCTCGCTGAACAGGTTCATCAGCACATCGAGCCGTTCGATATCAACCCGGATCGTGCGGGCCGGGGCACCGCCGGTTTTGGCGGCCGGCTTGGCGGCTGCCGCTGGCTTGTTGTCCTTGCTCTCTGCCGCTGGCGCAGCGGCTGCCGGAGCGGCAGTGTCAGGTTTCGTTTCTTCGGCTACAGCCGCCGCGGATTGAGCGGATGCCGCCCCCATCTCGGCCATTTGCTGCAGGGATTCGTGATCGAGTTCTACTACTGATGCTTGGTCAATCTCCGAAACGTTCAAAATTTGCTGTTTGAGTTCGGCAGGATCTTTTTGTGTTATGTAGTAGAGTGAGAAGCTTTTTTCGAATTTTTCCTGCTCAATATCCTGCACGGTTGGATGGGACTTAATGACTTCGCCGGACTTCTCCAGCAAATCAAACACCATATAGGCGCGGACCGCCTTCAGCTGGCAATCGTCCCGAATGGCGACGTCAATATACAGCACGCGGTGCCCTTCCCCTATGGACTGCTGTAAAACGGAGTATTGAAATTCATCAAGCTGGATGGCTGTATTGGTTTCTTGCTTGGCCGGAGCGGAGCCTGCGGACTTCGCGCTGCCGGCGGAAGGGGCTTCTCCGCGAACGATCGCCTGAAGGTCGGCAACGATTGCCGACACGTCGGCTTTCCCTTCGCCGCCCTGGGTAATATCCTCCACCATGGCCTCAAGTGCATCAAGCCCTTTAAACAGCGTGTCGAAGATAAAGTCCTGCATCACCAGCTTTTCGTTCCGTACCAGGTCGAGCACGTTCTCCATTTGGTGGGTCAGCGACGCAAGGTCCTCGAAGCCCATCGTAGCCGCCATCCCTTTCAGCGTATGAGCCGAGCGAAAAATAATCTGGACGATGGAGAGATCATTCGGTGTCTGTTCGAGCAGCAGCATGTTTTCATTCAAGGATTGCAGATGATCATTGGACTCATCGATAAACATGGATAAATACTGATTCATGTCCATTATGAGACACCTCCTAATAAGTTTGCTTTCCGTTGCCTACAGCCTGGACGAGCCCTGCGGCAATATTGTGAAGCGGTAACACATGACTCACGCAGCCTAGTTCCACTGCGGAACGCGGCATGCCGTATACGATACAGGTCTCCTCGCTCTCCGCGAACGTGCTGGTAACCCCGGCATCGTACAGCCGCTTCATCATCTTTGCCCCGTCGCTTCCCATCCCGGTCATCAGCACCACGTGGCGTTTCAGGGATGGAAGCTCAAGCAGGGATTCGAACATGACATCCACCGACGGACGGTGGCCGCCCACCGGACTCTCCTCCGTCAGCGAGATCATTAAGCCCCGGCTCTGATCCGGCACGATTTTCGTATGATACCCGCCCGGGGCAATATAAGCGAACCCTGGCTCCAATGCCATTCCCTGCTCGGCTTCAACTACGGTCAGCGGGCTGAACGTATTCAGCCGTTGGGCGAGGGATTTCGTAAAATTGGGCGGCATATGCTGCACGATGACAACAGGTGCCGGAAAATCGGCCGGTATGCCCTCAAGCAGCGTCTTCAGCGCCCGCGGTCCGCCGGTGGAGCAGCCGACCGCAACAAGCTGCTTATACGCTGTTGCTGCCCTGCCCTCCGCTGTCCGGTTGGGCTTGGCGGCATCCGTTCCCGCAGGCTTGGTTGTTTTCGCTTCTTCCGCCGAAGGAGCGGATTCCAGCACCTGGTGCGTCAGTTCGCGCGTTGTCCTGCTATTCGGGGAGTCCTGATGTTTCTTCCCTGCTCCAGGCTTGGAAAGCTTCGTCGCCTTGGGCTTGTCAGGCTTGTGCAGGACAATCTCCTTATCGGGAGCACTCTCCTGTGCGGCTGCCCCGTTACGAGCGCCGGGTTCTTTCGCCAGGTCCGGGAGCGGACGCTTCCGCCCAAGCTTTGGCAGGACTGGCGTTGAAACCGGTGCTGCCGCGGCGGGCTTGTTCTTCCGCTTCTCTTCCTCCGCTTTCCACAGCGCTCTCCGTTCCTTGGCCGCCATAGCTGCCTTCATCTGCTCAAGCAGGGCATCCCGAACGTCATCGATCTGCTGCGCATGCGCTACGGACGGCTTGCGGATAAAATCAAACGCTCCGGCTTCAAGCGCCTTGATCGTCTCCCTCATGCCGGCCTCATTGATGCCCGACAGCATGATTACCGGCAGCGGATGCGCCTGCATAATGACCGTAAGCGCTTCGAGTCCGTTCATCACCGGCATCTCCACGTCCATCGTGACGATGTCCGGCTGCTGGCTTAAAATTTTGTCTACGGCTTCCTTTCCGTTAACGGCCGTATCAACGACCCGAAATGCGGGATCCTTCTCAATGAGATCGGATACGATCTTCCGCATGAAAGCCGAGTCGTCCACTACTATGACTTTGTATGGCGACATGCCGCTTGTTCACCTCTGTTCCTTAGTACAGAAAATCATTTTGTACGACGAAGCCATTTATGCATAAACCCTTTGATTCCTGTCAAGGCACTTGGTTCCGGGGGAGCCGGTACGAGCAAGTAACGGTATGCGATCCGCTGCAGATCCTTCGCTGCATTGCAGTTCGGGTATGCAAGGGAAAAGGGAACCTGCTTCTTCACGGCTTGTACAACATGACTGTCATCTGCGATGTAACCCAGCATGGTCGTTTCCACACCCAGAAAACGCCGGGCCGCCATCGCGATTTTGTCGGCGGTTTGAGCCGCTTCCTTCTCATCGCCCGCCCGATTAATGATCAGCTTGAAGGTAACGCCCGGTTCCGCGCCGCTGACCACCTTGATTAAAGCGTAGGCGTCGGTGATCGAGGTCGGCTCCGGGGTGGTCACAACCAGGCATTCATCCGCCGAACGGATAAAATTCAGGTTCTCTTTGGACAGCCCCGCGCCGGTATCGAAGATGATATAGTCCATCTCGTCTGCCAGTCCTTCAATCTGCTCCGTAAAATAAGCAAGATCCTGCTCGGAGAGTGACAGCAGCTCGGATAACCCGGAGCCGCCGGCAATAAAAGACAACGAATGCGGTCCCTTCTCGATGATTTCGCTCGCCGACTTCTCACGCTGGAGTAAATGGTACAGGTTGAATTTTGGCGAGATGCCCATCAGTACATCGATATTGGCCATACCGATATCGGCGTCAAACACCAGCACTTTCCGTCCCATCGCCTGCAGGGCAAGGGCAAAGTTAAGCGTAAAGTTCGATTTGCCTACGCCTCCCTTTCCGCTCGTGACGGTGATCAGCTTGGCGGTTTTCCCCTTCCCGGTCAGCCTGGGTTCCATTCCGGCTTCGGCTTCTCTCCCGCCGGATCCCTGCTGCCGGATCAAATCCCTTAATGCTTGTGCCTGGTCCATCATGGCGCCTCTTCTCCAAGCAGCATACCGCACAGCTTCTTGCTGTCCGGAAGCAGAAGGTCTTCAGGCACGTTCTGGCCGTTGGTCATGTAGGACAAGTACAGCGGGTATTCCCGGATCAGGTTAAAGACGGAGCCGCAGCTTCCGGTCTCATCCAGCTTGGTGAAGATCACCTTGTCCAGCCCATACTTGCTGAAGTGTTCTGTGATCTTCTTCATATCCTGGCACTTGGATGTCAGGCTGAGCACCAGAAAGGTTTCGCTGTGGTCCGTTATGGCGGAAAACAGGCTTTGCAGCTCCGAGACGAGCAGTTCGTTACGATAGTTGCGGCCGGCCGTGTCCATCAGGATGATGTCGCAGTCCTGAAGGCGCTGAAACGCCCGCTGCATATCACCGGGCGACTGTACCACCTCCAGCGGGACATTCAGGATGGAGGCGTACGTCCGAAGCTGGTCAACCGCCGATATCCGGTAGGTATCGGATGTGATCAGGCCAACTTTCCGGTGAAAACGCAGCAGCTGTTCCGCAGCCAGCTTGGCGATGGTCGTCGTTTTGCCGACCCCCGTAGGACCTGCGACATAGACGATCCGTGTCCGATTGGAAATGCCTCCGCCAAACCGCTCCGAAAGGAACTCCAGCACCTGGCTGCGTACATGTGTAAACAATTCCGCATCCCCGAGCGTCCGGCCGCTCTCTTCCCAATGATCGAAGGAGGAGGTAATCCACTCCTCGATCAGGTCGAAGTCGACCTCCTGCTGGATCAACCGCTCCTGCAGCTTCTCCAGCACAGCCGGAAGCTGCTGCTTCATCATCGACTGGCGGGAAATTTTGGCCATCCACGTCTTCATTTCCTGCAGCTCTTCCAGCAGCTTGGCCTCCACGCTGTTTCTCGCCTCCGGCTCTCTATCCTCTGCCGGCTGAGGCTGTTCAGAGCGGCTGAGCCCTCCGGTGATCTGCTCCCGTTCCGAAAGAGGGAACGTTACGTTGGAAGGTGGCGTCTCGTTCGCAGCTGCTGATTCCCCATAGCCTGCCGTCTGGGTCACGGCCTTGCCGGCTTGAACGGATGGCATCTCAGCCCCCCGAGGCTCCGGACGAGCAGGAGTTGCCTCCGGCTGGGCTTGATCAGCAGAAACCTTGGCGCCGGTTGCGGCAAGGGTCAGCTCGGCGGTCTTCTTGTATGCCTGCGGCACGGCCTTCTGTGGGACGGCCGCCTTTTGAGGAGCCGGGCTCTGCGCCTGCCGCTGTTTCGTTGCTGTATTCGCCTGTTCGTCTGCTTCCACCGCGGCGATGACCTCGATTTTTTTCTTCTTAAACATGCCCAGGAAGCCGCCCAGCTTGGTCTCCTTCGTGCTCAGAATGACGGCATCGCTGCCCAGGTCATTGCGGATTTGGAGCATAGCTTCAGGCATCGTATCGACCACATATCGCTTTACTCTCATAAGTTCACCACTCCGACACTTTGAATTTCTACATTGGGTTCAAGCTCGCTGTAAGAAAGAACCGGAATATCCTGCATGGTCCGCTCGATCACCTGGCGCAAATACATCCGAATGGTCGGCGAGGCAAGCAAAATGGGCTGTTGTCCCGATTGAAGCAGGCGGTTGATCTGCTCGCTGAGCTTCTGGTACACCGTCTGGGTAGATACCGGGTCCATCGCCAGGTAGCTCCCCTGATCCGTCTGCTGGACGCTGTCGGCAATCTTTTTCTCCAGCGTCGGCCCTACCGTAATGACCTTGAGCGTCTCGCCTTCCCTGGAGAACTGCTGCGTAATTTGGCGGGACAATGCCTGCCGCACATACTCGGTCAGCACATCAGGGTCTTTCGTATATTGGCCGTAATCGGCCAGCGTTTCAAAGATCGACACCAAATCCCGAATCGAAATTTTCTCACGAAGCAGCTTGCCCAATACTTTCTGAACATCTCCGATCGACAGCACCGACGGAATGAGCTCGTCGACGAGAACCGGATAATTTTCGCGCAAATTGTCGACCAGCGTTTTCGTCTCCTGCCGTCCAAGCAGCTCGTGGGCATGCTTTTTGATCAGCTCGGTCAAATGGGTCGCCACGACGGACGGCGGATCCACTACCGTATAGCCCGAAAGCTCCGCGCGATCCTTCGTCGCTTCGTCAATCCACAAAGCCGGGAGTCCGAAAGCTGGTTCCAAAGTTTCAATTCCCGTGATCGATTCGTCATCGTAACCGGGACTCATGGCCAAGTAGTGATTTAATAGTAATTCACCGCTTCCGACGGTATTCCCTTTAATTTTGATGACATATTCGTTCGGTTTTAGTTGAATATTGTCGCGGATCCGGATCACCGGGACCACAAGTCCCAGCTCCAAGGCGCACTGCCTGCGGATCATAATGATCCGGTCAAGCAAATCTCCGCCCTGCTGTGTATCCGCCAAAGGAATCAATCCGTAACCGAATTCGAATTCGATCGGGTCCACCTGCAGCAGGTTGATGACACTTTCCGGACTGCGCACCTCTTCGATCTGCTGTTCCTCTTCCAGCTGTTCCACCTCGATCTGCTTTTTGTCCATGTTCCGCTGCATCCGGTAAGCGGCAAAAGCGAGCAGCCCGGCCAGCGGAAGCGTCGTGATGAGATGAATCGGAGTAAACAGCCCGAGGAGGGCAATCGTCGCCGCCACAATGTACAGCAGCTTCGGGTACGACAGCAGCTGTTTGGTCAGATCATTCGCCAAATTGCCTTCCGAAGAAGAACGCGTCACGATCAAACCGGAAGCCGTTGAAATTAAGAGTGCGGGAATTTGACTGACCAGACCATCCCCGATAGTTAGTACCGAGTAGGTGGACATCGCATCCTGGAAGGACAGGCCCCGCATGGCGATCCCGATAATAAAACCGCCGACCAGGTTGATCAGCAGGATGATGATGCTCGCAATCGCGTCCCCTTTGACGAACTTGCTCGCACCGTCCATCGCGCCGTAAAAGTCCGCTTCGCGTTCTACTTTGCGGCGCCGCTCCCTGGCCTGCTGCTCATTGATCATGCCGGCGTTCAGGTCGGCGTCAATGCTCATCTGCTTGCCGGGCATCGCATCGAGTGTGAACCGGGCGGCGACTTCCGCCACGCGTTCCGATCCCTTCGTGATGACGATAAATTGCACGACGACCAGAATCAGAAAGACGATAAAGCCGACGGCGATTTCCCCTCTGGCGATCCAGCTGCCGAACGTTTTGACGACGTCGCCGGCAAAGCCCTCGGACAGGATGAGCTTGGTCGTCGAAATGTTCAGCGCCAGCCGGAACAGCGTCGTAATGAGCAGAAGCGAAGGGAAAATGGAAAACTGCAGCGCTTCCTGCGTATTCATCGCGACGAGCAAAATAATGAGTGCGAGCGAAATATTGATGACCAGCAGCACGTCGAGCAGCCAGGACGGGATCGGAAGAATCATCATCATTACAATGCCGATGACGCCGGTCAGTATCGTTATCTCTTTTAATTTCAAAGCTTCCTTACCTCCGATCCCTTATCTCACTTTGCCTTTTAATTTATATACATAAGCCAGTACTTCAGCCACGGCTTGAAACAAATCGGCGGGAATCGAGTCCCCGATCTCCGCCCTTTGAAACAGCGCACGGGCCAGCGGCTTGTTTTCCATCGTAATCACGCCGTTTTCCTTGGCGATCTCCTTGATCCGCAGAGCCACAAAATCCTGCCCCTTGGCTACGATTTGCGGGGCTTCCATGTTCGAGCCCTCGTACTTCAGGGCCACCGCGAAGTGGGTCGGGTTCGTGATGACGACGTCGGCCTTCGGCACTTCCTGCATCATCCGCTGCATCGCCATCCGGCGCTGCCGCTCCCTGATCTTCCCCTTGATCAGCGGATCCCCCTCCATTTTTTTATACTCGTCTTTAATGTCCTGTTTCGACATCCGAATGCTTTTCTCGAACTCATACTTTTGATACAAAAAATCCAGTGCGGCCATCACAAACAGGGCGGCCCCTATTTTTAGGCCGAGCGTCATCGTCAAACTGGCCACAAAATGAAACGTCTTCTCAATATTAACCTCGGACAGCTTGCCGATATCCGCGATGGCTCCTCTAAGCGTTTGATAAACGAGAAAGCCGATGATCACCAGCTTTAAGATCGATTTCGCGAACTCGACCAGAGAACGGACCGAGAATATATTTTTAAACCCTTTGATCGGGTCCAGCTTGCTGAATTTGGGCTTCAGCGATTCCCCCGTCAGCATGAAACCGACCTGCATCAAATTGGCGGCGAGCGCCATGACGACGACGGTAAGAAACACCGGTGCCAGCAGCAGCAAAATGTCGATGCCGTATTCCACGGCGAGGCTCATGACGTTGTTAATCGACAAATCCATGGTCAGGCGGTTCAGAAAAATGTCCTTGAACAGTCCGACAAGCCTCTCCTTGAACGATGAACCGAACATGAGAAGGCTGAAAAAGGAAGCCAGCAGAACGACCGCGCCGGTTAAATCCTGGCTTTTGGCGACCTGGCCCTTTTTCCGGGTATCCTGCCGCTTTTTCGGGGTCGCTTTTTCGGTTTTTTCTCCGCCAAACAGCTGCAGATCCAGGGGATACCTGTAGGACACGTTCCTTCCCTCCATCCTCACATTACGCAGGCTTGTGACCGATAATCCCCAGAAGCGTCTGCATGGACTCAAACATGATCCCGAACAAGTCGCCGAAAATATAGGAAAAGCTCGGTACCAGCAAAAACAGAATCATCAGTCCGACAATAATTTTCAGCGGCATCCCGACGGCAAATACGTTGAACTGTGGTGCGGTGCGTGCCAGAAATCCCAGCCCAATGTCTGTCAGGAACAGCGCCGTGACGAGCGGAGCCGACATTTGAAAGGCAAGGACAAACGATTGGCCGAACGTCTTGATCAAAAATTCCGACAAGCTGCCGTCCGCCATTCTCATAAACAATTCGTTGGAAAGCGGAACCCAGTCATAGCTCCGGATGATGCCGTCCAGCAAATAGTGGTGCCCGTTCATCGTCAGAAACAGCAGCAGGGCGAACATGTATTTGAAGTTGCCCAGCATTGGCGCTGAGGTGCCCGTCATTGGATCCAGTACGTTCGCGATCCCGAAGCCGATCTGGATGTCGATGAAGGAGCCGGCCGTCTGGATCACCATAAACAGCACATAGGCGACGAATCCGAGCAGCAGCCCGATCAGCACTTCCCTGATGATCAAGAGAACGTAAGTCACATCTGCCGGAACGCTCTGATGCACGCCATAAGTTAGGTACACAAGCGCAGATACGAAAAATGCGATGCCTATTTTGAAAATATTCGGGACTCCTTTGGAAGAAAGCACCGGAACGACAACAAAAAAGGCTGTAATTCGACAAAAAATAAGCATAAAAACCGGCAGACTTTCCAGCAGCATGTTCATGAATAAGTCCGCCTATCCGATATATTTGTACAAGTTGTCCAAAATGTTAAAAGTGAAATCCACCAGCGTCGTCAGAATCCATGGCCCAAAGAAAAGAATCGCCAGCAGTACGGCCACGATCTTTGGCACAAATGCCAGCGTCTGCTCCTGAATTTGGGTTGTCGCCTGGAAAATGCTGATCACCAGACCGACGATGAGTCCCAGCAGCAGCATGGGCGCACTGACCTTCAGCACGGTATATACCGCCTGGCCGGCGAGACCGATAATAAATTCCGAATTCATGGCTGAGCATCCCGCCCCTTCTTCATACTCATTCAGGTATTAAAGCTCATCAGCAGCGACTTGACGACCAAATACCAACCGTCCACCAGCACAAACAGCAAAATTTTAAACGGCAGCGAGATCATGACCGGCGGAAGCATCATCATGCCCATCGCCATCAAGGTACTGGATACGACGATATCTATAATGAGAAAAGGAATAAAGATCATGAATCCCATCTGAAAGGCCGTTTTGAGCTCACTGATCGCGAACGCCGGCACCATGACCGTGAGCGGAATGTCCTTGTAGGTATTCGGCTTTTCGATCTTGGTATATTTCATAAACAGCAGCAGGTCCTTCTCCCTTGTGTTGGAGAACATGAACTTTTTCATCGGTTCCGCCGCTTTGTCCAAAGCCTGCGTCTGTGTCAGTTCTCCTTTTAAATACGGCTGCAGGGCCACATCATTGATGGAGGAAAAGGTTGGCGTCATGACAAACAGCGTCAAAAAAAGAGCCAGCCCTACGATGACCTGGTTAGGGGGCATCTGCTGAGTTCCAAGCGACGTTCTGACAAAACCGAGCACGATCACGATCCGCGTAAAACTGGTCATCAGCACAAGCAGCGCCGGCGCGATGCTGATGACCGTGATGAGAAGCAGAATCGAGAGCGAGCTGGTGCTTGGCTTCCCTCCGGAGTCCCCTACCTGGATATCGATATTCGGTATCGGATCCGCAAAGGCGGCCGTCACCGAGAGCAGGCTGATCAATGTAACGATGATACAAACGAACAAAACCTTCTTTTTCATGGCTCCCTCAACCGATCTGTAGTATTGTCTTCCCGCAGGAGCTCTTCCATCTTCTCTTTACGGTTTGACATCCGGCGCAGCTTCTCGTCAAATACTTCATGAAATTCCGGCGTTTCCTCCAGGCTGATCTCCTCGGATACCGGTCCCGTTTTGCGCAGCTTTGCAGCAAGCTTGGCCACCAATGGCGATAACCCGTTCTGCGAGTATGCCGGATCCTGTTCAAACGATGCCAGGATGACGGCGACCTCGTCAGGGTCGGTAATTTTATCGACGAGGCGAATGTCTTCGCCTACGCCGACCAAATATACGCTGCTGCCGATTTCAATGACCTGGAGCGATTTGTTCGGCCCCAGCCCGACAGCCCCCAGCGTCCGGATCGAACGGCTGCTGAACCAAGTTTTATTTTTCCGGCCGAGAAAACGGATCAGAAGAATAATGAGTGCAATAATCACCGCCAGGACGATGATGACATAAACCAGGCTGAGGGCGTAATTACCGGAGCCAGGAAGCGGCGTATCTGGATTACTCATCTAACGTCCTAAACTCCCAGCGTCTTATTGATGGCTTCAATAACGCGGTCGGTCTGGAACGGTTTGACGATAAAATCCTTCGCGCCTGCTTGGATGGCGTCGATGACCATCGCCTGCTGCCCCATGGCGGAGCACATGATGACCTTCGCAGCCGGGTCGATCTTTTTGATTTCTTTCAGCGCGGCGATCCCGTCCATTTCCGGCATCGTAATATCCATCGTAATCAGGTCCGGACGAAGCTCTTTAAACTTCTCGATCGCCTGGGATCCGTCCTGGGCCTCTCCGACTACCTCAAAACCGTTTTTAGTCAAAATATCACGGATCATCATTCTCATAAATGCAGCGTCATCCACGATAAGAATTCGATTTGCCATTGATTAAAAATCCTCCCTAAATTTTGCTATTGTAATTTTTGTATTCGGTCCCATTGGCTGAGAATATCCGTGACACGCACCCCGAAGTTTTCATCGATAACGACAACCTCGCCTTTGGCGATCAGCTTGTTGTTGATCAGGATGTCAACCGGCTCGCCCGCCAGCTTGTCCAGTTCGATGATTGAACCTTGAGACATTTCCAGGATATCCTTAATTTGCTTCTGGGTCCTTCCTAATTCTACGGTGACTTTAAGAGGAATGTCCATCAATAAGTTTAAATTATTTTGATCGACCTGGCCGAACGAGCCACCTTGTAAATTCGCAAATTGCACGGGCTGCACGTTGACGTTCCGGTTAGGCATAGCCCCGTAATGCTGCGGCATGGCCGCATAAGAATTCTGCATGTTCGGATCGTACGCTTGCCCCGGCATGGAAGCGGGCATCCCGGCAGCTGGAGCACCGTAGCCCGGCGCACCGGACGGCATTCCGTAATCCTGCTGCTGCGGAGCCGGCTGACTGGCTGCCGGAGGCGGGTAAGAGGCCTCAGGCTGAGATGCCGGCCGCTCAGGCGCTTCAACCGCTGGAGCCGCCTGCTGCATCGACTGCTCCGCCTCGTCCGAACCATGGATCAGCATGCTGACCATATCCTTGGCGAACTGGACCGGAAGCAGCTGCATGATCGTGGAATCGATCAATTCTCCGATTTTGAGCCGGAAAGAAATCTTGATCAGCGTCTGCTCGGAAGGCAGGCTGTTGACCCCGTCGCCGTTGGCCATGTCCAGAATGTCGATGCCTGGCGGCGAAATATTGACGAACCGGTTAAATATCGTCGACATCGAAGTGGCCGAAGAGCCCATCATTTGGTTCATCGCTTCCTGAACCGCGCTGATATGGATTTCGTTCAGCTCCGCATCCTGCGGATCACCTTCTCCGCCCAGCATCAGGTCGGCGATGACCTGCGCGTCACGCGTTTTAATAACCAAAGAGTTGATCCCTTCAAAACCGTCCACATACGTGACATGAACAGCCACATGGGGCTTGGGGAACTCTTCCTCAAACTGGCTGCGGGTAATGATCGACACCTTTGGCGTCGTAATGTCCACCTTCTTGCCAAGCAGCGTCGAAAGTGCGGTGGCTGCACTGCCAAACGTAATGTTGCCGATCTCACCCAGTGCATCCTGCTCCAGAGGCGTTAAATAATCGTCTACCGTCGAACCCGCATTTCGGGAGAAGTCGGCCGCTTCGGTCTGTTTCAGCAGGGCGTCGATCTCTTCCTGGGATAAATAATCTTTACTCGTCAAGTTCCTCAGCTCCTTCGCTGACAATTTCGTCGATTTGCACGGCCACGCGGTCTTTGACGGTACCCGGGCTTCCTATAAACTTCAACCGGTCACCAACCTTGATTTTCAGTCCCGAATGTACCGGCTTGGCCAGGCTGATGACGTCCCCTACATTCAATCCCAAAAACTCGGATACGGAGATATAAGACTCCCCAAGCTCGGCGATCATGCTCAGCTTGGCTTGGCTGATCCGGTTTTTGAGCGACTCGGCTTCCTCCGGCACGCTGGACTTCTTCTCCGATACAAACCACTGATGGGCCGAGAGCTTCGACATGATCGGCTCCAGCACTACATGCGGAATACAGAGGTTGATCATGCCCGTCGTATCGCCGATTTTGGTGCTGAGCGAAATCAGGGCGATCGTTTCGTTTGGTGAGACGATCTGCATAAACTGCGGATTCGTCTCCATCGCTTCCATCCGTGGAGAGATATCCAGCACCGTTTTCCACGCTTCCGCCAAGCTCTCGAACGCCCGGCTGAAAATCCGCTCCATGATCGTCGTTTCGATTTCGGTGAGCGAGTTGATTTTGGAAGGAGCGTTTCCGACTCCGCCCAGCAGCCGGTCCAGCATGGCATAGGCCACGTTGGGGTGTACCTCCAGCACCATTCTTCCTTTCAAAGGTTCCGCCTCAAAAATATTGAGAATCGTCATCTTCGGAATCGAGCGGATAAATTCGTCATAAGGAAGCTGCTCGACCTGAACGACGTTAATTTGAACAAACGTCCGCAGCTGTGCGGAAAAATAGGTCGTCAGATAACGCGCGAAATTTTCATGAATCCGTGTCAGACTTCGGATATGATCCTTGGAAAAGCGGACGGCCCGCTTGAAATCATAAGAACGGATTTTTTTCTGGGTTTCTTCTTTTTTAAGTTCCTCCGCATCCATTTCACCGGACGACAGTGCGGCGAGCAGGGCGTCAATCTCATTTTGCGATAATACATCAACCAATCATCTCACCCCCTTACGGTTTCCGGTCGTTATGTTACAGCGGCGTCAAAACAAAGTTCGTGATGGAGATTTGCGTCAGTTTCCCTCGTGTCAGGGTTTTATTGATCAGATTGATCAATTTTGCGCTTAATTGGTCTTTTCCTTTGGAGCCCTTAAGTTCCTCGGGTCTCGTATCGGCGAGCGTCTTAATAATGATGGGCTTGATTTCGAATTCTTTGATCTTATCGAATTCTTCCTTCGATTTTTTGTCGTTCAATTGGAACGCAAAATTCATCAATACGATATAATCCTGATCCGCGAGATTGGTCTTGATATCCGTAATCTCCGAAGTGATTTCCACAAGCTCGTCTGCCGATAATTTTGGAGCCTCGATCGTTTGGGCGGCCGATTTCGTTTCGTTTGAACTGCTCCCGAAATATTTATCCATCAGCAAAAATGCGGCAAGCACGATCAGTGTAATCGCCAGCAGTATCGTTATTAGCCAGGGCAGCATCTTTTTCATGGGGATTCCTCCGTTTGTTGCACTTTAATAGTTGCGTTGTGAACGCCGATTTCCTGATTGTATTGCTTCACCAGGGAAATGACTTCCGCCGCTTTTTCCAAAACAATCATTCGTTTGCCCGTAACCAGGGTAATATACGTGTCCGGCGTTTCTTCCACTGTTTCGATAAGCAGGGCATTCAGCCATAATGGTGAGCCGTTTAACCGGGTAACTAAAATCATAGCAGGCCTCCTATGGAAATCGGAGGAGGACAGGCCTCCCCCGTCACTTCACTCTACTAACGCTTCAGATTGACGACTTCCTGCAGCACCTCGTCGGAGGTCGTAATGATCCGCGAGTTCGCCTGGAAGCCGCGCTGGGCGACGATCATTTCGGTAAATTCGCCGGTCAGGTCGACGTTGGACATTTCCAGCTGCCCTGCAACGATTGCACCGGTACCTGTGGTTGCATCATTTGCTTCACCTGGTTCAAAGTCCCCGTCTGCGATAGCGTTTGGCGTAATACGGTACAAGTTTCCGCCGATTTTCTCGAGCCCTTCCGGATTCGTGACTTTACCTACGCCAATCTTAAGGGACGTATCGGTTCCGCCATCTGCAAGCTTTTGGATGATGGTCCCGTCCTGAGAAATGGAGAACGATACGGCATCCCCAAGGTTAATCGGAGCTCCGCCTGAATCGCAGACGAACATCCCGTCTGATGTGACCAGATTCTTCAACGCATCCACATGAAAATCGCCGGCTCTGGTAAGGAACGGTGGATCCTGATCTTCGGTCATGCTTACAAGAAAAAAGCCGTCGCCGTCAATTCGCAGGTCTGTCGGGTTGTTCGTCGTCTGCGCGCTTCCCCCGGTGTGCAACGTATCAATCGATCCGATCGACACGCCAAGCCCAATTTGCTTGGCATTGACACCGCCGTTTTCACCCTCAACCGGCGCTGTCACGCCAGATACGGTTTGGCTCATGACATCCTTAAACATTACCCGGCCTGCCTTGAAGCCCGTCGTGTTGACGTTGGCGATATTGTTGCCGATTACGTCGAGCTTGGTTTGGAATCCGCGCATCCCTGAAACGCCTGAATACATCGATCTCAACATTGGTCTGTTTCCTCCTAGGTTTGTGAAATGAACTGCGTCAGTCGGTCAGCAGTTCCCTGGCTTTCCGGTTCGGGCCAGCCAGCTTACGACAGCACGACCGCGCTGTCGATTTGGGTAAACACGTTGTCTTTCATGGATTTGCCGTCCATCGCCGTCACGACCGTCCGGTTAGGAACGTTGACGATGAGCGCCATATCCTTCATCAGGATCAGCGATTCCTTGCTGCCTTTGGCGGCAGCCTTTTCAACGGCTTGGTTCAGCTTGTCCAGCTGTTCCCCTTTGATCTCGATCCCTCTTTGCTCCAGCCGCTTGGCCGCATGATTGCTGAACTTGAGCAGGCTTCCCTGCAGCAGTTCATCAAATGACGTCTGGGACGAGGCGTCCGGCGTTGCGGCCGGTTTCGAAGTCTTGACGGGTGCGGCCGGATATATCCTTCCGGGATAGAGCTGTCCGATCGTCATCCGTTCGTTCATGCCGATTCCCCGTTCCCGCCTGTTGTGCCTTCTCCTGCCGCTGCGCTTGTTGCCCCGGCGCCTGTCTCTCCGGTTTCAGAGCCGCTGCCCGCAGAACCTTCTGCCGCGCCGTCCGCATTCGACGCACCGTCAGTTGATGGCGTATCGGTATCCGCCGGCGGAGTGCCCTCTTCCTGCTTGGCATTCATGATTTCGACGATCTTCGTAATCGGAATCGCTACCGACCCGACGGAAGCGTACTGAACGCCGTCCTTGACGATAATCGAATCCACGATGCCCGTTTTGATCTCAGACGTACTTTCGCCTGATTGATCGGAGCTGCTTCCGCTATCGACCCAGCTGATCTGTTTGCCGATCAGTCCCGATACGTTGCCAAGGGACTGACTCATGGCGTTCAGCTGGCTGGATATGTTCATCAGCTGCTCGACCGAGGTGAATTGGGCCATCTGGGCAATAAATTCCTTGTCCTCCATCGGCTGCATCGGGTCCTGGTTTTTAAGCTGGGTCACCAGAATGCTCAGAAACTGGTCCTTGCCGAGCGTCTGCGTCTTCGCGCTGGCCTTCTGCACATTGGAAGCCGCGTAGTTAGGCCAAATGTTGCTTGTCGATACGATATCTGACATGGTTGTTCACCTCCGTTTTTACGCTTTGGCTGTAAACGTATTTCCTTGATCCGCCTGCTGACGGGCAAGCCATTCATTCAGTTCGTCTCCCAGCTCAGCCACGGTCAAGGCATCTTCGGAGGAAGCGTCCTTATCCTTTTGCCGGCGGTTCGGCTGCTGCTGACCCGATTGGGATTGACGGCCGTCGTGATACATTTGGGACTGCAGCGAAGGGTTTTGCGTTACCACAAGTTTCTCAACCTGCACACCCTGCGACTGCAGCGTACTGCGGAGCTGACTCATCTGCTGTTCCAGCAAATCCTTGGCTCCGGCGTGCTCGGTCGTAAATTGGGCAACGAGTTGTCCGTTTTGCATCGTCAGCTTAATGTCGACCTGGCCCAAATGTTCCGGGTACAGCGATATTTTCGCTTCCGAGATGCCTTCTTGCTTCACGATTTCCAGCTTGTTTACGACAAATGTGCTTATTTCTTTGGCAAACTGCGTAACGGGCACCGCTTGCGCCGCTGCTTTATGAGGCGACTGAATGCCTTCTTTCATCACGAGATGCCCTGCCGTTACCGTCATCTGGCTGGTAAGCGGATCCTCCGGCTTCGCCGCCGCTTCCACCTCTTCTCCGGAAGAAGGGCTTGCAGCAGATGCTGCTGTTTGCGCATCGGCATTCGGCTGCTGTCTCGTCAAGATCGCACTCAGCACGGCCTTGCCGCTTGCAGCGGATGCAGTATCGCCGCCTGCCGGCTGCTGCCGGATCGCTTCCAGCAACGCGGATATGCGGCTGGCTTGTCCTTCCGCTTTAGGCTGGAACATTGGGGCCGCATTCTGTGGTGCTGTCGAATCCGAGTCCTTGACCAGAGCCGCCGGCTTGCTTTTCCCAGGAGCTGTGGCGTTCTGAACCAGGTTATGGAACGTTTCCAGCAGTTCTGCTGCCTGCGCCGTGGTGTCCGCCCCCGTACTAGGCTGCTGCAGCACCGTGATCAGCTGGGCCAATGCATCCTGTGCGGCAAACCGTGCCGTCGCCGGGTGGCTGGCCAGTGCCGTCAAGGCTTGATCTCCTTCATTAGCCGGGGTGCCTTCAGACTGTGCTTCGCCGTTTCCTTGAACGTTCAGCAGCAAGGTGGTTACCTGCTGAATCCAGCTTTGCAGGGCGCTCAGCACTTCAGGGTCTTCGGCAATCGCTTCATCCAGCTGATCGGCATCCAGAAGAAGGCTTTGCAGCAGAGCTGCGGTGTTCTGCTCATCACTGTCCCCGTTCCCTTGAACCGCGGTCGCTTGAGCATTTTTCAGCAGCCCTTCCAAAAGTGACGCCACGCCGTTTATGGCCGAAGCTTCCTGCGAACCGCCTGCTGTACCTGTCATCAGCTGAGTCAACGAGACTCCAAATGCCGGTACCAGCGCCGTTCCCGCCGAGGCGTTTGCCGCACCGCCGCCTGTTCCTGCTGTCTTCGCTCCGGCTGACGCACCTGCGGAAATGTTTTGAAATATCAGGCTCATCTTTGTTTTCACCTCCTTTCGCGTGCAGTACTACATTCAAGTACTCTGTTGAAAAGAAGCTCTGGTTGAAAAGAATCACTACTTGCTGCTTAGCAGCTTGTTGAGAATGACAGCGCTCGTCTTCTGGTCTGTTTTGCTCATCGAATCCAAAATGCTTGACCGTGTCGAATCTGCCACGGCGCCCAGAATCGTCAATACTTTGTCCGGACTGATCTTGTACATGGCCAGCAGCAGATTGGCCGCGCTGTCCGCGTTCATCGACCCGAACGTCTGGCTGATTTGAGCCTTGTCGAGCCCGGTTGACGACGGTGTCGCTTGCGCGGCGCTGTCATTGTTCACTCTGGACTGAAGCGCCGCGATCGCCAAATCGCTGGACGATACGGAATCCTTCATTTTCAGCGTGATATCCGCTGCCATCTTCGGATCCATCTTGGCGAGGATGTTCATTCGGCTGTCGGCATCCATGGCGCTAAGCAGCTGAACGACCTCTTCCGTGGTCATATTCTGCAGAATCGGCGCCGCTTTGCTCGGGCTCATGCCGGCGTACATTTTTGCCAAGTTTTTGACCTGCTTCTCGTAATCGTCGGCGTTATTTCCCGTCTGTGCATCCGCAGCCTGCGCGCTGCTCTCTTGGAGCTGATCGATCTGCGTCTGCAGCGATTTGATTTTACTGTCCTGCTGCTGCTTGTCTTCCTTTGCCTTCTGAAGATCAGCTTCCTTGGCTTCCAGCTGGCTTTTCAGCTCCTTGATCGTAGCGGTCGCGCTCTCCACCTGTGCTTTCGTTTTGTCCAGCTTGGCCGCTTCCGGATCCTTGACCGGGTCAGGGACCCAGTTTTTCACAACCGGAATTTTGTTGGCAACGCCGAGCACTTCGTTCCGCACGTTGGTGTTCAGCAGCATCAGAAGCACACCCAGAAGCACCACCGTAAAGATGATTGGTATAACAAAAAACAAAAACCGTTCAAATCCCCCTGTTGATTCTTTCTCTAATTCTTCAAAACCTGTTCTTGCCACAGTTGTTCCACCCCCAAGCCAGCAGCTCTATATCACGTTCACTCATCTCGCCCTAGCGCCCATGGCAAACCGTACGGTCGCCATCTCGTCAAGCTCGTTCTGCTCATGCAGGAGCGCCTGCTGCTGAAATGCTGTCTTCGCTTTGTCCCGCGCTTTTAACCAGACGTTTTCATCCAGCATCTTTGTAGACAAATGCTTCTGCTGCATCTGAACCTTCATATTGGCTCTATTCACATCCACATGCTTCATCCGTATGCATTGGTCCAAATATTCGACATACGCCTGAATTTCCTGAATCATGGAGACAGGAACGCATTGGCCGGCGGCTTCCTGAAGCTGCTTAACCATGCTCTCCCGGATATCCAGCAGCTCTCCCAGCGACTTTTCTTCCGCCTGAAGCTTGCCGATGGCGCTGGACAGCATCCATTCCGCCTGGGTACGTTCGTTGCTTTTGAGGTCGACAATTTTTTGGAACGCGTACTGAAATCTCATCCCTTAAGGTCATCTCCTTGAAAATTCGGAAATCAAACGTTCTTGAACCTGCTCCAGCGTCACTTTTTCGTCTACGCGCTGCTTGGTAAAATCCCAGATGGCCTGGATGGAATCGATGGCTTCATCAATTTGCTCGTTCGAGCCTTTTTGGTAAGCGCCGATGTTGATCAGATCCTCGGACTCTTTATAGACAGCCATCAGCCGCTTCAAATTATCCGCTGCGTCCGTCTGCTCGCGCGGCGCAATATCCTTCATCACCCGGCTGATGCTGGCAAGCACGTCGATCGCGGGAAAATGGCCTTTGTTCGCGATGCTCCGGTT
Organism: Paenibacillus favisporus; assembly: GCF_040545415.1. Classification (NCBI taxonomy): domain Bacteria; kingdom Bacillati; phylum Bacillota; class Bacilli; order Caryophanales; family Paenibacillaceae; genus Paenibacillus; species Paenibacillus favisporus. Next base: position 79,853 of record NZ_JBEPLV010000003.1, on the reverse strand, counting down.
CAGCACGATATGCCCGTCCAGGATTCCCCGCACCGCATCCGCGATCGGCTCATTCATGTCGTCGCCGTCGACGAGCACGGTGTAAAAGGCGGTAATGGAACCTTGCGGCCCTGTCCCCGCCCGTTCGAGCAGCTTCGGCAGGCTCGCGAACACCGACGGCGTATAACCGCGCATCGCCGGCGGTTCGCCGATCGCCAGACCCACTTCCCGCTGCGCCATCGCATACCGCGTCACGGAATCCATCATCAGCATGACGTTCATGCCCCGGTCCCGGAAATACTCGGCGATGGTCGTCGCGATCAGCGCTCCCTTGATCCGGATCAGCGCAGGCTGGTCGGAGGTGGCCACGATGACCACCGATCGCTGCAGCCCTTCAGGGCCCAGGTCGCGCTCGATAAAATCGAGCACTTCCCGCCCCCGCTCGCCGATGAGCGCGATCACGTTGACATCCGCCGCGGTGTTGCGCGCGATCATGCCCATCAGCGTACTTTTCCCGACGCCCGAACCGGCGAAAATCCCGACCCGCTGCCCTTTGCCGATGGTCAGCAGACCGTCTATCGCCCGTACACCGATGCTGATCGGTTCCAGCACCCGGGGCCGGTTCAGCGGGTTGGGCGGCGTGTTGTACGTTGAGCTGTGCGGCATCCGGGTCGGAATCAGTGAACCGTCGAGTGGCTGCCCCAAACCGTCCAGCACCTTGCCAAGCAGCTCGGAGCCTACCTGAACGCTGAGCGGCTTGCCCGTGCCGACCACATCGCACCCCGGTCCGATCGACTGCAGCTCACCGAGCGGCATGAGCAGAACCTTGTTGTCGCGGAAACCGACAACCTCCGCCTGCAGCGGCTTGGCTCCTTTGCTCGGATAAATGTAGCAGACGTCTCCGACGCTGGCGTCCGGGCCTTCCGACTCGACCATCAGTCCGATGACCTGGGTGACTTTCCCGTTGATCCGGACCGGATCGATGTTCCGCAAATGCTCCATATACCGTCCGCTGTCAAGCACCTTCATCTTGGTCTCTCCGTTCCCCTTCGTCCAGAGCGATGCGTATCAGCTCTTTTTTGATTTCGGTCAGCTGTGTTTCCACGCGTGCATCGACGCTGCCGAACGAGGAGCGGATAACGCAGCCGTGATCATGGACCGTAGCATCCGGCAGGATTTGCAGCTCCGCTTGCGAATCGATCGCCACGCTCAGCTCTTCCCGGGCCGCCTGCACAAAAGCGAAATGCTCCGGCGCCACACAAAGCGTAATCACGCCCTGCTCCCGTTTGCGGGACAAGTTCTTCCGGATGAGATCGATCGCATAATCCCGGTCCACGGTCAGCTGCCTGTCGATCACCTTCTCTGCGATAGCACAGCTCAGATCTACGAGAAAGGGCTCGGCTTCCTGAATGATCTGCTCCTTGATCATATAGGCATGCCGCAAAACCGACTGGGCTTCGGCCATCATTTCCTGAAGCTTGGCCGCAAGATCCGCCTCCGCTTTCTCGGCGCCTTCCCGGTATCCTTCGGCGTAGCCTTCCGACTTCACGGCCTCGATCAGATGCTCGTCCTGCTCCCTGCGTTCCTGCCACCAGGCGTTGATCTTCTCCTCGTTCTCGGCCAGTATCCGCTGCGCCTCTTCAGACGCCTCACGGATGTGACGCTCCGCGAACTCCTTGGCATCCTGCAGCATTTCCTGGCTGAGCCGTTTACTCTCTTCATCCGCTTGGGCCCGAATCTCTTCAATCTCTACCTCGTTGTTTACCTCATCCTGCTTAGGAAGCGCATAGTGCCTTGCCAGATCCAGCCGTTTGAGGGCTTCCACCGGTACGTACTGCGAAGACTTAATCAAATTAGACAATGATGTCATCTCCTCCGCCGCGGGCGATGATAATCTCCCCGGCTTCTTCCAGTCTGCGGATGGTGCCTACGATGCGGGTCTGAGCTTCTTCGACGTCACGCAGCCGCACTGGCCCCATATATTCCATCTCTTCCTTGAAGGTTTCGGCCATCCGCTTGGACATGTTGCGGAAAATGACGTCCCGCACCTCTTCGCTCGCCACCTTGAGGGCAAGCTGAAGGTCGGCGTTCTCGATGTCGCGGATGATCCGCTGAATGGAACGGTTGTCGACGTTGACAATATCCTCGAACACGAACATTCTCTTCTTGATTTCTTCGGCCAGCTCCGGATCCTGAATTTCGAGCGAATCGAGGATCGTTCGTTCGGTTCCCCGGTCGACCCCGTTCAAAATCTGTACGATCGATTCGATGCCGCCGGCATTCGTGTAATCCTGTGTCACGGTCGCCGACAGTTTCTGCTCCAGCACGCGCTCTACCTGGGCGATAACTTCAGGTGACGTACTGTCCATAACCGCGATTCTTCTTGCCACATCCGCCTGCTTTTCCTGCGGCAGGGAGGACAGGATTGCGGCCGCCTGCTCAAATTGCAGGTAGGACAGCACCAGGGCGATCGTCTGGGCATTTTCGTTCTGTATAAAGTTCAAAATCTGGTTCGGATCCGCTTTGCGGGCAAAATCGAACGGGCGCACCTGCAGCGTCGCCGTCAGACGGTTGATGACCTCAAGCGCTTTTTGCGAGCCGAGCGCCTTTTCAAGAATTTCCTTGGCGTAGTTGATGCCGCCCTGCGAAATATATTCCTGGGCCAGACAGATTTGATGAAATTCGGACATAATGAGGTCCTTTTCCACACTGTCCACTTTGCGCACATTGGCGATCTCCAGCGTCAGCTGCTCGATCTCGTCGTCACGCAAGTGCTTGAAAATTTGTGCGGACACTTCCGGTCCCAGCGTAATGAGCAGGATGGCCGCTTTTTGGCGCCCGCTCAGTGCCTGGCTGTTTGCTTTTGCCATAAATCCACCCCCTATTCATCCGCGAGCCATGTGCGCAGCAGGTTGACGAATTCATCCGGCTTTCTCTTCGCCAGCGTCTCCAGCTGTTTGCGCACCTGACTTTCGTTCGTCACGCTCTCCAGATTAATGGAAGGAAACTCTGCCGCAGGCGGCAGCGGAAGATCTTCTTCGATTTCCTCTTTGTTCTTGCGGCGGCGGTAAATCAGGTAACCTCCACCTGCAAGCAGCGCAAGCGCGGCAAGGCCGATTCCCCACAGCATGCCTTGGGAAAGCTTGATTCCGCTCGGCTGGGTAACATTACCACTGAAAGGTTGCGAATAAACCGAAACTTTTTTAGCCAAATCAGCGTCTGTATATGTAATACCGGAATCGGCAAGCGATGCCCTTACGATATTTACCAAGATATTCTGAATGGCATCTCTGGTTTGTTGATCTACACTGGTTTGTCCCGTTGGTGGTTCAACTGCTACGTTTATGGTTAAATCTTTTACGGTATACGGACTGGCAACGATGTCTTTGGTAATATGGTTAACCTCGTAATTGATCGTCTTAGACAAATCCTCTGAAGTTACGTCACCTGTGGACGAGTTACTTGGATACCCCGGCACCTGGGTTTGGCCCGTGCCCGCCACTCCGCTATCCGGATTGCTCTTACCCGTATAATTCTTCGAAATTTCCTGAACGCTGATTTCAATGCCTTTCATGTTCTCCGTATCTACCGGTGTCACCATGTTTTCCTTGCTCTGAACTTTATCGAAATTCAGCTTGGAGACGACGAGGACATCGACTTTATTCGGTCCCATGAACTGGCTCAGAAATTCTTTGACGTTCTGGCGAACTTCGCTTTCGAACTTTTTCTGAAGCGCAAAATTTTCTTCGACGGACGAGGACAGCGTTCCCGAACCGCCTTGGGCCGACGACAGCAGCTCCGTATTGCCCTCTGATTCGGTGATGGTGATATTCTCTACCGGCAGATTTGGTACGGCGGTCTTAACCAAATTGAAGTACCCGTCGATCGTTTGCTGGCTTGGATGATAACCCGGCTTAAAGGTAAGCACGACTGAGGCGCTTGCTTTCTCCTGGTCTTCTTCGCTTGCAAACACGCTTTCTTTCGGCAGGTTTACTAGGACTTTAGCCTTACTTATGCCGTTCATGCTCGTGAGCAGCTGCTCAACTTCTCCGTTCAATGCGTTGTTGTACTTGACGTTAAACTCGCTGTCGGTTGTGCCGATCGACGATGATTGATCGAACGTTTTGAAACCGATGGATCCGTTCTGAATGAGTCCCTGTGAGCCGACATCGACCTTGATGCGGGCCGCCTCCGTACTCGGTACCGAAATGGATGTTCCGTTAGGACTCAATTTATACGGGATGTTGTTCGTATCAAGGTAGTTCATAATGCCTGCGGAGTCGCTGGCATTTAAGTCCTTGAAGGCCACTTCATACTCCGTTTTGGAAAACTGCATGGTCAGCACGACAATGGCGATGATAATAAAAGCGATCGTAGAAATGAATAAAATTTTCTGTTTTTTGCTGAATTGATTCCAGTACTGAACGACCTTGTCCTTATACTGGACGATTCTTTCGTTCACAACGTCACCCACCCCACCCGAAAACTTAGCATAAATCTATGAATGAATAGGTTCAGGCGATCCGCCAAATCCTTCGTTCACTCTTTTGTCTGCAGCCTTTAAATTTGCGTCCGCATGATCTCCTGGTACGCTTCGATCGCTTTGTTCCGAATCTGCGTCGTCAGCTCCAGGCTGAGAAGCGCTTTTTGCGAAGAAACCATCACCTGGTCCACATCAACTTGTCCGAGCATGAACTGATTGCTCATTTCTTCGGCGGCTTTCTCCTGCCCGGCCACCTGGTTCAGCGCATTTTCCAGATAAGATCCGAAATCGCTAAGGGATTGGGCTGGCGTCTTGCTTGCGCTTGATGCGCTTTGCTTCATGTCGAGCGGTTGGATGCTTTGTGTCGAAAACATCGAGTTTTGAATCATCAATGTCCCTCCTTACCTGCATTTATTTATTCAAACTAGGCTTATCGACCTATTTCCAAGGCCTTCGTGATCATCGCTTTTGAGGAATTCAGTGCTGTGACGTTCGCTTCGTAAGATCTCGTGGCCGAAATCATATCGATCATTTCTTTGGCGATATCCACGTTAGGCATGTAGACATACCCTTGCGCATCTGCATCCGGATGAGTCGGATTGTATACCGGCTTCAGCGGCGTCTGATCCTCCTGGATTGCAGCCACCTTCACGCCTTTCCCCGCACTTTGTCCGTTCATTTGTGCTTCCAGCATGCTGGAGAAATCCGATTCATTCGGCGAAAGCACAACCATTTTGCGGCGGTACGGCACCGCTTTGCCGTCAACCACCGACGCTCTCGTCGTTTCCGCATTCGCAATGTTGGACGAAATGACGTCCATCCGCAAACGCTGTGCCGTCAGCGCCGAAGCGCTGATCCCAAAGCTGCTGTTCATGTTCACCCGCGATTATCTCCCTTCAATGGCTGTCCGCATCATTTTGATCTGGTCGTTCATCTGCTGGATGTAGGCGTTGTACTGAAGCTGGTTGTCAGCCAGTGCGGACATCTCCCGGTCAATATCCACATTGTTCATATTGTTGTTCATCGCTGTCGATTGGTCCTCCGTTACAACTGGATCCGGGACCGAATTCGTAGGACCAATGACGAAGTGCCGGGGATCGGTGACCCTGCCGCGAAGCTGAGGTGCAGATCCATTAATTTCCTGCTGGAGCAGGCTTTCAAATGACACTTCGGACCGTTTGAAATAAGGCGTGTCGACATTGGCAATGTTGTTCGCAATGACTCTCTGGCGCGCGTTTGCCGCCTGAAGTCCGCCTTCCAAACGTTGAAAGCTGACGCTGTTCAGCAAATCCATTCCGTATCCCCCTTATTTTCCATAACTTTACTATTTGTCCGTGGGGAACTTTCTTCCCATTTTCACTTTTTTTCGACAAAAGTCCTTAGAAACATTTCTTATTCTAGGTCTAAAGTAGAAAAAATTACTATATTGTCGTATATCCTAAGTTTCTTAAAGATTGGGACATATTACAATAAGAAAAAAGCCCTATCTTTTACCATAAAGAAGGTCTTTGTTCTTAATTTCTCTGAAATTTTTGCTAAATCTTTGCAGGATAAGGGTTTGTGGGCTTACATAGGACAGGCCTGTTGTCACAATTCGATAAAAACTCAGACTGAATAGTCCTAGAATTTCAGATTTGCGAAAGTGTCGTAAAATAACCTCTCCCTTGCATACGCGCGCAGGATAGTAGTTAGACCTCCCGGAGATGTTCTTACGATGTCGGCACTCTCCTTCCTGCGGTCCCTTCCTTAGCACAACAAAAAAAGACATGCCCGAAGGATCTTCATCCTTCAGACATGTCCCCGCCGTGACGGTTGTCGGTTTACAATATATATTGGCTCAAATCGCGGTCCTGGGCGATGTCGCCCAGCTTTTCGCGCACGTATTCCGGCGTGATGGTCATATTCTCCAAGGTCAATTCAGGCGCCTCAAACGACAAATCCTCGAGCAGCTTCTCCAGAATCGTATGCAGCCTGCGCGCACCGATGTTCTCGGTATTCTGGTTGACGGTTGCGGCAATTTTGGCAATTTCCCGGATCGCTTCAGATGAGAATTCGACCTCGATGTCCTCGGTTTTGAGCAGCTCGGTATACTGCTTGGTCAAAGCGTTCTTCGGCTCGGTCAGAATCGACACAAAATCGTCGAGAGACAAGCTGCTCAGCTCCACGCGGATCGGGAACCGGCCTTGAAGCTCGGGAATGAGGTCCGACGGTTTAGCGATATGGAATGCACCTGCTGCAATAAACAAAATAAAGTCCGTCTTCACAGGGCCGTATTTGGTCATGACCGTCGACCCTTCCACGATCGGCAGAATATCCCTCTGGACGCCTTCACGGGACACGTCAGGCCCAGAGCCTTTGCCCTGGCTGGCAACTTTATCGATTTCGTCGATAAAGATAATGCCCGACTGCTCAGCGCGAAGAATCGACTCGGCGATGACATCGTCCATGTCGATCAGCTTGGTCGCTTCCTCCTGCGTCAGCACCTTGCGTGCTTCCCGGATCGGCAGCTTCCGCTTCTTCGTCCGGCGCGGCAGCAGGCTGCCAAACATTTCCTGCATGTTCATGCCCATCTGGTCATTCCCCTGCCCGGCCAGCATATCCATCATCGTCGGCGAGTTGTCCTCCACGTCGATTTCGATCATGTCGTCTTCCATGCTGCCGGACTGAAGCTTAAACTTCACCTGGCGCCGGCGTTCGGTCACGGTGCTGTCCTGCTCCTTATCCTCTTCCGTATCCTGTGCGTTCTGGTTGCCATTGCCGAACAGCATTTCAAACGGGTTGCGCTGCGCCTTGTTTTTGCCAGCCGGCGGAACGAGAATTTGCACGATTCGTTCGTTGGCGAGCTCCTCGGCGCGGTCTTTTACTTTTTCCGTACGCTCCGCTTTGACCATGCGGATGGCCGTTTCGATCAAATCGCGGACCATGGATTCCACGTCGCGGCCGACGTATCCCACTTCCGTAAATTTGGTGGCTTCGATCTTCACAAATGGCGCATTGACCAGCTTCGCCAAACGTCTGGCGATTTCGGTCTTGCCCACACCCGTCGGACCGATCATCAGGATGTTCTTCGGTACAATCTCATCCCGAACATCCTCGGGAAGCCGGTTGCGGCGGTAACGGTTGCGCAGTGCGACGGCGACGGATTTCTTCGCCTGCTTCTGGCCTACAATGTATTTATCCAGTTCGGCCACGATTTGTCTTGGCGTCAAACTTTGGTTATCCATATGCATTCCTCCACCCTTACAGCTCTTCCACAATGATATTTCCATTGGTGTATACGCAAATTTCCGAAGCAATTTTCAAAGCTTCACGCGCGATATCCTTCGCTTCCAAGTCCTGGGCATGACGCTTCAGCGCCCGTCCGGCGGAGAGCGCAAAATTGCCTCCCGAGCCAATCGCCAGCACGTCGTCGTCCGGTTCGATGATTTCACCGCCTCCGGAAATGAGCAGCATGCCGGTTTTATCCATAACGATCATGAGTGCCTCAAGCTTGCGGAGAACGCGATCCTGGCGCCAGTCCTTGGCTAGCTCCACGGCGGCACGCTGCAGATTGCCGTGATGCTCCTCCAGTTTGCTTTCGAATTTTTCAAAAAGGGTGATGGCGTCCGCCACAGAGCCTGCAAAGCCGGCAACGACCTGGCCTCTGTACAGGCGGCGCACCTTTTTGGCGGTCTGCTTCATAATGACATTTTCACCGAAGGTCACCTGGCCGTCACCGGCGATCGCCGCTTTTCCGTTATGGCGCACAGCACAAATGGTTGTCGCATGAAAAGATAAATCCATACCTACAGACCTCCTAATCTATACTTCCTGATGTTCGGTTGCCAGTCCGGCTTCCTTGATAAACGCGGCAATCGTCTCCAAAGCCCGATTGGCCAGCGCCTCGTTCTTTTCCTTTTTGTTGCGGATCTTCTTCTCCAATTTCGGCAGCAAGCCGAAGTTGGCGTTCATCGGCTGGAAGTGCTCCGAATCCGCGGTCGTAATATAATGAGCCATGCTGCCGAGGGTGCTTGTGTCAGGGAACACGACAAGGTCCTGTCCAAGCGCCTTTCTCGCTGCATTAATACCCGCTATAAGCCCGGATGCGGCAGATTCCACATATCCCTCTACCCCTGTCATTTGACCGGCAAAAAACAGGTTCTCATTCGTTTTCAGCTGGTAGGTCGGTTGGAGCAGCTTCGGAGAGTTGATGAACGTATTGCGGTGCATGACGCCGTAGCGCACATATTCCGCGTTTTCCAGCCCCGGAATCATGGAGAATACGCGCTTTTGCTCTCCCCATTTGAGATGCGTTTGGAAGCCTACCAGATTGTACAGCGTGCCGGCGGCATTATCTTGGCGCAGCTGCACAACCGCATAAGGCAGCTCACCCGTGTGCGGGTTGACCAGCCCTACCGGCTTCATCGGCCCGAACAGCGCCGTTTGCTTGCCGCGCTTCATCATGACCTCGATCGGCATGCAGCCCTCGAAGTATACTTCCTTCTCAAACTCTTTCAGCTGCGCGACTTCCGCATTGACCAGCGCGTCATAAAACGCGTTGAATTCCTCTTCGGTCATCGGACAGTTCAAGTAAGCCGCTTCGCCTTTATCATAACGGGAAGCCAGGTATACTTTGCTCATATCGATGGAGTCTTTCTCTACGATTGGAGCCGCAGCGTCATAGAAGTAGAAATACTCTTCGCCCATAAGTGCTTTGATCTCGGCGGAGAGCGCAGGCGAGGTCAGCGGGCCTGTGGCGATGACGACAATCCCTTCTTCTGGTATATGCTGAATTTCTTCGTTTACGACTTCAATCAGCGGATGGTTATGGAGAGTGCTCGTAATATCCCCGGAAAAACCGTCGCGGTCCACCGCCAGAGCGCCTCCGGCAGGAACCGCATTTTTATCGGCGGACTTCAGGATCAGTGAATCCAGCATCCGCATTTCTTCTTTGATGACGCCGACTGCGTTCGTAAGTCCGTTGGCACGCAGCGAATTGGTGCAGACGAGTTCGGCGAACTTGTCCGTATGGTGCGCGGGCGTCTTCACGACCGGACGCATTTCGTATAATTTCACGGGAACCCCCCGGCTTGCGATCTGCCAGGCAGCCTCGCTGCCTGCCAGACCCGCGCCGATGACGGTTACCTGCTGTACTTCTGTCAACTTCATTACCCCCTGCTGTTTACAATTACATCATTTCTTCGTTGTCTTCGTTCTCTTCCAGGGGCTCGGTATGGTCGCATGCCGTGCATTGGAGACGTGCTCCCTGCTTGTTGCGCTTCTCAACCATCAGAGAGCCGCATTTCGGACAAGGCTTCGGCGACGGTTTATCCCAGGATACGAAATCGCATTCCGGATAACGGTCGCAGCCATAGAAAATCCGCCCCTTCTTGCTGCGGCGCTCGACCACATGCCCTTCCTTGCATTTCGGACAAGTGACGCCGATATCTTTGACGATCGGCTTCGTGTTCCGGCAGTCCGGAAATCCGGAGCAGGCGAGGAATTTGCCAAACCGCCCCAATTTGTATACCATCGGTCGGCCGCATTTATCGCAAATCTCGTCCGATACCTCGTCCTCGATTTCGATTTCCTTCATTTCTTCCTCGGCTACTTCCAGGCGCTTTTCAAAGGAAGAATAGAACTCGGCCAGTACCTTGACCCAATCCTCCGAGCCTTCCTCGACATGGTCGAGATCGTCTTCCATGTGGGCCGTAAATTCCACATCAAGAATTTCCGGGAAAAATTGTTCCATCTGCTCGATGATCAATTCACCCAGTTCTGTCGGAACGAACTTTTTCTCTTCGATCGCCACGTAACCGCGCTTTTGGATCGTCTCCAGCGTCGGCGCATACGTACTTGGCCGTCCGATGCCGAGCTCCTCCATCGCCCGGACCAACCGGGCTTCGGTGTAGCGCGGAGGCGGCTGCGTAAAGTGCTGCTTCGGCTCGATATCTTCCTTCTTCAGCTTATCACCTACGGCCAGGGCAGGCAAAAACTTCTCTTCTTCCGTCGTGCCGTCGTCGTTGCCTTCCACGTATACCTTCATAAAGCCCTGGAAACGGACTTTCGAACCGGATGCGCGGAATACGGCAGGCCCTGCCGCAATATCAACGGAAAGCGTATCCAGTATGGCGGAAGCCATCTGGCTGGCAACGAAACGTTCCCAAATCAGCTTGTAAAGACGGTATTGGTCACGGCTCATGAACGACTTCACGGAGTCGGGATCGCGCATGACCGAGGTCGGGCGGATCGCTTCATGGGCATCCTGGGCGTTCGCCGATTTTTTCGAATACTCCCGAGGAGTTTCAGGGACAAACGGATCCCCGTACTTCCCGCTGATAAATTCCTTGGCTTCTTCCTGTGCCGATCCGGCAATCCGGGTGGAATCCGTACGCATATAAGTGATAAGGCCGACGGTCCCTTCTTTCCCGAGCTCCACGCCTTCGTACAGCTGCTGGGCGACGGACATCGTTTTGGCGGCACGAAAATTAAGCTTCCGGGCAGCTTCCTGCTGCAGGGAGCTTGTCGTAAACGGAGGCGAAGGATGCCGCTGGCGTTCCTTTTCCTTTACTTCGCTGACTTTAAAGGTGGCTCCCTTAATGGCAGCGAGCACTTCGTTTACTTCATCCTCGCGCGACAGTTCTTTCTTCTGGCCGTTCAGCTGTTGGAATTTCGCTTCGAAAACGGAATCTCCCTTGGCGAGCTGGGCCGTGATGGACCAGTATTCCTCCGGAATAAACGCGTTGATTTCGTTCTCCCGGTCGATGATGATCTTGACCGCAACCGATTGAACGCGGCCCGCGGACAGACCTTTCTTTACCTTTTTCCACAAAAGCGGACTGATCTTGTAACCGACGAGCCGGTCCAGAATACGTCTGGCCTGCTGTGCGTTAACCAGGTCCATATTGATCTTGCGCGGCGTTTTAAATGCATCCTTGACCGCTTGCTTCGTAATTTCGTTAAACACGACGCGGCAGCTATCCGTATCGTCGAGCTCCAGGGCATGGGCAAGATGCCAGGCAATCGCTTCACCCTCGCGATCGGGGTCAGCTGCGAGATAAACCTTTTTCACTTTTTTGCTGGCGTCCTTGAGTTCCTTTAATACGGAGCCCTTTCCGCGGATCGTAATATATTTCGGATTAAAGTCATTCTCAACCTCAACCCCGATTTGGCTCTTCGGGAGATCACGCACGTGACCCATCGAAGCTTTTACGATATACTTGCTGCCTAAATATTTGCCGATCGTTTTCGCCTTGGCCGGCGATTCTACGATGACAAGTGAGTCAGCCATAGGTTCATCCCCCTTTCCGAACAATTCTGTGAATGTTAGTCAATAGACTCTTGTTATATAAGCTTGTATATAGCACCAGATAATTGGGTAATCTGCTTTTTTATGATTAAAGATAACAGAACTGAATGCAAATGTCCAAAATCCCATCCGGTCTGCTGCAGCAGCTCATCCAATGTAGACGGCCCTTGTTCCAATATATGGTATATCCCAAGCTCATCCATTGTCAAATGATCTGCAGGCAGCCGCGTGTCCTCCAACATCTGACGCTCCCTATTGTATGTATCTTCAAACCCTTTTGGCAACCATGAATCATATTCTTCGATGACGTCTTCGGCATTCAGCACCATTTTGGCCCCTTGTTTAATCAAGTTCAGCGCCCCGCGGCTCTTGGGCGAGGTGACCGGCCCAGGTACGGCGAACACATCCCTGCCGGCTTCGAGCGCCAGATCCGCCGTAATCAAAGAACCGCTGCGCGAGTCCGCTTCGACGACCAACGTCCCAAGCGTCAAGCCGGCGATGATACGGTTGCGCTGCGGAAACAAACCGGGATGCGATTTGGTTCCGGAAGGATACTCCGTCAGAATGAGTCCATCCTCGGCGATCCGCTCATACAACCCTCTGTTCTCCGGCGGATAGATCACGCCATGACCGGTCCCCATCACCGCAATCGTATTGCCTCCGCAGGCAAGAGCGGCTTCATGGCACACGCTGTCGATGCCTCTGGCCATGCCGCTGACGATCGTGAATCCAGCCGCACTGATGCCCTCCGCCAGCTCTTGGCCGACCTTACGGCCATAGGCCGTCGGTACCCTTGTCCCGACCATGGCGACGCCGGGCGTTTGCAGCAATCCCCGTTTTCCAGTGCAGTACAATACCCATGGAGGCTCCGCAATCTCCTTTAAATACGCAGGGTAATCCGCATCCAAAAAAGTCAGGATGCCGGCGCCTCCCTCAAGCTTACGGGATTTCAGCTCTTCGATCAAATCGGTTGTGATTCGTTCAGATAAAAGCTTCGCCTTTTCCTCGGGAAAACCTGCTTCCTCCCAATCTCTACTATTATAATGGAGCATGTCCCCGGAGAACATACGCTGCCCGCGCAGCCTGGCAATACTCTTCCTCCCAACCCCCTCGGTCTCGTGCAGTGCGATCAACAGCCACCGTTCGTCCTTCACGCCAATCCCGCCCTTCCTTATATTTTCCAGTTTTATGGTGTTGAAAACACAAAAAAGCAACCCTTTATCCCCCGGATGGAGAAATAAAAGGTTGCTTACCTTTGAACCGTAAATAACGCCGGTTTATATTAGTGAGTCGTGCATTTTTCCAGCAGGCCGCGTTCTTCCAGAACGCTTACCAGCGTAGATCCCATTTCCGAAGGCGTCGGAGCGACTTTGATGCCGCATTCCTCGAGCTTGGCGATCTTTTCTTTCGCCGTGCCTTTACCGCCGGAAATAATAGCGCCTGCATGTCCCATGCGTTTGCCCGGAGGCGCAGTAACGCCGCCGATGAAGCCGACGACCGGCTTGGTCATGTTGGCGCGGATCCATTCCGCTGCCTCTTCTTCCGCCGTTCCGCCGATTTCGCCGATCATGATCACAGCATAGGTGTTCGGATCATCGTTAAAGCGGCTCAAAATATCGATGAATTCCGAGCCTTTTACCGGGTCGCCGCCAATGCCTACCGCAGAGGACTGGCCGATGCCGCGGGTCGTCAATTGATGAACCGCTTCGTAGGTCAGCGTTCCGCTGCGGGATACGACGCCCACATGGCCCGGAGTATGGATGTACCCAGGCATGATGCCGATTTTACATTCTCCAGGTGTAATGACCCCTGGGCAGTTTGGTCCGATCAGGACGGTTTTCTTGCCTTCCATGTAACGGGACACTTTGACCATGTCCAGCACCGGAATGCCTTCCGTAATACAGATGACCAGTTCCATTTCCGCATCGACGGCTTCCATGATGGAATCGGCCGCAAATGCCGGCGGTACGTAGATAACGCTTGCAGTCGCGCCAGTCGCTTCCTTGGCTTCTACAACCGTGTTATATACGGGCAGGCTGACCGTTTGGCCGTTCTCCAGCGTAATGTCAACCTTGGTGCCGCCTTTGCCCGGAGAAGTTCCTCCGACCATTTGCGTGCCGTAGTCGAGGGCGCCTTTCGCATGGAAAAGGGCGGTTTTGCCGGTGATGCCCTGTGTGATGACTTTTGTATTTTTATCGACCAAAATACTCACGTTTGTTCACATCCCCTATCGTATTTTAAAGATTCTATTTTACGAGTGAGACAATTTTTTGGGCGCCGTCAGCCATGGAGTCGGCAGGCACGATGTTCAGGCCGGATTCGGCCAAAATTTTCTTGCCCAGATCCACGTTGGTTCCTTCAAGACGCACAACCAGCGGACGGGTCAGGCCGAGCTGCTTGGCCGCTTCAACCACGCCTTCGGCGATGACGTCGCAGCGCATAATTCCGCCAAAGATGTTGACGAAAATGCCTTTGACCTGCTCATCCGACAGGATGATCTTGAACGCCTCGGTAACCTTCTCTTTCGTGGCACCGCCCCCTACGTCGAGGAAGTTGGCCGGGTCTCCGCCGTAGTACTTGATAATGTCCATCGTGGCCATGGCAAGGCCTGCGCCGTTGACCATACAGCCGATGTTGCCGTCGAGAGCTATGTAGCTCAGGTCGTATTTGGAAGCTTCGATTTCTTTTTCATTCTCTTCGTCCAGGTCGCGAAGCTCTTGAATGTCTTTGTGCCGGAACAGTGCGTTGGAGTCAAAGTTCAGCTTGGCATCGAGTGCCATGACATTGCCGTCACCCGTTACAACCAGAGGGTTGATTTCTGCAATGGAGCAGTCCTTGTCAACAAAAGCGGTGTACAGGGCGATCATAAACTGAACCGCCTTGTTGACCAGTTCGTTAGGGATGTTGATCGCATAAGCCAGTCTGCGTGCTTGGAAAACCTGCAGGCCTACGGCCGGATCCACCACTTCTTTGAAAATTTTCTCAGGCGTTGCAGCGGCAACCTCTTCGATTTCCGTTCCGCCTTCTTCCGATGCCATCATCACGACACGTCCGGTAGCGCGGTCAACAACGACGCCGACGTAATATTCCTTGCGGATATCGCAGCCCTCTTCGATCAGAAGCCGCTTGACTTCTTTCCCTTCCGGGCCTGTCTGATGCGTAACGAGCACTTTGCCGAGGATTTCCTCCGCGTAAGCACGAACCTCGTCGAGGTTCTTGGCCACTTTGACGCCGCCGGCTTTACCGCGGCCGCCTGCATGGATCTGCGCTTTGACAACCGTGACTTGGCTGCCCAGGGATTTAGCGGCTTCAACCGCCTCTTCCACGGTGTAGGCCACCTTTCCGTTCGGAACGGTAACGCCGTACTGCTTTAACACTTGTTTTCCTTGATATTCATGGATATTCATTTACGGTATCCTCCTATCAACATGACTGCTACAAGGCGGGTTCTGATATCTCTTGGAAAATAATATAAACCCAAGCTATTGTAACATGTTTTTAAAACGCTTACCTTAAGAAACTGCGTTTCCATCGACAGCTTTTTGATATCGGTTTAATCCGTTTGAGAGAATATTTGGGATTTGATGGTAAAATCCGCCCTCTAAGTAACGTTCTTAGGTCCGATTTAAATCCATTGCAGCCTTGCATCGTTCCAACATGGTTTTATGGATAACAAGGGAAAAAAGAGCGACAGATTTGCAGATATGTTCTGCAAAAATCGCTCTTCACTTCACATCTTGCCCTCTTGCTGTTCGTTGTTGTGATGGACGCGGTTCAGCAGACTCTTGAACTGGCCCAGCAAATGCCCGAATTCGCTCTCGTTCAGGCACAGCTCCTGCTGCATGGCGGCCGGAACGTTCAGCGCCTTCTCCTTCAGCTTGTTTCCTTCGTCCGTCAACGTGATGATGACCTTCCGTTCGTCCTGGGCAGAGCGCTCGCGGTGAATCAGACCAGCGGCCTGAAGTCTCTTCAGCAGGGGCGTCAAGGTGCCGGAGTCCAGGAAAAGAGCCTCCCCAAGCTCCTTCACGGTACACTGCCCCCGCTCCCAAAGCACAAGCAGGACCAAATACTGGGAATATGTCACACCGAGCTTCTCCAGATGGGGCTGATACAGCTTGGTGATTTCTCGCGAACAGGCATAGATGGTAAAGCACAGCTGATTTTCCAGCTGCAGCTGCGGATTCATTTCACTTGGTTTCATCACTTTCGTCTTCACCTGCCTTCTTGTCATAATATTATCATAATTTTGTCACATTATCATAGTAATTGCGTCATATTTTCTGCAGTGGCAACTGATGTTCTACAATTCCATTGTATACTTTTAAATTTTAAACAACAAATCGGTCTTGAATCACTCCCTTACAAGCATACCTCTACTTCCCATCCCCAATGCCTTCCATCTTGACTTTTGCCAGCAGTGGTCCTACAATTTTTGTAAACTTAAGCGAAAATAAGGAAGCACCTTTTTTCCGTCAACTACGGCGATCCCGTGCTCGTTTGTCCAGGGAAACCGCCGGGAATAGGGGTGCTTTATTGTATGTATGGAAAAATGTACAGTACATGTTTATACGGAATTGACGGAGTTATCATTCAGGTGGAGGTCGACATTTCCAACGGACTGCCGCAGACGAGCATTATCGGACTTCCGGACTCCGCCATCAGGGAAGCAGTGGAACGTGTCCGGGCCGGCATCAAAAATTGCGGCTTCACCTTCCCCCTTCAGCGGGTCACGATCAATCTCGCACCGGCCGATCTGAAAAAGGAAGGCTCCGCGTTTGATCTCGCCATTGCCCTTGGCATTCTCGTAACGAGCGGACAGCTTCTGCTGCCGCAGGGTGAGAAGCTGCTTCTCATCGGAGAAATGGCGCTCGACGGCAGCCTGAGGCCCGTTAACGGTGTTCTGTCCATGGTGGACAGGGCGAAGCGCGAGGGATTCACCGCCGTTCTGCTGCCGGAAGAAAATGCCGGTGAGGCCGCCTTAATCGATCAGATGAATATTTATGCCATCCGGCATCTGAACGAGCTGCGTGAGCTGGCCGCAGAACACTCGGCTGCTGACGTGCCCGGCAAAGACCAGCCCCTCCGGATTCAAAACTTGTCCCCGCTGCTAAAGGCACCGGCTGTTGCCGCAACATCCGTACCCGATCACCTTCCTGCGGAAGATTATGCCGACGTGCTCGGCCAGCTCCATGTCAAAAGGGCGCTCACGATTGCAGCCGCCGGCATGCACAACATTATGCTGATCGGACCGCCTGGAACAGGCAAAACGATGCTCATCAAACGACTGCCGACCATCCTGCCCTTCATGACCGAGCAGGAAGCGCTCGAAACGACCAAAATATTCAGCGCAGCCGGAAAATTGAAGGAACCCGGCTCCGGCCTGATCCGCAGACGTCCTTTTCGTTCCCCGCACCACACCATCTCTTCCGGAGGACTGATCGGTGGAGGAACGATACCCAAGCCGGGCGAAGTCAGCCTTGCCCACCGGGGCATCCTGTTTCTGGACGAGCTGCCGGAATTCAACCGCCAGGTGCTCGAAGTGCTACGGCAGCCGCTGGAGGACAAAACGGTGACGATCAGCAGGGCGCGTGCCGTGCACACCTTCCCGGCGCACTTCATGCTGGCGGCATCGATGAACCCGTGTCCGTGCGGATACCTCGGAAGCGATCACCCGGAACATCAATGCACATGCAGCTTCAACCGGATCGCCCAATACCGCGCCAAAATCTCCGGCCCGCTGCTCGACCGGATCGATCTTCAAGTCGAAGTCCCCCGCCCTAAAGAATGGTCCACCGATGCACCGAGCCTGTCATCAGCTGAAATGCGCAGTCAGGTGCTTGAAGCCCATGCGCGTCAGCAACAACGATACGGCAGCGGTTACGGCGGCTGGAACAGCGAGTTGACCGGCAGTGCGCTCCGGCGCTTCGTCAGGCTCGATTCCGCTTCAGCCGACATGCTCCATCAGACGATCGAAATCCTGGGCCTCAGCATGCGGGCATATGACCGCATCCTG
This sequence comes from Paenibacillus favisporus, assembly GCF_040545415.1. Taxonomy (NCBI): domain Bacteria; kingdom Bacillati; phylum Bacillota; class Bacilli; order Caryophanales; family Paenibacillaceae; genus Paenibacillus; species Paenibacillus favisporus. The sequence goes on along the minus strand of NZ_JBEPLV010000003.1, from coordinate 62,090 downwards.
AAACTGGCCCGGACGATCGCCGACCTGGACGGCCAGGAGAATATCGCCTTCAACCATGTGGCGGAAGCGATCCAGTACAGGAATTTGGACCGGCCGCAGATTACGGGGGTGGGGTGAAAGGAAGCAAATTTGCGGTATAAACCCTAATAATGTGATCCACGGTTTAAGTCAATATTTTGTGTACTATCACGAAAATAAAATATGGCAGATTGCCCTTCGACCCCTTCGGCCATCCTTCTTCATGATCTACGCTCTAAGCCGAAGGGGGTTTACAACAAAGAATAACCTGCCATTTGAGGCAGGTTATTTCCGTCAATCCATTCTCTTTTTAAAACCCAGTCATCTGGATCTAATTTAAAACTTGGCAGGGTAAATCATCGGGCAGTCAAACGCCCTTATTGGCAGGATAGAACTTCGCGTTATCTAGTTAAATATTTGTTCTATCTCTCTTTTTTCTATTCTCCACTGCGATCCATGAATAATACAATATCCAGAATATTGATGGACAAATCCCTAGTGCAATAGGCCGTTTATCATGTGGAAGCATAAATATAAATACAATGAAAACGGGCAGAGTAATGACAAGCAGAATGAGATACTTTTTCCAGTGTCTATTTTTAAACACAGGCTCCTCCTTGTAAATGTTCTCACAGGCTTTTTGCCATATCATTAATCACGTCTCTCTTTTACTTTCACAGTGAATAGGCTAAGAACTAAAGTAAGAATGACATATGTCCACAATCCATGTATTTCAAATCCATACAGGTATTTATCCAGAAGCCAAAGTTTAATGGGTGTCAGCACGATTGAAGCCAACATTAAAGCCGGAGTGGTCAAACACCCAATCCCTACAGTGATCAGCATAACCGACATTACCATGGCTAAACTGAATAAAAGACTAATGATGAACATCAGAAGTGATGCAATCAGCAAAGTTTTAGTATCTGTGATCGAAAGATATGGATTAAAGTACTCATTGCCTATCCAGAACACCAAAAAGGTAACAAGAAAATTCAGAATATTCCTCATGATACCTCCTACGAAATAGCCGTTTCCCTTATGTATGAAGAACGGGTTGAGGTAATCTCAATAAAATGATTACTGTCATCCTCTAATGTTGATACCTAGGAAAAATTCTATTTTAGGCAAGTTCACACACCACTCTTACTTAGATTATTCTATGATGAGTTCAAATCACCTTCACCATAAGGTAAATAATTACAAAAAATACATCCACTTTTCCGCTTCTCAGATAAAGCCGTGCTGCTGTTAGTTGTCTATCGAGAGGATCGAGCTAACTTAGTGAAAATGGGGTAATAAAAAAACTTCCAATCGCATGGTATTGGAAGTTTTTGATTAGGGCTCGTCCTAGAACGCCCCCTGTATATGATCAATCGCGGCAATGCTTAGATCGCGCCCCAGCTCCACGGCGACGACGTCAAAGCGTACCTCGCGGCCCTCCAGCCGCTGTGCGTGAAGATACACTTCGGCCGTGCTGCGCACCTGGCGGATTTTGCGGAAATTCACAGATTCTGCGGCTGTGCCGAAGGAGGTTCCGGCGGTCCGGCTGCGCACCTCCACAAAAACAATGATGCTGCCGTCCTCGGCGACCACGTCCAGTTCGCCGCTGCGGCAGCGCCAGTTCCGGTCGCGGATGCGGTAACCTGTGGAGAGCAGCAGGTCGGCGGCCGCATGCTCCGCGGCTGCTCCTTTTTGGCGGCGGTTATCCTTCATTTTTCCTTGCCGTCCGTTCATTCGAACGGCCTTTCCCGAGCGAGCCGGTCCGCCCGGTAAATGTAGCTGAGAACCTCCGCGACAAGGTGATACAGCTCCGGCGGAATCTGCTGGTCCAGGTCCAGCTTGGAGAGGACCTCCACCAGCGCGGCGTCCTCCTGAACAGGAACCCCGTGTTCCTTCGCCGTCTCGAGAATCGTATCCGCCACTTTCCCCCGGCCCTTCGCCACGACGACCGGGGCATCGTTGTCACCGGGCGCGTATTTGAGGGCGACGGCCTTTTTCAAACTTGGAGACGGCTCCTGCGGCTTGCTGCTCATACCCTCATATCCACCCCCTTGTAGCTCTGCGGCACGAAGTCCGCCACACGGTGACCGCCCATGACCGCACTCAAGCCAGCTGGCTGTTCAGCGGCCGATGATGGCAGCGGGGCGGCTTTAAGCGTCAGAAGCTGATAGCCGATGGAGGATAGGGCGTCAGCGATTTCAGGTCGTCTCTCTTCCACCAGGGACTGAGCCCATTCCTGATCATTGTGGACCTTCAGACTGACGATCCGGTCGACGATCTGGACGTCGATCAGCGTCTGCCCGAGATGCTTCATCTGAAGGTCGAACCACAGGCGGCAGTTGGATGCGTCCAGTTCACCCTTGGGGCCGCGCCTGGACTGGACATTCACCGACGCCGTCTCCTGACCGTCCGGCCCGTTCAAGGGCAGGAACAGCGTGACCTGGGCGAATGGCGCCGTCCGGTCCGTGTTCAGGAGCAGCTGCTGGCCGGTCAGCTGCGAGATGACCTGATGAGCCGCCTCCTTCAAGGCCGGCGGCGCAGCGTCGTCCTGGACGAGCTGAAGGAGGAGCCCCTTCAGCGTGTCGCGCTGCCCGGTTTCCTGCAGCGCCTGCTCCATCCGCGCAGCGGGCTCAGCCAGCTGCTCCGGCCGGACGGCGTGATGCGCCGGGCCGGGAGGCTGCTGCTGAACCGCATGCGGCCGGACGGTCAACTCCGGACCGTCCGCAGCTTGGGGAGCGGGCTGCGCGGCGGCGGCCCCTGCCGCGCTCGCCGCTCCCGGCGCAGGCCCCGGCTGTGCCGGGCCTGCTTCTGCCGCTGCACCCTGGCCTGCGGCCAGTGCAGCCAAGGGCTGCCGCGCGTTCCCCGCCGCGGCACCCGGCCCCTGCGGGGCCTCCTGCGCGGGCTGCAGCAGCGCCGCGCGCACGCCCTGCTGCTCGTGCTCCGCACCGAGCAGCTTCAAGAGACGCCCCACCCACGGCTCCGCACCGTGGGACAGGGGTGTCTTGGGCGAAGGCCCCGTGCCTGCGGGGCCTTCGCCTCCCTGCGCCGCTTGCTGCGGCGCAGGTTCCGCGGCCGGCGCGGCGAAGCCGCCGGCAGCAGGCCCGCCCGCCGGCTCAGCCGGGGCGGGCGTTGGTGCGGCGGCACCCGTGAGCGGTGCCGCGCGCAGCTGCTGCAGCAGCGCCTGCAGCCTGGCAGCCAGCGGCTGAAGCGCCGCCGCTGGATGGGACGCCGCGGCAGCCGTGCCGGCCGCGGATGTGCCGTCAGCCGCGCGCCCCGCCGCCTTCCCGGCATCCCCCTCTGCCTCGGTGCTCTTTGGGCTGTGGGCACCGGCCGTTGGCTCCGCTTCGGGAGCCGTTATGCTCCCAGCACCCAACTGCGTAGCCGCTCCGGGTAACGAAGTCGGCGGCTGCTGCACCGAAGCCTGCGGCGTAATGACGCCCTGTCCGCTTTTGACTGCAGCCCCCGCTTCCTCCGAACTCGCTCCAGCCTGCGCTGTGAACGCATTCAGCTGTTCCTCCAGCACTTGAAGCAGCTGGTGCACCGGCGGGCCGAATACCGCCTGCTGCAGCCCGCGGACGCTTTCGGCCGTCAGCGGCAGTCCGCGCTGATTGGCAATCGATGCGGCGCCAAGCCACTGCTCTGTGCTGACACCGGCAGGTTTTAACGCCAGCGCGTCTTTGAAAACGGCTGCGTTTTCTTTTGTCACATATACGCCCGAAGACCGCAGCGCCTCCAGCATGGCCCGATTCTCCGGCGTATCCGGCAGATCGAGCGATTGAAGCACATCCGCAAGCGACATCGGAGTCCCGGACCCATAGGAGGAACCCTCCATCGCTTTCAATACCGGAAGACCGCCGCCATTGTCCGGCTGTACCTGCAGGACCGCTGCCTGGCCGGGCTGAAGCGGCGTTTCCAGCGCCGCCCGTACTTTGACGCCTTGGATCTGCAGGACGGCCTCCTGTCCGTCCTCAGAGACGCTCAGTACAACGCCGCGCACGACTTGCCCTTCCTTCAAATCCAGCTGCTTGGTATCGCCCGCTTTGGTATCTCCCATCATGCTGCGCAGCAGTGAACCGATATTCAATGTCCCTCTCCCCCTTCCGTATTCCTTCGTTTATTTATTTATCGGCCGAAAGAGCCAAGGGCTGTAGTCCGACTATCTGCGATCACGATCTCCGTTGTTTCTTTTCATCCAAAGATCGTCCTTTATCTTCATAATTGCTGCAAATGCTCAGGCTCTTCAAACATGAAATTTAAAATACCGTCCAACAAAATACGAATCTGGAAAAAAAGCTTTTCGGATGCCGGGGTCATCGTTACGTCCTGTTTGGTCCGCGAGGAACAGAGACGACGCGAAACGGCGAGCCTGCACCTAAGGCTGGTCTGTTTTCTGAATCAAAGCTTGGAGATGCTTATCCAGGAAAACGCACCTTCCAAAAGTCTGATCAGCAAATCTTTTTCCTTATAAAAGTTTACATCGCGACACCCGTGTTTCCATTTTACCTGGCAAAAAAACAGCAGCCCTAGAACAGGGTCTGCTGCACAACTTCCGTATTTTTCAAAAAACTGCGGCGATGCATCGGTGTCGGTCCCAGAGCCGCCAGCTGCTCACGGTGCAGTTTGGTTGCATAGCCCTTATGGATCGCGATGCCGTACTCGGGATACTTCGCCTCCCATTCACCTTCACACAGCCGGTCCCTGCTAACCTTGGCTACGATTGAAGCCGCGGCAATCGATTGGCTGTTTGCGTCCCCCTTGATGATCGCCAGCTGTGGAATGGGCACGTCCACATGCTCCGCATCCACCAGCAAAAAATCCGCGGCGATCGTCAGGCCAAGCACCGCCTTTTTCATCGCCAGGCGGGCCGCCTGCTTAATATTGATTTCATCGATTGTTCGAGCATCCACGTACCCGACACTGACGGCAAGCGCCTGCTCCATAATCACGTCGTACAGAAGGTCCCGTTTTTTGGCGCTCAATTTTTTCGAATCGTCGACGCCCTCCAGAACGAGTCCTTCCGGCAGGATCACGGCCGCCGCCACCACGTCGCCAAATAAACAGCCTCTTCCAACCTCGTCCACACCCGCTATGTACCGGTAATCTCTTTCTATGTATTCGCGCTCATATTTTAGCAGGTCCCTCGGGGACTGCTCGATCTCTTCCGTATCCATGCTGTCTTTCCTCCTCCGTGCTGCAAGAGCCAAGGGGTGTTCCCGCTCATTCCCCTGGGCAAGTCTATCAAACTCGCAATCTATCCTTTTTATTGTACTATGTTCGGGCGGCGGATTCCAACGAAAAACGACATCTGGCACGCTTCCAAAAATCGGGGTGTGGACTGCTGGAGTGCAGAAGATGTGCCGAGCCGATATGTCCGAAAGCATTCACCGGTGAAAAACCTGGCCTCACGAAGCTAGGAGGAGAATGTGTGGTAATGAAAAGAATGTAACTGCAATGAGGTGAATGTGCTGTAAGGAGATGAGATGGATGTACTTCGAGGACTGATCATGGATGCAGCTATATCGAACGACTTGAATATGGGTCATCGTGGTTTTGGCAATCCGGAGTCCGCCGCGAACTGGCCAAACTCTTTGAAGAATGTTACCCAACCAACTTCTACCTTACACAAGCTTTTTGACACCACCGCAATCAGCCATTCGTAAATTTCCAAATGCGATTATTCAGCTGCTTGAGAAGGCACTACAACGTTAAACACCCGTGCACCACGATCCCCACGCAAAAAAATAGCTGCATCAATGCAGCTATCGTCGCCGTGCCCGCAAGCACCCACAAGTATTCTACACCGGCTCGCTGAGCAGCGACAAAAACTGCCTTGTCCGCTCCTGCGCCGGATGGTTTAGCACCTCATTCGAGCTGCCCTGCTCCATGATGATTCCTTCGTCCATAAACACGATCCGGTCCGCCACCTGGCTCGCAAATTTCATCTCATGGGTTACGATGGCCATCGTCATGCCTTCTACAGCCAGCTCTTTGATGACCTTCAGCACTTCACCGACAAGCTCCGGGTCCAGGGCGGACGTCGGTTCATCAAATAAAAGCAGTTCCGGACCGATGCCCATTGCCCGGGCAATACCGACCCGCTGCTGCTGTCCACCGGACAGCTGGTGCGGATAGGAGTCCGCTTTGGCGGCAAGTCCTACCTTGCCCAGAAGCTCCAGTGATCTGGCCTTGGCTTCCGCTCTGCTCTTTTTCTGCACGATGACCTGCGCCTCCATCACGTTCTGCAGAGCCGTCATATGGGGAAACAGATTATACGATTGAAAAACCATACCGGTTTTCCTCCGGAAAGCCAGAATGTCTCCCCTTCCCGGCTTGTTTCCTTCCCTGAACGACAAGGCGGAGTCTCCGATCCGCAGCGTTCCTTCCGTTGGGATTTCCAGCAGGTTGATACACCGGAGCAGCGTCGTTTTTCCGGAACCGGAGGGTCCGATGATGACCGTCACTTGTCCTTTTTCGATCGACAGGTCGATTCCCTTGAGCACTTCATTGCTGCCAAAGCTTAATCTCAGGTCGTTGATTTCAATCATGATGCATCCCTCGTTTCGCTATCTTGCGGCATAACGGTCAAACCGATGTTCGAGCTGATGCTGGACCGCCGACAGGACAGTGCTGAAGATCAGGTAGATCAAGGCTACCTCACTGTACAGCAGCAAAGGCTCATACACGACCGCCGTAATTTGCTGCCCCTTTTGGAACAGCTCTGTGAGTGTCACCGTCGCTGCCAGCGACGTATCCTTCAACAGGCTGATAAAAGAGTTCGCCAGCGGAGGCAGCGATACCCTTGCCGCCTGCGGCAGAACAATCCGGCGCAGCGCCTGGGAACGGGTCATCCCGACCGAGTACGCCGCCTCCCACTGCCCCTTGGCGATGGATTGGATCGCGGCGCGCATAATTTCGGAACCATAGGCTCCGACACTGATCGAGAATCCGATCACCGCAGCGGTGAATGCGTCGATGACAACGCCGATGCTCGGAAGCCCGTAGAAAATGATAAACAGCTGGACAAGCAGCGGAGTCCCCCGGATGATCCACACATAAAACCAGGCGACCCGCTGGAGAATGCTCCAGCGCGACAATCGGGCCAAAGCGGTAAGGAACGCCAGCACGAAACCGAGAATGAAGGAAATGATCGTCAGGGGAATCGTGAACTTGATCCCCGCCATGAGCAGCGGCACAAAGGAGTCGATAAAAATATCGGTGAGATGGGCGGTTCTGTCATTCATCGGTTAACCCCCTTTTTGCCGCTTATTTCGATACATCCGTACCAAAGTATTTTTTGGAGATGGCAAGGTACGTTCCATCCTTCTTCATGCCGGCCAGCGCCTGGTTAATGGCGTCCCGCAGCTCGTTGTTGTTTTTGTTCATCAGTACGGCGCTGGTGCTGCCCGTATCGGTTTCGTCCACCACCTTGATCGGCGCGTCGGGACGTCTTGTTTTGAAGTCGAGATAGGACAGTTTGTCGTTCACCGTAGCATCGATGCGCCCGGACAGCAGCAAGTCGATCGCTTGGTTGAAACCGTCGACCTGTACGATCGTGGCACCGTTGTCTTTAGCAATTTGATTCAGATTGCTCGTCAGCGACTGCCCTGCTTTTTTGCCTTTGAGGTCGGCCAGCTTTTTAATGTCCTGATTATTGTCCTTCACAATCAATACCGCCTTGGAGGCGATGTAGGGGTCCGAAAAGTCGTATTTAGCCTTCCGCTCCGCATTAATGGATACTTCGTTCATCACCACGTCGAAACGCTTGGCGTCCAAGCCGGCGATCATACCGTCCCATTTCGTTTCGATAAACTCCGGCTTCACGCCGAGCCTTTTGGCAATCTCCCGGCCCAGGTCAACGTCAAAACCGGTCAGCGTTCCTTTATCATCATGATAGGTAAAAGGTGCATACGTTCCTTCCGTGCCGATACGCAGCTTGCCGCTTTGCTTGATCGTCTCAAGCAGGTTTTTACCCGCCTGGGCGCCCCCGGTTTGCCCTTCCTGCGGCTTCGTTCCCGTATTTGCGCCGCACGCCGTCGTCACGGCCAGCATCAACGTCAGCACGATTGCCCAATAAATCCGCCAGCTTCTCACATTTTTCCTCCTCTAACCGTTTTCACCTATTTTGCCACGATGCTGTATTTTCATGCGCGGCCGCCCGTACTTACGATTGATCCCGACAAAAAAGCCCATGACCCCAGGTCATGAGCTTTCCTATTCTCTATTCTAAGTCTATCTTCTGCTACACACTATTTCGATATGTCGATAAATCCTTCCCCAAACACATCCCGAACGTCATGGATCGTAATAAACGCCTGCTTGTCCGCTACCTTGACGATCTTTTTCAGGACAGGCACCTCCTGCTTGCTGATGACAATGTACAGCACTTCCTTAGCCGACTTGCTGTAATAGCCGTACCCTTTAAACACGGTGACTCCCCGGTCCATGACCCGGTTAACCTTCTCGGCGATCTCCGCATGCTGCTCCGATACGATCATCACCGCCTTCTTCGGGTTCAGGCCCTCGATGATGAATTCCATCACCTTCGTGCCGACGAACAGCATAATGATCGTCAGCATCAGGCTCTCCGCGCCAATGATAAAGTAGGAAGAGAACGCGACGATCAGATCAAAGAACAGCAGGGCGTAACTGATGTTCCAGTCCCAGTATTTATGGGCAATCCGCGCCAATATGACCGTACCGGCGGTGGTGCCTCCAGCCCTCACGATCAGCCCGATGCCGACACCGGCCAATACACCGCCAAAAATCGCATTGACGATCGGTTCGTTCGATGTAAGTGTCCAATTTTCGGTCAAATGGAGGAACAAAGAGTTAAACACGACAGCAACGATGGTGTACACCGTCGTCATTTTGTCCAAAAACTTATAACCCACGATCAGCAGGATCGCGTTCAAAATCAGGTTGACCAATCCCGGCGACCATGCAAACAGGTAGTACAGTATGATCGTAATCCCGGTCACACCGCCTTCGCCAAGGTCGTGGGGAATGACAAACAGATTGATATCGAGCGCAAAAATAAACGCCCCCGCGATGATCGTCATGATTTCCATCATTCTTTTTTTCATATGACGGCCTTCCTCTCCCATAAATCAACACGCAAAAAAAGCCCAGTACCTATAACGGAACTGGGCTTGTTCGTTCACTATGATACTGTACATCTCGCTTTGATACACGCGGGACACTTGGATCGTATCCGGCGTTCTTTTCCGATTAGTAAGGGGCCTCCATCGAGAACCGGCCCATTTTGCCGGCACGAAGCTCCCGCAGCAGCGTCTTCGACGCTTTCTCCAGATCCACCCGTCCGCCGCTCATCAAGCAGCCGCGCTTACGCCCCACCGCTTCCATGATGGCGACGATTTCGTCGCTCTCGTCCGGGTTGTGCGGCATGTCCGCATCGATCTCGAAGCGCTCCCGGAAGGCGTCCCAGTAATACTGGACCAGGTATTTGACCGCAAAAAAGGCGACATCCTCCACGTTCAGGATCTCTTCCTTGATCGCGCCGGTTACCGCGAGGCGGTAGCCAACGTTCTCGTCCTCAAATTTGGGCCACAAAATCCCCGGAGTATCCAGAAGCTCGATTTCTCCGCCTACCTTAATCCACTGCTGGCCTTTCGTCACGCCCGGCCGGTCCCCCGTTGCGGCAATGCTGCGCCCGGCGAGCCGGTTGATCAGCGTCGACTTGCCTACGTTCGGGATGCCGACGATCAGCGCACGGATCGCCCGCGGGTTCATCCCCTTGGCGATTTGGCGATCGATCTTCTCCTTCAGGAGCAGCTTCAGCTGTCCAGGAATCTCTTTCACGCCCGTGCCTGTAGCCGCATCGACCGGAAATGCCGTATGGCCTTCCTCTTTAAAATAATCCTGCCACTGCTTCGTTACCGAAGGGTCTGCCAAATCCGCCTTGTTCATAATGATCAGCCGGGGCTTCCCCTGCAAAATCTCGTCAATCATCGGATTGCGGCTGGACAGCGGAAGACGCGAATCGATCAGCTCGATCACGACGTCAATCAGCTTTAACTTATCCTGTATTTGGCGGCGCGCTTTGGTCATATGACCAGGAAACCATTGAATCGTCACCGTCATCACCTCATTCTCTTGTCCGCAAACAGCCTCATTCCACGTTCATTAATGGTTAATCAAATGGATGTCCTTCACCGGCCAGAAGATGAGGTCAGCCCGTCCGACGATATCCCCGAGCGGCACATAACCGATCATCCGGCTGTCCGTACTGTCGGACCGGTTATCCCCCATCACGAACACATGACCTTCGGGAACCTTGCCATCCGGAAACGCGCTGTTTGGAAAATCTTTGTCATTATACATCTGGCCCGCTTTATGGCTTGCATCGATGGCACCCTGTATGTAGGTTTCATTGACTTTTTTGCCGTTCACGGTCACCGTGTCGCCTTCCACCTTGACGGTATCGCCTGCGACGGCAATCACGCGTTTGATAAAATCCTTGCCTTCGGACGGAACATGGAACACGATAACCTCTCCACGATGCGGAGCCCGGATGTCGTACAATATTTCATTGACGATCAACCGCTCGCCTGTATGAAAGTTTGGCTGCATGGAGGGTCCGTCCACAATAAACGGTTTGAAGAGAAGCCAGCGGATCAGTGCCACCAAAATCAGGGCAATGATGATCGCTTTCAGCCATTCTACGACTTCATTTTTCCCTTTTTTAGGTGGTTTATGATCTTCTTCCTTCACTTCCACCGCATCGCTCTGAATGTCCTGCTGCATATATCCACCGCCCTCTCCTAGTTTTGCCGAAAAGAAAAGCTCCCATTACGGAGCCGTGTATGCTTTCTTTGGACCAGCGAAGCGAAAAGGCATTCGTGATCGCCAGAAAAATCTCCGCTTCTCGCGGTCTGTCAACTTGGTTCGTTCATCTATTGACGCCTTTTTTATCCTAAAACGAAAAGGGCTTGAAATCAAGCCCTTTAGCGTTGTTCGCTGATTAACGGCGAATCTCTTTAATTCTTGCTGCTTTACCGCGCAGTTCACGAAGATAGTACAGTTTGGCGCGACGTACTTTACCGTAACGAGCCACTTCGATCTTCTCGATTTTTGGCGAGTTGATTGGGAAAGTTCTTTCTACCCCAACACCGTAAGAGATTTTACGCACTGTAAAAGTCTCAGCGATGCCGCCTCCGCGACGCTTAATCACAACACCTTCGAACAACTGGATACGCTCGCGGGATCCCTCGATAACCTTAACGTGCACTTTCAAAGTGTCGCCAGGACGAAAGCTAGGGATGTCGGTGCGAAGCTGTTCTTTGGTAATCTCTTGTAGGATGTTCATTTAGGACTCCTCCTTCCGTACAGGTGTTCTTGCCTCTTCCGGAAAACCCTCTGTTTTCCTTCATCATCCGCAGCGGACCACCGTATTCCACACAACAGCATTTATTGTAGCATATTTGTTTCATCCTTTGCAACTATAAATCTTCCAGTTGTTGCGCTGCCCCTCGGTTAAAAAAATAGCAAAGTCTTCGCTCTCCCAAAGACAGATACTGCACACCGAAAAATAGGCTGACCCAATTGTAAGAAAAACGTCTATCGACGTACCTTCAAAGAAGACAGACCGCGTTTAAAAGGAAGTTTTTCTTGCGATTATAGAATGGTTCAGCTTCGCTGAAATTTATTAATTCTATAATCTTAAAAAACTTCTTGCCAAAATCGGAATTGACGTTAAAATAAATTTATCATTAAAATAATTTTAACGTTAATAAAAATTGAATGGAGATGCTCTTTCATGAGTGAAACCGTATTGCTTCAGCAGAATCAAGGTGTGCGCAGGCTGGCGAAACACAAGTTGTATCTAATGATGATCACCGCCAAGATTATTTCACGATTCGGGGATTCCGTGGATTCCATCGCCTACAGCTGGATGGTCTACCTGCTTACCGGCTCCGAGCTGCTAATGGGAACACTTTACGCCATCAACTTCGTTCCAGGCATTGCTTTCAGTATGTTTACTGGCGTCCTGGTCGACCGCTGGTCCAAGAAAAAGGTCGTGATCGTGACGAATGCCGGCCGGGGCATCACGGTAACCGTATCGGCGCTGCTCTTTTTCATAGGAGACTTGCAGCCGTGGCACTTGTTTATTTTTACGTTCATCAACTCTACGCTCGAATGCTTCTCCACGCCGGCGGAGATGTCCCTCGTTCCCCGCATTTTGCCCAAGGAGCTGCTGCTCAGCGGCAACTCGCTGACGTCGTCTGCCTCCCGCACCGCAGAGCTTGCCGGTCTGGCCGCAGCCGGCGGCCTGATCGCCATGCTCGGCATTTCCGGAGCGATGCTGATCGACGCGCTATCCTTCCTGCTGGCCGCCCTGATGTACGTCTGGATCCGCATCGACCGGGATCAAGGGCAGGAAGTCGATAACGACGCAGGTCTTATGCAGGCCGAGGAAAGCTTGTCCTACTGGAGCCAGTTTAAGACCGGCCTGAAGTTCGTTAAAGGCCACAAGCTGATGATGATGACTATGCTTTCGGCCGCATTCGTGAATCTGTGCCTCACGCCTAAAAACGTGCTTGAGCCCGTTTATGTCAAACAAATACTCCACTCGGGCCCATACGGCCTCAGTTTGATCGGCATCGCCCTGATTACCGGCATGATTATCAGCGGCCTATGGATCAGCCAGAAGGGATCCGCTTACCGCAAAAGCAGTCTGATCGTGTTCGGATTTTTGCTGCTCGGGGTTACGTACAGCCTTCTCTACGTCCCCGCCCTTCTAAGGGAATATCCTCTCTATGCCGCGGCTGCCTTTTGCTTTGGCATGGGATTCGCCATTTCGTTTATCAATACGCCGGTATCCACCTATATGATGGAAGTCACCCCCAAAGCGATGCTTGGCCGGGTCGGGGCGCTGTCGAGCACGATTTGCACCTGTGCCATTCCCGTCGGAAGCCTGCTGGCCGGTTGGGCCGGAGCATTCGTCGGGGTCCACGTGCTGTACCTCGTTTTTGGCCTGCTGATGCTGATACCGGGGGTCTATCTGTGGAGCCAGAAAGGGTTTATGAAAATCTAGAGCGATGGAAACATTTTGTGCTCGGGAGCCATCTCGGCTTATAATGGGGATAAACAATCCGGAAAACAAGATACGGGAAATGTAGAGGTGCACAACATTGGAGACCAAAGAACTGAGCACGATCGAGGAGATCCGGATTTATTCCGATCCATACCGTTTGAAAATATTAAGCTGCTTTCAGAAGGCCGACCAGCCAATGACGATCAAAGATATCGCTGACAAACTCGGCGAGGTTCCGGCCAAAGTCTACTATCATGCCAAAAAGCTGGAGAGCATCGGGTTAATTGTCCTCGTGCACACCAAGCAAATCAACGGAATCACGGCCAAATATTATCAAGCCTTCAAAGGATCCGTACGGATTAAGCGCAGCAAGGACATTGATGAGGCGGCCCAGAAAATCTTCCGTTCCGAAACGCAAAAGCTGCTGGAAGACTTGTATGAGGAGAGCAAGCGTAAGTTTCTGAAGGCCCAGAACCAGGAGGAGCCTGCCGGGAACCTGTCCCACTCCGAGGTCTATTTGACGGAAGAGGAAGCCAAAGCATTTTTTGAGCAATTGACGGAGTTTGTGGAAAAGCACACCGAGCGTCAGCACCCGGATCAGAAGCTGTACGACGTATTTACCACGATTGCCAAGCTGGACGAATAGAGCCGCCCATACACCACAGCCAAAACCAGCCCCCGGCCATTTGCCGGGGGCTGGTTGTCTCCGAGCTGCGAAAATGGCAGTTACCGCTTCTTCGCAGTTCTGGCCATCCGTTGGGGCTACAAGAGCTGCCTTGCGGCATGTTCATCCTCTTGGGCCACGTACAAGTCGTACTGCGTCATCCCCCGGCCGGTAAAGGCACCCCGGCCGGTCGTCTGGCTCACGATGCGCGAGCGGTGGCGGATCCCTCCGCTCAGCAGTCTGGACTTGGCCCTTGCATAGCTGTCTGCGTCGAAAGATGTGAAGATCAAGATCCGCTCCTTGGGAAAAAAGAACCGCCAAATTGCTTTTGCCGGATTCATGCATCATCCTCCTTCTGGGGGCTACATCAGTGCTTTTTTGCCGATATTATATCCAGTCCACGTCCGAAAACCAAGTTTGGCATAAAAATCCACATATTCCGTCCAATCGATCACCAGGTGCTTCACGCCTCTGGCCGTCAGCTCCGCGACCCCGTCCTGAACGATCGCCAGCCCGTAGCCTTTCCCGCGGAACCGGTCGTCCACGCCGAGCGGCCCGATGCCGCCAAGCGGTTCACTGAACAGCGGCGCCCAATAAGTATTCTGGGCAATCAGCGGGGACTCGCCGTCGTTCACGCGGCAAAAGCCGATCATTTCGTCCCCAAGGAACAGGCCGACGAATTCCCGTCCCTGCCCTCCCCGCTCCCAATAGCACTGCGCCTCGTAATACCAGCGTCCCGGAAAGCACCGCTTGAAGAAACGGAGCATCTCTTCGCGGTCTCCCGGAACAAGCAGGCGGGCGAAGGCACCATCCCGATACTCGGGCCGCTCTAGACCATCGTCCGAGGTTTCGTTCACCAGGTCGAACACCTCGTACAGGTATTCGTACCCGCGGCGCGCGAACCATGACTTAACCTCCGGCAGTGCGAGCGGCACTCCGGGAAAATAGTGCCACGGGTCACGCCCGATGCTGACCGATACCGCTCCGGCTTCGCGCAATAAACTCTCGGCATGACTGAGCAGCCCTGACCCTATGCCCTGACCCTGAACATCGCGGCGGACGACGATAGCCTGTATCCATCCGCCGCCGTCACCCAGCTGCATTTCGCGCGCCGGCTCCTGCCACTTCTTGGCGATCACGAACCCAAGCAGACGGCCCTCCCCGTCAACGGCCAGCCCGGAAGCGGGACCATACACGTTCACATCTTCAAAAGTATTTTGCTTCATCAGTTCCCTGCGCATCGGAAAATGGCCGCCCAGTTCCCCGTTCCAAAGGTCACACATCGCATCAAGCCATTCGGCATCCATCGGAATGATCTTCAATATAACTCCTCCTTCTACAGTGAATCGTACATGCAAACGAGTTTTGCAAAAAATCTTGTCCCTCGGTGGATATTTCATGTCAGCTCGACTCGTCTTTAGCTGCTGCTCTTCAAGCGGGATAAGGATTGCAGCAAAAAGATTCATACGTCTCGTTATAAAATATTATTACATAATAATTATAATTTTTGTGTTATAAAATTTCAATGGAGAATAATCAGGTTTCACTGTCCGTAGTGAAGTGGAATTACCATGGAATTCATCAGCATACGGTTCGATCCAGGCTATTCCTTATTGAAGGCTAATATAAAAATCGCCGGATCCGAGCTGACAGCTCTCGATCCGGCGATTTCATTCATTATAATCCTTTTCAAGACTCCTTATTCAGGAGGTCGTTACACTCTTTTCAGGAAATCGACGATGGTCAGCAGGCCAAGATCGAAGTTTTCCAGGTTAAAGTGCTCGTTAGGCGCATGCAGGTTTTCGTCGGGAAGGCCAAAACCCATGCATACGACCGGAGCGGCCAGTACACGGGAGAACGTCTCCACGATCGGGATGGAGCCTCCATCTCTCGTAAATACGGGACGCGTGCCGTATACTTCCTCGTAGGCTTCCGCCGCCTTTTGCAGAATCGGCGTGGACGGATCAATCGTAAATGCATTGCCCTTCTCGAACTGGATGACGGTTGCTTTGGCGCCCGTCGGTACGTGGCTGTAGATATGCTTTTCGATTTTGTTCAAGATGTCCTGCGGATCCTGATGTCCCACCAGACGGCATGTAATCTTCGCATGGGCTTCCTTCGGGATGACCGTTTTGCTGCCCTCGCCCTGGAATCCGCCGTAGACGCCGTTCAGTTCAAGGGTCGGGCGTGCGCCGGTTCTTTCGGCGAACGTGTATCCCTCTTCCCCGTACAGCTCGTCAAGGCCAAGGTCGCGCTTCAGCTTGTTCTCGTCTCCGGACTGCTTCGCAAACTCGGCATGATCGGCCTCCGTAAGCTCCGGAACGCCTTCGTAGAAGCCTTCCACAGTCACGCGGCCCTTGGCATCATGCAGGGAATCGAGCAGGCTGACCATCGCATGCAGCGCATTCGGTACGCCGCCGCCGTAGCTGCCGGAGTGCAGATCTGTATTGGCCGTTTGGACATGAACTTCCAGTGAGCACAGACCGCGAAGACCGGTGCAGATCGCCGG
The DNA here is from genome assembly GCF_040545415.1 of Paenibacillus favisporus. Classification (NCBI taxonomy): domain Bacteria; kingdom Bacillati; phylum Bacillota; class Bacilli; order Caryophanales; family Paenibacillaceae; genus Paenibacillus; species Paenibacillus favisporus. Next base: position 45,842 of record NZ_JBEPLV010000003.1, on the reverse strand, counting down.
TTTTCCTTTTTCCAGCAGGGACGTATCCGAGATGAGAACCGCATCGGCCTTCAGCAGCTCCTGCTGAGCCTCCAGGAACTTCGGAAGGTTCGGGCTTCCGACTTCCTCCTCGCCCTCCACGCAAAACTTGATGTTGACCGGAAGCTGCTTCTCCTGCTGAAGAATCGCTTCCACCGCCTTAATATGTAAAAAGATCTGCCCCTTATCGTCCGTTGCCCCTCTTGCGTACAGCTTGCCGTCGCGTTCGGCCGGCTCGAATGGTGGTGTATCCCACAAGTTCAGCGGGTCTACCGGCTGCACGTCATAGTGCCCATAGACGAGAACCGTCGGCTGTCCCGGTGCATGCAGATGGTCCGCGTAGACGATCGGGTGGCCGTTTGTTTCGTGGATTTTCACGTTTTCAAGGCCGGCCTTTTTGAGTGTCTCCGCCAGCCATTCTGCCGCCCGCTTAACGTCCGGCTTATGCTCGGACAATGCAGAAATGCTCGGAATGGACAACCATTCCTTCAGTTCGTTCAGATGCTGATCGCGATGGGTTTGAAAATATGCTTTATAATCCATAATATCCTCCTGTCATGATAAATTTCACTTTGGTGCTCGTGTTCTTGATGCTCAACATTCAGACAACCTTATATCCAGACTAACGCATCTGACGCTAAAAAACCACTCCCTAGCAGAACCCAGGGGTCGTGGTTTACAGCTCGGTTATTCAAGTCCGCCATCGGTATCTTTCAGCCTGCGGAGCTTTTCCAGTGTCTTGCGGTCCCGGTCGGTCAGCTCCACCTCATCCAGCAGGTCCGGCCGCCGCTCCAGCGTCCGCTTCAGCGCCTGCTCCCGGCGCCAAGCCTCGATGTTCGCGTGGTGGCCGCTCAGCAGCATGTCCGGCACTTTCCAGCCCCGGAACTCCACCGGGCGAGTATAGTGCGGATACTCCAGCAGCCCGGTGCTGAAGGAGTCGGTCACGGCCGACGTTTCGTTGCCCAGCACGCCGGGCAGCAGCCGGGAGACCGCATCGATCACGACCGCCGCCGGAAGCTCGCCTCCGGTCAGGACGTAGTCGCCGATCGACAGCTCATCGGTGATGAGATGCTCACGAATCCGCTCATCATATCCCTCGTAGTGGCCGCAAATGAAGATCAAATGCTCTTCCTTCGCGAGTTCCTCTGCTTTTTTCTGGGAAAAGGTTTCCCCCTGCGGACACATCAGGATGACTCTTGGCTTGGCCTGATGTCCCGCTTTCTCCAGCAGATCCTCGACAGCCGCAAAGATCGGCTCCGGCTTCAGAACCATCCCCCCGCCTCCGCCATAAGGCGTATCGTCAACCGTACCGTGCTTATTCCCGGAGTAATCCCGGAAATTGACGGTATGAAGCGAGATGATTCCTTTCTCCTGGGCCTTGCCGAGAATGCTTGTCCGGAAAACCCCATCCAGCATTTCCGGGAACAGGGTCAGCACATCCACTCTCATTAGTCCAGCAGTCCTTCCATAATATGAACGAGTATTTTTTGGTTCGGAATGTCTACGTCAAGGACGACATCATCAATGACGGGAATGAGGATGCTCTTGCCGCCCTTTGGCTGGACTACCCATACGTCGTTCGCGCCGGGTGTCAAAATTTCCGTCACGACCCCAAGCTCCTTGTCTTCATCGGTCACGACCGTGCAGCCGATAATTTCATGGAAGTAATACTCGTCTTCCGGAAGCTCCACGAGATGTTCCTTGCCGACTTTCAGCATGCTGCCTTTAAATTTCTCTACATCATTAATATTGTCGTAGCCGTCCAATTTGATGATGTACATATTTTTATGAAGGCGGGAAGAATGGACGGTCACGTCGACCGGCTTGCCCCCGTCCTCCGGAACGATCATGAGCTCGCTCCCCTTGGCGAAACGGACCTCGGGAAAATCCGTGTACGACAACACTTTGATTTCCCCCTTGATGCCATGGGTGTTGACGATTTTGCCAACCTTATAAAGTGTTTCCGGCATGTTCTCCTCCTAGCTTCGTGGCGCCGGCGCTTCGGCGCGCTTGTATTGCACGGATCTGTTATATAATCTTCAGCATGTACGAAAAAGGGCTAGGACATGCATCCTAACCCCCTTTCGTATATCTTTAAGATATGATATCCACGGTCACGCGTTTATCCATTTTGACTGCTGCAGAAGTCACGACTGTTCGAAGCGCCTTGGCGATCCGGCCCTGCTTGCCGATGACCTTTCCGACATCCTCGGGATGCACGGTCAGTTCGTAGACAACCAGGTGATCCTTCTCCACCGTCTTCACAGCCACCTCTTCAGGATGATCCACCAAAGCCTTAGCAATAACACCAACTAATTCTTCCATAGATAACCCTCACGATCAGTCATTATTTCTGCTGCTTGAGCTCATGGAACTTTTTAAGCACGCCTGCTTTGCTCAGCAGGTTGCGGACTGTGTCGGATGCTTGCGCACCGTTTTGCAGCCACGCCAGTGCTTTATCTTCATCGATTCTTACGTCAGCCGGTTGGTTGACCGGATTGTAGTAACCGATTTCTTCGATAAAACGGCCGTCACGTGGGGAACGGGAATCCGATACCACGATACGGTAGAAAGGAGCTTTATGAGCACCCATGCGTTTCAGACGAATACGTACTGCCACGAAATTCACCTCCTTCAATAAAATAAGTGTGGGGACAGCCTCCCGCCTTGGCGGAGGGAAAGCTGTCTATATAGAAATGCAGTGATTAACGGAAAGGAAACTTCATGCCGCCTTTGCCGGCCAATCCTTTCAGCTGCTTTAAAGCCTTGCCCTTCGGACCCTTCGGACCCATCATATCCGAGAACTGCTTCATCATCCGGCGCATCTCGTCAAACTGCTTGATCAGCCGGTTGACCTCGGCGAGCGATGTGCCGCTGCCGGTCGCAATCCGCTTGCGGCGGTTGTGGTTGATGATATCCGGATTCTGTTTCTCTGCCTTCGTCATCGAAAAGACGATCGCCTCAATGCGGCCCATCTGCTTCTCATCGACCTTCAGATCCTTGGTCTGCTTCAGCTTGCCCATCCCCGGGATCATGTCCATGATCTGGTCGATCGGGCCAAGCTTCTTCACCTGCTCCATCTGCTCCAGGAAATCGTCGAACGTAAACTCGGCGTTGCGCATTTTACGTTCCATTTCCTTCGCTTTCTCCGTGTCGATATTCGACTGGGCTTTCTCGATCAGCGAGAGCATGTCGCCCATACCGAGGATCCGGGAAGCCATCCGCTCCGGATGGAACGGCTCCAGGGCATCGATCTTCTCGCCGAGCGCCGCAAACTTGATCGGACAGCCGGTTACGGCCTTAACAGACAGCGCGGCACCGCCGCGGGTATCGCCGTCGAGCTTGGTCAGCACGACGCCCGTCAGATCCAGCTGCTTGTTGAAGTGATCCGCGACGTTGACGGCATCCTGGCCTGTCATCGCGTCCACAACCAGCAGCACCTCGTCCGGCTTCACCTCGCTGTGGATTTGGCGCAGCTCTTCCATCAGCTCTTCATCGATGTGCAGGCGGCCCGCCGTATCGATGATCAGATAATCGTTCCCGTTATCCTTGGCATGCTGATAAGCCTGCTTCGCGATTTCCACCGGGCTTGTCTTGTCGCCGAGTGTAAATACCGGTACGCCGATCTGGTCACCCAGCACCTGAAGCTGCTTGATCGCCGCAGGGCGGTAAATATCGCCCGCCGCCATCAGCGGACGGTGGTTCTGCTTCTGCAGCATCTTCGCCAGCTTGCCTGATGTCGTCGTCTTACCGGCCCCTTGCAAACCTACCATCATAATGACGGTCGGAGGCTTGTTCGCCTTTGCCAGCTTCGCCTGGCTTCCGCCCATCAGCTCGGTCAGTTCTTTATTAACGATGTCGATGATGACCATGCCCGGCGTGAAGCTCTCCATCACTTCAGTACCAATGGCCTTCTCTTTCACCTTGGCGACGAAATCCTTGACGACCTTAAAGTTAACGTCAGCTTCCAGAAGCGCAAGACGCACCTCGCGCATCGCTTCGTTAACGTCATCCTCGGACACCTTGCCTTTGCCGCGCAGCTTGCTGAATACGTTCTGCAGCCGGCTCGTCAATCCTTCAAATGCCATGAACCGCCACCTCCTTCTAACACTTTATTCCAATTGCTGCAATTGATTTATGATTTGATATATTCTCGTTTTATCGGATTCAGTCATGCTGCTGGACTCCGTAATGCTCTGCAGCCGCTCAAGTTCTTGGCTGCGCTGCTCATGCTTCTGCAGCAGTCCCAGCTTCTCTTCATACATGTCCAGCACCTGCTCAGCCCGCTTGATATGCTCATAGACGGCCTGCCGGCTGATGTCGAACTCGGCTGCAATCTCCCCGAGGGAGAAATCGTCATGAAAGTAATATTTAAGGAACGTCTGCTGCTTCTCTGTCAGCAGCTGTTCATAGAAATCAAACAAAAGGTTGATTCGATTCGTCTTCTCGAGCCGATTCTCCTGACTCACTGAGGGACACTCCCTTCGTCAAGGAAAAACACTTTACAGTTCTTTAACGTTCCTTATCATACAGAAAACAAAGAAAGATGTCAAGCAAATATCCTTGTCATCTTGAAAAGTTTCTTGTTTCTATCTTTACGACCAAGGAAGCAGATAGATCAGCACCGCAAAGAAATGCATCACGCTCCCGCCCAGCACGAACAAATGCCAGATCGCATGGTGATACGGAAAGCCCCTCCACACGTAAAAAATGGTACCGAGCGTGTACAGGATCCCGCCGGCAGCCAGCAGCCAGATGCCTCCCGAAGCCACAGCAGCCGTCAGAGGCCCCCAGGCAACCACGACCATCCACCCCATAATAATGTAGAAAATTGTGGACATAAACAGAAACCGCTTCGTAAAAAATGCCTTGAACACGCAGCCGAGCAGTGCAATCCCCCATACGGTAGCGAACAGCGACCACCCCAGCGGTCCCCGGATCGCAACCAGCATAAACGGCGTATACGAGCCCGCAATGAACAAGTAAATCGAGGAATGGTCAAAAATTTCGAACAGATCCTTGACCTTGCCCTCCTTAAAGCTGTGTACCAAGGTGGAGTTGATGTACAAAATCAGCATCGTCGTCCCGTAGATCGAAAAGCTGGCGATATGCCATGCCGTCCCCTTCATGGTGGAAAATACGATCAGCAGCACCAATGCGGCAACGCTGAGCAGTGCCCCGAAGCCGTGGGTAATGGCGTTCGCCACTTCTTCCTTCCGGGTGTAAGTGTGTGTATTAGCCATAAACAACCCTTTCATCAATCCTTTTATTTTCCTCATTATAACCTCCAAGCCGCCCGCATTTCCACTTTCCCTGGGCTTATCCCATGGCGGGGCTCATGATGTACTGACATGTTATCCGTGTCGGCCGGGCTCTTTCCCCATTTCGGCTGTAATTGGTCCTTTCATCCAATTCTATAAAGCTATCAAAGCATATATTGTAAGCGGCTGGTTGAAAGGAGGTATGTAAACTATGGCAATCATCATTTATCCGAAAACGATGAACTGGAAGTACATGAAGCAGCGACCGCAGCAGCTCATGACTCAGCTTGGGGCCAGGGGCCACCTCGTATTCTTTGAAAACCTGGCGCCGCTGGACCGTGAATTCATAGAAGTGGAGCCGAACGTGTTTTTGTTCACCGACCATCACGCATTTATGAAGAAGCTGAAGAAGCTTCGCGAAGACCATGCGGTCGTGGGCTGGACCACCTGGGCCAAACAGCGCACACGTCTGACTTCCCTCTACCGTCCGGATGCCATCATCTATGATTGCTGTGATGAGTTTCCGCACTGGGCCAAGTATGAAGTCAAGATGGTGGATGCTTCCGACCATTTGGTATGCACAGCCGAATCCATCCGGATGCGCCTGGAGCTGGCCTATCCTGATAAACCGGTAACGCTGATCCCGAACGGAGCTGATGCTTCCTTCTTCGATCCCGCCCCGTCCCAGCGCCCTCATGACCTGCCGCAGGGGAAAGTCGCCGCCTATATTGGCGCCTGGGCCTACTGGCTCGATCACGATCTGTTCGCGAAGATGGCGTCGCACTATCCGGACGTGCATTTCGTGTCCATCGGTGCAGCCTACGGCGATATCCCCGACTATGCGAAGCTTCCGAATGTTCATGTGCTGGGCGAGAAGCCTCACACCGAGCTCAAAAAATATCTTCAGCATATCGACGTCGCGTTAATCCCTTTTCAGTATCACCCCATTACCCTGGCAACCAATCCTGTAAAAGCTTATGAATATATGGCATCAGGTGTGCCTGTACTGTCGACGGCGCTTCCGGAATGCATCCGCATGGAACCCCATGTCACGACGGCGACCACACACGACGATTTTATCGCCAAGCTGGGCCGGATGCTGGAAGAGCCCGACTCCCGTGAACAGCGGCTGGCTCGGATCGAATATGCGCGGAGCAACCGCTGGGAAGACCGGGGCGAAGCCGCGCACCAGGTCATTGTGGACACGCTGCGGCGCAAGAGCGAGCCGAAGTCTTAATGAAAGGAGGCGTTTATCGTTGAACATTGGAGTGTGCGGTTATTACGGCATGGGCAACTTCGGTGACGATCTTTTTTTGAGAACGCTGCAGCAGGTATTCGAAGGCCATGTGGTGTACCCGTGGACCAGCCGTCTCGATCCGGCACAAACCGACCACGTCATTATCGGGGGCGGGGACTTGATCACGCCGTATTCGTTTAACCCTTATTATTTTCCGGATGCGCTCAAGAACCACCCCAAATGGCTGTACGGCGTAGGCATCGTGGACAACTACCCGGAATCCAGCTGGCCTGCGGACCAGGTTGCGAAATACAGGAATTATATCCGCACGGCGCAAATGGCCGTATTCCGGGACAGCCGTTCGGCCGATATCGCCCAAAGAGCCGGATTCCATCAGCATGTTCAGCAGGCCCACGATATCGTATTTGCGTACAGGCAGCCTGACTACCCAGTCAAACGATTCTCCAGCCGGCCGACCATCGGCCTGTGCCTGTTTGCTTACCCTTCGTTCCCGTTTGAAAATATGCTGCAGCTGTCGCTCCACCTGATCCGACAGGGTTACCACCTTGTGTTTATCCCCGTGATCAACCACCCCACTAATATTTACTCGGACCTAACGGTCTGCCAGCAAATACTCAACCGGATCAAGGAGGCCCTCCCGGGGGCATCCGCTGAAACGCTGCCTATGCTGATGGAATTAGACCTGACGTACAGCTATATCCAGTCGGTCGATTATTTGATCACCTACAAGCTCCACCCCGCCCTGGTCGCCCTGCGCGCCGGGAAACCGGTATTCGCCCTGAGCCAGATGCGCAAGGTTGAGAGCCTGCTGGATGCGTTCGGGATGAAAAAATACTACTGCGATTACAAGCTGCCTTACGAAGATTTGCAAAACAGGGTCGACGCGTTTCTGAAGGAAAGTCCGAGAGAAATAAAGCTGCAGGAAAAGGCGATCCGCCGCGCGGAGCGTGAAAGCCTGCATCAGCTGCGTCGGCTGAAGGAAGAAATCGAGTCTTACCGATCATAGTCCCTTTCGGGAAAGCAACTGCCAATGAATTAAAGGAGGAGAATGGGAGCCATGATGTTTTTCTGGAATCATAAGCATTGGAAAATCCGAATCCGACAGCTGCATGATCAGATCCTGCATCTGAGCCATGAGCTGCATCATGTGAAGGATGACGTGCGTCAGATTGAAGCAAAGCTGAATGAGCACTTATGGGAATGGAAGGAGCTTAAGGAGGAAATCAGACGCCTGGCCCGACGGATCGAGGAGTTGGAGTCGCTGGCGGACCGCGTTGCGAGACTGGAAGAAGAAGTCATGACGGGCATCACGGACAATCCTGAGCTGCACGCTTACTTTGCAGGCAAAGTCGGCAGCGAGGTCCGGGTGGATACGGCCAGCGCTACCCTGCAGGGCGTCGTGCTGACGGTAGCCGAAGACGCGGTCGAACTCCGCGAGAGCGGCGGCGACCTGCTGATCATTCCGTTCAGCCGGATTACTTCGGTTCAGTAACCAACGACAATCAATACGATTCGAAAGGAGAACGACCATGGATTTCAAAGAATTGGTTCGCGGCTTCACAAACTCGGAAGTCGAAGTCATGACGCCAGGCGACATGATCACCGGCACGCTTATCTCGGTTAACGACGCTTCATTGATGCTGAAGGTTCCGCCGGTTATGTACGGCCCACCGGGGGATGTGGCCATCGTGCCGCTCCGGTCGGTCGAGTTTGTCAGAGTGTTGACGGATTAAAAATGCGGCAAGGCTGGAGTCATTTTGCTCGGCCCAACGCAAAAAAAGAAGGATGGCATGCAGCCACCCTTCTTTTTTCGTTCTATTGTTAGGCGTACATCCGCGCAATACAGATCAGTGATGCGTTTCATCCTGCGCTGCGCCTTCCGCCTCCTGCTCCTGGATCAGTCCGGCGAACAGGGCATGTACAAACTGCTGGGAATCAAACGGCTGCAAATCCTCCATTTTCTCGCCAAGGCCCACGAGCTTCACCGGAAGGTTGAGCTCCTGGCGGATCGCCACGACGATGCCGCCCTTCGCCGTACCGTCGAGCTTCGTCAGGACAAGGCCGGTGACCCCGCTCTTCTCCCCGAACAGCTTGGCCTGGCTGAGCGCGTTCTGTCCCGTCGTTGCGTCAAGCACCATCAGCACCTCATGCGGAGCACCCGGAATTTCCCGCTGAATAACGCGGAAAATTTTGTTCAGCTCCTCCATCAGGTTCGTTTTGTTCTGCAGGCGTCCCGCCGTGTCGCAGATCAGCACATCCGCCTGGCGCTGCTTGGCAGCCTGAACCGCGTCAAACATGACCGCGGCCGGATCGGAGCCGGCATGCTGCTTGATGACCTCTACGCCTGCGCGTTCGCCCCACACTTCGAGCTGCTCGATCGCCCCGGCACGGAAAGTATCGCCGGCGGCAAGAAGCACCTTTTTGCCTTCCTGCTTGAAGCGGTGGGCGAGCTTGCCGATCGTCGTCGTCTTGCCGACGCCGTTGACCCCGACAAACAGGATGACGGTAATGCCGTCTTCGTTCATGCGGAGCGCGTTGTCGTCATCGCCGCGCAGCAGCTCCATCAATTTCTGCGAAAGGATCGGCTGCAGCTCCACCGCGTCTTCGATCCGCTGCTTCTTCACTTCGGCACGCAGATCGTCGATCAGCTCCATGACCGTGTTCACGCCCACGTCCGCGCCGATCAGAATTTCCTCGAGCTCCTCATAGAACTCCTCGTCGATCTTTTTGCGGCGCGTCATCAGGTCGGTGACCCGTTCCACGAATCCTTTGCGCGTTTTTTCCAATCCGTCCCGGAACTGCTTCGTTACGGATTCGGTCTTGCTTGAAATGCTCTCTCTCAGCTTTCTGAAAAAGCTCATAGGTCTCCTCCATCTCTAAGGTTGAATATGCTTAAGCAATTTCCGCTTCGTCGTCTTCCAGCCGCACAGACACCAGCTTCGATACGCCGCCCTCTTCCATCGTAACCCCGTACAGGACGTCGGCTTCTTCCATCGTTCCCTTGCGGTGGGTCACGACGATAAACTGGGTCTGCTCGGAAAACTCACGGAGATACTGTGCGAACCGCGTCACGTTCGCTTCGTCGAGCGCGGCTTCGACCTCGTCCAGCACGCAGAACGGCACCGGCTTGACCTGCAAAATCGCAAACAGCAGCGCCATCGCTGTCAGCGCCCTTTCCCCGCCGGAGAGCAGCTGCAGGTTCTGCAGCTTTTTGCCCGGGGGCTGGGCCACGATGTCAATGCCGGTCTCGAGCAGATGCTCCGGATCCAGCAGCACCAGATCCGCCCGGCCGCCGCCAAACAGCTTCACGAAGACGGTACCGAACTCGCGGCGGATGGCGTCAAAGGTCTGCTTGAACCGCTTCGACATTTCCTCATCCATCTCACGGATGACCTCATAGAGCGTCGTCTTCGCTTCAACCAGGTCCTGCTTCTGCTCATTCAGGAATTCGTACCGCTCGTTGACCCGCTGATATTCCTCGATCGCGCCGAGGTTGACATCGCCCAGCGCAGTGATGCCCCGCTTGAGCTCGCGCACCTCGGTCTGGACCGCAGGCACGTCCTCCGGAATCGGATAGCGCTGCTTGGCCAGCTCGTAGCTCAGCTCGTAATCGTCGCTGAGCTTCTTCAGAATGTTCTCCAGCTCCACGTCAAGCCGGTTCACGCCGATTTCGGTCTGGCGCAGCTGATCCTCCACGGCCTTGAGGCGCGTCCGCTGCTCTTTCGTTTCGCTCTCTTCCAGCTCCAGCTTCTTAGACAGCTGCGTCCGGGCCGCCCGCTTGAAGTCCAGCTGCTCGGATGCCTGCTCCTTCTTGAGCCGGTACCGGTTCAAATCTTCGATCTGCTGAATGGATTCCTTCGCGTTCGTCTCCAGATCCGCCTCGATCGAAGCGAGCAGCGTCTTCGTCTGGCGCAGCTCTTTATCATGCGAATTGAATTCGCTCTGCATTCGTTTTAACTGCTCTTCCAAGGAGAAGCATTCCTGATCCAGCTTGCCTTCCCTGACTTTAAGCTGGGTAAGCTGGCTCTGCAGCTCCTCCTTCGCCGATTCGCTCGCCTTGCGGGCAAATTCGGCAGCCTGGATGGCTTGATGCGTCGCCTTTTCTTCTTCCTCCAGCTCGGCCAGCTTCTTGACAGCATTCGCCCGGGCTTCCTCAAGCTCCTTGTTCTCCTCGTTAAAGCCGGTCTTCTCCTGATCGGCCACTTCCACCTGCTCCAGCACATGCCGCAGCTCATGCTCCAGCTGCTTCAGGTCGCTGGACAAGCGCTGCTCCTCGATGCGCTTCTCGTCGCCGGACTGGCGCAGCTCGTCCAGCTTGGCCTGTGTTTCGGTCAGCTGAACCTTGACCTCCTGAATGCTCTGGCGGAGCTTGCGCAGCTGAACCTCCGTATCGTTGATCTCCTGATCGAGCTGGTCCAGCTGGCGCTTGCGGCCGAGCAGGCTGCTGTTCTTCTTATGCTGGCTGCCGCCTGTCATCGAACCGCCGGCATTGACGACGTCGCCTTCCAGCGTGACGACCCGGTAGCGGTATTGGCATCTGGCGGCAATCCGGTTCGCCACTTCCAGGCTTTCGGCGATGATAACGTTGCCGAGCAGGCTGCCGACGACCGGTGCATACCGGCCGTCGAACTGCACCAGGTCGGCCCCGATACCGACGAAGCCTTCCACGCCTTCCACCATCGAGCGGTCACCCCCCGAAATGTTGCGGGGCCGGATGACGTCGAGCGGCAGGAAGGTCGCGCGGCCGAGCTGCCGCTGCTTCAGGAAGGAGATCGCCTGGCGCGAGACCGCTTCATTATCCATGACGATATGCTGAAGGGATGCGCCGAGCGCGGTTTCCATCGCCAGCTCCAGCTTCTCAGGCACGCGGATCAGCTCGGCCACAGCCCCGTGCACGCCGGACAGAATGGAGCGCCGGGACGCTTTCAGCACTTCCTTGACGCCCAGCATAAAGCCGTCAAAATCATCGGCCATCTCTTTCATCGTATCCCGGCGGGATACCTGAGCTTCGCGCTTTTGCTCCCATTTGCGGAGCGTGCCCTGGCTCTCGTCCAGAAGCCGCTGCAGCGACTGATACCGCTCGCTCTCGCTTATGTACCCGCCGCGCAGCTCGCGGATTTCCCCGCCCAGCTTCTCGATGGCCGAATCCAGCTGCTGCTTGCGCTTCAGCAGCTCCTCCTTCTGGGTTTCCCACTTGCCGGTTTCCTCCGCGGCGCGGTTCATCCGGCGGGAGAGCGCCTCCTGCTGCTGGTCCGCATAGCGGATCTCGTTGCGGGTCTGCGCCATCTGGTTCATCAGCTCCAGCAGCGTACCCTTTAACGTTTCTTCCTGCTGCTGGCTGATGCCTCCAGTCACGCCGGCCAGCTTCGATTCTTCGGCCGACAGCTGATCCCGAAGCGCCTTCAGCTCGTCCCGCGAAGCTTCCAGCTTGGCCTTCAGCAGGTCGATTTCCGCTTTGCGGTCTTCGAATCTCTCGTCCCCTGCCGTCAGCGACCCGGCCAGCTGCTCCCGGTTCGCTTCCAGGTTCCGCTTGCGTTCGCGGAGCACCTCTGCGTAGCCTTCGCTTTTCTCATAAGCCTCGCTGTACTGAAGCAGCTCGCCCTGCAGCGTCTCCACCTCTTCCTCCAGCTTGCGGAGCTGGGCGCGGTCGCTCTCGAGCTTGGCGTCATGCGCCGACACGACGGTGGACAGCTGAAGCTGTTCTTCCTGCAGCACGGCGAGCTTGGCGTTCGCTTCGCTCCAGGCAGCATGAATCTGCTCGATCTGGTACACGTAGAGCGAAATTTCCTTATGCTTCAGCTGCTCCCGCAGCTGCTTATAGTGGATCGCCTTCTCGGACTGCTCCTTCAGCGGGCCGATCTGATCTTCCAGCTCAACGACCAGGTCGTGGATCCGAACCAGATTCTGCTCGGTCTCATCCAGCTTGCGGACGGCGTCCTTTTTGCGGGATTTATATTTAACGATGCCCGATGCCTCTTCAAAAATACCTCTGCGGTCTTCGGACCGGGTGCTCAAAATCTCCTCAATCCGGCCCTGACCGATAATGGAATATGCCTCTTTGCCGATGCCTGTGTCCATGAACAGCTCTGTGATGTCCTTCAGGCGGCAGGACTGCTTGTTGATAAAATATTCGCTGTCTCCGCTGCGGTGCACACGGCGCGTCACAGTCACCTCGTTGAAATCGAGGGACAGGGCATGATCCTCATTATCCAGGGTCAGCGACACCTCGCCGAAATTGACGGCTTTGCGCGCATCGCTTCCCGCAAAGATAATATCCTCCATCTTGCCCCCGCGCAGCGACTTGGCGCTCTGTTCGCCGAGCACCCAGCGGATGCCGTCGGAAATGTTGCTCTTGCCGCTGCCGTTGGGACCGACGACAGCCGTAATCCCGCGGACAAATTCCATTTCCGTTTTGTCGGCAAACGATTTGAAACCGGCTAATTCGATCCGTTTTAAAAACATATTCCCTCAATCACCTCTAAACCTAATAATACCACAACATTGCAGCTTGCGAGGACAAGCATATTCCCAATGAATAAAGAGCAAAAAGCAGTCTGAAGGCTCTTCCTGCCATCCATCCGAAAGGCGACTGCTCTTTGCTCTTTGTTTGTCCATGCTTTACAGGGAGCCGTTACCGGCCAGCTTCAGCTGCTTCAGCGCTTCGGCCGCAGCCTGCTGCTCCGCCTCTTTCTTCGAGCGGCCCGATCCTCTTCCCACACGCTCATTCCCCATATACACCTCGGAGACAAACTCGCGTTCATGCGCCGGACCGCGTTCCTCCACAATCCGGTACTCCAGAACGCCCATGTTATGGTGCTGCGTCAGCTCCTGCAGCTCTGTCTTGAAATCGCTCATGTGCACTTTGCCGCCCTCTTCCAGCAGCGGGAACACGTAGCGGTCCAGAAACGCCCGCGCCGCTTCCAGGCCTTGGTCAAGGTACAGCGCTCCTACAAACGATTCAAACACATCCGCAAGCAGGGCCGGGCGGGTTCTCCCGCCGGTCAGCTCTTCACCTTTTCCCAGCAGAACGTACTGCCCGAACTCCAGCTGCTCGGCAAATTTCACCAGCGACGGTTCGCAGACGATCGCCGCACGCAGCTTGGTCAGCTCTCCTTCGGGCCGGTTCGGAAACAGGTTGTACAAATACTCGGAAACCGTCAGCTCCAGCACGGCGTCGCCCAGAAATTCCAGGCGCTCGTTATCCTGCTGCTGGCTGAAACGGTGCTCATTGACGTAGGAAGCGTGGGTAAAAGCCTGCTTCAACAGCAGCCGATTGTGAAATTGGATTTGAAGTTTCTGTTGTAACTGCTTCAGATCTCCACTCAACAAATCGTCCCCTTACTGCTCGAATTTCTTCAGGATTACAGTGGCGTTGTGGCCGCCGAATCCAAAAGAGTTAGACATGACAACGTCCAAATCAGCCTTTCGTGCAACGTTCGGAACATAATCCAGATCGCATTCCGGATCCGGGTTGTCCAAGTTAATGGTTGGCGCCAGCATCTGGTTCTGCAGCGACAGGCCGCAAATGACCGCTTCAACGCCGCCAGCGGCTCCCAGCAGGTGGCCCGTCATCGATTTCGTCGAGCTGACCGCAACCTTGTATGCATGGTCTCCCAGCGCTTTCTTGATCGCGATCGTCTCGGAACGGTCTCCAACCGGCGTCGACGTGCCATGCGCGTTGATGTAGTCCACGTCCTCCGGCTGAATGCCCGCATCGCGCATCGCCATAGACATGCAGCGCGCCGGTCCGTCCGGATCGGGCTCGGTCATGTGGTGAGCGTCGCCGCTCAGCCCATAGCCGATCACTTCGGCGATAATGTTGGCCCCGCGTTTTTGCGCGTGCTCCAGCGATTCCAGAACGAGAATCCCTGCACCTTCACCCATGACGAATCCGTCACGGCCGGTGTCAAACGGACGGCTCGCTTTCTCCGGTTCGTCATTGCGGGTGGACATGGCGCGCATAGCGCAAAAGCCGGCCATTCCCGTCGGCCGGATGGTCGCTTCAGCTCCGCCGCAGATCATCACGTCGGCATCGCCGCGCTGGATCAGCTTGTACGAGTCGCCGATAGCGTGCGATCCGGTCGCACATGCCGTCACAGGCGTCGTGTTCGGGCCTTTGGCCCCCAGCATGATCGACAATTGGCCGGAGGCCATGTTCGCAATCATCATCGGGATGAAGAACGGGCTGACCCGCTTCGGTCCCTTCTCCAGCAAAACGTTATGCTGGTCTTCCCATGTTCCGAGACCGCCGATGCCGGAACCGATGGATACGCCCACCCGGTTCGGATCGGAGTGCTTCTGAATATCCAGCCCGCTGTGCTCAAGGGCCGATTTGCCGGCGGCAACGGCAAACTGGACAAATCGGTCCATCTTGCGCGCATCCTTCCGGTCCATAAACGCCTCGGGATTAAAGTCTTTCACCGAAGCGGCAATCTGTGTTGGGTAGTCGCTGACATCAAAGGATTCGATCTGAGACACACCGGATTTGCCTTCCATCAGGTTATTCCAGAAAGTGTCCAAATCGTGGCCCAGTGACGTAACAACACCCATCCCGGTAACAACCACTCTGTGCATCAATAAGTTCACCTCTATATAAACAGCATCTGCAAAATCAATTATCCTATTTGTAAAGCCGATTCACTTGGAAAATGAGGAGAAGTCCCGCCTGTAAGAGCAGTACGGGACTTATCAAATGACTTAGGTATGAGATTGTATGTAGTTTACAACTTCACCTACGGTCGTAATTTTCTCTGCATCTTCATCAGAGATTTCCAGATCGAATTCATCTTCCAATTCCATCACCAGTTCAACAACGTCGAGAGAATCAGCACCAAGATCATCTTTAAAAGATGCTTCCAGTGTAACCTCGGCTTCGTCAGCACCCAAGCGATCGACGACAATGCGTTTTACACGCTCCAATACATCGGACATCCGGTTCACCTCCTCTTTGGTATTATACGAGAAAAGTTTTCAAAATGCCATAGAGGCAATGAAAACGGTTATCTCGCTGTTTTTCCTAGATTTCCGGTATTACATATACATACCGCCATCCACATGAAGCGTCTGCCCTGTCATGTAGGATGCCCCTTCCGTCGCTAGGAAAACCACGACTTTGGCAATTTCTTCAGGCTGTCCGAGGCGGGCGAGCGGAATGTCTTCCAGCATCTTCGCCCGGAGATCCTCAGGCAGCTCTCGTGTCATATCGGTATCAATAAAACCTGGTGCGACACAGTTAACGGTGATGCCGCGCGAGGCGAGCTCACGCGCAGACGATTTGGTTAGGCCAATTACCCCCGCTTTGGCGGCGACGTAATTGGCCTGCCCGGCGTTGCCCAGAACGCCGACGACCGATGAAATGTTGATGATCCGGCCGTAGCGCTGCTTCATCATCGGACGGCTGACCGCCTTCAGGCAGTTGAACACGCCCTTCAGATTCGTTTCGATCACCTGATCGAATTCTTCCTCTTTCATGCGCATCAGCAAGTTATCCCGGGTAATCCCCGCATTGTTGACCAAAATATCGATTTTGCCCCACGCTGCAACGACCTCTTTAACAAGATCCTCGGCCTGTTCGCTTTTACCGACATTGCCTTGAACGGTGATCGCCTCCACGCCAAGCGCACGGATCTGCTCCGCAACCTCCTTGGCGGCGGCTTCGCTGCCTGAATAGTTGACGGCTACGTTAGCCCCGGCTTCGGCCAGCGCAAGCGCGATGCTGCGGCCGATCCCGCGGGAGCCGCCGGTAACGAGTGCTGTCTGTCCCTGTAAAGGCTTAGACATGCCCATTCCTCCTTTCCTAGAGTATACCCAAAGTTTATTGCGTAATCATTGTTCAAGACTGGCCTTGAGCGTCTCCAGGCTGTCCAGGCTGCTTACGTTAATCAGCTTGACGGATTTATCCGTCTTTTTGATCAAGCCGGTCAGCACGTTTCCGGGACCGATCTCGACAAACGTATCCACCCCTTGGGAGATGAGATAGGTCACCGTATCCTCCCACAGCACGGGAGAGTATACCTGCTCCACCAGCAACCCGCGGATTTCTTCCGCAGAAGCGGCCGGACGGGCTGTCACGTTCGCAATCACGGGAATGGCCGGTTCATCGAAGTGAAGCGGCTGAAGCTTCCCGCCCAGCTTCTCGGCAGCCGATTTCATCAGCGAGGAATGGAAAGGTCCGCTTACCTCAAGCGGAATCGCTCTTTTTCCTCCGGCTTCTTTCACGCGCTCGCCCACAAGGGCGACGCCCTCCTTCGAGCCGGAGACGACGATCTGCCCCGGGCAGTTCAGGTTGGCCAGCTCCACGAGATGTCCTTCGGCCGTGATGCTGCGGCACAGCTCGGCCAGCGCTTCGCGTTCGGCACCGAGCACGGCGGCCATGGCCCCTTGTCCGCCCGGAACCGCCTGCTCCATAAATTCGCCGCGCGCCCGGACCGTTCCTACCGCATCCTCAAAGCTCAGCACGCCGGAAGCCACCAGGGCGCTGTATTCGCCCAGGCTGTGTCCGGCGACAAAGTCAGGAGTAACGCCTTGTTCGCGAACCGCCTCGAACGCCGCAACGCTGGCCGTCAGGAGCGCAGGCTGCGTATTGAAGGTCTTCTTCAGCTCACTGTCCGGACCTTCAAAAATCATATTCGTCATCGGGAATCCCAACACCTCGTCCGCACTTTCGAAAATGCGGCGGGAAGTGGGAACCGCATCATAGAAATCTTTACCCATTCCGACGGATTGGGCCCCTTGTCCGGGAAACACAAACGCAACTTTCCCCATTGCTCAGGCTCCTCTCGTATACTTCTTGATGCAAAGCTTCTATTGTATTGCTTGACTAAGCCAATTCACTTCGTAAGCTATCGATTGATCATTCACATAAGATGAATCATATGATTACCAGATCAGCACGGATGCGCCCCAGGTCAATCCTCCGCCGAAGCCGACCATCAGCACGCAGTCGCCTTCCTTCATCCGTCCTTCCTCTGCCGCTTCCACCAGCGCGAGCGGAATGGAAGCCGCCGACGTATTGGCGTACTTATCTACGTTGATGACGCATTTATCCGGCGAAAGGTCGAGGCGCTCCATGGCGGACTGAATGATACGGATGTTCGCCTGGTGCGGCACGAACAGGTCGATATCGGCCTTCGTTTTGCCGGCCTTGCGCAGGACGTCTTCCGTAGCCGTATTCATAACACGGACCGCAAATTTGAACACTTCGCGCCCGTTCATATAAATGTAGTGCTTCTTGCCTTCGAGCGTCTCCTGGGACGCCGGCAGTCTGGAACCGCCAGCTTCCAGTTTCAGCAGCGTACCGCCGGCCCCTTCGGCTCCGAGGTCAAAGGACTGAAATCCCCGGCCTTCGGGAACTTCGCCCAGGATGACGGCTCCCGCGCCGTCACCGAACAGCACGCAGGTGTTGCGGTCGGTATAATCCGTAATCCGCGACAGCGTGTCGGCGCCGATGACCAAAGCGTTGTTGTACATGCCGGTCTTGATAAAATTGCTCGCCGTCGCAAGTCCGTAGACGAAGCCGGAGCAGGCAGCGGACAGGTCGAACGCGGCGGCTTGCTTGGCGCCGAGCTTGTCCTGCAGAATGCAGGCCGTTGATGGAAAGAACGTATCCGGGGTGATGGTTGCGACAACGATCAGGTCCAGCTCTTCAGCCGACATCCCGGCGGACTCCAGCGCCTTCAGGGCCGCTTCATAACACAGGTCCGAAGTCGCTTGTTCCGGAGAAGCGATATGCCGCTCGCGGATCCCGGTGCGGGAGACGATCCATTCGTCGTTCGTCTCCACCATCTTTTCCAGATCTCTGTTGGTTAATATTTTC
The DNA here is from genome assembly GCF_040545415.1 of Paenibacillus favisporus. Classification (NCBI taxonomy): domain Bacteria; kingdom Bacillati; phylum Bacillota; class Bacilli; order Caryophanales; family Paenibacillaceae; genus Paenibacillus; species Paenibacillus favisporus. The sequence continues at coordinate 27,490 of NZ_JBEPLV010000003.1, read as the reverse complement.
TCAGGAACATATTTGCCTGTGCCGATGATGCCTACTGAACGTAATTTTTCCATTCTCTTGTCACTCACTTCCCGCTGATTTCCTTGGATATACTCTCAACCAGTTGATTCTGCAGTGCAACGCGGGCCTGCCGGACCGCGTTCTTGATGGCGTTGCCGTCCGCCGAGCCGTGACTCTTGACGACAAGTCCGCTCAGGCCGAGCAGAGGGGCGCCCCCGTGCTCCTTGTAGTCCAGCTTGCCTTTCAAATTACGCAGCTGAGGCATAAGCAGGGCGGCCCCAAGCTTGCTGCGCATATTCTGGGTGAACTGCTCCTTCAGCAGCTTGAACATCGCGCCGGCCGTTCCTTCCACAGCCTTCAGCAAGATATTGCCGGCAAATCCGTCGCACACGAGGACGTCGCAGCTCCCGAGCATAATATCCCGGGCTTCCACGTTGCCGATGAAGTTGATCGGAAGCTCCTGCAGCAGCGGGAACGCCAGCTTGGTGAGCTCGTTCCCCTTCCCTGGCTCGGTGCCCACGTTCAGCAGGCCGACCCGTGGATTCTTCACGCCCATCACCTTCTCGCGATAAAGGCTGCCCATCAGCGCATACTGCGCCAGATGCTCGGGCTTTGCGTCCATATTCGCGCCCAGATCCAGGGCCAGCACGCCGGCTTCGTCAAGCGTCGGGATCATAGGAGCCAGAGCCGGACGCTCAATCCCTTCCATCCGTCCGACAACCAGCAATCCGGTCGTCATCAGCGCTCCCGTGTTGCCTGCCGAAATCATGGCTTCCGCCTGCTTCTCCTTCAGCATCCGTCCCGCCACGACCATGGAAGCATCCTTCTTGCGCCGGACGGCCTTGACCGGTTCATCCTCGGCTTCGATCACTTCACCCGCATGATGGACCGTCAGATTGGAGGGAACCGTCCCTCCGCCTTGCTTCAGGAGCGGCAGCAACCGCTGCTCGTTCCCGACCAGAACGATCTGCGTATCTTTCCATTCGGCGGCGGCAGCCAAAGCTCCTTCCACGTTGCACTCCGGCGCATGGTCACCGCCCATGGCATCAATGGCGATCCGCATACTGTACTCCTCCTTCGCTGTTATCCTCGCCCGTCGATCTGTATATCAGAAAGTTCCCCTGGAACACCATTTCCTCGCCCACATACGTGAACACCTCAACCTTGGCCTTCCCCTTCTGGCCGGCCATAGACCGGACATAAGCTTTGGCGATGCACTTCTCTCCCAGATGAACCTGCCGCAGAAACCGGATGTCTGCCGATGCGGTCAAGGCAATCTCGTCGTTAATGAGAGCAACTGCCAGTGAGTTGGCCTGGGCGAACACATAATGTCCGCGGGCGATATGGTTTCGGGTGAACACATGCTCTTCCCGTATTTCAAAAATGGAAATGCCGCTCTTATCCAGCTGCAGATCCACGACATCCCCGACAACCTCATCAAGCTGCAAGGAGCGAACTTGATCATAGGAGTGCTCTGCCATCTGCTTCATTCGTTCCCGCAGTTCCGGGATGCCTAGCTCCATCCGGTCAAGCCGGATCGTCTGAATGCTGACCTTCAGCTCCCGCGTCAGTTCGCGGTCGGTCACAAACGGATTTTGTTCGATAATCTTCAAAAGCTGCTGATGCCGCTGCTTCTTGGGCAACCGTTCGATGTGAGGCACCTCCCTGTCATGTCTTGTCCGTCCATGAATGTGGAACACAAACAGTCTATGAAGTTCGTCAATAGAATTCACAGGAAAAAAGAATCAATCCGGACAGTTTTCATTAGAACCTGGTACTAATGTAGTATAAAGCATGACGGGTTAAAAAGAAAGTGACAAAAAAAATAGCACCTCACCAAAGATGAAGTACTACTTGATTGTTTTTGGCATTACTGCGAAATGATTTCTCTTGATTTATACGTTCCGCACACTTTGCATACGTGGTGAGCAAGCTTCAATTCTCCGCATTGTTCACATTTCACCATGCCCGGCACTGCCAGTTTAAAGTGAGTACGACGCTTGTCACGACGTGTCTTGGACGTTCTCCGTTGAGGTACTGCCATGTTCCCACCTCCTTATTTCAATCAACCGGGGTCCCGAAGGGCCCGGAGGAATGCATTCATGCTCATTTGAAAAAGTCTTTTAGCGCTGCAAGCCGTGGATCTACCACTTCATTATTACAGCCGCAGGCACCTTCGTTCAAGTCTCTTCCGCACGTAGGGCACAGGCCTTTGCAGGATTCCTTGCACACGACGGTCATCGGAAGATTTAGGATAAAGGATTCCTCCACATAAGGGACGAGCTCCACAGTCTCGTTGTCCACATATATGGTTTCATCTTCTTCGTCCTCGGCTTCCTCAGGCTGCTTCTTAAGCTTGAACTGCTCGTGGAATGGAATATCCAAATGCTCATGCACCGGTGTCAGACAGCGTGAACAGGACATGTCCAGCTGTACGGATAACTCGCCTTGAACAACCACTGTATCGGGACCGACATACGAGGCTGTAAGTTCCGCTGTGAGCGGCCCGTCGGCCTTAATGTCACCCAGTCCCTTAAGCAGCGGACTTACATCCACTTGCTGACGGAGCTGCAGCGGCTCGCTGCTGGCTGCCATTTTCCTGAATTGAAAGTGCATATACATCACTCCAAACAAACAAAAATTATTATACCGATTTCCGGGGAACTTTGTCAATAGTTTCACCTTGACCTTACGTTCCCCCTTATTGTGACTGGATGCCATTCGTTTTATGATATATTTTATAACAGCCGTTAACCACGGGTGCCCAAAATGAAACGATGGAGCTGAAGACCATGTCCGCAGTCGGCCTGATTGTCGAATATAATCCTTTACATAACGGCCACGTCCACCATTATACCAGAGCCAAGGAAGTGACGGGTGCCGAGCATGCCGTCGCGGTGCTGAGCGGGCCGTTCCTGCAGCGGGGTGAGCCGGGGATCGTCAGCAAATACGCCCGCGCCGAAATGGCGCTGGCCATGGGTGCCGACCTGGTAATCGAGCTGCCGGCCGCATATGCCGTTCAGCCCGCCGAATGGTTTGCCTACGGGGCCGTCGCGCTGCTGAACGCCACCGGTGTCGTCGACAGCGTCTGCTTCGGAACCGAAAGCGGGACGCTGGAAGTGCTGCAGCCGCTGGCCCGCATGCTGGCGCATGAAAGCGAAGAGCTTCAAGGCCATATCGCGCACTATTTGGGCCAGGGGATGAGCTATCCTTCCGCCTACGCGGCAGCCGCCGAGGCTCTGGCGGGAAGCGGCGGCTGGAAGGAGGATATTCTCCAGCTGCTCCATAAGCCGAACCATACGCTCGGCCTGCATTACTTGATCGCGCTCGAGCGCCTTGGCAGCCGTATGCGCCCCTACACCATCCCGCGCATCCACGCGGGATATCACGATGAAGTGCCGGGGCATACGTATATAGCCAGCGCTACCGCGGTGCGCCGCATGCTGCTCGGCCCGGCCCCTGACGAGGCCGCTCCGTATGTGCCGGCAACGACGCTCGCCATTTTGAAGCGGGAATTTGCCGCCGGACGCGGGCCGATCACCTGGGAATCGTTCCGGCAGCCGCTTCTGCATCTGCTGCTCACCACGCCTCCCGAGCAGCTCGCAGCCCTGCACGAAGTGACGGAAGGGCTCGAGCATCGCCTGGGCAAGCTGCTGCCGGCCCTGACGGGAGCCGATGTGGCCGGCCTGCTCGCCGCCTTAAAGACAAAGCGCTACACCCATACGAAGCTGCAGCGGATGCTGGTTCATATTTTGCTTCGGCACTCGAAGGAGCAGCTCGCTCCTGCGCGTCTTGCGGAAGGCCCCGGCTATTTAAGGATCCTGGGATTCAACAAGACGGGACAGGCTCTGCTCAAGCAAATGAAAAGGACGGCCTCCCTACCGGTGGTAATGAAGCCGTCCGCCTTCTCCCATGACCAGCTGGACCTGGACCTCCGCGCGGCGGCGGCATATGCGAACGCGTACGCCGCGCCGTCGCCGGACGATTGGTACCGCGACTATATGCAGCCGCCGGTCATGATTTAGCCTGCAGCTGGTTCATATAGTCCATCGCCTGCTCGAGGGTGCTGACCTGAACCAGCTTCATTTTCGTTTTAATCTGATCCGCTTTGGCTTTCGCCTCGTTATAGTTATCCTTCGGAACGAAGAAAATATCCGCATTCTCCCGGTCCGCCGCCACAATCTTATGCTGGACGCCTCCGATCGCCCCGACGGTACCGTTCTTGTCGATCGTGCCTGTGCCTGCGACCCGATAGCCCTTGGTCAGATCCCCGGGCGTCAGCTGGTTGACGATTTCCATCGAGAACATAAGACCGGCGGAAGGCCCACCGATCCGCGTATCCTTGAACTGGACCTGATGGCCCGGATCCTTCGTCTTGACCGTCTGCATCGTCGCTATGGTGACCCCGAGGCCGGCCCGGGTGCTTCCCGTTTTCTGATCCTTGATCGGAATCAGCTTCAGCTTCTGCTCCAGCGTTTTGCCGCTCCGAAGCAGCTTGACGGTGACCTCATCGCCCACGTTCATCGGTTTCAGAATATCGGCGAGCGCCGTATTGTCTGGGACAGGCTTGCCGTTGACTTCCTCAATGCGGTCTCCGGGCTTGAAGTATTTGTTGTTCACCGAATCGTCCGGCGTCGAGAACACAAACAAATACTCAGGAACGATGCTGAACGGCACCTTGGCTTCTCTGTAAGCCGCCTCCATCGCGGAGGACTGGGAGTCGCTCATCATGTAGACCTGCTCCGCCGCATACTCATCCTCGCTCATATCCCCGAGTCTCGCCTGCTTCTTGGCTACCTCATCGTTCGGGTTGAACACCGACATGACGAGCATGGCGATATTGGCGTAACTTGCCGCCACCGTCGTCATCATGAAGGTTCCGCGCTCCTCCGTATCCCCTTTGGCAATCGACAGCATCGGCTTCACCTCGTTGGCGCTGCCCGGCTGATAAATAATGTATGGTGTCGGCATATATACGCACACATACACCATGACCGCCACCACGAAAATGTACAGCAGAAGGCGCAAGCCCTCTCTTCTGCGCGGCCGTCTCTTATTGTTGCCATCTTTCATTCCCATCCCTGCTCCCTGGTCTTATGGTTGTCTTCCCCGCATAGATTGGGTACTAGCTATGTTTACTCTTAAGAGGTGAAAATCATGAAAAAAACGACGCATCGTCCTTCTCCCAAAGCCATGACGCTTATGCTGGGAGCGTGCGCAGCAGCTCTCGTGGCCGGTATCGTCAGTTCCCCTGCCCCCGCTTTTCAGGCTTCCCTTCAAGGCCTGAACCTATGGTGGAAAATCGTGTTTCCCGGGCTTTTGCCTTTTCTCGTCCTGTCGGAAATTCTGATCGCGTACGGCTGGGTGAGCGCCCTTGGCGCTTTTCTGGAGCCGCTGATGAAGAAGCTGTTCCGACTGCCCGGCACCGGCGGCTGGGTCATGGCCATGGGGCTGACGACCGGTTTTCCGGGCGGTGCCCAGGCGGTTCAGCAGCTTCACGCCCAAGGCAATCTTCAGGCTGAAGAAGCGGGCAAGCTCGCCGCCTTATCCCACTTCTGCAACCCGGTGATGATTCTCGTCGTGGTAGCCACCGGTCTGATGCACGATCCGGCCCTGGGCTACGGCTTGATCGCCGTTCATTGGATCGCCGGCATCCTGGCCTATCTGACCGTCCACCGGCGCGTCAGAACGAAAGGAGCCGCCGCTGCGTCAGACAAGCCCCGGCAGCAGCGGCTTGAAGGCAAGCCTGCCCCGCTGCCTGCCCGCGTTCTTCAAGCGGCGGAGGAAGCGCGCGCCAAAGACGGACGCAGCTTCGGCCGGCTGCTGGGCGACTCCGTCACGCATGCCGTCCAGGTGCTGATGATGATCGGCGGCTACATCATTATTTTCTCCGTTGTCATCCAAATTGCCGGCCGGGTGACGACCGCCCGTCTTCCGATTCCGGATTACGCATTATCAAGCCTCTTCGAAGTCCATTTGGGCGCCCGGGACATCAGTGCCGCCGCGTTTGCTTCCGGTAGGCTGCAGTGGTCCGTTCTGTCCGCTCTCCTCGGATTCAGCGGCATCAGCGCCCTGCTGCAGTCCATGTCCCTGATCCGCAAAACCGGGGCTCCGCTTATGCCCATGGTCTGGACCCGGCTTCTACACGGGGCGTATGCCTTTGCCCTGACATGGTTGGCCTGGGCTCCGCTCGCCGCATTGTTGGGCCGTATTCATCCCGTCTATTCCGAGAGCGGCCCGTTCAGCGGCAGCCGCGGCCCGATCGAGGATCTGTGGGTGCTGATGCCCCAGGTGCTGAAGTGGCAGGGACTCCTGCTCGCCTCCATCCTCGGCGCCTTAATCGTCCTTCTGATTGTGGTTCCCCGTCGTTCCAAAACGGTCCGGCGTTAAAATTTACTGCGCAGCGCCTTCTCCACTTCCGGCGGAACCAGATCCGTCACGTCTCCATGATAGGCTGCGATCTCCTTGACGATGCTTGAGCTGAGATAGGAGTACTTCGGATTCGTCATCATAAAGACGGTCTCCGCCTCCGGGTTCAGCTTATGATTGGTCGACGCCATCTGCATCTCGTATTCAAAATCGGTGACGGAGCGAATGCCGCGCATGATAGCCTGGGCATTCTTCTGCCGCACATAGTTGGCCGTCAGGTCGCGGAAGCTGTCCACTTCGATATTCTGGATATGCCCGGTTACCTGCCGGATCAAATCCATCCGCTCTTCTACCGTAAACAGCGGGTTTTTGCTCCGGTTGTTGAGCACAGCAACGATCAGCACGTCAAACTGCTTTGCGGCCCGCTGGATGATGTCGAGATGCCCCATGGTCACCGGATCGAAGCTGCCCGGATATACGGCAATGCGCTGCTTGCTATTCGTTTCGCTCATCTTGCCCTCCTGCCCGCGGATCGTCGTCTGACGAATCTGCTGTATGTTCTTCGTATCTATAGATCGATACGGCCGTTTCACCGTACACCGCATGCCGGATGCAGGTAAACGAGCCGAACTCGGCGGGGTATTCGTAGCCTGACTCATGCTCCAGAACAATGACCGCGCCTTGCCGCAGCATATGCTTGTCCTGCATAAGGAGCATGAGCTCGTCCCCGTTCTTCATCCGGTACGGCGGATCCAGAAAAACAGCGTCCAGGACCAGCCCCCGCTTTTCCAACGCCTTCAGCGCCCGGACCGCATCGTTCCGGTACACTTCCGCTTGTCCCTCCATCTTGGTCGCCTTGAGGTTCGCCCGAATCGTCTCAATGCTCTTCGGGTCCATGTCGACGAGCACCGCCCGTTCCATGCCCCGGCTGAGCGCCTCGATCGCCAGTCCCCCGGTTCCCGCAAATAAATCGAGAACGGTCCCTCCGTCAAAATAAGGCCCGATCATGCTGAAAATCGCTTCCTTGACCTTGTCGGTCGTCGGGCGGGTACCCATGCCCGGCACCGCCTTCAGCGGTCTGCCCTTTGCTCTTCCCGAAACAACTCTCACTTGCTTTTCACCCATTCTATCGATGAAACCTCAGTTTCACTTGATCTTGTCCGTATTCCGTTATTCTTCATCCTATGGCGTCATATCATGCCCGAATATCGCGAGGGATATCGAATTTTGCGGAATACGCAATTATGACGATATCGTACCACAATCCCCGCAAGTTTGAAAAATGGCCCTTGAGGGATTTTTCATCTTTTTTGGAAAAGCAATGTATAAAAACAATCTGCCTGGGAATGCTTAAATTATCGACATCAAACGAATGTCGTAGACAACCGCGGAGTAAGCTTACGTTTCCCCATAAGCTCTTCGTCCGGTTTCTCCTCTCCCATGAGGGCGTCCCGCAAGGGGCGCCCAATTTTATTTGGTTAAATTCCGATTGTATTTGTATCAGAACGCGCTGCACTTGTGCGGTTTGTTCCTAATCAAAAAAAGCACCCCGTCAGATCACAGAATCTGCAAGGGTGCTTTTGCTTGATTATGGGATGCCGAGTCGCTTAGGAGTGCTCGCGGTTTCTTCCGCGGAGTCCAATCAATCCAAGCAGGCCAAGAAGTCCAAGCCATCCCCAGTCCATGTCGTTGTTGTCATTAGCTGCGTTGGTACGGATCGTATTGTTATATCCGTTGTTGGTACCGTAGGTGCCGTAAGTATTGTTCATACCGTTGGTGCCATAGGTTCCGTTTGTGTTGTTGGTGCTGTATGTTCCTGTAGTTCCCGTAGTGCCAGTGCCAGTACCATTGCCATACGCAAATGCAGGTACGGCAACACTCATGGAAATGCAAGCTGTGAGCAGGGCTGCAGCGATACGCTTCTTCATCATTTTCACCTCCAGGTATAAGACTTCAATCGTAAGTTTCCCAAATGAGATATCACCTATGCAGTCCGCAGCCCGTATCTATTTCATCCCATGGAATATTTTGTATTTCCCGTTTTACGCAAAAAAATGACCCTGTCACAGCGCCAAGGCTGTCAGGGTCCATTCCGTACTATATATATCAAAGGGGGTTATATATATAAATATACAAACCATTTGTGAATGAAACATTAAAACAGCATTATGCCAGTATTAATTTTTGATGACTGTTTGGTTACGGGGCATGCGCCTATTTTTACAGGGCACTTATCACGATTTTCGCCTTCCGGCATACGCTGTTTCCATAGTTGAAAATGGGAGGCGTTAGAATGTCTATAACTACTGGATCCCCTTATTCCTATTATCCTTATCCTTATTCCTATTATCCTTATTCTTATCCCTATCCTTATCCATACTACTCTCCTTATCCATATCCCTATCCTTATGCCGGATATCCCTATTTTGGCGGATACGGAGGTTACGGAGGGTACGGGGGATACGGGCATGGCGGGCACTACGACGGTTTTGGCGGCCATGGAGGCTACCCGGGCATTGGAGGTCATGGAGGTTATCACGGTGGCGGAGGCTATGGCGGCCCCGGTGGAGGACACGGCGGGGGACCTGGCGGCCATCGCGAACCATTCGGCAGTGTGCAGGATGATAGCGATTCCTTCATCCCGCCTTTCAGCCAATGAACGAGTCCGGGGTAAGGATACCATTTTCCAGGATCCAATTGACTCCAGATGTTAATTTGTGCAGCGGGTCATGAACTGGAATTATTTGCATATGATTTTTACGTATCCTGATGTTGGCAATATATAACCGGAGGTGTGTGTATGAAGCTCAGAAGCGTAGACAACACGATTGTCGCTCTGATTGGCATTTGGTTTATTATCGCTCCCTGGATTTTCGGGTTCTCTGACGATAACGGCGCATTGTGGACCAGCGTCATTATCGGTGCCGTTCAGCTGATCGCCTCATTGTGGGCGTTCTCCAGTTCGGGATGGGGCTCCTGGCAAAACTGGATTTCGCTTCTTGCCGGAGTTTGGTTCATCGTATTCCCTTTCGTTTATTCCGTAGATACAAGCGCATTATGGACCAGTATTATTCTTGGTGCCGTAACGGTGCTTCTCAATTTGATCACGATGGGTGCCAAAGATTAAACCCGAAGCAGAAAAGCCGCGGATCCGCGTACCTTAGAACAGTCCTTGTTACAATCAACTTAAGTTCTTGTTTTTTCTTCCTAAAAAATAAAAGCCAGATCAGCCAACACCAGGCACCATGAGCAAATGACTGCAGCCGAGAGCATAGCAAAGCGCAGGCTTGTCCCATTTATAGGGGAGGAACCTGCGCTTTTTTCTTTTTCTGATCCTGTCCGTAAGGAAAGCCGGACTGTTACGGCCGGTATTTCTTTTCGCTGGAGGAGGAATCTTTGGTGTGCTCTTTATTCTGCTCGTCCTTCATATTTTCGGTTAAATCCTCCACGGGGATCGGATCCACGTTGCGTTCGCTTTCGAAGCGGTCGAACAGGCTTTCGCGCTCGGTGGCATACTGTTCCGGATGATCCATGCGTGCATGTTTTTCGTTTTCATCACGATTTACGGGCTCCTGTCGGTCCTTGTACTCCTTGTCCATGTTTCATCACCTCTTGGAGTACAAATACCCGGCTGCCCAAAAATGAATCACGCCTGAAAGTATGTACAGGCTATAGCATCCAAAGAAAGCCACCTGTCTACGGCAGGACGCCGAAAACAGGTGAGCGAACTATATTTCAGTTGACGTTATATCCAGAAAGAACGGGTAATGATGACCAACAAAATAAAGAGGACCAAAATTGCACCTGTCGATGCGAAAGGATTTACGCCGCAGCCATAACCTCCAACGACTCCGCTCATTTCATTCCCTCCCTCCGGGTTCATACTCTTATAGTATGAAAGCCCGCTCCCCATGGTCTGGTCAAAGACCCAATTTTCATGGCGAGAGCACAGCCTATTTTACGCGAAGGGTACGTTAAACCAATCAGGATTGCTTCTTGCCCAGGACATTCTGGGTATACTTGAGCAAAATGCTGCCCAGCGTCCCGATATCAACCGGATCTTCGGCCTTCCAGTCGGAACTGATTCCCACCTGGTCGATCAGCCATTGTCTTCCCGACTCTTTCCACTGCGGAGCCGTTTCGCTGGTGTTCGGCGTTGGATTGCTGTATGCTGCCATTAATTCCGCCTCGCTTCCTTTATACTCATTCAGGTCAACGTCGCCGCTGATCCCCGGCACTTTGCCCTTGTTGGTATACTGGATAAATTCCCAAGCTTTCCAACCCGCCTTGTTGGCTGGCGTACCACTGCTGTAATAGGCATACCACAGCGGGTAAGAACCGAGCGACGAATCCAGGTAAGAATCGATAAAGCTTGGAAACGTATAGATCATCAGGGTTCGGCCAGTCCGCTGCTTGAATTGGGTTCCCCACGTATTCACGATCTGGCTGATCCGCGCCTTGGTCTGGCCTTCCTTCGTTTCGATATCCAGCACAAACGGCAGCTTGAACGCGGACAGCCCTCCGGCACTTTCGATCACCTGAAGAAAATGATCCACTTCGTTCTTGACATCATCCGGTGAGGCCGCACGGGTAAAATGGTATGCCCCGACGAGAAGCCCCGCGTTTTTGGCATCCTGCGCGTTGGCCCGGAAGCGGTCGTCGACGATCCGTGATCCTTCCGTCGCTTTAAGAAAGGCAAACGAATATCCCGCGCCGCGGACCTTCTTCCAATCGATGATGCCCTGCCAATGCGACACATCTATGCCTTTGGCGTGGGTTGCGCTCCGGCTTTGCACTGACAACACCTCCATTCGGATTACCTTTACGGCATATATGGCTGATTGTAAGGTTATTTTATCCATATGTCATAAATGCACAAACGTATGGACAATCCAGACCCATTTGCAAAATGTGCTCCGGCCCGGCCCTTCCCGTGAAAAAAAGAAGAAGCCCCGTCAAATCAGAGCTTCTTCCCCGAAATTTAATGCTGAATCGGTTCCGCCAGGGGCCGATCGATCGTCAGCGTTTCCCTTGAGCGGCCTCGTTGATCCATGAGCCCGGATTCCCCGTGCTCGCGGTATTTCCTCATCCATACCTTTAACCGGCCGATGTCGGCGATGCCTAATGCGGCCGCCACTTCTTTTTTGGTCATCCCCTGAAGACGCATATGTACGGCCTTCCGTTTAGTATCCAGGCTGTATGAGCTAAAAACTTGCCCCTTCTTGGCCATCCGTATCACCTCAACCTATATATCGGAAGGCAGGGCAACTTTTTCAATATTAACTTACCAGCTGAAGCCGACCGCTTTCAAAAATTCTCTGGCCAGCGTCATGTGTCCGCGGGATCCCGGGTGGACACGGTCCCAGTTCGTAGCCAGCGAAGACAGGTAGACATGCTCCGACAACGCGTCGAAAGCAGCCTGCGTATCGACGAAGATGGCGTCAAATTCCTCGGCAACTTTTTTGACAACGGCACCATAGACGTCCATCGTTGCCCGCATCGGGTCGTTCACGTTCGGATCGAGGTAATATGGAGTCATCAGGACGAGCCCCTTCAGCTTCGGCCGTGTCGTTTGTACCAGTTCCCGCAGGGTCGCTTCATATTCGTCCAAATACACATGCTGATCCGGATTCTGCGGACGGTCGAATTGGCGCCACACATCGTTGGTTCCGATCATGATCGAAAGCCAGTCCGGCTTCAGGTCGAGCACGTCGCTCTCCCAGCGCTCCTTCAAATGGCGGACGGTATTCCCGCCGATTCCCGTATTCAGCACCCGGATGTTAAGCTGCGGGTATACCGCGCTCAGCAGCGCGTCGACTTGTGCGACGTAACCACTGCCCAGCTGGCCGAAGCCGCCTTCCCCGACCGGCCGGACGCGGCCGCAATCCGTAATGGAATCCCCAATAAAGAGTAATGTATCATTTTGGCTCAGCTTCATCGCTTTAGTCCCTCTCCTTTTTGCGTTCAGGCAAGTAATATGTAGATCGCAGTTCGCTTAGCAGTTACTATCATTCTATCACATTGGCGGGGACCGTCTATACCGAAAAGTCCCTTATTCTATTCGGTATCAGGGGCGGAGATACCCCTGTTTGACCGCGTCGTCGATCAAGTGCTGAACCAGCGAATACAGGTCCGGGAGGTCCTCCTGCAAAAAAACGATCCGCGTCCGGACGCGGTCTGCCGTAACTCCGTGTTCCTGCCACGCTTTTCCCCCGGTAAAATAATTGTGAAGCAGCGGCTGAATCCGGTCCATGGCCGCCGCATAGCGCGATTCCAGGGTTTCCCTCTGCTCGAATTCGAGCCACAGGGCCAGCATTTCATCACGCTGATCCACGGGCAGAAGCCCGAAAATCCGCTTGGCCGCGGCCATTTCCCGCTCGAATTTCCCCTCCTGGCCCTGCTCGTCATAAGCGAAAGTGTCACCTGCATCGATTTCAACCAAATCGTGCACCAGAAGCATTTTCATGACCCGAAGCAGGTTTACCTTGCGCTGATCCAAATGCTCCTCGAGCAGCCAGGCCATGAGCGTAATATGCCAGGTATGCTCCGCATCATTTTCGTGCCGGGATTTGTCCATCAGGTACGACTGGCGGTAGATCTTCTTCAGCTTGTCGATTTCCCTGATAAACTCGATCTGCCGGTTCAAACGTTCATTCATGGCTAACAACCTCCTATACGTTAGGACGAACATATCATATCCAGCAGCCCATGACAAAACGGACATGCTTCGGGATTCCCGGCCATTTTTTTCTCCCCTAAACAAAAAAAGTTCCCGGCCATGGCCGGGACGCTTTCCTTCATCGCGAGAGTATATTTTGAGAAGTTAGTTCTTTGAGCCACCGGACATTACGTGAACATCCGGTAAACTCTTGCCTCATAAGGGCGCAGCTGCTCGGGTTCCATTCCGTCTTCGGGATAGTTGCCGATGATCAGCTCCCGTTTCATGCCGCTGTACCTGTCGTCAAATTCAAGGATCGCAGCCGCTTCCGAAAAATTCAAAGCGATAAGCCATATCACCTCGCCCAAAGTACGGGTATACGCATAAATCTGCTCGTGATCCTGCAGCAGGAGCTGGTAATCCCCGTATACCATCACGGGATTCTGCTTGCGCAAAGCGATCAGCCGCTGATAATAGCGGAAGACCGAATCCGGATCGCTCATCGACGCTTCCGCGTTGATTTCCTTGTAATTGGGATTGATCCTGATCCAAGGCGTACCTGTCGTAAACCCGGCGTTAGGCCCGGCGTTCCACTGCATTGGCGTTCTCGCATTGTCCCTTCCCTTGGCATGAATCGCCTCCATGATCGTTCCCGGATCCGCATTTCCCTGCGTGACCCGTTCCTCGTACATGTTCAAAATTTCAATATCCCGGTAGTCCTCAATACTGTTAAATTGGATATTCGTCATGCCGAGCTCCTCGCCCTGATAAATGTAAGGCGTGCCTTTAAGGGTGTGAAGCAGCGTAGCGAGCATTTTAGCCGAAGGAACCCGATATTCACCGTCATTGCCGAATCTCGACACCATCCGCGGCTGGTCATGATTGTTGAGATACAGGCTGTTCCACCCGTCCTCCGCCAGCCCGGTCTGCCATTTATGCAGTACGCCGCGCAGCTTCTGCAGCGTCCATGGGACCACGGTCCATTTGTCGCCGTCTCCCGCATCGACGTCCATATGCTCAAATTGAAACACCATTTGCAGCTCTTTCCTGTCCGCTCCGGTATATTTCAGAGCTTCTTCCACCGATACGCCCGGTGTCTCCCCAACCGTCATCACATCGTATTTCGACAGCACCTGCTCGTTCATCTCCCGCAAATAGTCATGCACATGCGGGCCGTTCATAAAATAAGGGCTGCCGTCTCCAAGTCCGTCCTCCCCGTCGTCTGGAAGTCCCGGAACCTTGGAAATCAGGTTGATGACGTCCATGCGGAAGCCATCCACGCCTTTGTCCAACCAAAAGGTCATCATCTCGTATACCGACTGCCTGAGCTTCGGATTGTCCCAGTTCAGGTCGGGCTGTTTCTTTGAAAACAGGTGCAAATAGTATTCTCCCGTCGTGTCATCATACTTCCAGGCCGACCCGCTGAAAAAGGACCTCCAGTTGTTCGGCGGGATATTCCCGCTTTTACCTGGGCGCCAGATATAATAGTCGCGGTAAGGGTTGTCCCGGGATGAGCGGGACTCCGCAAACCAGGCATGCTCATCCGAGGTATGGTTTACGACCAGGTCCATAAGCAGCTTCATTCCGCGTTCGTGCAAGCCGTCCAGCAGCTGCGTCCAATCCTGCATCGTGCCGAACTCGTCCATGATCTCGAAGTAATCGCTGATATCGTAACCGTTATCGTCATTCGGCGACTTGTAAACCGGAGAGAGCCAGATGACGTCTACCCCCAGCTCCTGCAAGTAGTCCAGCTTCGACACGATCCCTTGAATATCGCCGACCCCGTCGCCGTCACTGTCTTTAAAGCTGCGGGGATAGATCTGATACACGACGGCTTCTTTCCACCACGCGCGTTCCATATTCGTCATTCCTCCCATTTTGCATATACACCGCCAATGTCATACTCTCAGCAGCGGAATTCCATCCTTTTATGCTTACCCCAACCAGGGCGGCCTATAACGAAACAGCGTATAAACCGTTGACCGCTAATTTCGCAAATTGCATATGGAACAATTTAACAAAAGGGGTTATAGTACGATAGGGGTCTACCTTATTAAAAGAAGTTCTATATGGACTAGAGCGAAAGGCGGTACACAATGGATTCATTCATCAAAAAATTAGGCTTATGGATCACTGCCGTTCTGTTGTTTGTGGTTGCCGGCGCCACACCTGCCTTGGCTGCATCCGCTTCCGGCTGGAATGTCAAACTGGTGAGCGTTCAGTTAGTTAAGAACGAGCATGTTGGCAATGAGTGGTATTACACAGCTTCTGTGAACGGTAAGGAAGTGGAGGAGGGCAGTTCCGTCACCCTCAAAAACGTGAGTTCGATCAACCTGAACGCATACGCCGAAGAACAGGACAAGATCCCGGACGAAGGCAAAGCCCAGAAATCGATCAAAGTCAGCACGCTGACAAAGAAAACCCAGCTGGTGGAGATGAAGGTGACGGTCACAGAGAACCGGGGCCGATATTCGGGAAACCAGGCCATATGGAAATTCACCTTTCAAATTTCGAAAAAATAAAACGGCTTGCAATCTTTCGGAGTCCTTGAATTCGTGGGAAAAAGGCTGCGGATCGTTCCCCCATGCTATAATAGAGTCACTATAATCCGAAGCATACGGGGTGGCATCAGCGCTATGACGACCAAAGAAACGAGAAACATCGGCATTTTTGCCCATATCGACGCAGGTAAAACGACCACGACCGAGCATATGCTCTTTGAGAGCGGCACGATCCGCACATTGGGCAGCGTGGATCAAGGAACAGCGCTGACCGATTCGCTCGAAGTCGAGCGGGAGCGGGGCATCTCCGTGCGTGCCGCCGCGACCACGCTCCATTGGAAAGGCATACATATCAACGTCATCGACACGCCGGGCCACGTCGATTTTCTATCCGAGGTGGAGCGGTCGATGCGCGTTATGGATGGGGCCATCCTCATCGTATCCGCGGCCGAGGGCGTTCAATCCCAGACGGAAACGGTGTGGCATGCGCTCCGATCCTTAAACATCCCGACGTTAATTTACGTGAACAAAATGGACCGGACCGGCGTGTCCGCCGTTTCCGTCCTGGATGAAATCAAACGGCTCCTCTCTCCTCACGCCGTCCCGCTTCAAACTCCGATAGGTGAAGCAGAAGACTTCGCCGGCATGCATTCCATTCTGGAACCCGCCAAGGATGGGGAGCTTGAACGTCCGGAGTACGTACAGTTGGTGGAGGCCTGCGCAGATGTGGATGAAGAGCTGCTTTTGCGGGTTATCGAAGGGGAGCCGATTGCGCCGGAGGAGCTGCGAAGCATCCTCGCCCGGCTGACCCGTCAGGGCCGGTTATTCCCCGTACTCTTCGGCTCATCACAGAGGGGCATCGGCATCCGGGAGCTGCTGGATCATGCCGCAGCGTATCTGCCCGGGCCAACCGGCGATAATGGGGGCGAGCTGTCGGGCGTCGTGTTCAAAATCGAACGGGACAAAACGATGGGACGCGCCGCCTACGTCCGGCTCTATAACGGCACTCTGAAAAACAGGGACGCTGTCCGTAATCTGACGCAGGACGTTCAGGAAAAGGTAACCCAAATCCGGAAAATGGACGGGCGCAAATTCGCAGATTTGGGGGAGCTGCATGCTGGAGATATCGCCGCGGTATACGGCCTGTCCCAATCCAAGATCGGCGATATTCTGGGCAGCAGCGAGCGCATCCCCCCTTCCCCTTCCATCGCCGTACCGCTGCTAACCGTTCAGGTGCAGGCCGAGGAAGAAGCGCGCTATCAGGACTTGGTAGAGGCGCTTCAGGAGCTCACCGACGAGGATCCGCTGCTCGATCTGCAGTGGCTTCCGAGCGAGCGGGAGCTCCATCTTAAAGTGATGGGCTCCATCCAGCTCGAAATATTGTCCAGCCAGCTGGAGAGCCGTTTTGGCCTGAAGGTCCGGTTCGGCCAGCCTTCCGTAATTTATAAGGAAACGCCGAGCCAATCCGGTGAAGGCTTTATCGCTTATACGATGCCCAAGCCGTGCTGGGCCGTGCTCCGGTTCACGATCGAACCGCTCCCCCGCGGGAGCGGCCTCGTATACAGCTCCCAGGTACGGAGCGAAGATCTTCTGACGAGCTACCAGAACGAGGTGGAGCGGCGCGTGCCGGAGGCCCTGCAGCAGGGGCTCCTGGGTTGGGAGGTCACCGACCTCAGGGTAACCCTCGTTGAAGGAGAGCATCATGTATGGCATACGCACCCGCTCGATTTTGTCGTCGCCACGCCGATGGGCATCATGAACGGCTTGGCCGCGACGGGCACGACCCTGCTGGAGCCGATGCTTCGGTTCCGCATCACCACCCCCGAGGAATACGGGGGCAAGATCCTCAGCGACCTGGTGCAGATGCGCGCGGAATTTGAGCCGCCTTCCATCCTGCACGGACGCTTTATGGTCGAAGGCATCATTCCGGCGGCGACTTCGCTCGAATTTCCGGTGAAGCTTCGGTCCATGACCGGCGGCCGCGGCGTGATGGCTTCCTCTTTTGCCGGATATCAGGAAGCCCCGCCGGAAACCAATGCCGCCCGCCAGAGACGGGGCGTCAATCCGCTGGATCAATCGAAATACATTTTAAGCGTACGAAGCGCATTGTCGAGCCAATAGGCTGCTCGCTGCAGCCTGGCCCGGCGTTTTTCATAAGGAGGCTTTATGTTTATTAAAATCGCCCTGTTTTTC
Organism: Paenibacillus favisporus; assembly: GCF_040545415.1. Lineage (NCBI taxonomy): Bacteria > Bacillati > Bacillota > Bacilli > Caryophanales > Paenibacillaceae > Paenibacillus > Paenibacillus favisporus. The sequence goes on along the minus strand of NZ_JBEPLV010000003.1, from coordinate 9,769 downwards.
ATACTGGCCCGGCTGCTCGGGAACCCCTTCCTGGCCATCCTTGTCCTGCTGATCATCGTCTACTTGCTGGACAGAAAATTTGTGGGCATTTTTCCGAGCGTGACCAAGCCCTTTAAACGGATGAACCGGATATCCAAGCTGAGAGCCCACGTGACGATGAGCCCCAGCGATGTCTCCTCCAAGCACGAGCTCGCCCGCCTGCTGATCGAACGGAAAAAGTATCCTGAGGCGCTCCGCCTGCTGGAATCCATCGAAACCCAGTCCGAGGATTCCGCCGAATATTGGGATGACCTCGGTACCGTCAAGCTCAAGCTGGGTCGCATTCAGGAGGGTGAGCAGCACATCCTGCGCGCGCTTGAGCTGAACCCTCGCGTCAAATACGGCCGCCCTTATCTGAGGCTGGCGGATATTTATAAGAGCACCGACCAATCCAAGGCCGTGAGCTACGTGCAGGAATTCCAGCAGATCCAATCCTCCTCCTGTGAGGGCTACTACCTGCTCGGAATGATGTACAAATCCCTTGGCCGGACCCATGATGCCAAAGCGGCGTTCCAGGAATCGATCGATCTGTACCGGGCGCTGCCCAAGTACAAAAAGCGCCAAGAACGAAAGTGGGCCGTCCTCAGCATGTTTCGCAAGTGAGTGCGGGGCCAGAACTGCAAAAAACAGACCCGATTGACGGGTCTGTTTTTTGTGCCGGGCTGCTTAGGCCAAAGGCCGGTACCCCAACGCGTTAAGCTGTTCCGCAATCACCCGGTACCCCCTGCCGTTTGGATGCAGATGGTCAAGCGACAACAGCTCCCGTTCCCTTCCCTGAAAGGAACCGTAAATGTTGGCGACCCCCAGGTTGCCGCCGGCGTATCCGTTTAAAAAACGGTTATACTGCTGTACCCAGTAACCCGCCTCTTCAACCTGCGGGTACGGGTTGTACAAGCCTACGGCGCGAATAATGTAAGGGCGCTGGCCCCCGCCTTTTAATTGGTTGATCGTGCGAAGAACTCCAGACACATTCGTTTTGCACTGGCTCAGCGCTTGGTTGAAATGCTGGGAAGCCTTCGAGCCGAACGGTGCGCTCTTGGCCGCCCGGATCAGATCGTTGCCCCCAATAGAAATCGTAATGATCTCCGCCTGCTTGATCGCCTGCCGCATCGCCCCATTTCTGGAGATGTGCTCATACAAGCCTGACGTCGTCAACCCGTTTACACCAAAATTTTCATAAGCTACAAACTCTCTTACATGCTGTTCCGCCATCCCCCGATACACTGGAACAAAACCGTTTCCCGGCAAGGCTCCAAAACCGACGGTCAATGAATCCCCTATCGCAGTGTATGAATACACCAAAGCCTTCGCCCCCCTTCTGACTCATAAGCTGCTTACTGCAGTATATGTATCCGGGCCTGGGAGCGAAACGGGACCAAGCGCGGGAATTTTGATTTTCAGGGAGAAGGGACCCCGAATATTTCACTCGCTGTTCTGAAGGGCTTGAATAAATGCCCTCAAAGCCAGGTACGATGGATCCCTTTTTCGCAGCCATGCGTCCAACTGTTCCTGCTGATCCTGAAGGTACCATCCAAGATACTTGTGTATAGCTTTGTCATAATCAGCATTGGAAGCGGCCTCTTCTTCCATATTTTCCACCATACGCTCCCAATCGTTTGACTCGTTTGAAGCTAGGTCAGGGTACGAACCGGCTAGCTGCCTAGCCGTTTTAAAGGAACCTTCCCGGTACAGAATCAGGGAAAGGTACTGTCCGACCCTTCGATGCGAGGGATCATCCTCCATCGATTGAACCAATAATGCCTCCGCTTCCTTCAGCTTCCCCTGTCTCATCATGGCCATCGCATGGGTCGACAGATCAACATCCCATGAGTCTCCCGCCGCCACTTTTTCATAAAGTTTGAAATAGGCATTGTAGGCCTGCCAATCCTTTTTCTTATAGTAATAGTCTGTCAGTCTCGACAAATATCCGGAGGTCGGATAAAGCAGAACCATTTCCTTCAAATAGGTCTCTTGCTGTTTTTCGGCGTTTTCTCGGTCGAAGGAATCCGATCCGTTGGATCGGTGTTCGGATATTTGTGCATCAATCATTACGATCAGCATATGAAGGCTGTGCGTATCGGCCGGATCGTCCTTGTATGCCTGCTCATATTGTTTCATGGCCTGATCCAGATTCCCTGCCAGGAGCGTGCGGTCCGCCAGTGTCAATTCTCTCTCCTTCAGATAAAAGAATGGCAGGTTTCCGATTTTATCGTTTCCGACGCGATACCCGTCACTTCGGGTGAGCAAATGGCCATCTTTGTCATACGCATTCACGGTCCAGAAGAAGCGGTTCTCCGGATTGGAGAACCCGAGCAGGGACAGCGGATCCGTGATCATCTTCCCGTCCTGATCTGAATAGGATGAAATACCGCCCATCAAATGATAGAGTTCCTCGGTCTTTATCGTTGTTCGGGTCGTGTCAACCTTCGTCTTCACCGGCTGGCTGAACGAACCTGAATGAATCTGCACTCCGAGGTATACATCATAATAAGCTGCCTTCGGTACAGGCTCCCATGCAAAGGTGATCCGATCTTCGCGGACCGTCGTCTGGTTAACGGGGAAAGCCAATTCCAGCAGCGGCTGTAAAACGGCATCTCGGGTTACATCCTGAAGTCCAACACGAATCCATTCATTGGATTCCGCAGGCCAAGTCCACCCGCTGATCTGGTCCAATTCAAGCCCCAAATACAGCTGGTAGCTTCCTGGAAGCACCCCTTTGATCATATATTCCCCTTTCCCGTTGGTCATCGTTTGGTAAGGTTCGTCCGACTGGAGGCTTCCTTGTACACTGTCCTTCGTCCGCAAATAAACGCCAGCATAGGCGATCGGTGAACCGTCGCTTCTCTTCAGCGTACCGGACACTTCAGGCAGCCGGTCCGATCTTGAGTCAGCAAGCTTTTGTAATCCCTGTTTCAGCAGAGCGGGCTGCTCCAAGATCATCGTTGGTTGTTTCCCGCTTCCATCGACCGGGGATCCTTCCCATTTTTTTAGTGCTTTCAAATATTGCTGAATGCTTTCGTTTCCGCCCAGATATCTGGCCTGAAGCCAGCTGAACTTCTCCACGATGCGAGTGTCTGGATTTTGTTTAAGCTCGCGTGATAAATCGGCGCTGATCTGCCGAAAAAGATCCATGTCTCCATGGTTTCCCGCGACCTCGGCCATCCTTATTTTCACCTTCTGAGCAGCATACATCTGTGAAGCAGGCAGCCGTTCTTCGGTACGTTCCAGCTGCTCGATCGTTTTTTGCCATTGCCCCGCTCCTTCGTAATAGTAAGATAGAAGCAACGCCGCTCCGGCCAAATGAAAATCAGCGGGCCCCGATTCTACATAAGCCTCCAAATAGGGGAATTTTTCCTTCAACGTGATGGGGGGCAGCTGCCCCTGTCCGTCATCCGTTACCGAGCTCCATTCCGATGTTCCCGGCCCGACATATATGTCGTAGCTGTTTGTTAGCTCGGCACCCTCCCTGCCGATCAGGTAATTGCGAATATACGTCCACTTCTGTTCACCCTCCGATTCCCGAATCCGCTTGAAAACCTCCTGCTTGTTCAAGTTGCTCCCCACCGCCTGATCAGTGTTTTGAGACGGGGGGCTTTGACGGGAAAGGGCTACCAGAGATCCAGCTACGAGCAGGAGAAAGACAGCAGTGGACAAAATCAAATGCTTAACTTTGATGGTCACCTTCATGCCTATTCACCTTCCGCTCATATTCGTCTTTCCAATAATAGCTTCCACCTTCTTCGATCAATTCACGAAGATGCTGCTGTGGCCCACCAGGATAAGTTTTCGGCTGCTCGGCCAAATGGTATACGAACAACGCAGCCAGAAGGAACAATGGAGCCGTCCCCAGCGGGACAAGCGGCAGTTCCAGTTCTTTGTTCAAAAAAGCCCGCACCATGTCTCTCCAGCTCCGTGGATGGGTTGCTCTAAGTACTTCCGCAGCTTGGGTAAACCGAATTTCGGATAGCTCCTGCTCCAAAGTCCGTTTAATCAAAAGCTGTTCTGTTTTGCGCATCAAGCTCCTCCTGTTCCAGCATCTGCTGCAATTGTTGGCGTCCGCGGGCCAATCGAGCCTTGACGGTGTTCTCGCTAAGCTGTAGGTAACCGGCAATGTCGGACACGCTCATCTCATTAAAATAGTAAAGCGTAATGCTTTCGCGGTAGATGTATTTCAGCCTATGAATGGCTTGGCTCAGACCCTCGTTCCTCCACTTCGTCAGGAGCTTCTCTTCCGGGCCGGGGATAGGAAGTCCTCCCATCATTTCCTCCATCCGCGGCGAGGGCAAGAACCGTCTCCACGACCAGGCACGCTGCTTCATTCTGCATCTGTTCACGACAATGCGGATCAGCCAGTTCTTAAGCTTGCTCTCATCCTGAAGCTGTTCGATATGCCGAAAGGCTTGAATAAAACTGTCCTGAACCGCTTCCTCGGCATCATACCTGTCACGGAGCAGAAGAAACGCCGTTCGCAACAGCTCGTCACCGAATTGACGCATAATCCATTGAAGTGCCGCCTCATCTTTTTGCTTCAGTCTCCCGATTACGTCCAGTACGGCTACCTCCCCTCTACTATAAAGATGCACCCAAACCCGTTCTGGTTGCAAAAAAAGGAAAAACGCCAAAAAACCGGTCCCTTTCCGGAACCGGCTCTCGTTATTTTCATTCGATATGCAGTTTTATTCCTCTTCCTCTTCGGCTTCGTAAACGCAGCGGAAACGCTCCACTCCCGGGAACAGTTCGCCCAGGCTGTGTACCTCAAATCCGATGCTGCGGTAAAAGTCGACCGCCTCCTCATCCGTCTCCGCTACGACCCTGGCGGGCTTTTCCTGCGCCAGCACTTCCAGGATCATGCCCCTTCCGTAGCCGAGCCCGCGGTTTTCGGGGATGACCGAAATATGGCGGATCAGCAAGGTATCATCCATCTTTTCAAAACCGATCAACCCGACAAGAAGTTCCCCGTCTTCAAAACCGTACAGCTGCCAGGCGTCGTTGGCCTCGTACTGCTGGATCGCCTGCTCAATCGACCGGTCATCGGGAAAAACCGCATAGGAGATGAGCTCCATCGTCTCCGGCTTGCGTATGTAATTTTTGATATTTAACAGCATAGGTTCTGCCTCCTGTAAATTCACATTCACTGCTCTACCCTATCATGGCAAAAAGAATTCTGTTTCGTTACTGTACCTTGTCTGCGCGTAAATTTCAACCGGACCGAAACTGCAGGGTGGGCCAGGATCAAGCAGAACCCCTCCTGACGTCTCCATGTCATCGCGTTTCCAACCCTAGCGTATTTGCGCGAAAAAAAGCCCCGTCAGCCGCTGGCTGTCATGGGGCATTTGATAGATCTCATATCTTGATCAAACAGTTAATTGGCGTATGAGGGCTGCCGCTGCACGCACATCGGTTTTATCGGATCTTCTGTGCGGCAAACGTGATCAGGGAACAGCGAAAGTCGATGCTTCGCCCATCCTTCATTTCCTCGATGCTCTGCGGTACCACGCGTTCGATCAGGATATTCCAATCACGGTAATGCTCCTGAAGTAACGCCATAGCGTCCTGCTGCGCCAAATTGGTTTCGATTAATCCCTTCCGAACTTCCCCGGTTACCCGGTCGACTTCCTCTACGTCCGTGCTCATGGTGATACAGTGGATCCCGCCGGTCCGCGTCCCGCGCTTCATCCGGTCCAGCACCCGTTCCAGGGCGTCACGCGATGACGTATGCTCCAGTGCCGAGCACGCAATGATGTAATCGTAGGCATTCGCCTCGATCGCGTAATGCTCCACATCGGCGGCCTCAGATTCAACCAGCTCCTGTACACCGAATTCCACTGCGTTTTCCTTAAGCCTGGCAGCGGCATCCTCCAATAGATCCACCCCGACCACCCGGCTCCGGGTTCCGCGCAACCGCTCGGCGACCGGAATCGTGTTGCGGCCAACGCCGCAGCCGAGATCCAGCACCTGCGCATCCTCGCGATGCTGGAGCAGCCGCTCCAGCATTTCCATGACGACCGGTCCCGGCTGAGCCATCCAGGTACCCTGTTCAAACAGATCGTTATCTTCGTAAAAGCGCTGATGGTACTCCGCTTCCGAAGCCCTCGCTGCTTCAAAATGTTCTTTGGTCATCGGCCAGCCTCCTTAGTTAACAAGCTTCTACTTAAGATATACCCAAGGAAGGAGCCCCCGACCAGGCAGGCAGCCGAATTTCTTCTAGAAAATGATGGCGACACGCATTAAAGAAAGTACTTCACGGCAATCACGATCAGACCGAGAACCATCAAAAGCTGCCCGGCGATCCGTTTATCCGGATCGCCGAGAACGACGGCCACCCCGCCTACGATGAGACCGGCCGGAGGAAACACCACTGTCGCCAGAATCAGCAAAATGATGGACACCGCGCTTGGTCTATACGGATCTTCTTCCGGTTCTTCATAAATCGGAGCAGCGGGCTTTTTATAGATCGTCGTCCCGCAAAACTTGCACTTTCTCGCCCCCGGCTCGAGCTGTTCACCGCATGCAGAGCAGATGCTCTCATCGCGTCCGAGCGATATGTCCGCCCCTTTGTCGGCATCCGGAGTTCCGGCCACTTCGGCATTCTGCAGGGAACTGCCGCAGCGTACGCAGGTCCACGCCTGCTCCGGATTGGATTCCCCGCACTTCGGACAAATTTTGACGGCCAATTCTCATCCCCTCCAGTTATGGGTTTCTGACTTATGGATAGATATCCCCATCATACCATATCGGTCCAGAGGACCGGGACTCGAGGGATTGGCCGCCAAAGAGAAGCCCGGGAAGGGATACGCCCTTGGTTAAGCTTCGAATCGCTTCAAAACGATGACGGCGTTATGACCGCCAAAACCGAAGGAATTGGATATGCCGATCTTGACTTCAGCGGTGCGCGCGGTATTCGGAACATAATCCAGATCGCATTCCGGGTCCGCTTCCCGCAGATTGATCGTCGGCGGAATCACGCCTTCCAGCAGCATCTGTACCAAAGCGATGGCTTGAGCGCCGCCGGAAGCCCCAAACATATGCCCGAGCATCGATTTGTTCGCCGTCACCGGCACACGGTAAGCCGCTTCGCCGAACAAGCGCTTGATGGCCTGCGTCTCGGACTTGTCCCCGACTTCCGTACTCGTGGCATGAGCGCTGACCACATCGACGTCCTCCGGACGGACGGCGGCTTCCTGAAGGGCAAGCCTCATCGCATTGTAGGCTCCGATGCCTTCCGGATGGGAAGCGACAATATGATAGGCATCCGAAGTCGCCCCATACCCGGCTACCTCCGCATATATGCGAGCATTCCGGCGGCGGGCGTGGGACAGTGACTCCAGCACCAGGATGCCCGCGCCTTCGCCCATGACGAACCCGTCGCGGCCAGCATCGAACGGTCGGCTTGCCAGCTTCGGATCCCCGTCCCATGCCGATAGGGCCGTAGCATTGCCGAAGCTAGCCATCGAAATTTCGGAAATGGCCGCTTCCGTTCCGCCGACGATCATGACGTCCGCACCGCCCGAGCGGATCAGCCGGAACGCCTCTCCGATGCTTGTATTGCCGATCGAGCATGCCGTAACCGGCGACATCGTAGGTCCGGTGAAGCCGAACCGGATGCTGATCGTTGCCGCGGCCATATTCGAGATGATCATCGGGACGAGCACCGGGCTGACTCGTTCCGGTCCCCGGGAACGAAGAACGTCCCCCTGCTCCATCAATGTCCCAATGCCTCCGATACCGGAGCCGACGTACACACCCGTCCGCTCCTTATCCAGGCGGTCCAGGTCCAGTTCCGCATCCTTGAGCGCATCTTCAGCCGCTGCCAGCGCAAACTGGCAGAAGCGGTCCATCCGTCGGGCTTCCTTGCGGCCGAACCTTGCCTCCGCATCAAAGTCCCGTACGATGCCGGCGACGGAAGCCTTCATGCGGGACGTATCAAACGCATCGATCCGGGATATTCCCGACTCGCCTCGAATCATGGCATTCCAAAAGCCGGGTACCGTGCTGCCCAGCGGTGAAACCAGCCCCATTCCTGTAACGACAACCTTCTCCATCTGGTATTCCTCCCAAACTCAAATTATGATATTATCTTTCCATAGCATTTATCCTATTACAAGTTATAGTTTATCCTAGTATAAGCAACACCATCATAATGAACACCATCATAATGAACACCATCATAATGAACACCATCATAAGAAACACCCGAATGGGAAGGAACCTACGATGGAACTTATCATTGGATGTGCAAATAGATCTGCAAATAGATCTGCAAATAGAACTGAATCTAGATCTACAATTGGATCTGCAAATGGGTCTTAACTTTGAAAGAGGTGCAAGAACAGATGAATCAGCAGGCACGGCTTAATGCGCTTTCCGCTTTTCTGAAAAACCAGCGGGCCAAGCTGCAGCCGGAAACAGTCGGACTTCCGCAGGGCACCCGCCGGCGGACGCCCGGACTCCGGCGGGAAGAAGTGGCACAGCTCGCCGGGGTCAGCAGCACCTGGTATACTTGGCTTGAACAGGGACGGGACATCAAAGTGTCTGCTTCGGTGCTCGACTGCGTCGCGTCCGCGCTCCGGCTGACAGCGGACGAGCGGAAGTATTTGTTTTCGCTCGCCCTGGAGAGCGGCTCTGCTGCCGCCCCGATTCAGCAGGAGCACCCGCAGATCAGCCCGGCGCTGCAAAAAATCGTGGACGAGCTCCACTACTGTCCAACGATCATCTCCGACCGGCGTTTCCAGATTGTCGGCTGGAATGAAGCGGCCGCCCACGTGTTTCTCGACTTTACCCAGATTCCGCCCGAGGAGCGGAATCTGATCCGCCTTCTGTTTACCCGTAAGGAGATGCGGAGGCTGGCGGTTAACTGGGAGCATTTTATTATGGGGTTTCTGTCGATTTTTCGCGCGTACTACGGCCAGTACGTCGATGATGAATGGTATGAGCAGTTTCTTCGGGAAATGGAGAATACCGACCCCGAATTCCTGACGCTGTGGAAACAGAGCCAGGTCAGCTCGGCGCCGGAGGTGCTGATTGAGTTCAGGCATGCCAAAGCCGGAAAGATGCTGTTCGATTTAACGTCGCTGCAGGTACAGGGCGGCAGCGATTTGCGCTGCAGCATCTATACGCCGTGCGCCGGATCTCCGACCGAAACCAAGCTGAAGCGCCTGATGCAGCGTACGGCAGACGCTTAATCGGCAAGCAGGAATTTGCCAGGCTAATAACTGGAAATGTGCGAAGACGTACGAATCATATCCGAAGACGAATGACGAAATAGATGGGGATGAATACAGGATGGCTTTTGGAATTAACCGCATGGAACTGAACCGGTGGAAGGAGACGGTCAGCCGGGGAGAAATCGCGTATTTGACGCACTACTGGCTGGACCCGCGTTTTCCCGGGATGACGACGGTTACCAAGGTCGGCTGCTCGGATTTGGACCGGCTCGCCGGCTGGTGCGTCAGCCACGGACTTTCACCGAAATATATACACAACCGCTCTCCTTTTCCCCATTTTGACCTGATCGGGCCAAAACAGCGCGAAATTTTGCGCAAAGAAAAGCAGTGGGATCAGGTTGAACGGTTTCATCTGTGACCGTCCGAGGAATAACGGTCACCAATATAAAGAAAAACAGCCGCTCCCGCCCTTCTGAACTGTGACCCGGATTGTGGACAGTTTAAAAGAAACAGCCCTAAGCTTAACCAGCAAGCAGGTGACCTCTGAATTCGTCGGGGGTCATCTT